>CADCDO010000011.1 GCA_902800345.1 Fibrobacter succinogenes
TTCCTCAAGCAGTGCCATGTGGAAGACAGCGTCCTTGCCGACCAGATTTTCAGCATGCTCATGGGCGAAGACGTGGAACCGCGCCGCAAGTTCATCGAAACGAACGCATATAAAGTCTTGAACGATTTGGATATTTAAATGAGTCCGACGAAAGCCGACTTCAAAGTAGTTTTATCGCAAGCCCGCGAACTCGTAAAACGTGAACTGGACCTGACGGAAACGGTCATCATGCAGGTGGCAAAAAACGCCCCCGCTGGAATCTCCGACCGTCTTACGACACTGTTTAGCCGCAAAGGGAAACGAATCCGTTCGACGCTCCTTTGCCTGCTCGCCAATTGCGGCATGAAAAGCCCTGACATCAACCGCGTGGCACACGCCTGCGCCGCCGTAGAACTACTGCACCTCGCAAGCCTAGTCCATGACGATATCATCGATGGCACGGACGTTCGCCGCGGGCAAAAGACCGCCCACCGCGAATGGGGAACGCAAGTCGCCGTGCTGATTGGCGATTACGTACTTTCGCAGTCCATGCGCTGCGTCATTGACGAAAAAGACCGTAACGTGCCAGTTATCATCTCGGATGCAGCAGACAAGCTTATCATCGGCGAAATTCTGGAACTCGACCATTGCGGAGACATGGGACTTTCGCGCAAAGCCTATAACGAAATCATCGACGGAAAAACGGCGGCGCTCATCGACGCCGCGGCACGCCTCGGCGGCATCATGGCCGGATTTGACCAACCGATGGTTGACGAATGCGCCAAGATGGGAACACACTTCGGCATCGCCTTCCAAATTATCGACGACCTGCTCGATTACGGCTACGGCTCCGTGAACATGGACAAGGCGAAATTCACCGACCTCTCGAACGGGCTCATCACGCTCCCGCTGCTCTATTACTTTGAAGACTGCACCGCCGAAGAACGAGCCGAAATGGAAAGCTTTATCGCAAAGGCCTCCGAAGAAGGCATTCCTGAAAAAATCCAGGAACGTCTAATGGCCAGGAAAAGCTTTGCAAAAGCGAAGGCCGAAGCCCAGAACCATCTGGAACAGGCGCTTGCCATTGCCGACAAGTTCCCCAAAAGCAACTTCACCGAAGAAATCGTCGCCATGTTTTCGAGCATGAGCGAACGCGGAAATTAAGGCGGCTTCGCCGCAGTAAGAAGAGCTTAGCTCATTAGAAATCTGTCGTACACGGCAGACCTATCCCTAGCATAAAACAGAGACATTTCTCTTATGCTACCGAATTCCTTTGAGCTTGAGTTTCGGTTGTTTTTTATTCTGGATGACAATGTTCGAAGAGTTTTTGGTTGCAGGGATGCCGTTGACTTTGTACAACGGGCATACATCGCTATTTAGTTTGTAAACCGTTCGATCTATAGGACGTAAAAACTCTTCGTCATCTTCTTCTCCACACAACGGGCACCCCCACGCACGAGTCACCATTCTATACGGATCAGGAATCGAATCAAAAACATACCGGCCTTCTTTATTGTAAAGGCATCCTATTTCATAATAGCATGACCATTTGTCAATTCCACAAAAAGCCGCTACCGAATCACCCCTCTGGTACAGAATATAAAAAGTGGCGTTAGTTGAATCATACGCGGCATTTATCTCCGATTCAGATGGTCTATAACTGCTCACCAAATACTGTTCACGAGACGAATCGAATTCCAGTTTTGTAAATTTGTCCAAACTAAGGGGATTCCCTTTTCTCAATTCGGAATTTATTGAATCCTTATCAAAAAAATCCATCAGGACCCATATGCTGTCATTCCGGCTGCCAGCCATATTTTTCCCAACGTATAATCTTAAGAGATAAAGAACAACTCCTCGCGAATCCATATACGGATCAACACAATAAGCATATTCCGCAAACAAATAAATGCCATCCACGGAATCTTTTGTCGAAAAAGAGATTTCGTACCCCCATTTATCGCTCAGATTCGTTATATCAAAATAACCATTCCTCAGTGCGGTGGCAGCTATAACACTACTGTCAACTGCAAAAGCAGAACCGGCAAAAGCCAATAAAATTGTCAAGAGAACGCAATGGATTCGATTCATTTTCACTCTCCTTTCTTCTTCGTCATCACTATCCAATATAATCTTTAAACACCTCGTGCAGATGGCAACCTGCTAATTTGCTAGTAAATTTCATGAAAAAATTTCGCATAAGTCACTGGATCCTTCCTCCTTACAGTCGTCAGGATGACAGCGCACAGAACATTACTGGATTCCCCAAAGCGAAGCGACCCCAGAGGGCGAAGCCCGACCTCATACCCCATACCTTCACTGGATCCTTCCTCCTTACAGTCGTCAGGAAGACAGCGCACCTAAAGGGTTGGCGAAGGATAATTAAGAAACATTACTTCTTGCGCATCCAGACGGCCAAGAAGGCAATCACGGACAAGACGCAAATGACGATGATGAACCAGAACGCAGCAGGAGAGCCGACCGTGGCATCGCCGTTCATGCCAAACGGGAGTTTCACGTTCATGCCGAACAAACTTGCGAAGAACGTCGGGAGCGATATGGAAATCGTCACGATGGTAAGGTTTTTCATCAACTGGTTCACGTTGTTGTTGATGACGCTCGCACGCGCATCCATCATGGATGTCAAAATGTTGGCGTAGATGTTTGCCTGTTGCAGGCTCTGTCCGTTTTCAATCTGGATATCTTCGAGGAGTTCGCGCTCGGCTTCGGTCCAGTTGAGGCTGCGGCCAAGCTGCAACTTGCGCAAGAGCGTGTCGTTGCTGTTCAATGCGCTCACGTAGTAAATCAAGCCCTTGTTCAAGCTGAACATCGAGAGGAGATACTTGTTTTCCATCGATGTGTTGAGGCGCTGTTCCAAGTCATCGTTGATGCGGTTGATAATCTTCAAATGCTCATTGAAGTGTGCGATGGCAAAACTCAACACGCGGAGCACAAACGTATTCAGGCTGTCGATTTTCGAGAACTTGCGTTCGTCCATCACGGGGATGTCGGTGTCCGTCAAAAGCAGGACCCAGTCCTTGAAAATGAATATGCCGAAAGATTCCACGCGGAACTGGAAATTGTCCTCGGCGGAATAGTTCTTGGGCTTCTTGAACACGATGGTCGTAAAGTCGTCATCATATTCGATACGGGAAAGCTCGTCAGAGTCAAATGCGGACGCTATCGTATGTTCCGTAATCTCATATTCCTTAACCAGGACGCTTCGCTGTTCCTGGCTTAAGGATCCCATCATGACGATGTCAGCAGCTTCTTCGTTCGGAGCTACTGAGAGACGACCGGATTCGATTTTGAAATACTTGAGCATAGCGCCCCCTTTATCGAACAGGCACAATATAGAAAAAAGACGAAAGACGAGAGACGAGAATCGAGAGAAAAAAGCAAAAAAGAAGCCCACATAAAACCATACACAAGAAAAGCCCCGGCACTAGGCCGAGGCAATCGTCTATTTACGCCACCAGTTTCATCAAGTCGAAAAACATCAGTCGCGTATGCGGGTCGTCATCATCAGCGTTCATGAGTCGGAATCCGTTTTTCACGTAGAACGGAACCGCATCCAAATACGCATCGACAGTCAGAAACCGGCAACCGGTCTTATTTTCGAATATGAACATCGCCTTGATGTAGTTTAAAACAGTCGTACCAATTTGATGGCCTTTTGCAGATTCATCAACGCCGAGCCGACACAACTTGACCGCAGGATAACTTTTCAAGCGTTTTTCATTCGGGAAGCCCTGCTTTTTACGGAAACGATTGAATTCGGTTTTGTCCTTGAAATCATCCAAGGCAACCTTGTCATTCGCTAAGCTACAATAGGCATAAACCTTACTTGCATCGTCAACGTCAACGCAAGCATAGCTAACCGACAGCAGATGTTTTTGAAATTCAGGAGCTCGCCTGAGAATGAAATCGTTTAAATCGCTATCGCCACAATCAAATTGTTTAATACTTTTTCCAAACCGTAAACGAATAAAATCAAGACGGGATTTATCTATACTGTTTTGAAACATGGATCATCACCTCCATTGGCTTCTTCTCGGGCACGCATTTTAGCCATACCACGTTCATAAGCCTTTTTCATCAGTTCGTAATCCTGCAAAACGCGGGCACGAACTTCCGGAGGTTCCGGTTGCACATTCTGCATCGCCTCTAGAAAACGACGAGCATCCTCGCCAAATAAAATCGGAGTTTCACGAATGGGTCTTGCCATAGCATTGTCCTTTGTTATTTCATAATAAGTAATGGATTTATTAACTCTGGAGCATCACTAGACTGGTGAAACCCGGCAACACACTACCAAGGTGGTTTCTATAATATAAAATGTTCCATTTTCAAAAACAAGGGGCCGCGTGTCGCGTGCTCATTTTGCAATCAACCGTTATCAACAGAAAAGCCCCGGCATAGCCGGGGCAATTTCTCTTTCGTCTTTAGTCTATAAGGCCGAAGGCCCGTTCTATAGTCTAATTACACACCCTTCTTGAACTTCTTGCTCCACCAGAGAACGATCGGAGAGCAGACGCACACAGAAGAGTAAGTACCGATAAGGATACCGAAGCACTGACACTGGTTCAAAGAACTATTGATAGTGCGTTCGTAATTGGAAGTGCCGAACAAAGCCGTATTTTCACGAATGCGGTCGAAGTTAACGATGGTGTCGTTGACGGAGTAACCGATCATCGTGAGGAGCGATGCGATCAAGGCGCCATCAAAGGAGAGGCTGAATGCCGAGATAAAGCCAAGCGTAATGACGGTATCGTGAATAAGGCCGAGCACAGCGGCAACACCGAAGCCAAGGCCGAGCTTGCCGAATCGGAACCACACGTAGAGAGCAATGCCGAGCCATGCGAGAATCACAGACAAAATAGCGTTGAAGCGGAGTTCCTTACCGATGGTCGGACCCACAGCGTCCTTAGCCACAATTTGGCACTTCTGGTTAGCGGCTTCGAAAGCCTTCGCCATAGCGAGTTCAAACGAGGTGTCATCGCCACGAACGCTGACCTGGTAGGAGTTCGCAGACGTACCGCCGAGAGAACGGACACGTGCACCCTGGATGCCAGCCTTGCTCAAAGCCCTGTTCAAGTCCGTTTCGTGCTTGGCGTCATCCTGATACTGGATCGTGTAGACCTGACCACCCGTAAAGTCGATACTGAAATCGAAGCCCTTCACGACGATGCAAGCGACACTTGCAATAATGAGGATCCAAGAGAGAAGCTTGAACTTGCCACGGTTCTTCATGAGCGGGAGGTTCGCATTGTTCAAAGCCTTGAAGCCGGAACCGATAGAGAGCGTCGTCCTATCGCGCTTGGCAAGTCTCCAATCGAAGACTGCACGGGAAACCGTGATAGCGCAGAAGAGGGACGTGAGAATACCAATTGTAAGTGTAAGACCGAAACCCTTGACGGAACCCGTACCGATTTTGTACAAAATAAGACCAGTAAGAACCGTCGTCAAGTTGGAGTCCAAGATGGCGCTGAAAGCACGTTCATAACCCTTCGCGACAGCAGCGCGGGCGGTAAGGCCGTTCTTGAGTTCTTCGCGGATACGTTCGTAAATAATCACGTTCGCGTCGAGAGACATACCGACGACCAAGATGAAGCCCGCAATACCCGGCAACGTAAGCGTTGCGTTGAACACGGACATCACAGCGGCAGTCACGATGGCGTTGATCATCACGCCGAGGCTTGCAATGAAGCCACCCAAACGGTAGTAGGCAACCATGAACACCAAGCAAATCAAAAGACCGATTGCACCGGAACCGAAGCCCTGGACAATGTTTTCTTCACCGAGGGTAGCACCGACGGTACGACTTTCGATAATCTTCATCGGAGCCTTGAGGGCACCAGCCTTCAAGACGACTGCGAGACGGTTAGCTTCGGCCATGTCTTCGAGACCCGTAATCTGGGCTTCGCCGTTCGGGATACGGTCACGGATGACCGGAGCACTGATCACCTGATTATCAAGGACGATGGCCATCTGCTTGCCAACGTTTGCAGCAGTCACGGCAGAGAACTTCTTGGGACCGATGCCACCGAAGCGGAGGTTCACGGCAACTTCACCGGCGCTGACACCATCGCTCACGCGGTACGGACGAGCATCCGTGATATCGTCACCGCCCATTTCGGCACGGCGCTTGAGGAGATAAAGACGCTTGGCCTTGACCTTGGAATCACGGCGGAGCTTTTCGAGACCGCTACCGAAAGCAAAAGCGACATCGCGCGGGATGAGCTTCTGGACGCCATCCGTTTCGAGGAGCTTCTTGACCTTTTCGATGCTTTCTTCAGCAATGAAACCGCCATTGCCAAAAGAAATGAAGAAAGAAGAAAGCGACTGTCCAACCACGTCTGCCGGAGCGGCCTCCGCACTAGCGGAATCCTTGTTCTCGGCACTTTCAGTCTTGGCAACGCCACCGGCAAGAAGTTCGTCATCGGACAAAGTTTCTTTCTTTACCGTATCCTTGCTAGAAGAATCCTTCTTGGAAGAATCCGTCACAGCGGAATCAGCAACAATGTCGGTCGTCTGGCGAGTGAGGTAGCCGTCAATAAGGCTCACAACCTGCGTAAACTTTTCGGATTCGGCGAGAATCTTGAATTCGAGCTTTGCCGTAGAACCCACGAGAGCCTTGGCAGTGGAATCATCCACACCAGCCAGTTCAACGACGATGCGGTCGTCACCGGTCGGGGAAATCTGCGGTTCGGAAAGACCGTACTGGTCAACGCGGTTACGAATAATTTCGAGAGACTGGGCCTGAATATCCTTAATGTCGTCGCCATCCTTGAGGCTGGACTGATCAATCTGGAGCGTGATACTCGTACCACCGGCAAGGTCCAAACCGAAGTTGATGGAGCTTGCACCAAGTTTCGGATTTTCCTTGAGGAATGTCTTCTTTGCATCCCCTTTCTTAGAGTGGACCTGAATAGAAGGCCATACAGAGTAGGCCGAAAGAATAATGACGGCGAGAATGATCAATTCTCGCAAGCCGAATTTATGTTTATTCATTTGTAATCCCTTAAAAGGCATTAAACATACTAGTTGCGGGGTCAAATTTAGAAATTTAGACGAAAGACGATAAATGCGTAAGGCGAATATCGCGGCAAAAAACTTGTTTTTTGACATGATTGAGCCTAGCATTTAGCACATGTGCAAAGACGAAAGACGAAAGATTAGCACCTTGAAAGCCTCGTATTATTATAAAAGGGGGAAGAATCCCCCTGATTGCAGCCCCTACGGGTCTTCCATCACCCCTTCAAACGGGCTTCAGACGCCAGCCCGTAACGCCTGGCTTGTTTGCGATAAGGAGTGTATAAGGTATGGGCACGGGGCTTGCGCCCCTTTGAGGTATGGGGCATGGGCGTAATGTAACAAGAAATGCTAGTGATTAGTGAATTAAAAATTGAAAATTGAAAGTTGAAAATTGAAAAATTCATTCTTAATTCTTCATTTTGTCATCCTGTTTACTTCATTTCAAACGTCGGGTCAGGCAACGCATTCGAGATGCAAAGCGTCATCTTCTTCCTGCCGAGGGAACGGACGATGTTCAGGTTGCCGGCACTGTAGGCAACTTCGAGTTTTCCGTCGCGCAACACGCGTTCCTCGTTCCTAAGCGTGATAAGTTCGTTCAGGAATCGGAAGACGGGGCTACGACGGCCATCGGAAAGCATGTTCCACGGGAACGTCCTGCGGTTGTCGGGATCCTTGCCGCCTTCCATGCCGATTTCGTCACCATAATAAATACACGGAGCGCCCGGCAGAAAGAAGAGTATCGCAAGCGCCAGTTTCACCCGCTGCAGGTTGCTGCACGGTAGCGACGCGAGACGGATAGTATCGTGGCTCCCGAGCAAGTTCATCGGCACACCAAAGCGCCCTGCAGGGAACGCTTCACGGAGCCTTTTCGCGAACTCAGCCAAGTTTATCGGCTTTTCGTCAAAGAGGAATGACAGTACCGCCCGCCTCAGCGGATAGTTCATCACACCGTCAAACTGGTCGCCCTTAAGCCAACGCGAAGGCTCGTCCCAAATTTCGCCGACGATATACGCTTCCGGGTTAATCGCCTTGATACGGCGACGGAATTCCTGCCAAAAGCTATCATCGTCAATCTCGTTCGGCACATCGAGGCGCCAGCCGTCAATACCGCGTTTCATCCAGTACTCGCCCACCGAGAAAAGGTACTCGCGGACATCGGGATTGTCGGTATTGAACTTCGGGAGCGCCGGGAACCCCCACCAGCAATCGTAATTGGGCTTGCCGGAATACGCATGGAGCGGCCAGCCATGCACATGGAACCAATCGACATACGGGGAATTCTTGCCCAGTTCCATCAAGCTGTTGAACTGGAAGAATCCACGCGAGCAGTGATTGAACACACCGTCCAAAATTACGCGAAGTCCAAGTTTGTGCGCTTTCTTGACAAGCCTGTCAAAATCCTTGAGCGTTCCCAGCACGGGGTCAATTTCAAAGTAATCGACCGTATGGTAGCGGTGATTGGAATTGCTCTTGAATATCGGGCAAAGGTAAATAGCGTTAACGCCAAGCGATGCAATATATTCTAGTTTGTCAACAATACCGGCGAGATTCCCGCCGAACATGTTTTCGCGAGTCGGTTTGCTATCCCACGGGACAAATTTTCCAATAGCCTTGTAACGTTCCGAACGGCAAAAGCGGTCCGGAAAAATCTGATAGAAAATAGCGTCTTTGGTCCAGGTGGGGAATGGCATGTGTAGTAGGAAGTAGGCGGTAGGAAGTTAGAAGTAGGCAGTGGTTAGTATTTAGTCATTGGTCAATGGTCATTAGAACGCAGGTATGGGGTATGGGCACGGCCGCCTACGGCGACCTCTGAGGTATGGGCAATTGTAATAAGAAAGCCCCAAAACGAAGTGTGCTCAGAGGAGCTTTAGCTCCGTGCTCATTGCTCAAAGCGAAGCGTGCCCAACGCCTAAATTTTCCACAGCGGGCGTGACCTGCGTTCTTCGACAAGTTTACTGATTTCGGCAATCAGAGCCGAATTTCCCAACAAATCTTCGACGCTGCACGGCGTAATGTACGTCCAGTTGTTGCCACCGACGGTTCCTGGAATATTGATGCGTTCCTCCTTCGGGTCGCCATCGGAAAGTACTGAGGAAAGCGCAAAGTAATCCTGAATCGGCGGGATACAGAACAAGCTATTGGCCGTAAACACATGCGAAAGGATTTCGCGAACCACGGGGGGCGTAAGTTTTTCCGGAGCGACACCGGACATTTGCGCATGAGACCAGTAGAAGCCCCTGTCGAAATCAGGCTCTTCCCAAAGGCCACGTAACGTCGAAGTGTCATGGCAGCTCGTGGTGCAAACGGAGAGACGCGGGTATTCATCCATGCTGTAATATGGCGAATACGGGACGTTCCAATTGCGAGCCCAGCGTTCGATGCGCAGCGACATGATATCGAGTTTCTTGAGCACAGTCGGCACGCACGGCGGCACGGCGCCCAAGTCTTCGGCGCAGACCAGCATATCCGTTTCATTCGCCAGTACAGACAAGAGCTTCATCGCATTCTGTTCCCAGAGCGCATTTTGAGCCTGTTCGTTCTGACCAATCAGTTCATGGAGTTTTTGCTGCTCGTTCTGCGGGAGCGTAAAGAGAACGGGCTGGTTGTACCAATACCAATACGGATAAAACGTATTTTCGTCACCCGTCGGGATAAATACGCGGTTCCAATAAACACGGAGCATGGAATCCTTTATCTCTTGCGGTTCGTCCAGCGCAAGGATGGCGCGTTCGGACAAAAGTTCCGGCTTTAGGATAAAGCGGTCCGTCGTTCCCGACAAATTCACGAAATACTTGGACACAAGCCATTCCGTTTCCGTACCGAGAAACTCGCGCAACTGGTCCACGGAGAAATTCGGTCTACGTAAATACTCCAGCGATTCACGGCAGAACCCCGCATTGCGCAACACATCCCAAGTGAGCGGAATCGACGGTTGGAAACGTCCAAGGATACCTGTCACCTCGGTTTCAGGAATCGCCCAGATACGGAAGAAACCTAGCACATGGTCAATGCGGTAAGCATGGTAGAACTTGCTCGCCTGCGCCAAACGACGGCGCCACCAGCCAAAGTCATCCGCTTCGAGCACATCCCAGCGGTAAGTCGGGAACCCCCAGTTCTGGCCGCCGTAACTGAACATGTCAGGAGGTGCGCCTGCACGGTCCGCAAGCGAAAAATACTTGCGGTCAAACCATACGTCCGCGCTGTCTTCGTTGATGAGGATAGGCACATCGCCTTTCAAGCGGAGCCCGAGTTTGGAAACCTCGTTCACGGCAGCGGTAAACTGGCCTTCGGCCGTATATTGCATCCAAGCCTGGAACAAAGCGTCCCTGTAATTTTTCATCCAAAGCTTATCGACATCGGCGGCGGAGGGATTCTGGTATTTTTTCCAGTCCTTCCAGCTAGCCTCGTTGTTCTGTGCCTTGAGCGTGCAATAGACGCAATAGGACTTGACCCATGCATTCTTATCGACCCAAGCGATGAGTTTCTTGGACGATTTGAGGGTATCGTAACGGGAATCAAAAATTTTGCGAAGAATCGAGCGTTTCCAAGTGACAATACGATAATAATCTACACGTTTAAGGCCCGCGAACTGTTCGCGAGCTTTGTCAATTTCATTTTCAAAATTGGAGGCCCCTTCAACAGACTGGACGTTGATAAAAACAGGATTCAAGGCAAATGCGCTACGGGCACTGTACGGGCTTGGCTCGGAACCTGTATCGTTTACGGGTAAAAGCTGGATAATATTGAATCCGCAAAACTTGGACCATTGGGCAAAAGGAATCAAGTCCAAAAATTCTCCAATGCCAATACTATGCTTGCTGTGAAGACTGAAAAGGGGAACGGCTACGCCGGTTTGAAAAGAAGTTAAATCACCATATCGCATGGTTCAAATATAACTCCAAATTTATAAATGGAAACTTTCAAAAAACTCGCAAATAAAAAAAGGCCCGGAAACCCGAGACCATTTTCTTAATCATCCTTTAAAAAATTAAGCGCGCTTGGCGTACTTCTTAAAGCTTTTGACCAAGAGGGCGGCGAGAATGCAGTACATATTTTTGACTCCTTGTTTTGACGGCGCCAATGATAATAAAATTTTACTAACGTTTCAAGGGGGAAAAGTATATATTTCGCAAAAAATTTTGAAAAAGGCATTTATCCTCTCGCCGTTCTTCTGTTTTTTCATTTTAAGTCAATATCCCGCAACGTTCTTATCAAGACCCAAAAGAACACAAATCTTGCGATTGTTCTATATATACGGCAATCTCCAAGTTAAAAATTTGGTAAATTATGGGCTATGAAACGATTTTTGCTTTTATGTCTCGGTTTAACAGCACTTTTAAACGCAAAGCCCTCATTACAAGTCGATAGCGAACGCATCGAAGCGGGTCAGACATTCAATTTGCAGCTCATCGTCCCGATTCAGGAGTTGCCCGAAAATAGAGGCGCGCTACGCCTCGAAACCCGCAATAACTTCAAATTCCTCGGCCTCGACAGCGCCGACCAGATAATGCGTCCGGATATGGACGATCTTTTCAACTCGTTTTTCGGCGGCGGCGGCAGGCCCTACAAAGCACGAGTCTATTCGTTCAAGCTCAAGGCCCCGAAAAAGACAGGCATGCAGGATGTCGGTACAATCACGTGGATGATTGGCGGCGAAGCGAATGTCGTGAGCAACAAAATTCCGGTCAACGTGCAACGTTCCTACAACGACGACGCCCTTGCCGTAAGCCTCACACCGAGCAAAAAATCTATTTACGAGGGCGAACAGTTCAGCGTCACCCTCAGCCTCCACACATTCGAGCATTTCCAGGGCGGCTTGCAGGCGACGGACATGAGCACGGGCAACGATTTCATCGTGCACCGTAACGACCTCTCCAACATGGAATTCAAGCCGGTCGAAGGCACCCGCCGCGAAATGAAGGCGACCACGAGATTCGCATGGCTGAGCCCGACCAAGAGCGGAACGCTCGAAATTCCGCCGTTCAAGTTCAAGTACACCAAACTGGGCGAACCCAAAGTTGTCGAAGAAAAGAAACAGATGGGCAGCATGTCGTTCTCCAGCAGAAGCGTCAAGCAAGAATCCATCGAAACGGAAACCGCAACCCCGCCTCTCGCCATTACGGTTCTCCCGCTCCCGGCCGAAGGCAAGCCCGCAGATTTTAGCGGCATGGTCGGTTCCTATAGCTTTAGCGCAAACTTCGACCGTACAAACCTGAAAGTCGGCGAAGCGTTGACGCTTGCCATCAGCATCAAGGGCGACGGCACCCCTGGAACGATTACCGACCCGAAACTCCCCGACTTTAGCGAATTCCGCTCGGTGCCTCCCGAAAACAGCATCGACAAGAGCATCAAGGGCGCAAAGGTCGTCACCTCTAAAAACATCAAGGTTTTCCTCTACCCCAAGAAAAAAGGAACCTTCGAAATCCCGGCCATTACGTATTCCTGGTTCAACCCCGCCAAAAAGAAATACGAAACCGCATCAGCTGGCCCATGGACTATAGAAGTCGAAAAGGGTGACACCCCCGCAGAACCGGTTTACCAGGCGCCCGTCTCCGCCGGAACGGGGACCTCCACTCCGACTGTACAAAAACAAGAAATTGAATTCCTCGGCAGCGATATCCGATTCATCCACACGATTACGGACAAGTCTGAATCTTCGGCTCCGCATCGGAACGCTTTGTTCTGGATACTCTTCGTGGCTGCGGTCCCGTTCTACCTGATAGTGAACGCCCTCATCACGAGAAAACGTAAACGCGACAGCAACACGGCGCTTGTCCGCAAGGACAAGGCAAGCAAGTTGCTCAAGGAAAAGTTCGCGAACGCACGAGCAGCCCTCAAGAGCGGCGACGGCAAGGCTTTCTATGCCGCCCTCGAAAACGGCCTCATCGACTACCTCAGCAACTTGACGAACGTCGAATTCAAGGGCATGACCCGTCCACAAATGAAGCAGGAACTCGCAAAGCGTAACGTCAAGGACGAGACCATCAACGCCATCGACAGTTGGCTCGAAAAATGCTCGTTCGTGCGATTCGCACCGGTCACCGCCTCGACCGAAGAACAGTCCCAAATGCTCAAAGACGTCGAAAAACTCTGCGAGGCACTGAAGTTATAAAGAAAATTCGCAAAGGATCAAGCACGCCCTACGGTCGTTCCAGGATGACAGGGCGTGATACGAAAAAAAAATTTATAGGATGATTTTATGAAACTGAAGAGAATTTTTTTGACTTTCGCCGCAGCGTTCCTCCTCACCTCCGCAGCTTACGCCGCCGAAAAATGCGAAGGCATCGACGCCGGAACGAAGGCGTATAACGAAAACGATTTTGAGCGCGCTATTGACGAATGGCGCACATGCGTCGATGAAGGCATCGTCAATGCAGACCTCTATTACAACTTAGGCAACGCCTACTACCGCAGCGGAAAACTTGGCTTCGCGATTTTTTACTACAAGTCCGCCCTCCGTTTGCACCCAAGCGATGACGACATCCAGCACAACCTGAATTTTGCACAGACAAAGACACGCGACAAGGAAGGCGACGAAGAAGAGAACCCGATTTTGCAGGGACTCATGAATTTGCACCATGCCATTTCGCTCAAGAGCCAGATGAACATCGCGCTCGTGCTTTTCTGGGCCATCGCCATCGTTACAATCGGGCGCCGTTTCGTGAACGGCAGCCGCGGCAAGAACATCTGCACAGGCACCGTATTTGCATTGAGCGTCATCCTCTGCACCATTGGAGCAAGCGCCATCTACAAGATGATTGTCCTCGAAACAGACATCACGGGCGTCGTGACCGCTTCAAGCGCCGATGTCACCAGCGCCCCGAGCGACAGGTCCCAGACGCTCAATACGCTCAGCGAAGGCACTAGTTTCGAAGTCATCGGAGAACAAGGGAACTTCGCAGAAATCCGTCTAGGCGAAAAAATCCGCGGATTCGTAAAACTCAGCGAAGTCGGAATTGTGAGATAAAGTAGACAGTGGTTGGTGGTTAGTGGTTAGTGGTTAGTGGTTAGTGATTAGTGGTTAGTAAACAGTAGACCGTAGGAAGGATGCGTCATCCCGAGAAGCGAAGCGACGATAGACAACTCAGAAGGCGAGCGTTGCAAAAATGAGTTTACTCATTTTTATAATCGAGCCGAAGAGTTGGGGCTTTAGCCCAATCCAGTGATGTTTTAGTTGGGAGAGCTTAGAACTTACTGGAGACGACATCCTCGAATTGTCCTGGAGGGAACGTCGCGACCGATAGGATCCAGTAAAGTCTTGTAATTGGCGGGGTCCGCTATTCCTAATCCCAAACGCTCTTATCCCAATTACCCCACGCAGAATTCTTCCGGGCGATGGGGATGACGACTTCCGTCGGGAATTTTCCGGCTTGCTTCGTTGGAATGACGGCTGTAGCAACTGCTACAGGGAACATGATCGCATCAAGAATCAACATCGTCATAACAGTGCTTGCGCGACCTCTACCATCAGAAAAGAACGGCCAGTGACGCAACAAGCCTGCGCTAAAATGATACGTGGACTTTCCGCGATTGACTTGCAAACTACCGTAAATAATTTCATTTTTGCGAGCTTCCAGGTAAATCGTATCTTCGCTTGTTGAAGACTTGATGACGCAATCATCGCTTGTGAGGCAAGCAAGTTCCCCATCGCAATAAATGGAATAATCTTCCTTACCGTCTGAAACGGAAACCTTCATGTTGAAGGACGATGCGCAACCGACGAAAAACAGGGACAGGGCTAGTAAAACTATATATCGATTCATTTCACACGCAAAATACAATTTTCTGGAGAAGGAAGTTATGCCAAACAATTCACTGTATGAATTCCCACCCAATTGTATTAAAAAATGACAATCTCCAGGATGACGGATTCGAGGACAAGTTTCAAAGCGACAGGCATGACAAGCCTCAAAGCGTAGCGGCCTCGGAGGTGCAACGCACCGTCCCCATTCCTCAATTACACAATTTGTCCGCCGCCGAGCACCATGTCGCCATCGTAAAAGACGGCGCACTGTCCCGGAGTCACGGCAAAGAGCGGTTCGTCAAAAACGGCAACGGCCTTGTTTGTATCGACGATGGTAATTTCGCAACCGACCGCTCGCTGGCGGTAACGCACCATGCCTTCGGCGCGGAACGTAGAACCGATCTCACGCACGCCACCATGCCATTCGCAGTTCATCATTTCCACGCGGTCAAAGCAGACCGACGACTTGTCGCCCGTCACCACAATATCGCCCGTTTCCGGGTCCACATGCTTCACGAACGCGGGGACGCCTATCGCCACGCCCAGACCTTTACGCTGCCCGACCGTATATTTGTGGAATCCGTCGTGCGTGTTCCAAACCTTGCCTTTTTCATCAACAAAGCGGCCCGGGCGCGTCATCTCGCCAAAGCGGTCCTTGAGAAACTCGGTGTAATTCTTGCCGTAAATATCAAAGCAAATGTCCTGGCTGTCGCCAGTCTTCGCATTCACGAAGCCGTTCTGCTCCGCGATTTCGCGCACTTCGCTTTTCACGTACGTTCCAAGCGGCGTAAGCACATGATTGCGGCGTTCATCGGGAACCCAGAACAAAAAGTAGCTCTGGTCCTTGCCGGGGTCACGGCCACGCATCAGCCTGCGCGTTCCATTCACTTCTTCGATGCGCACGTAATGCCCCGTCGCCAAGAAGTCCGCGCCGAGCGATTTTGCGTAATCCATCATCCAGCCGAACTTGATAAAGCGATTGCAATAGCAGCAAGGGTTCGGCGTCCGCGCATGCGAAAAGTCCACATGGCAGCGTCTCAAGACATTATCGGTAAAAGCGTCGGAGCAGTTCGCCACGTGATGTTCGATGCCAAGCTTTTCGGCAATCATCTTCGCACGGACTACGCTCGGGTCGTTATCGGCATCGAAAGCGCCATCGACATCGGGCAAAACGCGGAGCGTCACGCCCACGACTTCGTAGCCCTGCTGCTGCAAAAGCAAAGCGGCAACGGACGAATCCACGCCACCGCTCATGCCGACTGCTACTCTGGTTTTAGACACGCATTACTCCATCTTGAACTTAGAGCGAAACATCAAGCTATGGGCTCGGTCGCCTACGGCTCCCTCTGAGCTATGGGGTATGAGCATAAATCATCAAGATTCGGACACTCAAGCCCAAAGCGAAGCGACCTCATAGTGCAAAGCACGACCCCATACCTCATAGCCAAAGCGCCAACGCCGCTAATCAAATCTCAGCATCAACGCAAGTTCGAACTGGAGAATTTGGCGCACGTGGGCCGTTTCGTCATCCAGTTTTTCATGAATCTGTCTATACTCGATATACGAACTGAGCGATGCCATCTTGTTGAACGTATAAGAAGCACTTGGCCTGATGAACCATTCATGCGTTCTCGACGGGACGGAACGATAAGTCTTTTCCAATTTCGGCTTGTAGGCTACGAAAGGTTCCAGACCAGAATCATATTTCCACTGCACGAATACACCATCCGTTCCGGATTCCTTATTTGTCATTTCATAGCCATTCACCGGCTCGTATTCCTTGCGGATCGTTTTCTTGTAATCATAACCTGCGGTCAGTTTCAAGTCGATATCGTTCTTGAGCTTGAAATACCACTTCCACAGCTGGAATCCCTTGTTGAGTTTCAACGGATACGTTATCGTAAAGTCGTCACCGACATTGATTCCAAAGTCGTTATAAAGCGATGTCGGCATCCACGGCGTTTCAAGGTAATACCGCGTGGTATCCCTGCAATTCGAAGAGGTATCCGGCCAGCACGGGTTAGAAATCACTTCCTGTTTCGGACGGCGATCCGTCGATTCGATTTTCATGCGCACGCTGTTTTCGATACGCAAGTTGTTCTGCGTCAAGAACGATATACGCACCAACGGGTTGAAATTCAATACACTCGACCATGAATCTTCGGCACTCTGGAAAGGACGTTTCGTCACCGTGCGGCTATAGTCGAAGCGGTGGCTCAGACTTACGCTGCGGAAGCTGTTGAGGAACGGAACCTTCTGTGCAATGTTCGGAATAGAAACGCTTATGCCCAACTTCGGAAGAATGGTTGTCGTATCGATAAACAACGGGTATTCGCGAGATTGCGAGAAGTCCTCTTTCCACTGGAAATCCGTCGTAACGGCAATATCCCAGAACGGCAAAGTGAATCCCGTTGAAATCTGCAACGAACGCGACACGGAATTGCGGAAACTGCCCTGATAGACAAGCGTATCCACGTTCCTGTTCCTATACTGCGCAAAGCCGATAAAGTCGTCACGGTCGGTAAGCCCCATGTCGCCCGTCATGATATTCCAGAGGCCGCGTCCACGGTAGCCGTTACCAAGGCCCAAACCGTAAAGGTAATACTGGAACGGCGTGACACGCTGCTGTTCGTACAACTGGGCAAGCGTAAAGTTTTCGCCAACGGTGTTCGTACTTGCATTCCAGTTGAACTTGATTTCCCGCCACTTAAGTTTGTTCAAGAAACTGGACACCGGATTGTCCTTTCCGAACAGGTTCGCAAGATCCATAATCTTGAGCGACGGAGTAAACTCGAAGCGGTTCGTCTGCGTAATGGTCCAGTAGTTCTTTTCGATATTGGAAGGATCCATGAAATCGTAATCGTCCGGAATGCTCTTCTGCTGGTTAAAGTCAGACGAGAACTGCATATTGAACGGCAAGAACGGGATCAGCTTGGGATTGAAATTTATCCTAAACTGCTGGTTTCTAGAACGTTCGTTGCGGAGGATGCCGTACGCACGTCCATATTCGCGATGCCCAACGCTATCGACCTTGTAGAACGAAGTCGTATCGTAACGGATCTCGTAGGAATCCGGATTCTGCAAGTCTATCGCCATCGTGCCTTTCGCGATGGTATCAATAGGTACAATCACGAGACTGTCACGGGACATATAGACCCTCCTGTCGGAATGGTCATGGTCAAAGATGTACCCGCTTGCAAAAAGACCACCTTCATCAAAGCTGAAGAAATTCTCCTTCGTGAATGCTTCGCGGTCACCGCCACCATACATATCACGCCTGATATTCACGGCATAGTTCACCGAAAGGAACGAAAGGATGTTCCAGCGCATGTTCAGCTTATGGTTGAGTTCGGCGGTATAGGTCACCACCTTATCGACTTGCGGCTCCACAAAGTCCGGATCGCGGCTCTGGTTCACGTAGCGCACGTAGTTGAAGTCAAAGAGAGTCAAATCGAATGTCTGCGGCCATGGTTCAAATTCCGTCTTCGACAGGTCCTTGAGCCAGGAAAACTTTTCGAGACCCTCGAACGGCTTGAACTTGAACATGCTGAACGTACCCAGCTTGTACTCGAACAACGTATGGTAGGAATATGTGGAATCCGCCGATGTCGTCGAACGACCCTCGGACTGGTGGTACGAATAGCTCAACGCCGGACGTTCCAAGAAGGCCTGCGACAAGAACTCGCCCCACTTGGTTTCGCTCGCCTTGTAGTCCTTGTGATAGCTGATGCTGAAGTTCAAGTCCTGCACATAGGATTCATAGCCCTTGGACTCGGCATTGTCCCTCAGCTTATTTTCTTCGCCATCCGACTCCACGGCAAGATTGCCTTCGAACATGTCGCCCGTCAAGTCCGCGAAACTGCTCTTTTTAAGAATCATGTCGTCCGTCGGCTTCATGTAGGGGCGCTTCGTAGAACTGTGGTAGCCCAACGACACCGGGATATGATAGCCTAGAGAGTCGTTCAGGAACTTGTTGAGAGCAATGGAAATGTCCGCCGAAATGTCGAGCTGTGAAGCGGCCTGCGCCGGGTCCGGTTTCGGGGAACGCCCGGAATTGGAGAGCGTCGCAAAATCGCCGTCCTGGTAACGCACGGCGCCCGAAAGCGAGATAAAGTCTGCAAAGTTCACCTGGCCATTCACGCGAGCCGCATAACCCCAGTCCGTATCCATTTCGGAAAGGCGCAAGTCGTTCAGCCAGAATGTACCCTTGAGATCTTCCGGAGACGCCGAGGAATCCGCAATAATCACAAAGCGGATCCAATCGACCTTCGTGATAGACGGGTTACCGACCAGGCGAAGTTTTTCTTCCCTATCGCCACCAATGTTCCTGACAACCGGTTCCAAATATGGCGGATGGCGGCCACGCTTCAGGTTCGAGAACTCGACCAGATTCATCGCAAAGGCGTTATCAAGCCAGTTCTGCTCATGGCAATCCACATCGCGCGAACAATCATGGGAAAGATTCTTCGGACGGAAACTCCATTCGTAGTAATCGCTGGAACCGTCTATGGACCCTTCACCGAACTGGAGTGCAAAGCGCACCGGGGCCTTGTCGATTTTCTTGTCCGTCTCGTAATGGATTTCCATTTTCAGGGACTTATACGACGAGAAATTCTTCGTATCGGTTTCGAACAAGCGCGTCACGCCCACTTCCTGGCCCGGGCTCATATTGTGGTAATCCAGAACAAGCGCCGTTTCCTTGAGCGGAGCGTTAGAATCTGCGTCGCGCTCCGTGACAGTATTCGGGGACTTGACATACTGTTTCGCGTTTTCACGGTTATTGATCGTGGATACCTTGATGTACGTCGTATCCCGTGTGGCCACCAGTTCGGAGACTCGGCTCTCGACGCCGTTCACCTCGACAATCTGCGAATTTTCAGAAGTGGTTGTACGGTAGAAGTCCGAGACAGTGGTTTCTTCCCAGGCGTTTCCAAGCACGGCAAGGCTCACCACCTGGACTTTCGCTTCGGCAACACCCGGATTAAGGCGCCCTATCCACATACGGGTGAACTGGGATTCCGCAAGAATTTCCTTGTAGCTGTTGCCGGTCGGAGAGACAATCGTATCGTACAGGTTCAGCGGAATGCGCCACTTGCGCCAGCCATTTTTGAGTTTTTCGAAATTCGCGAGATTCGTATCGGAAAGGTCAACTCGATAGCGGACAAAACTGATGTCCTTGTCAAGAGCTCCGTTCTTGTTGATATCTTCGGTATCGTAAGCGCGTTCGCCCAGGTTGTTTTCAGTTCCGTTAATGGTTTTCGGCGGATCGCTTTCGTCATCCATGTCCTTGAAATCATCACCGGCAATATCCCTTTCCGAAGGATCGACATTACCGTAAAGCACTCCATGCGGAATCGAATCGCACCCTGTAATGCGGCAATCCCACTCGATCCAAGTTTCTTCGGTACCCGTAAGGCCGTCAAGGCCGCGGTCATGCTGCGCCGTCGTCATGCCAATAAGGTTTTCACCGTTATAGTCATCGTTTGGCGCATAACCGTTTATCGAAAGGTCTTCGCTCACAAGGCCCAAGTCAATAAAGATGGAACCGGAATTACCGCGCGCGACAATTTCGATATACTTCATCTCGCTCATATCCTGGTAATACGAGCTGTTCGGGCGCATGATACCACCCCACGAATTTCCCATGAGGTTATCGTTCGGGCGAAGCGTCATCTTGAGCACGGTCAGGTGCTGGTTATCGACGTCGGAGTTACCAACGTTGTCGTAAATATACTTGTAGAGCTCCGTATTGTTGCTGTGCCAAATAAATTCACCTTGATGTCGGTAATCCTCGTTTTCGTTATAAGTCGAAAGATTATTAATCGTACCTCCCGGAGGAGATGCCGGATACCAGGACAGTCTAGACAAAGGATACACAAGCCCCGTCGCCGTCGATTCAAAATCCTCGACAAGCGCAGTCTGCTTGTCGCTCGTGTTCGCATTGTGGCGGCTACCGGCAAATTCCGCTTCGACGCGCCAGTTCGAGGTGGCCGTAGTCTGGATTCCCGGAATCGCATTCACCAAGTCCGTGAGCGCCTGTACGGAATCCTGCAAACGGATGTTAAAGCCCCAGAGGAAGCTGGAATACGGTTCGTTACCAAGCGTCGGGACTTCGGCCGTCGTGCTCTGGCTCCTGTAAAGAGCGGTAATGCCGAAAACGGACCCCGCCCCAAAGCCGTACAAGTCCAAAGGCAGTTCCGCACGTGCACCCAGGAGCAGCTTGTTGTCAATTTCAAACAAAGGTTCGCATTCAAACTTGACCTTGATTTCCTTGTTCGGATCCAAGGCGCGTTCGCTCAAAAGCTCAATCTGACCGAGTTCGTAGTTGACTTCGTAGTCCGTTCCTCGAATAAGCGTCGTGGAACCGGCAGTCACCTTTTCAGACCCCGGCGAAATATCCATACAGCTACCGCTATTGACGGAGTAACTCGAATTCGGGTCACGCACGCTGAGCATGGAATTGCGGCGCTTGCCCATAGATTCAAAATAGAACTGGCTCGTGTAGCGGCTCAAGTTATAGACCGGCAAGTTATAAAGCTGATCCATCGCCGCAGACGAATCCAGGTTGCGCAACGGCTCCAAGCAGTTCTGCTTGGCGACCTCCCTCGCCTTGTCCTTGTAGTTAGCATAAATCGAATCGGTCCATAACCTACAGGGCAGCCACATTTCTCCCGTATAGCTCCCCGAAGCATCCTTCTTGAAAATTTCGGCATCGTTTACCAAGGGCGAGCCGCTCTTTTCATCCACAAGTCCCAGTGTCTTCAGATAATTTCCGGAAATGCCCGACTTGTTCTTCATGCGAAGGACAAAGTTGTTCGCACTCGCATCAGATATGCCGATGGAATAGACATTTCGAAGCATCAACTTGTCGATATCCTTGAGTTCGCTAAGCGAGGCATCCCACTGGATAAGCACAGCCGTGTCTCTATTACGTAATTTCGAGCCCCACTTCGCAGCCACGAGCGTGTTGCGACTGACGCCGTTAATTTTCACGATACCCGTCTTGGCATCGTACTTATAATCTTCATCCCGGATTTCCACCATGCGGTCAACGGTCTTTGTAATGGGCACACCCTGCCGCGTGACATACTTTACCGTTATTTCCTTGAATACATCGTTCGTTTCGTTCAACGAACTTCTCTTGTACAACTTCAAGTCCGACAACGGTCTGTTTATCGTGTTGCCCTTAATTGCAGCTTCGAGATACTCGTCCCTCACCTCATGGTTCAGGAAGTAATAGCGGTATGCAACAAACTGCTTGTCCGTCACCTGGAACTCGGTCGTCGATTCGTTCGCCTTGATGGAATACTCTTCCTGCTGTCCACCGTCCTGGGAGGCAATCGTCGTGAGTTTCCAGTCGCCCAACTTCCATTCCGCCTTGATGCCGAAAAGGCCCTGGTGGTTTTCGGAATATCCGGTAAACTCCGTACCGGCAAGCGACAAGTTCGTCGTACCCGCTTCGACACGTTGCAAGATGTAGTCTTCGAATTCACCCTTGAACGATTCCTCATAGACGACGCGGACTTCGTTCTGGGCACCGAGGCCCTCATCGACGTTCTTGATTTCGACCGTGATGTACGGACCAATCTTACCTTCGACCATGAAGCTCGGGTTGTAGTCCAAGGACGGAGATGGCCAAAGGCTCGTCTTGGTGCTGCCCTCGGCATCGTCCTTTTCGCCATACCCCTTGAAGCGGACATCCATCGAACCCTTCAACATGAGTTTCGGCTTGTTGAACCCGAAGTCCTTCATCCATGCCGGCATGTTCACCGGGATCGTGATATCAAATACGGAACCCGTCTCAGGCGCCTCGTAACCATCGTTCTGTCCGATAAGACCGTTAAGCCAAAGACGCTTGCGGCCCACATCGTACATGTCCGAAACGTAATCCGCAAGTTCCGGATAATGCGAAGTCCAGATTACCGCCGTATCCATGCGGTTAGCCGTATTCACGCGCTTTTCAGACACGTCGATTTCACGCGTCGCGACATCGATATCGTGAGTGAACAATTGCCCCTTCGACGCATTCATCAGGCCCGACCGCGTGCCGATGCCGCCCATGGGCAGGAGCCCATCCAACGGAGACGTCGATTTAGGCACGGGAATATACTTCATGGCAGGCGTCCAGGCGTCAGGCCCCTCTTCGGAGGCAACATCCGTCGCAGGCGCCTCAGAAGGAGCCGGTACGGACTCCTTGACGACCGGCTTCACTGCAGACGACGAAACCGGTTTAACCGACGAGGACGACCGGACAGCTGAATACGCAGGCTCGACAGCAGACGAAGCTGGAACCGCCGCGGAAGACAACGTCACAGCGGACGAAACAGGAACGACCGCAGAAGACAAAACATTACTCGAACTCGAAGGTTCGGTCAGCGGCTTTGCCGCCGAAGACACAAGCGAAGTCGAAGACGAAGACTGAACCGCCGAAGACGGTCGAGACGAAGAAACCGAAGCCGAGGACGCAACCGACGATGCCGGAGCGGCTGCCGAAGAAGACACGCCGACCGATGCAGTAGATACCGACGGCACATCCTGGAAAAGTTCATCGTCAAAAAGAGATTCATACGAGCCAAGCGTCCCGTCCTGAGACCAGACGGAACCCACAGCCACAAAGCTGCACGCAGCAAAACCCCAAAGGGCGGAATTTAAAATCTTTCTAAAACGCAACGGTTACAAGATACAAAAACGGGACGTTCAAAATTAGCACCGATAACATAGCAAAAAAGAAACGCCCCCGTTTTCGCGGAAGCGTTTCAAATTCGGATTCTAGCCCCTAATCCAAGGATAAATTAGAGGAACACCTCGATACCGCCGCGGCACTTTTCCCAAGCCGGATTCTTCTTGCACAGAAGGTCCATCATCTTGTCGTAAGTGGCAGTGTTCGAGAAGCCCTTCCACAGGCGGCGTTCGACAGATTCACCGGAATCCTTGTCGATTGTCGTGATGGTGTCGTAGTAGTTGGAATTGTCCTTGAATTCAGAAATCAAGATGTTCTTCAAGTCGTCCGTGTAAATGCGGGAGGCGTACTTGAGGATGGAATCGTTGAAATTGAGTTCGTTCTCGACGAGCCATTCGAAGTCCTGGATCGGATTGCCGTAGATGAGCCAGTGGCGGAGCGCAAGAGCGACCACGAGATCCTTCACGGCGCTGCGGAAGATGAACTTGTCTTCGAGACGGCCGTTCCACGTGATGCGGGTCAGCGGGTTATCGTCGTTCGCTTCGATGGAAACGCCCTTGCCCGGAGTGACCTTGCGGATCTTGATGGGCAAGCGGCTGAGGAGCTGCCAAGCCTTCGTGAAGGCGATGGTCTTACGGACGAAGTCCTTTTCCTTTTCGGGAGCGACGCGGATGAACGCACCGAAACAGCGCTGGTAGAGCGTTTCCTTGTCGAAGATGCAGTCACTGCTGCGGCATTCGCTAAGCTTTCCGTCCATCATGAACAATGTCTTTGCAAGTTCCGGACGCATACGGACTTCGAGTTTGCGGGTACGGGCTTTGAGACGCACGCCGTCCTTATAGACGTAAGTAAAGCCTTCTTCCTGGTAGCGCTGCCAAATGAAGAACTGCAGGTCGTCCGCGGCACGCAGATGGTAGCTGAACACCGGGTTCTGGCGGTTGTTCGCCATGGTCACCTGGTTCAAGAAGTTGTCGGCGCCCTGGTAAGGCACAACGACTTTCACGAGCACTTGCGGGTTCACCGGATGCTTGCTCTTCTTGGCGTACTGCTCGTACGTGAAGAGGGACTGCGCACCGTTGATGATCTTCGGACGTTCGATGAAAAGCACCTTCTTGCCATCGCGTTCCTTGAGGCGCAGGTCGTCGCCCGTGAGCGTCATACCGTTATGGAGGAACGGGAAGTCATCGACGTTCACGTTCTTGTCGTCATTACGTTCCATCGTCTGGAAGGCGTCGATAAGAGCAGCGTTCGTGTGCGTGAGGTTACCAAGGTAAGTACGGATGTTGGAACTGACGATAGCCATGTTGTGCTTGGTCTTGAGGCGCTTGCCCAAGGCAACATGGTAGTCAAAAATCGTGCGGATTGGGCAGAAGCCGAGGAAAAGCTCGCCGTGATCCGATGTGAGGTGGAGCGGTTCGGAATCCATCTCGATTTCAAGTTTGTCGTCCGCACTGCGGAAATCGCGGGTCAGGTCGTCGTGTTCGGCAATGATTTCGAGTTTCGCCTTCACGTCGGTCTTCCAGAGCATGAGCTTTCTGCGCATGTCCTTGAGCGTGCGTTCGAGTTCGGAGTCCGTGATGTCGCGGCTCGCGCGAGTGCGGAGCACCGTGATTTCCAAAGTTTCCATGTACGGACGGCTTGCAGGCGTGTCGTCATCTTCTTCGGTTTCATCTTCCGAAATCTTGTTGACGGCCCACGGGTCGGCTTCTTCGCGAAGCGAAAGGAAGAACGGGTTCGTCGGATCGCTGGTGCGGAACACGGCTATCTGGAGTTGCTTCAAGTCCGAATTCAGATGGGCAACCACCTTTTCGAGTGGGGTGTCCTCATCCAGGAAGATGAAGAATTCCATAAACCCTTGCGAATACTGGAAGCCATGAAAGCATCCATTTTCATCTAGATTCAGATGCCGGAGTGCCTTGATTCTATCGTTCGGGTCGTTAGGGTTCAAGCTCAAGAGGCTAGCGACAAATGCTAAGCGGCGTTCCTGCGATTTTGTTAGTTCCATTTTTTCCTCAATATTGCACCCTAAAAATAGTTTCAAATCATAACATTTGCGTGCAAAAAAGATAAAACATTCACTTTTTTTTGGAAAAAATACAAAAAACAAATGCACAAATGTGTAAATTTATCATTTTTTATGTTTTTTTTATGCGTTTCTCCGTTTTTGCAAACAAAAAAGCTATGATTTAAATATTAGGAGTCTTTTTATGAATTTACTAGATGTCATAGCTAAAGCTAAAGCCGAAAAAGCAAAGTCGTTGGACTTGTCCCAGAAGGGGCTGCGCCTTTTGCCGCCCGAACTTTTCGAAATCGAATCGCTCGAAGAGCTAAACCTGGACCGTAACCTGCTCGTCGAAATTCCCGACGACATCGGCCTTCTGAAGAACCTGAAGAGCCTCTCCGTGAGCGAAAACGACCTCATGGAACTCCCGGATTCCATCGGCGACCTTGTAAACCTGGAACACCTATATTTAGGCTACAACAGCCTGTCCGAGCTCCCCGATTCCATCGGCAAACTTTCCAAGCTCGATACGGTGAACATCGCCAAGAACCAGCTTTTGGACCTCACCAAAGAAATCGGCAAGTGCCAAAACGTGACCAAGCTGTCGCTCCACGACAACATGCTCACCGAAGTCCCGGCGACGCTCGGCAAGCTTAAGAAGCTCCGCAAGCTCTACCTGGACAACAACGAACTGACCAGCATCCCGGCATCGCTATCCCAACTGGAATCCCTCGAAGTCCTGATGGTCTCGGGCAACAACCTGGGAGCCGTCCCGTCCGAGTTCGGCAACCTGAAAAAGCTCAAGGAACTCGTCCTCGACGCGAACCAGCTTGCAACACTCCCCGAAAGCCTCGCCGAATGCGACAGCCTCGAAACCATTTCCGTTGTCGAGAACCCGCTCGAAGGCGGAATCCCACGCATTCTTCTCGACAAGAAAGGACTGAGCATCGATCAGTAGCGGCTTCGCCGCAGTTACTAGTCACTAGTTATTAGTTACTAGAGAATTGTCATTCCGGACTAGTTCCAGAACGAAAGAGGTTAGGATTAAGGAGTAAAGGCTTTTCGTGTATATTCATCAACATCCAAACGAACACAAACATATCATCCCGGACTCCGTTCCGGGCTTTCCATTTCATTCACTCGTCTCTCGTCTTTGGCCTTTCACTTCGTTCAAGGCCCAACCATTCGGCTCGATCATGCCCATGCATGCATGGTCGCGATTCTCGCCTTTTATGGTTGTCGTCTGTATTTTCCTCTTAGCCGCTTGCTCCGACTTTATCCATCCGGTCAAGAGCACGCCCGAGCCAACGGAATACTCCTTCAACTACTGGCTCCTGCAGAGAACGTACCTGTACGAAGATGAACTCCCCAACCTGGCCGAAGACGGCGATTCCGTACAAGACCTCTACAAAACGCTCAAGGATCCATACACAAGCTACATCCCCCCATCCAAGAGCGAAACGGCAAAACAACAATTGAGTACAAGCGTCATCATCGGCGGCGACATCGGGATGCGCTATTACAACTACAAGGACTTGGAGCACCCCATCCTCATCTCCCGCGTTTTTCCTAAAGCTCCCGCCGGAAGAGCCGGAGTTCCAAGATACGGGAACATCATCAGCGCAAACGAAATAGAACTCACCGGAGAAAGAGCCGCAATAACATACGACTCCATCCTCTCCTACAGCGAGAATGTAAACATCCGCGTCGCCTACAAGGGCGATACCACGCTGTACAAGCTCAAGAAAGAGACCGTCTTTGCCCCGACCGTCTTTGTGGACACGCTCTACAGGGACTCGGCCAAAGGATATCCAGGCATAGTGTTCGTCACCATCGAGATTTTCAAGGACTCGACAGAAAACTTAATATTCGGGACATACGGGGAACTCAAGGATTATCTGGATTCGACAACCTCAGACAAACGCGTTCGCGTCCTCGATTTGAGGGGAAACCCAGGCGGAATTGTAAGGCAATGCCTTAACGTAGCGGATCTTTTCGTAAGCAAGGGAACGCTTTCGACAAGGCACTCGCACTCACTGACCGCCGATGGGGGTTCAACGCATTACACGACGGTCGAAACGGCACACCCCGGAGATCCCGGAGAAACAGGCAACTACATCATCCTTGCAGACAGGACCTCCGCCAGTTGCGCCGAGATTTTCATTGCCGCCGTCACCGAGCTCACCGACATCCCATTCATCGGCACAAGAACTTACGGGAAAGGCGTGGGACAGACTCCGTACGATACATACGCAGGCGGAATTGCAAAGATTACAAACTTCGAGTTTTTCACGCCCAAGGGAAACTCATACAACCAGAAGGGGATTTTCCCCAAATACGAATGCAACGACGTCATTGGCGAAAGTTGCGCCGCGCAAATAGCCAAAAAAATTTACGGAGTTAAAATACCGAAACAAGAAACAGTGCTAGCCAAGTACGGAACGGAAATCAAGGAACAGACCGTAACAGAACTTGAGGGAGGAGCCATAATATGGACAAACGAAAACAACTTTTTAAAGGCATTCGAAGAATCAAATCGTTAATTTACGCATTCTCCGTATTTTCATTCGTCTGTTTAAACCTATCTATCGTCGCATGCGACACAAGCGACGAAGTGACATCTTTAAAATCGGAACCCCTCTCGGCAGGCGTTTCCAACGAATTTATTTACAATTACGAATTACTTCACTTCTTTTACATCCATCAGGACAAATATCTTGACAAACCCGAGACCTATATAGGGAAAGCCGATGAAGAAGCCTTGTTCGAAAAAGGGATTCCCTGGGATTACTACGACATCTATTACATGTACTCCCAGATGAACGACCCCTATACATACTACTTGGATCCATCGATAGCCGCCAGCCTGTTAAATTCATTGAACAATTCCGAAGAAAAAATCGGAGCAGGCTTTGTGCTGGATTCATCACTTGTGCCGAACAAGTACGTTATCAAGAATGTCATTAAAAATTCACCCGCCGACAAGTCCGGGATCAAGGCCGGTGACGAAATCATCGAAATCGAAGGAATCGTTCCGACCAGCGAAATTGCATTCAGAAGATTGGCCGTTGGTGTCGAAGGCGAAACCATCACCTACACCATCAAACGCGATTCCGCAACAAAAAAAATTCCGGTCGTCATCGCCCACTACTTCATGCCCACCCTGGAACTCACATTCATGGATTCCATTCCAATCATCAAGATTAACGAATTCACGGGGCACACGTCGAACGATTCCGGCTCGTACGGGGAATTTAAAGAAATTCTCCGAGAAACCAAAAATTACCCGACAACAATCATCGATTTACGTGACAATGGCGGCGGAGATGCCGACCAGTGCTTCGCCATGACCCAGGAACTTCTTTCCAAGGGCGACACGACCGTAGCCGTCATAGAAGCTGACGCGGACACCGTCCTCAACAAGCAAATTTTCGATACAACATATTACATCAACGAATTCGACGGAATGGCAAAAGACCGCTATTTCGTATTCCTCGCGAACGAAATGACAGCAAGCTGTTCCGAAATCATGATTGCAGGCGTCGTATCGAACAAGAAATATCCGGTCATCGGGACGACCACATACGGGAAAGGAATCGGGCAATCGCAAATGCTGACGCCATCCTATTCGCTAGCCTCCATCACCCGGCTGCAAATCATAGACAAGCAAAAATTAACTTACCACAAATACGGAATCGAGCCGGATTTTGCCATAAGGAACGACAAACAAGCTCTCAACAAAGCCGTAGCCCTCGCCAAGGAACAAAACTTTGTACGAGTTGCCGGATATGGTAACGAAAATACCGGGCACTTTGCAAAAATGGGGACCGCGCCGGATACCATGTCGGGATTCTACTTCTTGCCGAAAGAATACAGGAAGAAATTTTAGAATCGTATGGATCCTATCGCCTTCGGCTCCAGGATGACCGCGACGTTCGCCGCGGTCACTTCAGCACGCGCATGCGAACGAGCACGTCCGTGGAGTCGTTCGCCTTGACCGCCGGAGACTCAAGCGTCTGCTGCAGTTCCTTGCGGATATCGGCCACCTGCTTTTTAAGCCTTGCAAGGCGGTTGCCTTCGAGTTTCGGCGTTGCAATCATCGTCTTCTTTGCCGGGTTCATCCAGGAGCCACGAGCGTCCTTGAAGCCCAAGTGCAAATGCGGCCCCGTACTGCGGCCCGTCGAGCCCACGCGGCCAATGACCTGGCGCGGAGCGACCTTCGTCCCGACATTCACGCCACGGACGGAAAGATGCATATACCAGCTCTCGGAATTGTCCCTGTGGCGGATGGCAATCTTGTTTCCGCTCAAGTCGTCGTAGCCCGAAACAGTCACGACACCGGCAGCAACGGCATAGACAGGCGAACCCTTGGGGCTACCGTAGTCAATACCATGATGCACCGTGCGACGCCCCGTAATCGGGTGAATTCGTGCTCCGTACGGGCTCGTGATGTGCAAACGGTCCAACGGGTAGCGGAGCCCTTCAAAAATAAGCGCCTCGCCCTTTTCGGTATAGTGGGCGTTGAAGGTACTCTTCGGATCCGGATCTTCGTAACGGAAAGCTTCGTGATGCCCCACCCTGTAACCGTCGAATTCGGCATACAGGACCTTGCCGCTAATCCAGATGGAATCCTGATAGAACTTTTCTTCGAGCAATATGCGGAACTTGTCACCCGGACGCGCTAGCTGGAACGAGACCTTGCACTGCAAAATACCGCTCACGACGCCCACCATGCGGCCAGGAATACCGACCTTGTACAGAATACCGTTCAACGTGCTGCCGTTCTCGAGAGCGCCTTCGAACGCAGACTGGCGGACCGTCACCGGCTTGTCGATACGGCTGTAGGCAAAGCCGGAATCCGTCTTGCTCAACATGTGGACCGTCGCCGGGTTCGGCGCAAAACGGAAACGCTGGACATCGCCAGCAGAATCGAGAGCCGCATAGAACACCTGCCCCACGCGGAGCGCCGCAAGTTCAACGGAATCCTGCAAGGCAATCACGATTTTTCCGCGTTCCTTTTCGTTGATGTTCATGCGGTACAGCACCTGGAAAAGCCCATCGCCCGCACGGACCGTATCGTTTTTCACAATCCACTTAGAAACTCCACCTTGAGCCTTTGCAATCAAGGCTTTCAGCGAATCCGCTTTCGCTTCCAATTTTGCGTTTTCCTGTTTCAACGCATCAATCTTTTTCTGTTCGTTACATCCGGTAAGCGCAATAAACGCGGCGCAAAGCAAAACAATAATTCTAGACATAAACACCCGCTCAAAAAACATGCAAAACCAAAGATAAAATTTTTCGACAACCATCGAGAAAGCAGTCCCCGCCAAACGCACATAATGAAAAGTAATGGATGGCAACACAAAAAAAAACACCCCACGCAGAGTTGCGCAGGGTGCAAGTTTCGAAACCGAAAAGCGAGAGCTTACTTGGCAGCAGGAGCGGCAGGCTTCTTAGCCGGCTTGGCAGTCTTTGCAGCGGGCTTGGCTTCTTCGGCAGGCTTTTCAGGAGCAATCACATCCAAAAGTTCCATTTCGAACTTGAGGACGGAGTTACCCGGGATAGCGCGGTTGCCACGCGGACCGTAAGCGAGGTCGCTCGGGATCCATGCGGTGACCTTTTCGCCAACCTTCATGAGCTTGAGCATTTCTGTCCAGCCGGAAATAACGGCCGTGACCGGGAATTCGAGCGGCTGGCCACGATCGACAGAGCTGTCGAACTTGGTGCCATCGAGGAGCGTACCAGTATAGTGAACCTTGACCTTGTCTTCGTCAGTCGGCGTTGCACCAGTACCTTCGGTCATAACCTTATACTGAAGACCACTTGCCGTGGTCACGACGCCTTCGGCAGTCTTGTTCTTGGCGAGGAAAGCTTCACCTTCAGCCTTGTTCTTTTCGGCGGCGATGCTGTCCTTCTTCATCTTTTCGGCCTGACGGTCAGCAGAAAGCTTGTTGAGCGTTTCCATGATGATGGAATCGTTCATCAAGAACTTTGAAGAATCTTCGTTATAGCGTTCCTTGAAAGCCTGGATGAAGAGATCCAAGTCAAGATCGATAGAATCACGAGTCACCAGCTGGAAACGAGCCTGGTTACCAAAGTGGGCACCGAGAGCGTAGCTATACTTGTCCTTTTCGGTCACAAGCGAAGTCTTTTCGGCAGGAGCGGATTGGCACATTTGGTCGCAACCCGTCATGAGCAGGGCAAGAGCGCCAGCTGCAATAATAAGTTTGGTCTTCATTTTTATCCTCTATGAAAAAAATTTGGCTCTTTTAAAATAGTAAAACATTGCTGATAAATATTATCAATATTTTATTTTTACCTCCACATTTTGTATATTTTCCGTCAACAATCAAAATAACCAGGATTTTTATGTGCGGAATAGTTGGATACAATGGTAAGGGAAGTGCACTCCCGATCCTAGTGGAAGGTCTCAAGAAAATGGAATACCGCGGCTATGACAGTTCAGGAGTCGCAGTTTTAGACCAAGGGAGTATAAAAGTCGTCCGCGCATCCGGCAAAATCAAGGCTCTCGAGGACAAACTAAAAGAAACCCCGATTAAAGGTACCGTAGGCATAGCCCACACCCGCTGGGCCACCCACGGCGCCCCCACCGAAGAAAACGCCCACCCGCACACCAGCTACGATGGAAAAATTTCGATTGTCCACAACGGCATCATCGAAAACTACGCAAGCCTCAAGGCAAAACTCATTTCCGAGGGAATCCAGTTCAAGTCCGAAACCGACACCGAAGTCGTCGCCCACCTCATCGCACGCTATTACAACGGGGATTTGAAGTCCGCCGTCCTCAAGGCGCTCAAGCAAGTCGAAGGAACATTCGGCCTCGGCGTCATCTGCAGCGACGAACCGGACGTCTTGATCGGCGCCCGCCGCGGAAGCCCGCTTATCCTCGGCATCGGAAACGACGGGGACTTTTACCTCGCCAGTGACGTCGCCGCCATCATCAACCACACGCAAAAAGTCGTTTATCTGGACGACAACGACGTTGTACAAATCAAGAACGGCGGCTACTCCATCGTGAACATGAGCAGCCACGAAGTGCAGCGCGAAGTCCAGGACGTGGAATTCGACGCCGACGCCGTCGCCAAGGGCGGATTCCCGCACTTCATGCTCAAGGAAATTTTCGAACAGCCCGACGTGCTCCGCAACACCATGCGCGGCCGCCTGCTCACCGCCGAAGGCAACGCGAAACTCGCCGGCCTCGACACGAACATCAAGGAACTCAGGAACATCAACCGAATCATCATCACCGCCTGCGGCACAAGCTACTATGCCGGCATGGTCGGCGAATACATGATCGAAGACCTCGCCGGCGTCCCGGTCGAAGTCGAATACGCATCCGAATTCCGCTACAGGAACCCGATTATCAAGCCGGGCACGCTTGTACTCGCCATCAGCCAGTCCGGCGAAACGGCCGATACGCTCGCCGCCCTCAAGGAAGCCCAGCAAAAAGGCGCAACCGCGCTCGCCATCTGTAACGGAGTCGGTTCGACCATCGCGCGCACAAGCGACGGTGGCGTTTACTTGCACGCCGGCCCAGAAATCGGTGTGGCTAGCACCAAGGCATTCACAAGCCAGGTGACCGTGCTTGCCATGATTGCACTTTTGCTCGGACGTCAACGCCGACTCAGCTTCGAGACAGGCGCCGACATCGTCAAGGACCTTACGGAACTTCCGGATCTCGTCACAGAGACCCTCAAGCTCTCCGACAGCATCGCCGAAATCGCAAAGACCCTCAGCAAGGCGAACAACTTCTTGTACCTCGGTCGCCACTTCTGCTACCCGGTCGCCATGGAAGGCGCCCTGAAGCTCAAGGAAATCAGCTACATCCACGCCGAAGGCTACCCCGCCGCCGAAATGAAACACGGCCCGATTGCCCTCATCGACGAGAACATGCCCGTCGTGGTCATCGCCCCGAAAGACGCCCTCTTCGACAAGATTATCAGCAACATCCGCGAAATCAAGGCCCGCGGCGGCAAAGTCATCGCCGTCACCACGGAAGACTGCCACCCGCTCGACGAAATCGCAGACAACCTCATTATAGTGCCGAAGACCCGCCCGATGCTCATGCCGATTGTCACCTGCATTCCGTTGCAGCTCCTCGCCTACCACATCGCCGTGCTGCGCGGAAACGACGTGGACCAGCCGAGAAACCTCGCCAAGAGCGTAACGGTAGAATAATAGGTCTTAGGGTTTTTCCACAGTTGGCGGAACTTAGAACTTAGAGCTTAGAAAGCAAGCCCCTCCCGACGGGAGGGGTTTTTAGCTATTTCATCATTTGATAGATGTAGAGCCAACTTTCGTGCCAAAGTTTAGAAGATTCCCTGCTGAGAATTTTGCAGACTGGGGAATTGTAGTATTTCAACAGGGCATCTTGAAGAGACAGATGCTCAGTGCGGTTCAGTTCACCACAAATCTTTGCAATCTTCCCAGGAATGAACAAATGAACATTCTCTTGTGTTACCTGCCGATTCATCAGCGAACCTCCTCGCTTTTTACAAAATTGAGAAACGCAAGGGAACGTTCCGTATGAAAACAGAACTGGTTTACAAACTTCCAGGCTCTTAGTTCTTCAAGCAACTGAGGCCTTGAAAGAAAGCCCTGCTCGTAAAGATTAATACTGGCATAGACACTATCGTTTGCAACAGCTCCCTTTACAATGTCGTATTCGTACTTGAAATTCGCGTCTTGGCGATTAGCAATGACAAAGTCAAGCCATTCGTCATCGGCTCTTTCGAACACCTTGCTGTTGAGCGAAGAACTGGACAAATCCTGTTCATCAAATTCAAATTCCGAGACTACAGCCATTTCATACCCAAAACGATCTTTTTTGATTAGCGACCAATCCTTAGCTTGTTTAAAACTAGATGTCGCATAGAATCCTTGGCCAAAGTCCATCGCTCGCGTAGGTTTCAAAATTTTCGGTTCGGAAACAGTTGTGAAGCCGCCATGATAGAGAATCATCAGTCCCCCTTTTTCATCAAATCGTCAAGCGTCCCGAGGATGTAGTCTTTCCCCTGCGTGTGCAGAACTTCGTAATGCTTTTCCAAAAAAGAGATAATCCCCTTTTGAGCAAAGGAGTTCGCTATAGTCGTAGGATCCATCCGATAAAAAGCGGAATATTCCTCGATACACCAGGATGCGAATGCAGCTATTTTTTCGAACTCAGACATATGGAATCAATAAACCTTTTCCTTAATATACATTTTTCGAACAGGTCTTCAAAATCACATAAATTCCCCAAAGTGATGTTTTTTCGCGATTTGGGAAAATATACGCATAAAACTACGGATAATCTCCCAAATCTCTGAATTTTGACAAGATTTGAGAGATTATACAACTTTTAGAGAATTGTAGTGAGGTTTTTAGCACATTTAGAGAGTTATACCGCAAAAAAGTGCTTATAACTCTCTAAATCTCATATTTTTTAGCACATTTTGAGAATTATAGAGAGGTTTTTGTCGAATAGCGTTTTTTTTCGAGGGAAACCCGGTAGTGTAAAGGAAACCGTTTTAATCGATTCTAGAAGGATACCCTATACAACCTTCGGCTTATAGCTTACGGGGGTATGATTCCTAATACGAAAGAAACTTTTTTACATCTTTTCAAATTCAACGCCAAGCAATGGAACCCAGATAGCCTGACCAAATTCATCTTCCCATTTACAAACTTGGATTAATTTAGCTGTTTTCGGCTTATAGAAATTTTTCTGGAGATTCCTGAGATAATCTTTTTCAAATTTATTAGAAAATTTGGTAACGTACCGCCCATTAAAGTACGTGTTGTAGCATTGAAATTCTTGATTAAATTTAATCTCAATTACAGTTCCCAATGGAATGGATGCAAATTTCTCTTGTAAATATCGTGTCCGACTTTTATTCTTTTCATTTACAAGCATATATTTGAAGACCAAATCATCTAAGCCGGTTTCAACGTGTACTATCTTAGGTACACTATATTCTTTAAGTCTGCCCATATTTTTAAAATTCTTAATCCAAGAACTCGGAAGATTCGCCTCAGTTCCTAATACTGTAAGGGTTTTCTTGGCACGCGTTGCAGCAACATAGAGTAATCTGAATTGTTCCTGAGTTTCAGGAATCCATTCACCAAGATTTAATATAACGTGATCCCATTCAAGTCCTTTTGAACTATGCATTGTACCAACATTAACCTGCAAATTTCCTTTTTTATTTAGGTCAGCATAAGAGACTTCGTTTAGGTATTGTTCAAAATCACTTAAAACAACTTCGTCTTCACCATCTATAAAGTCGTTGATTACAGCATCTAACAATTCAAAGGAACTTTCGCCTTCATAGTCTTTCTTATACTTTTCTGCAATTTGTTTGAACAGCTCTATAGTCCAAGATCTCTTTGCAATATCTTTATCCGCTTCTACAATTGTTTTGAAACCAACAATTTCACGAACTGATTCCACAGGACATTTTTCTAGATCCTGGCTTTTTATGACACGACAATCTACTCCTAATTCTTCTAATTTTGCTGCCGCCAAAAACACTTCTGAATTTTCTGGACTTAGAATGCAAGCGGAACCATTATCTAATTTACATTTCTCAACCAAAATTTCAGCAGCGGCAAACGCACCTCGCGTTCTATCGTATTCTTCAAAGAATTCAAGTTTTCCAAGTTCAGGATTAACAGCAACTTGTTTCTTGCCATCTTTAACTCGATAATTTAGACAGCTCAATATTTCTTCATTTGCTCGAACAAGATTTACCGCAGAACGATAATTATTCGTTAAATAGAATTCTTTCGTATTGGAAAATTCCGATGAAAATTTTCTAAAAAATTCAGAGGAACTTCCTCGAAATTCAAAAATACTTTGGTCATCATCCCCAACAACTATCAATCTCGGAGGTTTATCTCCATACCTATAGAGGGCTTTTAACATTTTGTATTCCGAACTAGAAAGGTCTTGAAATTCATCAACAAGAATAACGCCTAGTGAACCAATTCCAACATCTTCGCCAGATTCAACGACCTCTGCGGCTTTATTAATAATTTCTTCGCCTTTTTGCGCATTGCCCGTCTTCTTAAAATCCTTCTTAGAGCCCTGAATTCCTAGAATTGAAAAAGCCAAGGCATGGAAAGTTGTGATAGTAACACCATGGGCCAACCCCTTTGCCAAATCATTTAATCGCTTGCGAAGTTCTCGACAAGCTGAACGTGTAAAAGTCAATATCAACAAAGAATTGGGTTGAATTTCTTCCAACCACAACAAAGACGCGGCCTTATGTACAAGCATGTGTGTTTTGCCAGACCCTGGTCCAGCGCCAACTAAAATATGTCTCGCATTACTTTTGATAATTGCTTTCTGTTCTTTATTAACCGCGTTTATACGTTCACGCAAATTTATGGAAACGGCACCCTTTTCATCGGGAGACATCATGTATTTTTGACGGAATTGATTAATATTCAACGTAAAATAGTCATTCAGCAATTCTTGTGCGGCTTCTTTATTGTTAAGCATCATTTGGGCATACCTGCCGACAATATGAATCGCTTCAGCCTTGTTTTCATAAAAGTCGTGGAGTTTCTGAAAATCTTGTTCACTAAATGGTTTTGTCCTATTTTCAGGACTTATATCCAAAACAAGCCCAGTATAGAATACCATCAATCCATTTTCTAGACTAATGGCTCCAATCAAATGCAAGAAGAGTAAAGCAAATTCAAATTGCGCTTGCCTTGCAAGGTCTTCAATGTCGTCTTCCCCATAGATTCTCAAGATGAGATTGTCTATAGAGAACCAAACAGTATCATTAAGAGTATCATCTTTCTTTTTTCCCTGCTCTTTTTGTATAACAAGCAGAGTATCGATAATCCGTTCAAAACATTCCCAGTTATCAACAAGATTCTTACGGACAATATCAAGTTCTTTTAGAAATTCAATTTGATATCGCTGATGACCTGCCTCTATTAAATGAATTTCTGCAATACTTTCATGAGCCCAATAACGAAGAATACCTCGCAAAATTTGCAGACATTTTCTTGTTTCAGTTCCAGATTCAGATTCACCTCGAGCAGCATTGACTTTCGTCAAATTCAGCAAAAACGGCTCATTGATACAATGACCCTCACAACTTTTTAACAGAATTTCTTGTAAACCCTTCGCCCGTTCCAGCATTCGTTTGCAATTAAAGGTCCCCAAGCGTTGAATCTTTGCACTCCAATCATTTCGTTGGTCTAAAAGACGTTTGCTACGAAGCAGCCGTAAAGCCTCATTTGCATCTTTTCGTTCAATGCCCAAATTGACTGTAATATCATCAAGAGCACATTCAGGATTCTTTGTCCATCTTTTAGTGATAATATGTCGCATGATTCTAAATGCGATGTTTTCAATCGTATTTGTCTTATCAATGTTTGGACTATCTAAAATGTACCGAATCTGTGAAACAGTTTCTATGGCAATTGAGGAACCAAATACTTGTGTTTGATTCCGTTTTCTTTTCAAAAAGCCTTGATCTTCCAAAAGCATAATGGCGTGCTTAACTTTTGTTTCTAGCGCTCCTATATTTTCGTTTTGCTCAGTCCAACCGCATTTATCTGCAATTTCCAAAGCAGACATCACAAGCCGTTCACGTTTCTCGCTTTGCTTCATTAATACACGCCAAATGTCACCAATTTCTTTTTCAGATAATTTTGATTGCTGCAAAAGTTGAAAATTGGTATCCAAATCTTTTGAATTGTACAGGGCAACACAAAAAGCCTGCATATCCGGGTTTCTACCCGCACGACCAGCCTCTTGCACATAGTTTTCTAATGTACTTGAAATTTCGTAATGAGCGACTAATTTGACATTGTTTTTGTCAACCCCCATTCCAAATGCTGTGGTAGCGACAATCGTATCAATGTTTCCATCAGTTTTTTGAAATTCTTCCTGAACATCTATTTTAATATCAGCATCCATTTGACCATTATAACAACCGCTTTTGAAACCATACTCTTTTAAACTCTCTGCTAATTTTTCGGTTGTTTTAACTGTAGTTGCATAAACTATTTTAGGTCCATCATACAACTTCAATAAATTAACAAGTTCTTTTCCACGTTCATGTTTATCTCTAGATGCAGGTATAACAGAATATTCCAAATTTTTTCTTGTTGCAGAGCTAACAATCTTTACCAAATCGAGATTCATTCTTTTCTTAAAATATCCACAAATATCATCAACGACATCCTGTTTTGCTGTTGCCGTAAAACAACTGATTGGAATAGATGATTCCAAACGCTTTTCTTTTTCGAGATCCTTGATAAAATCGGCAAGATAAAGATAATCAACTCGGAAATCTTGTCCCCAAGCACTAAAACAATGCGCTTCGTCTATAACAAATCGTTCTATACGGCGTTGTTTTAGCAACTTAAATATCGTATTGGAACGAAGAGCCTCGGGCGAAATATAAAGAATGTCTTTTTCATTATCAAGAATTGCCCTAATTGTATTTTTTCGCTCTAATGGAGAAATTTGTGAGTATATACACGCGGCACGATCTATTCCAAAACGCTTTGTCAACACATCCACTTGGTCTTTCATCAAAGCCACAATCGGCGAAATCACAACCGTCAGTGCACCAATTTGGCTACCAGCAATCAAAGCTGGCAATTGAAAAGTCATTGACTTTCCACCGCCAGTCGGGAAAACCGCTAAAAGAGAATCTCCTCGCATTGCTGTTTCAACAACGCGCTGTTGTAAGGGAATTATTTCATCTTTCTCAAAAGAACGGAAAGCATCAAATCTAAACCATTTCTTTAATTGCTTTGTTGAACTTAGCTGTTCTGAGCAATATAGACATTGAAAATTGCCGCAAGGAACAAGACGACGATGATGCAAAATACTTTCAAGATGTGGGTACTGGTAGCGAACCCAATGGGGAACAAAATCACTAATTCCATCCTCATAGAATAGCGTTAAGAGGAAACTCCATTCTATAGGAGACTCCTTTATCTCATCACGACAATTTGTCAAACATAGTTTCGACTTATAATTCTCATAAAGCCAAACAAACACTTCCTTACGTTTTTCTTTAACCTCAGGCTGAGCAAAATCGCCAACTATTTCAAAGAATGGAGCAAAACCCGGTTTATCGTACAACAAACAATACAACAGTAATCGCAATTGCCATGGAAAGGTTTTCCATTTTTCAACACAGGCTTCCAACAAGTCCTTGCATAGATCCGCATCTTTGAGAGAGTTTGAAGGATCATTTTCATCACGCAGATATTCCTTGCGTAACTTATGATAGGGTTCACGAGGAAATATAAGTGGTGATAATCTTAATGTATCTAGAACCTTGATGCTTGGGAAATCGATTGAAAAGTATTGTTTGATGATTGGAACATCATGTTGTAAAGCGTTGTGCCCCACAATAAATTTCGCTTTTGATGCAGCATCTTCTAATTTTGCGGGATTTTTCTCACGAGCACGATCCTCACCTAGAATATAGCCGTATTCCCGAACAATTTCCGTTCCAGGATTATACTCCAAATCAAAAAATAAAAAATCGTGCAAATTATCCATACTTTACAAATATATAAGAAAAAATTTCAAAACAAACCTCGCACGAAAAAACAATCCACTTCAATCAGTTGCTAAACTCATTCCAAATGAACTTTTCCTTATATTCGCAAGCAGGATAATTAGAACATCCCACAAAATAATGGCCATTATAGCCTTTTCGTTTTATAAGGAACCCTCCACAATTAGGACATATTTTAGGACTTGACAAAATAGTCACGTCTCTTTGCGCATACCGACACCGCGGAAAATTAGAACACCCCACAAAAGATTTACCATCATGTTCAACTTTCAGCAAGTCTCCCGTTTTACAAAGAGGACATTTCGTCTGTTTTCCACTTGTTCTTCTCCTCGTTGATTTGAAGAATACAGATGTAGATTCTGAAAATTCCTTGAAAAATGGCGATGGATTCTTGTTGTCCACAAGGACATATGTTCTATTTTTTGTTCGGGTAATAGCAACATAAAATAAACGACGTTCTTCCGCAAATCTGTAGTCTTCTGCATTTGTAAGAACAAAATTCAAAACAGGATCATCAATTATCTGATTCGGGAAACCAAGTTTGTCATTTCTAAAATTCAGAAGAATAACATTATCTGCTTCCAATCCTTTTGATTTGTGAACGGAAAGGAATTGTATTGGCAACATCGGATTTTGAATGTACTCTAGTGCTTCAGTACCATTCTTCCGAATTTCTCGGAATAAGCCGGTATCTTTTGCAATTTCTATATCGTAATTTGTTCTCCCTAAAAGTAAAATGGACGAATTCGTTCCATAATCCAAAGCGATTTTATTGATTATCGCTTGCAAAGCGTTTCTCGGATTGTCATCGAAGCCCCAAAAAACAAGAGGATAATCTAGCTTTTTATCGGAGCGTAAACATTTCTTGAGCTGAAGTGGATTTTGCAAAACAAAACGCGAAGCTTCATCGATTAACTTTTGCGAATTACGATAAGTTTTCTCAATTTTCAATATTTTCGTTTTTCCAAAATACTTTGCAATATCAGTAAATAACGAAATATCGCTACCAGCAAACCTATATATGGATTGCCAGTCATCCCCTACACAGAATAACTTCGCTTTTGTTTTATCGACAATAGCCTTTAACAGATTAAATCTAGCCTTCGAGATATCCTGGTATTCATCAACAATCACATATTTATACACAGGAATCTCGCAACCAGCATTAACCTTCTCTGTTGCATTGTTTATCATATCCGAAAAGTCTATTGAATTATTAGCTATTAAGTGTTTTTGATATTCTTCCAATATCACTCTTATTATATTCAAAAAAGTGTTGTTTCTTCTTTGCAAGAAACTGTTATTTTCTAACGAAAGCCAATCTTTCCAATTATCAATCGTTCCTATTGTATAATTATTAGACTTAAAAAGCACAATAAAAGTTCCGCACAATTTTACAAATTCAGAGAAATACTTATTCGTCTTGGTTGCGTAAACAGTATTGAAAATATCCATGAAATTTCTTGATTTCAGAACAACCCCATTTTGTTTTAGAAGTTCTTCAAGTTTTTGCAGGAGAACACCTTCTGAATTGTAGTATGAATAAGTTTCAATCAACTTAGTTTTATTCTGCTTATGAAAATCTCTTTTCCATTCAATTCCTTCTAAATATTTTTGAGCTTCAACAAGAGAAAGCCACGGAACCGTATAATCTCTTGTTATTCCAAAATGTTCTAAATAAATATCATAATCTTTCAAATAAAAATCCGGCCTATATGCTTTTCGCAAGGGATCCTGACTTTCGAAAGGATAGATTTTTTCATATTCGTAATTTACGCCATTTAAAAAAAGAAAATTTGCAATCTGAACTTCTTGAAGACTTTTTACTTTTTCATTTTTAAGCGTTGTATGATCCTGCGCTTTCTTTATTTTTTCTTCATGTATATATTTTTCTTGATCATATTTTGATTTAAGAGTTTCTAAATCTACGCTTTTTTCAGCCTCATACATTTCACCCAACGAAGAACATTCTTCCATATTTTGCGGGATATCGATATAATACGCAAAGTATTCAATTATATTTTTCACTAAATCAGGATAATTTACAAGTTCCTTTTCAAAAAAAACATGTATAAATTTATTAAAGAGAGATTCATCAAGAACCTCAGGCCTTTTCCCATCAGCACTTTTGATTATATCAAGACCTAACTTGTGAAAAGTAGTCGAGTTAACAGGAATTCCCAACTTTCCCTGAATTCTATCGGTCATTTCTTGAGCAGATTTTTTCGTAAACGAAATAAGAAGTATTTCCTCTGGATTTATATTCTTGACATCGCAAAGATACTTAACCTTGCCTGCAATCGTTAGTGTTTTTCCGCTACCCGCTCCGGCAAGAACAAGGATTCTATCTTCATCGGTTATGACAGCTTCTCTTTGTTGCAGATCCAAAGACTTACCATCTATATCAGAAAACAAAGAATCATATTTTTGTGATTCTTGTGCAATAAATAATTTATTCGCATTTTCCAAATAATTGGAAAATTTCTTATAAGTCGTTTCAAAAAGATTTATTTTTCTATATTCATCATCATTCGTTTTTAAATTACAAGTTGCAACATCTTGAGACAATTTTTTCCATTTCAGATGAAATATTTCACCATCAGCATCCGTAACATAATAACTCGTCAGCACACGTAGTTCTTCAAAAAAAATGTTCACAAATTGCAAAAGCAGCTTGAGTTGTTCCTTACGCCTAATCTCTGCATTTGATTCTAAAACAAGCCTTGGGAAATCTTCGTATTTTCTTCTAAATTCTTCTAATATTACAAAAGTTTTTACTTTTGAAGAAATACGACTGTACTTTAGCAATTCAAAATACAAAGCCTGATATTTTAGAATGAACGTATCTCTTTCGGTATCTTGGATATAGTGTTTAAACAATCCGTCAAATTCAATTAAAAATGATTCTACTTCGATTAAGAGCTCTTTGCATTTGATTTCCACATTTGATTCTATAACGAGCCTCGGAAAATCTTTGTACTTCTTCTTAAAATCTTCTAACTTTACAAAATCATCAACTTTTGATGGAATACCACTATACCTTTGCAACTCATAATACAACACTTTATACTTAAAAACAAAGGCGTCCCTTTCTGCATCCTGAATATAGTGATTAAAGATACCGTCAAAGTCAACGAAAAAACAATCACATATTTCTATGAAGTTTTCTACTTTTTGTTCAAATTCTTTAGCAAGTTGTCTCCGATGTGCCACGTAACATAGAGCAACTGAAGTGAATAATACAATTATTAGCACAAACATGTTTAGCAAACGCCTTACCCCTTAAAATTCCAAATTTCGTACCCTTGCCGTCTTGCAGAATCATATACGGGTTGCATGTTCTTTTTCAGAATATTGATAAATTGTTCTTCACTATTTCCCGCTCGAAAAAGTTCCGTTTCAGCCCATATCGAATGAATGTTGTCGCGGTAACATTTCTCAAAGCGGTTGCGAACGAATTCGTCATTCCACATCAAACGATACATTGCATATTGGTTGTCAGCAAATTGCTTGAAAAAAGTCCAATGTGGCAGGCGATTATTCTTGGAAGAGTTTAACGAAGAATCCATCGGAATCAGATTCCACAATTCATCGTTCATCACGAACGACCATGGAATAAAATGGTCAATATCGTAATCATTTTCAATAGGCTTGTTTGTATAGATGTCAAGAATCGTTTCTCGTTGCAGGATTATTTCCCATAGTTTGCGGACTTGTTCAAGTTTTCGAGTACTTGCATCCAAAGGAGAAAGTTTATACACAATACCCGGAACTTCGGGATTGTTGACTTGCAACCATTTTGATTTTTCATGCTGAATCCATCCAAGAATCGCAACCGAATTGTCTTGAATATATTGTTTCCATATCGGATTAAAAACAACTTTACGATTTAGCTGCGGATTTTCGTCAAAGGTGTACGGCAGCAAAATACGGCGATTCACTGCTTGCGTATATCCAATGATTGCCGAGGTACTATTCCAATTGACTTTTTCCCCACGTCCCTGTTCGTAACGATTATAAAATCCTGCCAACGCTCGATAAGGAACATATTTTGTCAATGCGATTTTATACTTCTTAATATCTCTGTTAAATTCCTTGATTGCATTCTTGATTTCTATCTTGGATGCATTGGATTGCAAGTCACTCTTTTCGGCTAAATCAGTAACGGCCAATTCTAACGCATCGCGAAATTCGCCTTTCAGCATACCGCTCAAGTGAATGTGATATTCGCGGACAGTGAACCATGCATTCGCAATCATTTCGTCAATAATCGCATCAAAACTTGCAACGCTCACATTTTCATCAATCAATTTGACAATCGCTTCAAGCCAATAGAACTTGTAACAATATGTTGGATCTTTCATCATGAGCGAAAAACACTCGACATCGAGTTGATTGCAATAGGGCGAATTAACATCCAAAGCTAAGCTTTGCGGGAAAGGATTATATTCATCCATTTTTCTTCGCTCCTATTCGGTCTTACATCCATAGATATCCAATATTCATCGCATTTCAATTCAGGAATATTCAAAAGAAATTCAGCAAACGTTTGCTCTGTAAAATCAGAAAAATAACGGGCGTTTCTTTCGCCAGAAAAAGTCCCATATTTGAACGATGTATAAATTATTCCAGCAGGCTTAAGGGCCACTGACATTTTTTTCATAACAGGAATAAGTTCATCGTTTGGCAAATGAAGAATAGAAGCACACGCCCAAATTCCATCGTATTTTGCGACAGCATCTAATTGTTGAAAAAACATTTGCCTAACGGCAAGGCCCGTGTAGGCACTGGCAATTTTGCACAGTTCTTCTGAACCATCGACAGCGTCCACATCATAACCTTTCATAAGGAACGCTTTCGCATCACGACCAGCACCACACCCAAAGTCCAATATTTTCGCATGTAGCGGTAAATAATTGAGGAATCGATCCTGCGTGGCAGAAAAATCTACACCAATAGTACTGCTGGAGTATTCCTTCGCATTTTTATTATAATAATCAACGGATGTTGTCATGAGTTTTTTAAGCTTTATACTATGTTTGAAAATCTATATAAAAATAAGCGACAGATAAAGCAAAAAGACCTCAAAAATAACGTCTAAAGCAAATAAAGGAAGAAAAGCTCAACAAACCTCGACATATTTGCAAAATAAGCCCTCTGGATGAGGACGGCAAAGACGCCGATGAAGTCAAATACCCCCACTTGCCTTCCCTCGCCGTATTTTGTATATTCCCCAATAGTCAAGCTATAGTGGCAGGATAAGCCTGCGACAAGCCGTGTTACTTTTATCAAAAAGGACACGGTTTTTTTTGTTTTAAGGAGAAAAAAATGAACAAAAAGACCGACAATACAGATGTCATCGTACAGAATTCGCTCATCAATTCGTCCGTCGAAAAGATGATTCAAGTCATCCGAGACAAGCAGGTTCTGCTGGACCGCGACTTGGCGACGCTCTACGGGGTAGAAACGAAAGCACTAAACCAAGCCGTCAAGCGAAACCAGAAACGTTTTCCTGAAAGGAACTGCTTTATGCTGAATAAAGATGAAATTCCTGAATCTTTAAAGTCACAAGTTGTGACTTTAAACGAGAGAGGCAACAGACGAGGCTTACATATCAAAAAAATGCCCTACGCTTTTACAGAACAAGGCGTCGCAATGCTTGCATCTGTTTTGCGCAGCGATACCGCGATTCGTGTATCCCTCCAAATCATGGACGCTTTTGTCGAAATGCGGCACACTCTGATGCAAAACGGAGGTTTGGTCCGCAGACTTTCCAATCTCGAATCAACTGTTATAGACCAAAGCGCCAAAATCGTCGACCACGACCGTAAACTAGATGAACTCTTCGAGGCAATGGACCGCGGTGAACTCCAAACGAAAGGATTATATTACAACAATCAGATGTTCGACGCCTATGTATTCGTTTGCGGATTGATCCGACAAGCAAAAAAGCGAATTGTCCTTGTAGATCGCTACGTGGATGAAAAAGTGCTCGCAATGATGCTCAAGCGCAGCAAAGGCGTGTCGGTGACAATCTATACATACGACAAAAGCAAGGTCTTCGAAGTGGATTTGGCAACATACAACGCACAGTATGCGGACAGTCCCATTGAAATTTTACCATGTTATGGAATGCACGACCGATTCCTATTCATAGACAATATAGCTTACCATTTTGGCGCATCCCTGAAAGACCTGGGAACAAGCACATTTTTCTTCAGCAAAGAAGATTTCACACTAGATGAAGTGCTAAAGAAATCAGAGGAAAAGCGACAATTACAAGAGTTCTTAGCAACCGAACCATCAAGGAATACTTGACAGGGAAAAACTTTATATCGTATTCTCCCTGAACAAATCCTCCATCGTGATTTCTTGTTGTGCAACGCTGCTGTTAGCACCTTCGGCAACACCATAGGTAGTTACCATTGTGGGAACGATGGCGTACTTGGTTTTCGTTTTAGCACGGAATAGTTCGGCCCTGTTGCGAATGTAATCGGCATATTCCGCCGTCATTTGATACTTGCCTATAGCGAATTTAATTTCGCACAAGTTTATTGTTCTGTCCGCCCTTGAAATAACCAAGTCAATTTGGGCTCCTTTTTCAGAATCGCTTTTCGGCACATATCTCCACGCAGACACTTCCGTCGCAACGCCAGCAATACCCAGTTTCTGCTTTATGGCATCGACATGCGTCATGCAGACAAGTTCAAAAGTCTGTCCCTGCCAACTTTCTACGCTACGCGAGTTGAAATGTTTACTCCACCATTGTTCATCAAGAGAGTTGTTCGCCTGCACATACTTGAAATAAAAGAGAGTATAGAAATCAGACAACCGATAGATGGCGTCCTTGACCTTGTTACCAAGCTGGCTATATCGCAAAACAAAATCGCATCGTTCAAGGTTCTTCAGCACGGCTGTCAGTGTTTTGCCATCAAAATCGACCTTTTTGTCTATTTGGGAACGAGTCAAGCCTTCCTTATGGTTTGCCAATAGTTGCGCCACCTGTACATAGTAATCCGCATGGGTGAACAAAGCGTTGTACAATTCGTCAAATTCAATTTTCAGTAGAGCATTCTTACGGAAGAAAAGACGGTCTATGTTTTGGACAAGGCTCAAGCGGGTATCCAGCAGGCTCCAGTAAAACGGGACTCCGCCCAAAATCATGTACGCCTGGAGAATCTGGTACCTGTCCCATGCGCATTTCCTAGCACGGAGATATTGTTCCGATTCATAAAGTGTAAAAGGATTCAGGTAGATGCTGTTCGTAATGCGGCAATGCAACCCACCTTGGTTTTCGACGAGTTTGTCGATCATCCAGCTAGTTGCGCTACCCGTTGCAATAAACAATATATCTTTACGGCGTGCAGCCCAGCCATTCCAAAAATTCTCAAACTCCTCAACGAAATCCGATTTTGGGGTGTCGATCCAGGGCATTTCATCAAAAAAGATGACTTTTTTATGGTCACTGGATTGCGACTCGATCCATCCGGTTAACGAATCGAATGCTTCGGACCAATCGGCAAACTCTGGCAATTTTGGCAAACGCGCGTAATGTTTGATAGCTTTTGCGAAATTACGCAACTGCTTTTTTACGGGCAGGTTATGGCCACCGACAAAAGAAAATTCGTACTGACGATTGAAAAACTCTTCCACAAGGAAGGTCTTACCTACGCGACGACGGCCGTAAACGACAACGAACTCCGACTGGTCACTTTTCAGGCACCGGTCGAGTTCCCCTATTTCACGATTTCGTCCAATCAAGTTCATCAGAATCTCCCATGTTGTTTATCTAAATATATAAAAATCAATCGTATAATTCCCCAAAAGTGATATTTTTTACGAGATTTTAGGAAATTATCTATCAAAAATAACAGATATTTCCCCAAATCTCAAAATTTCAGCAAGATTTTAGGAAATTATGCAACTTTTAGAAAATTCTTCGAAGCGATGGGCTGCGTTGACCCCCAAACAAAAGGGCTATATTTCTATATTATCGTTCAATGGTTGATTCCGAAGTTCTTGAGCAAGAAGACTACGAGGTAAAAATCGGTTCGTTTAACGGGCCGATGGACTTGCTCGTCTATCTCGTCCAGAAGAAGGAAATGACGCTGGACCAGATTCCCATTGCGGAAATCGCGGACGACTTTCTCAAGTGGGTGAACGAGTATTCCGAAACGGACCTTTCCAAGGCGGGCGACTTCTTGTTCATGGCGAGCCGCTTGATGGCGCTCAAGGTGCAGGAGCTGCTCCCGGCCGAAGAACGCGACCCGGAGACAATCGAAGAATACAACGAGGACCGCGAAAAGCTCATGCAGGAAATGTTGGAGTACCAGCGTTTCAAGCAGGTCGCAAGCGGTCTCCAGGAAATGGAAGCGAAGAACTTCGGGACGTATTCACGTGGGCGCCTTGAAAAGACGCAGAACGACGACGATACGCTCGCGGATGCGAACATCTGGCAGCTTTTCCGCGCTTACCAGAAGAGTTTAAAGACAAAGATTTCCGAGACGATTCACCATATTGAATTGGACTACGTGACGATTCAGGACCGTCAGCAGGCCATCAACAACTTCTTGAATGTGCATGGACGTGCGCTTTTTGAAGACTTGCTCGACAACGATTCGCACCCGATTGTCGCGGCGGTGACGTTCATGGCTATGCTCGAAATGATCAAGACGGACGACATCGTTTTCCGCCAGAGCGAACTTTTCGGACCGATTTGGATTTACCGCAAGAAGAACAACCCCGAGTACGCCGACGAAATGGCGCACGAGACGGTGTTCTTCAGCAAGGATCCCGAAGTCAAGGCTGGGCTTGTGGAGACAATCCGCAGCCAGGCGATTGCGCGTTCCAAGGAAAAGAGCGTGGGCGACCTTGCCGCGACGATGCGCGAGGCCGTACTTTGGACGGAACGCGGCAGGAACGTCACGGAAGAAGACCTCAACGCGATGTTGGAAGGGCGCGAAGATATTTCCGAAGTGCAGGAGAATCCGTTTGCCGACATGATTGCGGAAGCAGACGCTGCCGAAGGCGCTCTGCAGGCAGCAAGCGCACCCGCCGGAGATGCACAGCAGCCCGCAGCTACGGGAAGCGCAGAAACAGCACCGAATCAAGATGTCGCATCCGCAAACGACAATGTTGCAACTTCGATCGACAGCGCGAGCGTTTCCGCAACTGAAGATGCCGCCATTCCGACAATTCAGGCAAGCACTGACGCCAGCGCCGAAACGAGCGAGGCGACGAACGGAACGAGCGTTCTTGCGGACATGAACAAGCCGTCACACATCATCGAGCCTTCGAGCAACATTTCAGACATTGCGGAAACGGCCCACACGTTCGAGCCGGTCGATGAACTCGGCGAAAGTGCGATTGAACAGGAAACTGCTGAAGTTGCAGATATTGAAAGCGAAGCCGCAGATTTCGAAAGCGTAGACGACTCTATCGGCGAACCTACAATCGTTGCAGGCAACATAAACAGCGTCCAAGGTTTGAACGAAGATGCGGTCAAGCAGATGAGCGACGAGGAGTTTGCCGCCTTCATGCAAAAGGCGCAGGCGTTCTACGACAACGCAAGTTCCGCGCAGTCCGAAGCAAGTTCCGCGCAGTCCTCTACAAACGAAACGCCGTCTTCAACAGCCTTCGCGCAGCATTCCAGCGATATCTCCGAAAACGACGACGTTCCATTTATTACAAAGTCGCACCTTTCTGATTTCGAATCGAACAACGTTTCTACGTCCAACGACGAACCCGAAGAAGACAAGTATTCCTCTTACAGTTTCGGCAACGAAATGACAGACGAGGAATATATCGCCTACTTGAACCGCAGCGCCCGCGCAAGCCGCAAGGAAGAATCGAAGTCCGCGGCATCACCCGAAAAGCCTAAGAAAAAATCCTTTATGCCCGAAGATGACGAAGGCGGAATGACGGAAGAAGAATACCAAGCCTATCTCGCTGAACACGGCGATGACGACGAAGACGAAGAAGGCCCCGTTGTTTACGGAGCCGGCAATAACTGATTAATCATTCGAGAGTTCAGAGCGTTTTTCTCACGCTCCAGCTTTTCATTTTACCTCCGTCCGGTATTGAAATATCACGTTCATCAAATATTTCAAAACCGTTTTTCCTGTAAAACGCAAGATTTTTCTCGGAATTTGTAAACAATATCAGTTGCTTGCCGCCACGCTCACGGATATAATCTTCCCAAAAACCAATAAATTTCGACCCGATTCCCTTTCTCTGAAATGCAGGTTCCACCGTTACCGAACTTGTATACCAAATATCCGAACTAGACTTCTGGTAATCGTGACATGGTTTACTAGCAACGGTATCCATGGAAAGCCAATTATTTACGTGCTTTATCTTCGCTCCGATGTACACCATTAGCCAACCATGAATCAAAAACCGTAAAACCGAAGGTCTCCTGTATTGCGGGTCGTCAATCTGGGCCACGGCCACCATTTTCCCGTCAATTTTCGCCGTCAAAAAATGAGTTTTCCCGAAATTCGTAAGCCCAGCTCTGTACATCATGGACCTTAGCGCATTTCGTCTTTCTTCCGCATCCGGGAAAAAATTCGTAAAATACTCGTAGTCCATATAAGCCCTGGTCGCAAGCTCAACCGACTCTTTCAATTCCCCTCGTTTCAATATTCCGAATTCGATTTCCATACACATATTAAAATAACGTTTTTAATGCGGATAAAACAAAAAGTTGCATTAAAATCCTTTATTTTCTCCTTAAGAAATTCAAAAAATAGGTGAAAGCATATAAACCCTAGTGGTAAAATTATATGCCCCTCCTAACGTATTATCGGCCTTCGGCCTAATTAATTTATTTAAAAACTTTAATTCGAAGCAGGTAAAAATGTTTTTTTTGACACACTCCGAATAACAGCAACGTTATAAGAACTATTTAATCGTCGCTGCGGCCACCAAAGAGGCCTGCTCGATAAGCCCAATAGAGCAACTGCAAAATGGAAGAAATCGCAGCTGCGACGTATGTAAGGCCGGCTGCAAAAAGCACGCCCGAAACAGTATTGTATTCGCGACCTGCCGCCACAATTTCCATGCGGGCAAGAGCTTTCTTGGCGCGTGCCGATGCGTCAAATTCCACAGGCACGGTCACAAGCGTAAATAGCGTTGCAAGCGCAAAGAGCACAACGCCGATAACCGCCACCGACTGCCCGATTGCCTTGCCAAGCCCCATCAGCATAATGCCGATTATCACAAGCCAAGGTCCCAAATTGGAGCCGATGTTAGCCGCCGGGACAATCGCCGAACGGAGCCACAGCGGAAAATATCCTTGCGCATGCTGGATGGCATGACCGACTTCGTGAGCGGCTACACCTGCGGCACTGGCACTGCGGCCATGATAAACTTCAGGAGAAAGATTGAGCGTCTTGTTCAGCGGATTGTAATGATCCGAAAGAAATCCCTGATGCTGCAAAATTTTCACATCGGTGATGCCCGCTTCCATGAGGATGGCCTTTGCGACATCGGCGCCGGTAAGACCGCTAGAAATATGAACTTTCTGGCCTGCGGCAAAACGCTTCTTGACAAGCAGAGAAACGGCGCCCGAAAGGGCGAGCGTGACTACGAGAATGCCTATGTATAAATGATCGAACATCATAGAACTAGTAAACAGTGGTTAGTGGTTAGTCGTGATAACGTCATTCTGAGCCAACGGCGAAGATGACTCAGCAGGCAAGAGTTGCGACAACGCTTGCGTTGTCATAACCGAGCCAAAAAGTCAGGGCTTTAGCCCAATCCAGTCAATGTAATTAAGATATCACTGGATGGGACTACGTCCCTCCCCTTTGGCTCGGTCATAGCCATGCAAGCATGGCTGCGACTATCGCCTTTAGGGTAGTCTTCACATTCGTTCAGGATGACGGTTTGCGTCATTTTACATGTTTCAATTTACAAAAAGAATGGCGAAAGCGGCTATGACTTCGTCACTCTTTTTTGCTTATTTTCGCAATTTTCTACATATCCCCTGTTTTGAAGTGAGTCTTGTCGCGCAAATGCGTGAGTATCATCCCGAGCACAAGATAGATGACCGACTGTATCGCAAGCAGATAGAGCTTCGGCGCCACGTCGTAAATGTCCCCGCCCATCTGCTCTATCGAGAGCCATGCGGGCACGGCAAACGTACTCGGCAGAACATACGAAAGCCCCACCATCCAGCTCGGCATCAGGTAACTGGGCCAGCTAAAGTTCGCAAGGAAAAGAATCGGAATGGAGAGATTGAGGAACAACTGCATGCTCGATTCACGATGCAAGAATACCTGCGAAAGGCACATGCCGAAATTGATGACCGAAGTCAGGAACACAACCGCAAACAACATCATCGGCAAGAGTTCCCCACGGCGCGGGAAGTCAAAGAGGTTATAAATAAAGCAGTGATAGAACAAGATGAAGCAGCAATAGTGGAGAAAATAGGCAAGAGAGCGACCCAAGTATCGATACGGCATACTCTCATTTTCGACTTCAGAATAACGTTCATTCCGGCGGAAACGTCTGTGTCCACGGGCGCCGCCCATGATGCAGATACCTATAATCAGAGACTGTTGCAGAATCACCACAAGAACGCTCGGGACAACATAATTCGAGTAACTTCCCGTATTATTAAACATTGTCTGTATTGATATGGGAATCGGGTCTCGCATCGCCATTGCTTTGGCAGAAGGTACTTTTTTGCTCAAAGCAATCGCCTTGACTTTACTTACCGCGCCAACCGTCAGCGCGCATGTCGAAAACGCCGTCCCTATCGTACCGTGGAGCATCACGTAGGCGCCATGCGTAAAGATGTTTATCTTGGTCGGTTTCTTGTTCAGCAAGTCCTTTTCCATGTTCTCGGGAATGACCATGAATCCGAAAATATCTTCACGCGCCATGGCTGTTTCCGCTTCGAGCATGTCGTTAAAAACGGCCTTGACTTCGACCTGCTGCGTTGCAGACGCCATGCGGGTAAGTTCACGTGACTTTGCCGAATGGTCCAAATCGACAACGGCAACCGGAACACGGACAACCGTTTGGTTCACATACGCCGTCGGATAATAGAACGCATAGAGGATTCCCGCGACGACAAGCAACAGCACTGCCGCAGGATCCGAGAAAAACAGTTTCCACTCAGTCAACGTCACTTTCAAAAGACGACTAATCATGTTTCGCCTCCTGATGACGCATTGAAGTTTCATGGACCGTTTTCTCGATATCGATGGGATTTTCGTCGTCAACGACTACGGGCAACTTGGAATCGTGCGACAGGCGGTACTTCCAGCGGAGATACATCGTAAAACTTCCGAGCAAAGCCCAGAAAACGGCCATGCCCGCCATAAGCTTTATAATTTCCCAGGATTCCGCCATGCCCACATCGCCAAGGAGCATCATGGATTGCACACGGAGCACATGAGTGAGCGGTAGCACAAAAGCAAAGCAGCGCACGGCAAAGGGCATCGCCATCACGGGGAACGTCTGTCCGGCAAACGCAAACGCAGGGCCGCCTATCACGCCCGAAACACCAGTCGCAATACGCATCACGCCGGTAATGCCCACAAAAGCCATGCCAGCGCCCACGCAGCTAACGACCATCAAGAACTGCGCCACGGAAACCATCACAAATTCTTCAAAGCCCATCGGCATGAGCATGCGATGCGTGTAAGCGTAGCAGCCCATATATTCCAGCCAAACGATGATGGTCATCGGAACAAACGAAGCTACGGCAAGCGTCAACCAAGAACGTTCGGCGCTTTGGTAAAATTCACGTACGCGGCGGTCGCGAAGCGGGAACGAGGCGATATAGACGGCCACAAGCATCGCCGCCAAATGGAACATCGCGGACACAAGCCCTAGCGCCAAGAATCCTTGATAATTGCCTTCGATATTCCCGACCGAATGAATTTCCGTCTTGACGGGATTTTCGAACGATGCCGTAAAAAGTTTTTCGCCGACATCCGTAATTACCGCACGGATTTCCTTTGTCGCAAACATGTTCGTGAGATAATTCTGACCGCTCGAATAAACGGGGATGACGGGCGTTTCAAGGCGCAAGGCACGACGGTCCAAATCATACGGCAAAACGACGAACGTCTGCAAATCGCCGCGGATTACCGCATGTTCGCATTCGCTCATGTCATGACACAGCACTTTTACATCGAGCACCGGACTTGAACGAAGCGCCATTTCGAGTTTATTCGCTAGTTCGCTGTCATCCTGCTTGACAATGCCTATAGGGACATGCTGCACGATTTCGGACGAAAACATTTCCAGCATGAATACGGAAACGCCCACGGGTAGGATCGTAAGAATCATCCACAAAACGATTTTGTGGCCAAAGTAAATTTTCCCGATTGTCTTTAAAAGACCTTTCAGCACGATAACCTTCTATCCGATTTACTGGATATCATCGACAGGGAGCAGAACGCTCATGCCCGGGCGCAAGTTCACGACCTTGTGAGTCGGACGCATGCGGACTTCGAACGTCTTGAGGTCAAAGCCGGAACTTTCCTTGCTGCTCCGCCACGTGGCGTAATCGCCGACAGACGCGATGTAACTCACGACCATTTCGACCGTCTTATCGAGAGCAGGAATCTGGAGGTAGAACTTTTTACCTTTATACACGTTCTTGAGGTAGTCTTCGCGAAGGTGGAAAACAGCCCAGGAGTCGCTCAAGTCCGTTACTGCGATAATCGGCATGCCAGACCCCACCACTTCGCCTTCTTCGGCAAGTTTCAAGGAGACTTCGCCCGTAATCGGTGTACGGATTTTAGTTTCTTCAAGATAGGCATCGACTTCGGCGGTCGCACCCTTGGCCTGCAACACGAGAGCGTTCGCGGCGGCCTTGTCTTCGCTACGGGCGCCGGCCACGGCCTGGTTGTACTGGGCGCGGGCGGCATCGGCGGCGGACTGGCTCGCCTTCATCTGCGTTTCGGCCTCGTCACGTTTCTGGAGCGGGAGAACTCCTTCGTTATAAAGTTTCTGCACACGGTCGTAAGTGTTCTTCGCAAGCGTCGCCGCTTCTTGAGCGCGGTCCGCCATGGCCTTGAGTGCGGCGATATCTTCGCTGCGTGCTCCGTTACGGGCTTTACTCGCCTGGGCCTTCGCAGCTCCGAGAGCGCCCTGCGCCTGAATCTTCTTCGCCTCGATTTCCGGGCTGCTGAGGACGGCGATCAAGGAATCCTTATGGACAACGTCTCCCTCATGAACGAGCAAGCGTTCGATACGGCCAGGAACCTTCCCCGCCACAAGGACGCGCCTTGCTTCCATTTGCCCTTGCAGGAACTGTTCTCGAGGCTGCGTCGCAAACTGTTGAAGCTGGGAGATGCCCATAATGACGAGCACAATCAGGGCAAGCACTACAATAACTTTTCCAATCATCTTCAATGCGTTCATTATTTTTTCTCCGTTTCTAAAATTTATTCAACAGGCTGAGTTTCTGTCAAGACTTTACTGGATCCTTCGCTTTGCTCAGGATGACGAACTGCAGCGGGTTCTTTACTGGATCCTTCGCTTTGCTCAGGATGACGAACTGCAGCGGGGACTTTACTGGATCCTTCGCTTTGCTCAGGATGACGAACTGCAGCGGGTACTTCACTGGATCCTTCGCTTTGCTCAGGATGACGAACTGCAGCAGTCTCGCCGGTTGCAGAGTTCACCGGAGCATCGACAACGAGTTGCTTAGAGACCAAAACCGTCCCCGCGGTAGAAACCTCACCCGCCGCTTCAAGAAGTCCAAGCCATGCAATCACGGCGTCGTAATGCGCTTTGAGGTCGGCAACCTGCAAGCGTGAAAGCGCAAGTTCCGCATCCACCACGTCAAGACCCGTCGCAAGCCCCGCCTCGTACGCCTTGTTCTGGCTGCGCAAAGCTTCATCGGCCAGTTCTCGCGTCTTGGCAAGGCTCACAAGCCTGCCTTTGGCATGTTCCAATTCACGCCAACGTTTTTCGACCAAAAGTTTCAGGTTGTCAATCGTCTCTTCTTCGAGACTGCCCAAGGACCGGTCCATCGCCTTTGCCGAACTGACTTTCGCACGCGTGTCGCCACCCTTGAAAATGTCCCACTGCAACTTGGCGCCAATCGCCCATTCCGGTTCCAGGAGAGTCAAGTCTTTCGTATAAAGTTCCTTGTAGCCGAACAGCGCCACCGTAGGGTAGTAATCGGCCTGGGCCGCCTTCACCGCGTTCTGGTTGCGCTTGCGTTCTATGCGCAACTGACGGAGTCCCGGGTGGTGTTCAATCGCAAGTTGCTTGAATTCATCCATCGAACGGATGCCTTCCGGTGATTCCACGGGCGTTGTCGCGGTAAGGCTCGTATCCGTATGCAGCATGCTTGCAAGCGCCATACGCGCAAGCGACTGGTCTCGGAGCGCATCTTCGTAAGCGTTTTCGGCTTCGGCAAGTGCCACTTCTGCACGGAGGCGTTCCGTCTTGCTAATCTGGCCGCCCTCTTCGAGCTTTTTGGAGCGTTTCAGATGTTCTTCGAGGTCCTTCTTGGTCGTCTCGCGCATTACGACAAGTTCCTCGCACAAGCGAAGCGTAAAATACTTTGTCGCCACATCCATGAGAACTGTATTTTGCGCCATCTCGAATTCGGCCTTGCGGGCGTTCACGTTTTCCTTCGCGGCGTCGTACGCGGAATAAATCTTGAAGCCCGTAAAGATGGGCCACACGACGGTCAGGCGGGCGTTAAAGAACCAGTCGTCCTGCACCTTCATGTTGAAATCGGCATTTTTAATCTGTTCGGCGGATTCCTTGCCCTTGCTCTCTGCCATTTGCACAGCGGCATCGTTGGCGGCCTTGCTATTCACGACCCCCTTCCAGATATCCGCCGATTTTCCATCTACGTATGCCTTGGCCGTTTTTTCGTCCATGCCGGCTTTTTGCGCCTGCGCTACGGCCTCTTGGTATGCTTTGGCATAGGCGCCGTTGTACGTGGCAAGATAAGCTTTCGAATAGGCGGCAGCCCCGGCAATATCGCCGAGAGGCTGTTGAATTTGCCCGAGGTCAATCGAAATGGGGTCATTGATTTTGGTAATGCCCGCCGACAAACTCACTGTCGGGAGGAACCGTGCAAAAGCTTCGTTCTTGCCGCTTTCGGCGATATCCACTTTTGCCTTTTCGGCCTTGATTTTAGAATTGTTGGCCATCGCCAAATCCAGCGCATCCTGCAAAGAAAGCGAGGTGGCGTTCACTCCCATACAGCCACATAAAATAAATCCAATGTACCGTTTCATAGCTAAATAAATAATACAAAAACATTTTACTGTCAACAATTGTAAAACGGGACAAATGTGTAAAGCCATAAAAAAAGTTCCGACAAAATGTCGGAACTTTTGGCTTAAAACTCAAAAGCGCTTAAAACTACTTGCCCGGGGTCGGATCGAGAGCCTGCCAGGAGGCGCTCCCGTAACCCATCGTAGTATAGTCCTTGCGGTTGAGGCTCTTGCCCTTGCCGTCAGCTTCGGTCAATCCCGACCAGCGGTCATTATAAATTGTCGCGTCGGAAATTTCGTAATACCACTGCTTGGTGCCATCGCTCTTTGCCGTAAACGAGAACGGCTTCTTGACAGCGACCGTTTCACCGCGGTTCGAGAGCTTACCCGCATAGAAACGGATAAGAACATTTTCCGGGATGCTGTAACGGGCACGGAGCAAATCTTCCTTTGTCTTCATGGAATCGTTGAACAAGACCATCATTCCACCAGCCGGAAGAACATCGGTCGAAGAGAATTCTATATTCACGCCTTCAATTTTCCAGCCTTTTGACTGACCATTGACGGACTCAAACAAGGTAACATTTTCCGTTCCCTTGTTTACAATTTCAAGGAATTCCATGTCGTTGGGGTTGGTTTCATTTTCGTGATAATTGATTTCGCTGATGAAAATCGGACCTGCCTTGAGAGCGGAGTTCGCGGCACCCGGAGTTTCGGTCGCCATCGTCCCCTGAACCGAGGAACCACCAGCCACATCGACAACACCGCTAGACTGCGTACCCGCCGAAAGCATCAAGCTCGTTTCCTTGCCGGTACGCGTACCGGAAGCGGCTTCGTACAGATAAATTTCATCACCATTGTTGCCCAGGTAAAGGCCGTCATCTCCAAAGACTGCGGCGGTCGATTCCAAAAGCAGGTAACCGTTGGCCGGGACAACCGTATTGTCGCCACCAATCTTCCAGGTCTTATCCTTTTTCTTGGATTCGAGTTCCCAGCCCTTGACATCGACAGGAGCGCTGCCATAGTTGTAGAGTTCAATCCAGCCATCCGTTTCATTGATGACAAACGGCTTGATTTCGTTCAGACGTACCGTCGTAGCGTCGAGAACCTTGTCGCCGCCAGCACACGGATTGCCATTTTCGACAGAGCTTGCACCCCACGAAGACGGATCCGCTTCGCTGCCCGAACCCTTATACACAAGAGTACGGCCCTTGCCATCCGCAAGGCTCGGCCAAGGCGGTTCGTTACTGAAAGCGGCGCTCACGTCACCGGAACCATGGATCTTCACATCGACGACATCGCCCTCGTTGATGAGCTTTGCCACCTGATCAGTCTTGGGATCCTTGTCCCACGGGCCAAAGACGCGGCAATTAGCCGGCAAATTCTTGTAAGTGGACTTGAACGTTGTCGGGTCATTCGTCACGATGACATATTCGCCCTTTTTCAATCCCCCTGACGGGAACGCAAAATTGACGGCACCGTCCAGACGGAGCCCGCTCAATTCCATGTCGCCGATATCCGGACCGGCCTTGATATAGACTTCGACCCATTCCAGCGCAGAACCGCCCGGAGCGTTGTACATGATTTCAGAAACACCCATCTGAGACGAAGCGCTGTCTATAGGATCGATACTCTCGCTAGACATCGGAACAGGAACTGTCGCAGAAGATGAAGTCGGAACTGTGGCCGATGAAGGCGTCTGGGCTTCGCCAGCGCTACTATTCGGAGCAACTTCAGAAGAACCCGGAACAACCATCGCGGAACTGGAGAGCCCCGGATCCGGAGGGGTTACTGGACTACTTTCGTCATCGGAGCAGGCAGAGAACATGCTCAACAGAGAGACACAAGTGCCAACTGCAAGCCATTTTTTTGTATTCATAAGCGCCTTCCTTGTTATTTGTTTAAATCCTTATTAAAAGTTTCCCGCGAGGCGAGTCCAGTACGGACTCTTGAAACGACGCGGATTTTCGTAAACTCGTTTCCATTCCGCAGCGGCATTCCCGAATTTGGAAAACGCGGAATGCTTCAAATTAAACGCGCGAATCAAGTCGAACATCCAGTAGGGCATCTGGGCCGCCGGACATTTGAGTTCCAACACGGCATCGGCGCCAGGCTGGAAGAATCGCGGAATACCCGTGGAATGCATGTAGTGCGGGTCCACCGTATAGTCAAAGCCGTTCTCTTCACGGAAACGCATGCCCGTGTCGATCGTCACGCGGGAATACTCCTCGCGCAGACCGAACCACGCACGACGCTTGTACTGCGTCAAAAGACGCGGATGCGCATGGTGAACTTCAGTCTTGTACAAGAAGTCCTTGAGATACATGCGGTCCTTGTCGCTCTTGCAGGGCCATTCATCGGGTTTCATGTTCCAGACTTCGCCCGGATTGATTCCCTTGATAGTTGCACGGCTCTTGTAGCAAATGTTGCGAATCTTGCGTTTGCACTCGAAGTGGAACGTACCTTCCTGAGCCGGATGCTCCCCGTAAGTGCGGATACGCATGTTGAACCGGTCCAAAAGCTGTTTCTTTTTCCAGCCGAGGAACGTCCACGTCGGAGAATCCAGGTAAAGGTTCGTAATCCAGTAGAATCCACCCGGAGTAATCTTGGAATAATAGTCTTCTTCGCAATACGGCGCAAGGAACGCACCAATCCGGTCCGCCCATTCGACGGGGATATGGTACTTCAGTTCGAAGCGTTCGAGAAGACTAAATCCACGGGCCTCAGCCATAAACTACCTGATTCCTTCACGAAGATGGTTCAGCACGTCCTGACGGGCAAGACCACCGGCGTAATCGAGCAGAGACAAGTAACGGGCGTAAATATCATACTCGAGCTTAGCGGCCTTCAAGTCGCTTTCGAGAGAACTTTCGCGAGCACGGAGAAGCAGAAGCGGGTCGGAACCGGCATTACGGGCGAACTGCTCCATAAAGCCGCTTGCGTTAACTTGTTCGGCATAATCCTTCAAAACTTTCCACTGGTCGATCAGCGCAAGAACTTCTTCGGTCAAGCGCGCGACCTTCTGGTTCACTTCGCGGACATCGTCTAGATACTTGCTTTCGGCATCCAGCGTTTCGACCTGTTCACGGAGAGAGGCATCCTTGTTGCTGTCGAAGAACGGCAGGCGGAAAGCCAGGTTCACAAAGAACTTGTCCGCAGTCCTGCGGTCATCCGTTTCGGGAACAAGCTTGCGGAGCGTGCTATTCTCGTTATACGTGCCGTAACAGTCTCCATTCTTGAATTCTGCATTACAGGCATTTGCCTTCCACTCGTTCATGTACTTATTGTACTTGTCCTTGCTCACGTCGCTGTAATCCAAGTCCTTGTACTTTTCCATCAAGGATTCAATCTGGAGCGAGTAACCTATGCCTATATGAGAAATGTAGTTGCGGTCCTTGCTCGCATCCTGCTTCGCCTTCGAGATGTCGGAATCGCGCTTGCCCTTCGCTAACGCCACGAGCGGGAAGTTTTCGTCAACAGTCACACCGTTCTTCAAGAACCCTGCAAGCTCTTCCATCGTCGGCATGAAGTTCGAATCGAGGTCAACCACATCAAAGTCCGGCACCCAAATTTTCAGCTTGAGTTCTGCATCGCGGAGCGCTGTGCTGTCCGAAAGAATATTCGACTTGAGCGACGCATTCTTTTCGAGCGATGCCATCAAATCTTCGGCATTGAACGTAGCGGACCCCGCCTTGATGTGAAGCACATCGATGCGGTCGTTATTGACCTGCAACAACTGCTTGTTGATTTCGTTAATCTTCTTGCGCAATACATAACGAACACCGCGTTCGTAACGGTCGTAAAGGAGGATTGAGCGTTCAACGGCAAAGCTTGCCTGCTGGTAATTCTTGGCAGCCTCGTAATGAGCCCTGTCGGCAGCGCGTTCGCCAAAAGCCTGCGGAGTCACGCGGAGTTCAAAGTCGTGCTTGGCAAAGCTAAAGCCGTCCAGCTGGTAACGGAGCTCGATTTTATCCCAAAGTTTGAGATTCCGCTCTGTCGCGGTCGCTTCGGCTCGCTTTTGTGCCGCATCATATCTCGGATCATTTTTTGCAGAATTAACAAGTCTGTCCCACGTGAGCGGGCTTGCAATGGCGGCTGCGGAGAGCGCAAGCGATATGAGAGTTACGTTTTTCATTTATTTCTTAGCCTTCTGTTGCTGCTTCTGCAAATTACGTTTGCTGGTTTCAGTGATGGACACCATTTCGCCCAACAAGAACGAGTTGTCTTCGGGAATCTTGATGGTCACTTCACGACCATAGACGGGCAATTCGGGCATCTTCCACATACGCGTCGGGAAGGGCACGATACGGCTCGAAAGACCGACAATTTCGCCAATCACAGCCTTGCCCGTACCGGCGAGCGTGGTCACCTTTACCGCTTCGCCAACTTCCGTGTTCTGGTAAATCTGTTCGTTGATGTAGCCGCGGATGAGCGTCGGGGACTTGTGGGCGAGCGTTATGATCGGAGCAAAGCTGGAAACCTTTTCTCCATCGCGAACGTTCACGTCGCCAACGACCCAGCTTTCCTTAGCAATCTGCGTGAGTTCCTTCTGCTGCTTGCGCATTTCAGCAAGTTCCTTACGGATGTTCGCAGCTTCGCTCTTGCCGCTAGACTTCTGGAGGCGGCCACTGCCACGGAGAAGAGCAATCTGTTCGTTCGCGCTCTTGACAGCCAGGTTCAGTTCGTTCTTCAAGCTCTTGATGCGCATCGCCATGGCGTCGTTACCGTCGGACTTGGATTTCGAGTTGGAGAGGCTCTTGAGCTTTGCGGAGATGGCCTTGTTGCTTTCGTATTCCGTTTCGAGGTTGCGGATTTCGGCAGAAAGGGCCAAGCGGCGAGTTTCGAGGTTTGCCTTGACTTCGGCGACCTTCTGGTCGATTTCGGCGGAGCTCAAGTTGCTGCGACCTTCAAGAGCGTCGAGTTCACGAGTGAGTTCTGCGATGCGGAGCGTGAGGTCCGGGCGATTGATGACCACGATGGTATCGCCTTCCTTGACTTCCTGACCCGGCACCACATAAACCTTGACGATTTCCGTCGGGCTCGGGAGGCTGATAATCGTTTCGCTCGATTCCGCAATGCCGCGGTACATGGCGACCTTACCCTGGTAGATAAAGCCCAGGACGATGGCGAAGACCACGCAAAGAATCCAGGCTAGGGAGAGTTTGTGAGTATAAACGTAAGCGACACCCGCATTGTTCTTGTGGGTATTCCAGAAATTGTCGAGAAGATCTTCAAGCTTATTCATTTTTCAAACCTCCTTACATTTCCGTCGTGGCGTCTTGCATCATGAACTGGACGTCCGAAATGCCCTCGATCTTTGAAAGCAACGTAAGGATTTCGGCAGCGGGTTTCGTCGCGCGGAGACGAATCTGGTAGGCGACGTCAAGACGTGCACCGCCATCCACTTCGCGCATTGTAATCAAAATAAACGTCTTTAAATTGCCCTTCATGATATCTTCGACCTGGCCACGGACCTTCGGTTCATTCGGAAGAGCAAAGCGGAGCATGCCGTCAAAGAAGTGCTTGGTACCAAGACCTGTACGGGAGAGAAGGAACGCAACACAGCAGAACGCAATCGTTCCGCCCACGGCGGCGCCCCAGGCATAGACACCGCAACCGATACCCGCCCCTAGCGCCGCGAATATGAACATGATATCTCGCGGATCTTTGAAACTTGTACGGAAACGGACCACCGAGAGGGCGCCCATCATGCCGAGACCGCGGCCGACGTTATCGCCGATGGCCTGCATAATCATCGAAGCAGCAACCGCGCTCAAGACGATGCCCTGCACGAAGTTGCGAGAATAGGAAAGCCCGAGGAAGGTCTTTTCGTACGTCCAACCAATGGCAGAAGACAGGATGAACGCCAGGATCAAGGTGTAAGCAAGCGTAATAATCGTTGCGTTTGTTGTGCTGGACTGGACAGCAAGAAGGTCAAGCATAATAACTCCGTTAATTAATTCTTTTTTTTTAGCTCGTGGTTCTCAAAATTTACTTAAAAACGGGCATTTTTTTCCCATTTTTATGTAAATAATGGACTAACAAAAACATTACAGTTCCTTTTTTACAAGGATTCGGGCGAGTTTCACCCATTTTTGCATCCACAAGCCTTAAAAAACCCACGCTAAAAATAATAAATGTACTTTTTTTCATTTCCAAAAAAAAGAATTACACGTTGGTTACTCTAACAACGCATTGTAGAAGTCGCAACGTTTGTTTATTTTCGGAAACAGAACGGAGAAATGTTAAAGATAGGAAACATTTTTTTTGAGGAAGGGCGGGAATCCGCTCAACAGACCTCCATTTCCGAAATCAGGATTCCAAAACAGAGTATGTACCGCAAAAAAAAGACCTTCCACTTTCGCGGAAGGTCTTTCCAGAGGCAACGGGCGGACTCGAACCGCCGAATAAGAGTTTTGCAGACTCGCCCCTTACCAACTTGGGTACGTCGCCGTAAATGATGGGCGTAATATAAGTAATTTAAGCCAACCTTACAAGGGGTCCGAGCGAAAAAAGTCAAAAAAATTATCTTTTACATGTGAAATTTGCCGTTCTAAAAACAAAATTGCTAGCCTGGCTCGGCGCCCTCTGGATGAGAAGCCTCCGCATCCGTCTGCACGAGCCCGACGACTTCCGTCCCGGGATTCTCGGACTTTGGCACAAAGATTTGCTCGCAAGCTGCGCCGCCTTCAAGGACAAGAATGTCCACATTCTCGTCTCGGAATCAAGCGACGGGGAATTTTTCGCCCAGGCGGCAAAACGTCTCCACTACGAAGTGACCCGCGGCTCCGACACGCACGGCGCGACAAACGTGAGGCACCTGCTCCAGTCGCTCAGAAGCGGCCGTTTCGTCGGCATGGCGCTCGACGGTCCGCACGGTCCGGCCCTCCAGGTAAAACCCGGTTCGCTTTGGCTATCCAAAGCTAGCGGACGCCCCCTTTGGCTTTTTTGCATCAAGTACGGCAGGCATTTTCAACTGAACGGATGGGATAATTTCATCATTCCGCTCCCCTTGACAGCTATTGACATCGAAATTAAGTATCTTTTGCCCGAAAGCAATTAACAAAAAGGAACACAGCCGTGATAGCATTACCCCCTAAATTTGTCGCATTCGACTTGGAAACGACTGGTCTTGTCAACCGCAAAGACGAAATCATCGAAATTGGCGCCGTCAAGTTCACTGTAGAGGTGAAAAACGGCCGCGTCGTACCGAAACTCATCTCGGAATTCGACACGCTTGTAAAGCCCAACATGCTTATCCCCGCCGAGGCCACGAACGTGAACCACATCACCGACAAGATGGTCGAAAACGCCCCGCCTGTCGGCGAAGCGCTCAAGCAGTTCACCGCATTCTGCGGCCCGGGCTCCATTTTGCTCGCCCACAACGCGAACTTCGACGCAAGTTTCTTGCGCACCGCCTACGAGCAGAACCCGCAGTTCACGCCCGGCAATCCCGTTGTCGATAGCCTCGCCATTTCCAAGACTATCATGCCGGAACTCGCAAACCACAAGCTCGGTTTCATGGCGAACATGTTCATGAAGCGTGGCGAAATTTCAATGACCATCGACGAAGAAAAAATGCACCGTTCCGTCTATGACTGCGAAATGCTCATGGAAGTGTTCGTGGCCCTCCTCCGCCGCCGCCTCAAGGAAAAGGAATGGGAAATGGGAAGCATCATGCAGGCGATGGCCAAGTACAAAGGCGTCCCGCAGTTCATCAGGAAGTAATCGGAAGAGCTTAGCAGACAGTTTTTTAAATGAAATTGCTGTCCTAAAGTTTTCCCTAAAGCCTATAAAGGAATCCCGCTCTGCGGGATTTTTTTTTACAGAAGCAGAACTCCACTTTTTCTCCTTTTCCCTAAATAATACGTATTGTATTATTTAGAAAATCAATTTAAAAAATATCAATATTAATTAGCTATTTTTCACGGATTTTTTAATTTTTGTATAATAGAGAATATTGTTTTAATTTAAAAAATTACATAATTTTTAGACGCAAGGACACAAATTCACCTCAAAAGGAGAACTTCCATGAACAACAGAAACTTCCTTCACGTCGGAATTTTTTCGTTAATCGCACTTACAGCCTGCACAAACGAAAATTCTATACCCAGCGCCGCCATCAGCACAAAGGACAATCCGTCAGGACAAATTAAAAACGAGGAGCCCCAAGGCAACCCCGCAAACGACAGCCTCAAATATTTAACGAACAATCAGGTCATCGCCATCGATTCTTTGCACACACTGGATCGTTACACAGCGCAATTCACGGATGACGCAAACGAACTTTCGTTCGACAGCCACGTCCTCGCCTACAACGGAAGCGTGCTTTCATCGGCCATTATGATCCAAGTCAGCGAAACCAAAGCAGTAGAGGACATTCCTTCGTGGCCCATTTTTGAAACAACAGCCGACAATGTCGCCAAATACTTCCCGGCATCCGACCCCCTCACAAGCAAGCGAATGAACCAAAGCAACTGCAAATTCTACACCGTCATGGTCAACGACGGCGGCCAACCCACGGGACATGTGCTCACCAAGATATCTAGCGGCTCCGTCGAAGTCACAAGTGTCAACATGGGAGGCGAACACCCACTGACCAGCAATTACTTCCCCGTCGCTTTCCTCGTTCAAGATTGCGAAGGACTCATCGACGAGAATTCCGAAATAACGCACAAAAGCTTTACAAGCAGGACCTGGTGCACAAACAAGAGACTAAGAATGATTAGCGACAAGGAAGACAAACACGATTCGATTTGCGACGAAAATGCCCATACCGATGCATCCACCTACGGAGAATGGTACAACTCCAACCTGATAGCCCCATAATTAGCCTCCTAAAAAACGAACCTCCCGTCGCTATGGCGGGAGGTTTTTCGTACAGACGCTAACGACTAGCGGACCATTTTCATGAACAAAGTCTTCGATCCCTGCGACACGGATATCACCAGATTCCGTTTTCCCAAATAACGGGGCCACAGGAATTGACAAGCTTCGCCATCCATAACCCGTTCAAACAAAAGCTGTCCGTTGAGCGAAAACATCCGCACAATTTTTTGCCCTGGCAGCGGGGCATAAACGTAAATCCTACTGTCATGCGCTTGGACTTGGACGTTCGGCGATAGCGCCGGGAGTGTTGCGTAAACAGAATGTTCACTGGAACTGGATTCGATGATTTCCGAGGACGAAGAATTTGTCGCGGAGCTGGAGATTGCTACAGCAGAACTAGACGGAACCCCCTTCGAACTCGATGAAGCCACAGACGAGGAAGTCGCCGAACTGGACGATGAGACTCTCGAACTCGATGAAACAGGCGCCGAACTGGACGAACTTGGTGCATTTGAACTTGAGAAAATTGCAGACGAGCTCGACATCGCCGAAGAGCTAGACTTTGCCGAGGAACTGGACTTCACTGACGGAGACGATTTGACGGTCATATCCACATTGAAGGTGACATATTCCTTGTCCGAAGATTCCGTAATGTCGGAAAGTGCGATTTTCATGCTGTCACCGGTCCAAAAGACGAAATTGCTGAAATCGGTGACATTGCCGGTTCCTGGGAACACATCCTCCGCTGTTGCAGCTGTTCCTTTTGCAGGAACAGCTTCGACAACATCGACATACATATGTGCCGCGTTGGCATTAACCGCATTGATATTCCAAATAGAATCTACAAAGTCAATATGCCATATCAGCATTCCTGAACCGGGCTGCCCTACATCCCAATTTTTTTTATTTCTGTATTCCAATAAATAAACTTCTTTTGGATTTTTCGGATTGGTAACACTATACGCAACGTTATCTTCAATTTTATCCAGTTTCACCTCGCCTTTGACATTGAGTTCTATCGGCGTTATCCATCCAAGCGACATTCTTTCGAACGCTGAATAGAACGGCGGCGCGCAACACTGGACATACTCAGGATTGCGAGGACAGTTATACACTCCAGTGGACATGACAGACCATGTTGTAGGGTCTCTTCGTGTCTTATTAGTCCCTTTCGTATCATTCAAATCGGGTAAGCCCAGAACATGGCTGAATTCGTGGATGAACGTTCCTATTCCGTTCAATGTGCTTGTAGAATTATCATTTCTATATGCGTTAGGACCGATTTCGTTGGCACAAGCAAAGTAGTTGATGTAAGAGCCGTCGCTCATCATCACCCCTGATTTCGGACCTTTTTGTGAATTAAAATAATTGGCATGCGGCCAAATAGCGTCATCGACCCCCGTACCATTAGAACCAACACCAGCATAAATCATAAAAACAAAATCCACCATTCCGTCGCCATCGTTATCGTACTTTGAAAAGTCTACTTCACCTCTCTTGTCGAGTGAATCGAGAGCAATCTTTAAAATGGTCTTTGCTGCGGCAAAATTTTTGTTACCAGACGTCGTACTTGCGTAAGTCGCCCGTTTCTCTGGAACCGTAATCGGCCCATATACATCGAAAGTCGGGCGAAATACACCCATGGAGTTCTTTATAAAATAATCCCTTGCGCTACCCTGATTATGGTATTCGTTGTACCCTTCTTTGTTCAGAAAATCGGTAAACTGGGCCTTCGGATCAGCGTTCTTGAATTTTATATCGGCATACTGTACGAGAACGACCATTCCATGAAATTCGCCATGAGTCGGTATGCTGTCAGGAACAGGCAGTCTCTGTATTGTTGGCTTGATGAATCTCGGGAAACTGAAATCCTGGGGTTCTTCAGATGGAGTATTCGTCAGAAGCTTTTGATATATCGCATCCGGGTCGAGACCCGCCAAGAACTGAGCGTCTGATCCGTTACGGTCCTGTGCGTCGCGGGCATAGATTCCCGACGATTCGCCCTTTTCATCGGCGTAGGCGTAATACCCGAGCGCATCTTTTTGCAAAATGTAGCCGTCTGCAGTTTCGAGCACATGGAAATTCTCGTCGCCTACCTGACGCACCTCGACGGAGCTCCCGTCCGGTTGCTTTATGAAAAAAGTTTCGTTGCTTGCTGGATTAGCGAAACTCTGCACTGCCAAAGCAAGCAACGCCAATATCATTTGAATGATTTTCACACCCACCTCCTAAATACTCTTAGACTAAGTATAAGTTTTTAATTCAAAATTAGGCATGAAAATTATGGATAATTAGAGGTTAGGGAACTTTCGCCATCGAACAAGGCAAAACGACCAAACCATCAATTCCAGTAAATACACAAAAGACCGCCATGTCAGACATAGCGGTTTTTGTCAAACTTTAAAATCTAGAAATTAGATTCCGAGTTCCTGAGCAACAGCCTGGATGCCAAGCTTGCTGATGGTACGAAGGCCAGCGGCGCTCACGCGGAGAGTCACCCAACGGTCTTCTTCAGGAATGTAGAAGCGCTTCTTCTGGAGGTTCGGAAGCTGCTTGATCAACTTCTTACGATTAGAGTGGGAAACCATGTTGCCCACGAGACCGGCCTTGCCGGTGACTTCACAAATGCGGCTCATATTAAACTCCGTTGTTTTTACAGGCACCAATTTTAGCTAAAAATTTTAAAACTGTCAAGGCTAAAGTTTAATCTTGCAGTGCCTTTGGCAAGTTAAACTTGGTATTTTCGACCAGTTTTATGAGATTTTTGACTTCGACAGGGCCAAATTTTTCTTTCAGCCAATCGACAACGCCCTGAACCAGCACTTCCGGTGCGCTCGCCCCGCTCGAGATCCCGACCGTTTCGATGCCATAGAACCAAGACGAATCGAGGTCACCGACATCGTCAATCAGGTGGCTCGGCAGCCCCTGTTCAAGCCCGAGTTCCATCAAGCGCGAAGAATTGGACGAATTTTTCGCCCCGACGACCAAGAGCATATCGACCATGGAACAAAGATCGAGAACGGCCGATTGACGGTTTCCCGTCGCATAGCAGAGATCCCCGGCTTCCGGTCCGATAATGTTCGGGAAACGCCGCTTGAGCGCATCGATAATCTTGCGCGTTTCAGCAACAGAAAGCGTCGTCTGCGTGATATAGGCAAGTTCCTTGTTTTCGGGCACCACAACCATCTCCGCATCCGTCTCGTTGCGGATGAGCGTAATGGCGCCCTCAGGGAGCTGCCCCAGCGTTCCTTCCACCTCGGCGTGCCCCGCATGCCCAATCAAGATGATATGGCGCCCGGCATTGTAATGGCGCTTGGCACTGAAATGCACCTTGAGCACCAGCGGACAACTTGCATCGAGCACTTGCAAATTGCGGGCCTTTGCCTCTTCATAAATGCGTTCGGCAACACCGTGTGCCGAAAAAATCACCACGGAGCCCTCCGGCACCTGCGAAAGTTCATCGACAAAGACGACTCCCTTGTCCTTGAGCGTATCCACGACAAACTTGTTATGGACTATTTCGTGGCGGACATAGATGGGCGTACCGAACTTTTCGATAGCTTTTTCGACCACATGGATGGCACGATCGACTCCGGCACAGAATCCACGGGGAGTGGCCAAAACGATTTTTTTCATAATTCACCTAATTTACTTGAGCAATTTTTTCAAAAATTCAATCAACTGCTGGTACGAGTCGCTAATCTTCGCACTTTCGTGCGCAAGGAACGTCTGCACCAGACGGACATCCGGGATGTTGCGCCGTGAATAATCCGCAGTCGATTGCAACTGCGCGATGACGCCCTCACGGACTAGTGTCGAGACGGCTTCTTTCTGACCAACGGCATAAGGCCCCACACAAGTGGCGACGCCACGCTGGAGAGGCTCCCAAAAGTCATGGACGCCCAGGCCTCGGGCAAACGAGCCTCCAATAACCGCCGTCCTGGAAACGGCAAAAACGTCCTTCGTCTTGCCGAACTGCGAAACAATCGACACAGCGCCCTTCTGCACCAAGGGCCAATCGACAACAATCACTTCCTGGTCCAAGAGCGCCTTGCGGAAATCAGCGACCTCCGACAAGCGACGCGGTACAAGCACCACGGATTCCTGACGCTTGATAGACGAAACAATCATGCGGCAAAGGCTCGCCCATTCCTGGATGTGCATCGACACGAACACCGTATCGACTGTCGGATTTTCCGGCGCCGCAACCGTCACGCCAGAGCGCACCCACGGCAAAAGTTTCCAGTCACCGCCAATCATCATCCGCGAGCTGTTCGACCGTGCAGAAACGCTGAAAAAACGGGAAAGGTCAGAGCCGGTCTGCATGCTTGCAAAACCAATCGCCGAATAGTCCATCCCCGGGACGGTCCGGTGGAAACGTCCGGAAACGATTGCCACGGACGGCCTCGTCGAAATTTTCAGCATCGAAGAAAGATAGCCCGGCCATAGTTCGTTCTCGGCCAAAACGAGCCCAATCGGCATCACAGACGACATAAAGGACTTCATCGTCGCAGGCGTATCCGCAGGCGCTATGCACGCCGTCACATCAGCGCCCGATTCCTTGATGTAAGCAAGCACCTCGACTTTCTGCGTCGTCACCAAGATACGCGGACAGTCCGGCAAGTCTTCCCGGATGAATTTCGCCAAATTCAAAAGCATCTTGCATTCGCCGAGACTCGCCCCGTGCAACCAAAGGAACGGTCCCTTGGGCCACGGGCCGTGCAAGCGCTCGTTCACATGGAACTTATTTTCTATAACAGGGACCTTGGCCGCAACTTTAGCTACAGAACCGAGTGCTTCACGTGCAACGTCAAAAACCTTAAACATAGAAAACCATCAACTTTCTTAAAACAAGTAATAAATTACAAAACAAGAGCCACAACCACGTAGAAGAATCCGCAAAAAAGGCCTGCCAAAAGGTTCTTGGCACAAGAGCTTTGCAAGACACCCCGCAAGACAGGTCACGGGAACTGCGCAAAGCACACGGACGGGGCAGAAAAGCAGGTGTTTTCGAGGCCCACGCCCGCCACATATCGCCAAATTTGCGTTCCAGAAAAAGGTCCTCGATTCGCGAAAGCTCGATTTCAAACGCAACCACGACAAGCATGAACGGGACAATCCATAACGAAACGCCCAAATGGAAAAACGCAACCCCCAACGCAAAGCCTGTATTGGAAACATAAAGCGGATGCCTCATGCGGGAATAGGGGCCGCAAGTCACCAGCACTTCTGCCGCATGGACACTTCCACGAGTATGTTCTCCGATAAATTGACGTGACCGGACCCGCAATAACGCACTTGCCCCGTAAAGCACGACCGCAACGAGGATTCCGAGAGAGCAATTGTCCATTCCCAATTCACAAACGTCAAACGCACCGGAAAAAAAGTCATTTGGGAAAAGGCTCGGAGGAGCGCACACCAAGGCTACGGCAATAGCCCCCAAAATATACCCACGATAGCGATACAGGAACGCTGAAAATCGGCAATCCTCGCTAGGCATGGTCCATCTCCACGACGTTAAAACGTTGTTCCAACTCCCGGGACAGCACGTCATGACTCACGAGGACGACCCATTTGTGCAAAAGCTCCGCCGTATCGAGGAACGCCGTCAAAAGCGGTTCGCGATCGACAAGCGCGACTGACGCAAACGGTTCATCCAGCAAAATCATGGAACTGTCCGACGCGAGCGCCCAGGCCAAAGCGACGCGGGCACGTTCTCCGCCCGACATCCCCTTCTTGGCGATAATCTTATCGACACGTGCCGCACGGGCGAACTCGACAACAGCCAGAGAATTTGTCTGCGCAAGGAGCGTTTTCAGCAAGTACAGTGGTGGCAGTTCCAAGTCCTGCGCAACAAAGAACACGTTATTTTTAAAGGACGGCTTACAAGTAATTTTACCGTGGTCCCAATCTTCGAGCCCCGCAAGCAAGCGCAACAGCGTCGATTTGCCCACGCCGTTCCGCCCTCGGACAAGCACAGGTTTTTTCGTATCCCAGCAGAGCGAAAAATTGCTAAAGAGCGTCGCAAAAGCCCCCTCGTAAGAGAAATCGCCGTGCACAATTTCCAAGTTATCGGTCCCCGACGAGCGTTCAAATTCTACCGAGTTCAAGTCCGACTTTTTCGAGGGCAGCGCCCCGAACATTTCCAAAATGCGGAGCGCACTCATCGCCGATCTTGCCTGCGGCATCACACGGGCGCATTCCTTCACGGGTTTATAACAAAGGAGAACCGCCGAGCAATACAGCACAAGCCCCGTGCCATCCATCCAGCCTTTTGAAATCAAAAGCGCGCAGAACGCAAGCACAAAAACCATCGCAAGGACCGACACGGATTCCGTTATAAGCGAAAGCACGCCCTTTCTCAGCGAAACATCAAGACTATCGTCCCTGAGACTGCGCACCTGAGACACGAGTTGCGACGAAACTTCCTTGCGTTCAAAGTGCGAACTCCAACGGCGGAAAAGTTTGCGCGCATGGTTAAGCGACATGCGGAAATCGGAACGTTCCGTCAAGATTCCTTCTTCGGCTGGGCCCATCTTATGCAGACGGCGCTGCATCCACCCCACCAACGGCACGACAACCACGAACAAGAACAACGTCAGCGGCCACGAAATGTAGAACAGCACCGGCAAGAACACCAAAAGCTGGAGAACCGCCTGGACCGCCTGGAAAAAAACTCCACCGTTGTTCTGCAACACCACCGCCGATTCGTACGCCGACTCGACTTTCGCTTCGCCCTCCGGCGTATGGAAAACACGAGGCGAAAGCGAACGGAGCGTCCGCAGGAACCAGGCCATCACAAAAGCGCCGGCACCGTAAAGCCATTTCTCGGAAATATTCAGCTTCCAAACAAAAAATCCAAAACGGAGCGCCGTAAGGACGACCATCAAGACAAGCCACTCCAAAAGCGAAAATACCGCCTCGCCCTGGAGAATCCCCATAAACGAACGGATGCCCCAAAGCAACGCCGCATCTGCGGCACTCGCCAAAAGCGCCACTGGCAAGAATCGCAAAACGCCCCGCCAAAGTATCTTTTTCAGCCTTTTTTTCAGAATCACGGGAGCAAAAATAAAAAAAAGAAAAAAAAGCCCTTGACATTTTTCTGGAAACATCTATATTTGGCGCACAATTCGCCCCTATCGTCTAGTGGCCCAGGACTCGGGATTTTCATTCCCGCAACAGCGGTTCGAGTCCGCTTGGGGGTATAAAAAAGTTCAGCGGAAGCTGGACTTTTTTTTATCGTATCAAAGCATATAAAAAGACTCATCTTGCGACGAGTCTTTTTTTAATTGTGTTATTTATTCAACTGTCAAGCAATAGGCATCAACGATTCCCTAAAACCTAATACCTATTACCTAATACCTTTTCCCAGTTTCCTGACGTAGTAACCGCGGGCATTGTTCGTGCCGTTCACGCGACGGCCCTTGAGGTCGAAGGTGTAGTCGAAGCGTTGTTTGCTGAACTCGCCCGTGCGGGTGTTGAAGCGGCCCACAAACGTCGTTTGTCCATTGGGATCGTCAATGACGATGTCGATATGGTCAGGAAGCGGCTTTTCGGCAGACACCATGGACTTGTCCGTTCCAAACGGAGACGGAGCAACTTTCGTAAAATTCGGCATCTTGATTAGATAGGCGCGCATCGGTACAATCGAGGCTCCAGCAGCAGCTTTCACAAACTGCCCTATTTCAATTTTGCCGATATTTTCGGCAGCATAACCATAGACGCAACTTCTGCCACCGCAAGCAGAAAGTTCCGGATCGTCAGCCGTCCATTTCTTATAAGCATACGTACCGACAAAAGCCCATTGACCATTGACTACCACCTTTTCCGGAGGCACCTCAAGCGTCACAGGGCCTTCAAACGAAAGTTTGGTATCATTCAGTTTTACAAAGTAAGGAGTATTCGCCTGGATGCTTGTCGCTGTCTTCATGTGCACCGTCAACGAATTTTCACCTTCTTCCATATAATTAAACCCATACAAAGCCTCAAGCCCTGTCACTTTGTCCAAGCTAATGCTAAACGGCAAGAAAAGCGTCGAAAAGCGGGCGCCTTCCAAAACAGGGAATGTACGCTTCAACTCAACTTTTTCCACTTCAATCGGTTCGGTAATTTGGAATTCATCATTTCCGGCATAGTCGCCATCAATTGTTGCGGTATTTCCGGCAATTGTAATAGCACCATTAACGACAGGAATCTTTTCAAGCGTCACGGTGAATTCGAAACCTGCATATTCCTCATATTCATCCGAATGGAATTCCAATGTCATCTTGTTCCCGGTACTGGTATGCGTTCCGATATCGGCTTGATTAAATTCATCATCTTCATCAACATGGACGCCGCCTTTATAAAGATTATTTCCATTTTCGTCAGAAATGATGACATAGTCCCAACATTCACCAGCAAATTCTGGGTCCTCACATTCTGTATAGACAGTGCCCGTCACCTTCATCCTGTAGCCATCCGGGGCCGTAAGCAACAACCTTCCTCTGGAGGATTCAGAATATTCGCCATCCTTACCGCCATCGTCATAAACCTTGAACGACTTGACATCAGCAGGAATCGTTACTGCAACGGCATCCTTCCTAGGCATGTTGATGTATTTTTCATCCGTTCCTTGCAATTCGCCTTCAACAGTTTTAATCGCCGAAACAACAGGAGTGACTACGACATTCTGGCTCGGCATACCAAAATAGATAAATCCACTTTCATCAATATTCCAATCCACATCAGTTTCGTCTTCGTCTGTAATCATTAGATCAGATAAAGTATAGCCAAATTTCGGATAGACGTCCAACCTAACGGTATTCCCTGCAAACGTTTTGTTCAGATTGGCTTTTATCGTTGCATCAGGATTTTCAGCAACCGTAACGGAATAAAGCGGTTCGATAACCGGCTCAACAACGATACCTCCGAGGGGCATCACAAGCGACACCTGATTGTTCACAGCACGCTCCTCGAATTCACCATTTACCTTGACGGCTTTTAACGCATAGCCATCACGGGCATTAGCCGTAATCACGACTTCATCACCGAAAACCGCTTGGCACGGTACGCACTGGACTGTCGCATTCGGATATTTACCGTCGGCATCGGTAAACGTCACATCGTACTTGACGGTCGGATCATAGATTTTAATATTCAAATCAAAGCCAGGATAAACAGTGGCATCATCAGAATTAAACTGAATCGTCAATGTATTCTCGGAACTGTAGATTTGTTCGACAGGCGTAAAAACATACTTACATTCATTTAAATCAGCGTCACACTCTTCTTCCACCCCGCCTTGGTAAAGCTCTGTTTCACCTTCATAAACATAAAGGCCATCATTGCAATTCTCTTCAAAAAAACATTCCGTAAGAACCTTCCCCGTCAGTTCCATTTTGTAACCTTTCGGCACAGTAATGTCAAGAATGGCATGATCAACACCGTTGCTGTAGTTTCCGTTCTTGCCACCGTCATCGTAAATTTTGAACGAGGTAATGCCATCAGCTATTTGACCTTCAGTGATTGCAAGCGTAGCCTTGCCCGAAGTCTGCATGTTGATAAACCATTCACCATCATCCTTGTTGTAGGTAAGGTTCGCATCCGAAGCCGCCCATGATATCGTGGAGAAAACCGATAGCAGTGTAAACAGCGAAAATACACGAAACGTTATTTTCATGTTAAACATCCTTTATTTTTTATGGAATTATGAAAAATCTTGAAGGGCTATTCGACCTCGCAAGATGCCGAATACACGAGCAATCCTTTTCCCCATGCAGAATACGGATCAAAGCACCGAAAACAAGGCACATTTCGAAATGCGGCTCACTACAAGAATATGGGGTATAAGACAACTCGAACATTATCGAAAACTTACAAAAAATATAAAACATTGTCAATAATGGGAAAAAAATACGGTCCGCAATCCAAGCCTCAAAAAAAATTTTATTCACGCCCCCTTGACATTTTCCATTAAAATCCTATATTTGACCTCACAAATCGCCCCTATCGTCTAGTGGCCCAGGACTCGGGATTTTCATTCCCGCAACAGCGGTTCGAAACCGCTTGGGGGTATAAAAAAGTTCAGCGGAAGCTGGACTTTTTTTTAACCGCGTCAAAGCGTATAAAAAGACTCATCGCTAGATGGGTCTTTTTTTAACCGCGTCAAAAGGTATAAAAAAGTTCAGCGGAAGCTGGACTTTTTTTTCAACCGCGTCAAGGGGTATAAAAAAGTTCAGCGGAAGCTGGACTTTTTTTCAACCGCGTCAAAGGGTATAAAAAAGTTCAGCGGAAGCTGGACTTTTTTTCAACCGCGTCAAAGGGTATAAAAAAGTTCAGCGGAAGCTGGACTTTTTTTAACCGCATAAAAGCGTATAGGAAAAGGCTTGCTCTTTAGCAAGCCTTTTTCTTATACACACAAGCAAACCGCACCAAAGCGTATAAAAAAGACTCATCGCTAGATGGGTCAAACAAGTTCAAGAAAAACAAGGGGAAGTTTTGCAAAAAGACCTGGCTCACGGCCAGGTCTTTCAAATTTATGATGGATAGTTTTTTACGTCGCTAGTCCTTGATGCAACGGACTGAACGCCCATTGGCATCACCAACGTAGTTGCTGATCAGATTTACACTGCCGTTGTTGTAGTACAACCGCATGAAGAACGGATGATCAGAATCACTCTCTTTAACACTACTCCAGAAGTACGCGCCGGTACCCACCTTTTCGAATCTAAAAGACAAATTTCTCATGCCAGCGGGCAACGCCGAAAACAAGTACGTGTCTTCATTTTCGATTCCTTCGTAGGCATTCCAGCCACTCGAAGCCTTCAGGGACTTGCCGGCCATGTTGGTATTGGATTCGTCACCATTGCCCCACTTGATAAACTTCGGGTCTACGTTGGATGCAAGGATTCTCAACTCCACCGTATCCGGCAAGTGCCAGCCAGTAGGGCAAGCGCTCATCGCAGCATTCCAGGTGTAGTGGCGACCGTAAACATCACAATCGCCTCCTTCAGATGTGTTATTGATTCCGCCGCCACACCAGCTGTTTTCCGTTTCGTAGTTCAGGTTCTCGGCCATCCAGGTCTGCTCATTTTCACCCTCGCCAATAGTCACCATGCGGTAAACCGTATTGCTGCCGTCTTCACGGGAATCGCAGAAGTGGTCCGTCGGGTCGTAAGCCTGATTACCGCAAACAGCCTTTTTCCAAGAGTTTCCTTCATACAGATACCATTCCTCCATATACTTGCACGCTTCCGTCGTTCCATGTGCATTATTGCAGGCTTCCTGAACGTCCTTGGCAACCATCAGCTTGCCGTCCTTGCAGATAAAATCATGAACACGATCTGTCGTACCCTTGATGGTATAGTCATACAGCAAGCTAACAATATCCTTATCGGTGCAGTTGTTGCCACTGATCAACTGTTTCCTTACCGCTTCCTTGTCGGCGGTCGATACGTTGTCTTCATTCCAGCGGTACGGATCGGGAACTTGCGCCCAGGAAGAAGCCGAACCTATCAGGAGGTAGGTCGTGTTGTCCCCCGGGACGTCATCGCAAATACCGTGGTATCCGTCTCCGCCAGTTAAATTTTTACCATGCGTGGGACACCATTCCTCGGCGGTTACCGTTCGCCAGTCATGGCCGACAGCGGCGTCATCGCAGACGATCTTGTTATCTTCGGTGAACGTGCCGACAATGTTCGCCGTGCAGGGACGCTTCAATTCATTTTCTTTTTCGGAAATTTCGCTCCATCCGCACGATTTATAGGAGTTCCCGTCCTTTTCGCAGTCGCACTTGTAATCGATGTTTTTGAACGTCACAGTGGCTGTCTGTGAGCCCATCACCGTCTCGGTGCATTCGCCAAACATATCTGTCAGCGTCGGCAGTCTCCAATCTTTACGTCCTATATTTGCAACAAGCGTTACAGCGTCTGTTCCGCATGCATATTGACATTTCGCTATATATTTTATATCAGCATTAGCCAACAAGCCTTCTTCAACTTTTTCATACCCGAAATTAGCTTCGAGATTCACGGCCTTCAACGAATCAGAGCGCACAAGGCTTGTGACAGCCGTTTTAATGCTAGAGGAGCCACACTCATTGTATTTTGAATCGCAACGATAAATAGCTGCATCCGTATAACCTTCCATGAATATGAAATATCCATCCGGAAGGGCTCTCAACGAGAG
>CADCDO010000012.1 GCA_902800345.1 Fibrobacter succinogenes
GAAAGACATCGACAAGCTCGCCAGCAACGAAAACCCGTTTGGCCCGAGCCCGAAGGGCATGGCCGAAGCTCGCAAGGCTTTGGAAGAAGTGAACCTCTACCCGGATGGCGGCAGCTACGACCTCATCGGAAAGATTGCTGAATTCCGCGGCGTGAACCGCGACCAGATTGCTGTGGGTAACGGCAGCAACGAGCTTTTGGACATGATCGCCCAGGTGTTCCTCGGCCCCGGCACGGAAGCCGTCATGGGCAACCACAGCTTCGCTGTTTACAAGCTCGCCACGATGGCCATGAACGCCAAGATTGTTGAAGTTGACATGCCTGCTCCGGGATACAACTACAACCTCAAGGCCATGCGCGACGCCGTGAACGAAAAGACCCGCATCGTGTTCCTCGCTAACCCGAACAACCCAACCGGTTCTGACCTCACCGCCAAGGAAATTCTCGACTTCGCCGACAGCCTCCCGGAAACTTGCGTTCTCGTGATGGACGAAGCCTACACCGAATTTATCGAAGACACGCCGGAACTCGTTCCGGATTTCAACAGCCGCATCGCCGAAGGCAAGAACATCATCTGCTGCCGTACGTTCAGCAAGATCTACGGTCTCGCAGGTCTCCGCGTGGGCTACTGCATCACCCGTCCGGAAATCGTCGCCCTCATCAACCGCGTGCGTGAACCGTTCAACGTGAACAGCATCGCTCAGGCCGCAGCAATCGGCGCTATCGACGACCAGGAATATGTGAACAAGGTTCGCGAACTCAACAAGAAGGGTCTCGAACAGCTCAAGGCTGGGTTCAAGGAACTCGGCCTCGCCTACGTCGACAGCCACGCAAACTTCATCGCCGTCAGCGGATTCAAGGATCCGATGGACGCCTTCAAGTTTTTGCAGGCCAAGGGCACCATCATCCGTCCGCAGCCGGCTATGGGTGACGTGCTCCGCATTACCGTCGGTACCGAAGCGCAGAACAAGAAATGCCTCGACAACATCAAGGCATACTTGGGCAAGTAATTAATCGGAATAAAAAACAATCCGCCCAAACGTCATGTTGAGCGAAGCGAAACATCCAGTGCATTTTATGGATTCATCACGTTTCACCTCAAGATGACGTTCTTTTTTTATGAACTTCAGTAATAAAAGCAATTGGAATAAACGCCCGCAAGCCGCGAAGGAAAAAGCTCACGGGGTTGCACGCGTCATTTCCAAGCGCGGCTTTTGCAGCAGAAGCCAAGCCGAGAACCTGGTCCGCGAGGGTCATGTTTCTTTGCGTGGTAAAATCGTCCGCGATCCGGACACTCCCGCCCGCGAAAATGATGAAATTTGCGTTGACGGGAAGCCCGTAAAAGCAAGCGAGTTCGTTTACTTTATGATGAACAAGCCGCGCGGCTATGTCACAACGGCAAGCGACGAGAAAGGGCGCAGGACCGTCATGGACCTTTTCCGCGAACAGTACGCCAAAATGTTCCCCGGCAAGCCCGTACCGCACATATCGCCGGTGGGCCGCCTCGATACCGCCAGCGAAGGATTATTGCTGTTCACCAACGACACGCAATGGGCAGATGCTTTATTAAAGACGAAAGAGGACAAATGCGTAGAACGAGCGTTGCGGACAAGCTCGCTTGGACATGACCGAGTTCAGCATTTGGGACTTGAGCGAAGCGAAAGTCCAAAGACGAGAGAATCGCGCAATCCAAATGTCATCCTGAGCGAAGCGTCAGCGAAGTCGAAGGATCCAGTAACAGCTCTTCACACAAAAATTTACCGAGTGCAGGTTGCGGGAAAGTCAACTGCGGCGGAACTTTCGCAAATGGAAAAAGGCTTCAACGTCCCGCCCCGCGTCTTCGGCGAGAGCGAAGAATTCATGCATGCCGAGCGCGCCGTGCTCCATAGCGAAGGCGAAAAGAACTGTTGGCTTGAAATTACGTTGTCCGAAGGCAAGAACCGCGAAATCCGCCGCATGCTCGCCCACCTCGGCTACGAAGTTTTACGCCTCGTACGTATAAAGTTCTGCAATTTTGAGTTAGGCGATTTAAAGCAAGGTGAAATCAAAGAAATTCACCTCACAAAAAAATCAGAACAAATTACGGTCTAAATGTTTTCAGCGTCACAAGCATCAAAACGACAGCGCCAATCAATCCCGTCAATTCGTCAACAGCATAAAGAACTTTTTCCAATTTACGATGGACACCATTTTCTAATACAATTTTTTTTATCAATAGCGATATGAATTAAGTATTGGACACTTGAAAAGTTGCGTTCTATATTTAGAGTATGCATAAATTAATTCAATACATCATTCATATAATTTTTGTATTGGACACTAAGAAAAACGCTTCATATACACCGCACCTATAAATTCATCCTATAAAACGCCATATAAATTTAGTATTGGACAATTACTAATCCACGTTCTATATTTGCCTACAAAAAATATAGGAATATGTACGGAGAACCTAATGGATTTTAATACTACTTTATTGCATCATAATTTTGAAAGTGAACGAAGTACCGGCTCTACACTTACCCCCATTTATCAAGTCAGTGCATTTTCGCAAGAATCCGCAGAGAAACTCGAAGCCGTTTTTAACAATAGGGCTCCGGGTTTTGCCTATACGCGCATTGGAAACCCCACGACAGATTCTTTCGAAAGGCGCATTGCATCGCTCGAAAAGGGAATTGGCGCAGTCGCCTGCTCTTCGGGCATGGCCGCTGTAACGCTTTCGCTTTTGAACATTTTGCAGTCCGGCGACGAAGTTATTGCAAGCACGGCTTTGTTTGGCGGCACTATTGACTTGTTCCATGATTTGGAAGCCTTCGGCATTAAAACGCGTTACGTCACTGAAGTTACCGCCGAGAGTGTCCGCTCGCAGCTGAGCGAAAAGACCAAGGCTGTTTTTACGGAACTTATCGGAAATCCGAAACTGAACGTTGTTGATTTGCAGAGCGTCGCTGACGTTGCTCACGAAGCAGGCGTTCCGCTGATTGTCGATAGCACGACCGTAACGCCTTACCTTGTTCATCCTTTTGATTTTGGCGCAGATATCGTCGTCCATTCTTCTTCCAAGTACATCAACGGGAACGGAAGTGCGATTAGCGGCATCATCATCGATAGCGGCAAGTTCAAATGGGATTATGCTAAATACAAAGGCTTGGAAGAATACAAGCGCTTTAGCAAGTTCGCTTACCTCGCGAAGCTCCGCAATGGTGTATGGCGCAACATCGGTTGTTGTATCGCACCCGCTACAGCATTCCTCAACTCGCTCGGGCTCGAAACTCTCGGGCTCCGCATGGAACGCCTTTGCGATAACGCGTTGCAGCTCGCTGAATTTTTGCAGGGTTTCGAAGGCATTAAAGTCAACTACCCCGGCTTAAAAAGCAGCCCTTATTACGATCTCGTTCAAAAGCAGTTCAATGGCAAGGGCGGCGCCATCATTTCCATTGACGCAGGCACCAAGGAAAAGGCTTTCAAGCTCATTAACAACTTGAAATACGCTACGATTGCCACGAACATTGGCGACTTGCGCACACTCGTCATCCATCCGGAAAGCACGATTTTCACGCACGCCACCAAAGAGCAAAAAGAAAACGCAGGCGTGTTCGAAGGAACGGTTCGAATTAGCGTAGGCATCGAAGATATCGCCGACCTCAAGGAAGATTTTGAGCAGGCTATAAAGCAGATTTCGTAGAAGAATCTAGTCAGAAATAAAGCAACCGTCATTCTGAGGGACATGTCCCGAAGACAACTCTTTGGCCCAATCCAGTAAAGTTTCTATTGCATAGACTAAAAACAACTGGATTCTTCACTTCGTTCAGAATGACGAGAAAACAAATAACCAATGACTATTGACTAATAACCAACAACCATATAGAAAAATTTGATAACTCAACATAAAAATTAAGTATTGGACAAGTTAAAAAATGCGTTCTATATTTAGCATCAAAATTAAAGTACGGAGATAAAAATGTCAGAAGAATTCAAAATTGACGATACCGTTGACGTCACCGACGTCAAATGCCCCACCACATTTGTCAAGGCAAAAGTCGCCCTCGAAGAACTTGACGAAGGCCAGATTCTCGCCATCCGCCTGAATGACGGTGAACCGGTGCAAAACGTACCGCGCAGCCTCAAGGAAGAAGGTCACGAAATTCTCAAGCTCAACGACAACCAGGACGGAACCTTTACGCTCTTTGTGAAGAAAGTCGGGGATTAAAACAAAGATTCAAAACGATCATTGAAACCGCATTCGTCATCCTGAGCAACGCGAAGGATCCAGTAAAGGCAAGACATAACTAGATTCTGCTCCTTCGAACCTAAGAATTGCAAAGCAACAAGTTGCTAACAATTCTATATCGGCTTCGCCTCAGAATGACGAGAAAAAAGAATTTCAACGACTGATAAAACAATCAACTAAAAGGAATTTCAAACATGTTTATTACTGTTGCAGGAAACAAGAAAGAAGTTAAAGACGGCCTCACCGTCGCAGAACTCATAGAACAAGAAAAAGTGGAAACGCCGCAATACGTGACCGTTTCTGTGAACGATGAATTTGTCGAAAACGGCAATTTTGCAACGACCGCTCTCAAGGACGGCGACAACGTCGAATTCCTCTACTTCATGGGAGGTGGTCAGTAATGGCTTTTACTAACGAACAACTCGAACGCTATTCCCGCCACATCATCCTCAAGGAAGTGGGTGCAAAGGGCCAGAAGAAGCTCCTGAACGCCAAAGTGCTCGTCATTGGTGCTGGTGGCCTCGGAGCTCCTGTAGCCATGTACCTCGCCGCCGCAGGCGTTGGCACCATTGGCATTGCCGATGCCGACGTCGTTGACCTTTCCAATTTGCAGCGCCAGATAATACACGCTACAAAAGACGTGGGCAAGCCCAAGGTGCAGTCCGCCAAGGAAACGATGGAAGCGATGAACCCGGATGTCAAGGTGATTACGTACCACACGTTCGTCACTAGCGAAAACATCATGGACCTCATCAAGGATTACGATTTACCGACAACTTTCCGGCAAAGTTCCTCATCAACGACGCATGCGTCATGGCCAAAAAGCCGTTCTCTCACGCGGGCATTATCCGCTTCCAGGGTCAGCTCATGACATACGTTCCGGGCCAAGGCCCGTGCTACCGCTGCGTATTCAAGGAACCTCCTCCGAAAGATGCCGTGCCGACTTGCAAGCAAGCTGGCGTGATCGGCGCTATGGGCGGTGTTATCGGTAGTTTGCAGGCAATGGAAGCCGTCAAGTACATTCTCGGTGTCGGCAACTTGCTCACGGGCTACTTGCTCACCTACAATGCGCTCACGATGGAATTCCGCAAAATCAAGCTCCCGACGAACACGAAGGATTGCGCCGTCTGCGGTGACCACCCGACCATCACGCAGCTCATCGACTACGAGCAGGCGGTTTGCGATTTGAAGCACTAGGCTAGACGAAAGAACGGGCTTCGCCCTACAGACGAAAGACGAAAGATTGTCATAGGGAGCAAGCCCATTACTCAAAGCGAAACGACCCCATAGCCCACACCTCATACCTAGAGGTTTTCAATGATAACATTACCAAAAACTGAATATCAAAAAATCCTGGAGCATGCCCAGAAGAACCTCCCCGAAGAGGCTTGCGGGCTGATTGCCGGGAAAATCGAGGGGAACGACAAGCATATTGAAAAGGTTTACTTGCTCACGAATATCGACCATTCCAATGAGCACTTTTCGCTTGACCCCAAGGAACACTTGGCAGCCATCAAGGACATGCGCCAAAACGGTCTGTCCCCGCTTGGCAACTGGCATTCTCACCCTGAGTCCCCGTCGCGCCCGTCGCAAGAAGACAAGCGCCTCGCTTTTGACAGCAAGGCGAGCTACTTGATTCTTTCGCTGATGGATCGTGAAAATCCGGTGCTCAATTCGTTCCACATCGAAGGCGACAACGCCACGAACGAAGGCTTGGTGATTGAGTAATTAAAAAGCGCTCCGCTTAATAGCGAAGACGCTCTTTTTGAATCTCCGTACAATGGTGTCCCCGGGATCCTTGTGAAATTCCGATTCCGGGGGCACTTCTTACAGGAGAAGATTTTGGACAGCAAATTTAATAAAATAGTTTCAGAACAAATGGTATTAGCCGCAAAAAAAGCATATCCAAGCGAATGCTGCGGCATTTTGGTTGGAAAAAAATCTGAAAAGGGCGAAATCGAAATCACAGAAATTCGCGAAGCTTCCAACCAGTTTCATGGACAAAAATCGGTCCATTTTCAAATAAACCCACTATTCGTCTACCACTTGGAGCAAGAAATCGAAGCCAGCGGTCTTGAGATTGTCGGCGTTTACCATTCGCACCCCGACTGCCCTGCCATCCTCTCGAAAGAAGACGAAAAATACATGGTTCCCGGCCTCGAATACGTCATCATGTCCGTACAAAACGGCGAAGTCGTGGATGTGAAAAGCTATAGGAAATGAGTTTAGAGTTTCTGTTGTAAAAATATTTTTCCATCATTCTTGCTAACGGTTGGTTGCAAAATTTAGTGTTTTCACGTTTTCCACGGATTCCATTTGTAGATTTACCTCAAACTTAAAAATGAGGTCTAAAAGAATATGCCGAGCCACACAAACACACCCTCTCTCGAAAAAAAATGTATTTTAATGAAGTCGATATTTCCGGAGGCATTTATGACATATTCTGCACTTGAAGAAAAAATCAGAAATGTGCCAGAGGAATATCTTGCCATCATCGACGCCTTTATCGACGGATTGATGATACAGCATCAAATGAAAAAAAATCCTTCCGATGAATTAACCGCCGCTATCAAAGAAAGCGAAGCCATGCTCAACAATCCGAACGCAAAGAAGTTCGATTCCGTAGATGCTCTATTTGCTGACCTTGATGCGGAGGAATAGATGGCATATCAAATTGAATATACCACTCGTTTCAAGAAAGAATACAAATTGGCAAAAAAGAGGGGACGCGATATAAATTTGTTGCGAACCGTCATTGAGATTCTTGCAAAAGGCGAGCCTCTCCCAGAAAAATACAAGGACCATCCACTAGTTTCAAACTGGAATGGATACCGAGAATGCCATATTCAAAGCGATTGGTTGCTGATTTACAAGTACAAGGACAATGAACTCATTTTGAGTTTAACAGCAACTGGCTCTCATAGCGATTTATTCTAAAACAATTTAGGACAGTCCAAAGACCGTCCGTTTCTATTTTCCTAGTAGACTCCTTACGGAGTCCCTCGCAGTTAGTCCTTTAGGCAACGAACGCTAAACCCGTAGTTCTTGATGCCGTAGTACAGGCCCGCGTAGCCGTCGACGTAGTCCAAGCCCATGAGATTCGCATTTTCGCTATCACCCTCAGTAGAACTCCAGAAGCCCGCATCGTCGCCCTCGCCGTCGTAAACCCCATAGTTGTACCTCCAGCCAGCAGGCAACGCCGAGAACGAGAACGCATCAGTACCGATGCCATTACTTTCCCAGCCGAACGTGGACTTGAGCATTTCGCCAGCGGTAGATCGTCCGCCCACAGCCGTGAACAAAGATTCCCACTCCGTTTCAGTAGGCAAATGCCAGCCGTCGGGGCAAACTCCACGCACCGGGTAGGTCGGTGAACATGTCTCGCCACAGCTGCAGCCCTTGCCGTTTGTGGAGAACGTACCCGCACTGTCCATGGCAGCGGCCCACGTGTAAAGGCGACCGTACTTGGAGCAATTGCTAGCGTTATCGTCGTAGCAGTAGCTGTTCGCCGTTTTGTAGTTGAGGTTCTGTGCCATCCAAGTCTGTTTGCCAATTTTGGCAGTCTTATATTTTTGGCCGTCACGAGAGTCCTTCATCGAACCCACGGTCACTTCGACAGGCTCAGTGACCTTATTCGACGATGACGAAACTTTTTTTCGGCTGCTACTAGACTTTGCAGAACTGCTACTTGATTTTGAGGAATTATCCCCATCATTCGAATTATTCGCCGAAGTTGACGAATCGTTACCGCAAGCGGTAAAAAGCACCGTAGCAAATGCGACTACATATAAAAATTTTGAATAATTCATCCTCATCTCCTATGAGTTTCGCCCCCATACACTGGGATTAAATATAGGTAAAGCGGAAACCGTTTTACCCCCTCCGTGTAAAACTTTAGAAATAAATTAAAAGAACGTCACTGGATTCTATCGGGCTACGCCCTCCAGGACAACAAGAATTGACTGGATTCTTCACTCCACTTCGCTTCGTTCAGAATGACGTTCATTTCAACCGCCTACAGCCTGCTGCCTACCTACCGCCTAGTGTTTACGGACCTTCGGTCCTAACCACTAACCACCAACCACTGTCCACTACAGCAAAGCCGCCACAATCCTCCATAGCAATAACTAATGACTATTGACCAAAGACTAACAACCATTTGCTATAGAAAAAATCAATAAGTCCGCATAAAAATTAAGTATTGGACAAACTGATTTTTACGTTCTATATTTCAGCACGAAAAAATCCTACAACTATTGTGGGAAAATTTGTACGGAACAACCACTTTTTAGGGAACCTCTACTTGAGCGACCCAATGTACGGAGAAAAAAAGTGAAAATATACATATCTGCAACACTCAGGAATTTCTTTGGGAAAAACTCCCAAGTAGATGCCCCTGCCGATACGGTCAGGAAGGCACTCGCATTTTTAACGACGACTTATCCAGAAGGAGAAAAGGTTCTTTACGACGAGAACAACAAAGTCCGTGAATTTATCCAAATTTACGTTAACAACAAGAAATTGACTGTAGAAACTATTTGGGATGCGAGCCTCCCCGAAAATACCGAAATTTTACTCTTGCCCGCTATTGCTGGTGGCGCACCGGTTGATGAATCGCAAAATGCACCTGTCGAAAGTCTGATTTCGGACGAAAGACGCAAAGCGGTTTCGTTTGATGACAGCGAAGTCGAACGTTTCGGCAAGCACCTGATGCTCAAGGATATCGGCGTCAAGGGCCAAAAGCGCATCAAGGCCGCGAAAGTCGTAGTCATTGGCGTTGGCGCGCTCGGCTCTCCGGTGATTCAGTATCTTGCCGCAGCAGGGGTCGGCACAATCAAAGCCATAGACTTTGACGAAGTCTCGCTCGAAAACTTGCAAAGCCAGGTATTGCACGGCACACGCGATGTCAAACGCCCAAAAGTCGCATCCGCAAAAGACAAAGTAAAAAACATCAACAAGAACATCGTCTTCGAAGCCGTCAAGGAACAGCTTGACGCCTCAAACATCGAAGCCGAAATTGAAGGCTACGACCTCGTCATTGACTGTACCGACAACTACAAGGCACGCTACCTGATCAACGACGCTTGCGCCCTGCATGGCATTCCGCTCGTGTTCGGCGCGATTTACCAGTTCGAAGGCCAAGTCGGCATTTTCAACTTGGATGGCGGTCCGTGCTTGCGTTGCCAATACCCGTCCCCTCCGCCGGCAGGGCTCATCCCCTCTTGCGCAGAAGGTGGCGCCATCAGCCCGCTCCCGGGCATCATCGGCAGCATTCAGGCGAACGAAGCACTCAAGCTGATTTTAGGTATCGGCGAACACTTGAACGGCAAAATTCTCCATGTGGATAGTTTGTACTTAACTTCGAGAATTCTCAAAGTTCAACGCGATTGCCATTGCCCGATTTGCGGAAACAATCCGACAATCACGAACGTCGAAGACATCGACTACGAAGAACTTTGCGGATTGAAGACCGAAAATGAAATTCCAGTGGAAGGTTTCACGCCCGAAGAACTCGCCCACCGCATCGAAAACGGCGACGACATGACCATCGTGGATGTCCGCGAACCGCACGAACGCGCGATTTTACGCTTCCCGAACGCTATCGTGATTCCTATCGGACAGCTCGTCCGCAGGCAAAAGGAACTCGACCCGAACAAGGATACAATCTTCGTCTGCAAGCAGGGCAAGCGCAGCGAACTTGCCATCAACACCTTGCGCGAAACGGGTTACACCGGTCCTCTGTACAACCTAAAGGGCGGCATCGACGCGATGAAGGACATCATGTTCTCGCATGAAGGCGCTTGGCTATAACACAAGGGGTTGAATAGGAAAAAGCTATGTCAAAAAAAATTTTCTACAAGGTCACATTTCTGTAACAACAAGATAAGAATATTTTTTTCTAGCTTTTCACACCTAACTACTAGGGAAATAGACTAAGAAGATTCCCGGTCAAGCAGGGAATGAAAACTTTTAAAACACAATTAACAATAAGAGGTAAACCACTATGGCAAATGAAGCTACAGAAAAGAAAACCGGCATCAATGCGCTTGGCGCAAAGGCTGCCTACAACCTGGCTAACGTCACCAAGACCAAGCCGCAATTCGGTGCGCTTACTCCGAAGTGGCTCACCAAGTTCCTTGAATTCAAGGGTCTCGAAACGGGCCTGTTCCGTGTGAACAAGGTCGTGGAAGGCGAAACCCCGCTCGATGTTCTTTGCAGCCAGACCAAGAAGACGGACATTATCCCGGAAGGCTACGTCGAATACGAAACCGAACCGCGCGAATACAAGCTCAACTCGATCTCCACGATTATCAACGTGAATACGGCTATCGAAGACGTTTACAGCTCTCCGTACGACCAGGTTCAGGAACAGCTCGGTCTCGCTATCGAATCGCTCCGCGAACGTCAGGAAAGCCAGCTCATCAACAACGACGATTACGGTCTGTTGAAGAACGTTGCTGACAGTCAGCGTATCCAGCCGCTCCGCGCCGATGGCCGCCCCACACCGGACGACCTCGACGAACTCATTTCGAAGGTCTGGAAAGAACCGTCCTTCTTCCTCGCCCACCCGCGTGCTATTGCCGCATTCGAACGCGAATGCACCCGCCGTGGCGTGCCGCCTGTTGTTGTCGATATCGCCGGTGGCAAGTTCCTCACCTGGCGCGGTATTCCTCTCGTCCCGACCGACAAGCTCCTTGTCGATGGCGTGAAGAATCCGAAGTCCCAAGGCGGCAAGACCAACATCTTGCTCGTGCGTACTGGCGAAGCCAAGCGCGGCGTGATTGGCCTTTTCCAGGCAGGTCTCAAGAACGAACATTCTCGCGGTCTTTCCGTACGTTTCCGCGGTATCGACAACAAGGGCGTTGCATCTTACCTGCTTTCCCTGTACTGCTCTGCGGCTATCCTTGCCGACGACGCCATTGCAGTTCTCGAAGACGTAGAGGTTGGCGAATACTATGATTACGAATAATCCAGATACCAGATCGCTGGAAGAGCTCGCCGGAGTTCCCAATGCGGCTGAACTGGAGCAGTTGGCAAATGAGTACTTTCCCGACCTGACGGACAGTGCTTATGCTGCAACTCCCGCGGCACCCGAAGTGCAGAATGCTTCTGTGGCTCAGGGAGTGAGTGCTGCCCAAGGGGCAGCTGCCATCAACCAGACTCCCGCATTCGACTGGGAACATCCGTTTGCGACCTATGGCGACCAGCCGACTTCTTCGGCTCCGTTTGCCTATGGCGGCAATTCCACCGATACCTGGCTCAATACGGTTGAAGCCCCTGCGGTTCCCGAAGCAGAATTTTTGTCGCAGTTCGGCGATGTTCCGGCGGCCCCCGCACCTGCACAGGGCTACTCCCCGAAGGTTGTGTCCAAGACCCAGGCAGCAGAAAATGCTCGCCCGATCGACGCTCCGACATCTCTCGGTGGCGATTCCGTGAACAAGGCCGGCAACGCTAACAGCGGCTCCAATTCCCGCAACGAATCCATCCGCATCGGTTCCAAGACGCTTGCGCAGATCCGTTCTGACTTCCCGATTCTCTCGAAGCAGATTAACGGTCATCCGCTAGTTTGGCTCGATAACGGTGCAACGACGCAGCGCCCGCAGGTAGTGATTGATCGCCTCAAGTACTACTACGAAAACGAGAACTCCAACGTGCACCGTGGCGCCCACACGCTCGCGGCTGCATCGACGGATGCCTATGAAAACGCCCGCAACATCGTGCGTGACTTTATCGGGGCCCCGTCTTCGCAGGAAATCGTGTTCGTGCGCGGTACGACTGAAGCAATCAACCTGGTGGCAAACGCTTACGTAAAGCCGACGCTCCAGCCGGGTGACGAAATCATTGTCTCCATCCTGGAACACCACGCCAACATCGTGCCGTGGCAGCTCATTGCCGAAGAAACGGGCGCCATCATCAAGGTGATTCCGTGCGATTCTACCGGTCAGCTCAAGCTCCACGATTACGAAGCGCTGTTCACGAAGCGCACCAAGTTCGTCTCCGTGACGCATGTCTCGAACGTGCTCGGCACCGTGACCCCGATTGAAGAACTCATCGCCATCGCTCATAGACACGGCGTGAGAATCCTCATTGACGGCGCTCAGTCCATCGCGCACATTCCGGTGAACGTTTCCGCCCTCGACGCAGACTTCTTCGTGTTCTCCGGACACAAGGTGTTCGCCCCGACCGGTATCGGTGTCGTTTACGGCAAAAAGGAATTACTCGAAGCAGCAAGACCTTACCATGGCGGCGGTAACATGATTGCCGATGTGACTTTCGAACGCACGATTTACAACGGAATTCCGAACAAGTTCGAAGCAGGAACGGGTAGCATCGCCGACGCTGTCGGCCTCGGTGCAGCTCTCCAGTACCTCTCCGAAATCGGGATGCCCTGCGTATTCCGCTGGGAACATGAACTGTTGCAGTACGGTCTCAAGGAATTGAAGACTGTCAAGGGTCTCCACCTTGTGGGAACCGCACTCAACAAGGCTTCGGCGCTCGCCTTCAAGCTCGACGGTTATTCCGACGAAGAAGTGGGCAAGAGACTCGACGCATACGGCGTTGCCGTGCGCACCGGGCATCACTGCGCTCAGCCGGTTCTCCGCCATTTCGGCTACGAAAGTACTGTGCGACCCACTCTCGCATTGTACAACTCACCGGATGACATCGACGCACTCGTGAGGGCGTTGAAGACATTCGCGTGATAAATAGTGGTTAGTAAGCAGTGGTTAGTAAACAGGAATGTTTTCCTAACCACTAACCACCAACCACTAACCACTTTTCATTTTTTTATCGCACCAATCTATGCACGAACTTATCCAAGAATCTGAAGTAGCAAAAGCCGTACAAACTATTTTTGACGATTACAATCGCGGCAAGCATATCGACAATATCGATATTTACAATCGACCCGACCAGGCCGAGATTCAAACGATTTTGCAGAATTTGATTAGAGTCGTTTACCCAGGGCATTTCAGGGATCGTTCGCACAAGATTTACAACCCCAAAAACAGCTTTGCGGTTCTCATCGAAGATACATTCTACCATCTTCACAAACAGGTGGCGATTGCGCTGGATTACTGTAAGCTCCGCGGCACCATGACTTCCGATGAACGTAAAATCGAGAGTTATAGAATTTGTAAGGAATTTTTCTCCAAGATTCCTCATGTTCGCGAATTTTTGGAAACTGACTTACACGCCGCTTATGACGGCGACCCTGCAGCCGGCTGCCTTGACGAGATTATCCTCGCCTACCCCGGTCTCATGGCAACAACGATTTACCGCATCGCCCATGAACTCTACCTTTTGCATGTTCCGGTTCTCCCGCGACTCATGACCGAATATGCGCATTCCAAAACAGGAATCGACATTCACCCGGGAGCAACCATCGGCAAATACTTCTTTATCGATCACGGCACAGGCATTGTAATTGGCGAAACCACTGTCATCGGCAAGAACGTCAAAATTTATCAAGGAGTCACGCTCGGCGCTCTTTCAACCCGCGGCGGCCAAAAGCTCTCCGGCAAAAAACGCCATCCGACAATTTTAGATAACGTAACCATATACGCCGGAGCATCCATTCTCGGTGGCGACACCGTCGTGGGCGAAAACGCAATTATCGGTGGCAACGCATTTATCACGCGTTCCATTGACGCCAACACTCGAGTCAGCCTCAAGAACCTTGAAATGGATTACGTCTCTACCACAAACAACAAGCACAAAACCGAAGAACTCCAGCAAAGCGACGAGTGGTACTATATTATTTAGTTGGTAGAACTTAGATCTTAGTGACCGATAGGATCCAGTAAAAATCAAGCCAATCTCGGTTTTCCCGTCCAGCCCAGTTTCTCTCTAAGGGCGCCTACAAATCCCGTGTGACGCATGCGAATAAACGTCGTCACGAGTTTGCTTTCAGACAACATCACGTATTCATCCGGTTTCATTTCGAAATCAATACGCCCGTCAAAAACGAGGTCGAGCGAGCAATTCACAGCGGAAGCCATTCGCAATTTTTTGTCCGTCAGCGAAAGCACAAGCGGACGCACAGACAAACTGCTCGGTGCCACAGGCGTCAGCACCACAGCCGGCGTCGAAGGATGGATAATCGGACCGCCCGCCGCCAAGTTATAAGCGGTCGAACCCGTCGGCGTCGAAACAAGAATCGAATCCGCCCAGTATTCCGTAAGGCATGTATCGTTGTAAGTGACATTCACGTTCACCATGCGTTCCGGAGCGTGAGCGCGTACATGGACTTCATTCAACACAGTCTGTTTTGCGATGCACTTTTTTCCATGATAAACAGCAGCTTCAATCATCATGCGGTCACGGGTCGCAAAGTCACCCGCAAGCAAACTATCAAGTGTTTTGGTCAAGCCTTCCACTCGGGATTCCGCCAAAAAGCCCACGCGACCGGCATTCACGCCAAGAATCGGGATGTTATGGCCAAGTGCGATATGCGCCGCCGTAAGCACAGTACCGTCACCGCCAATCGCAATCAGCAAATCCGTTTTCTGCAACGCAGATTCTTTCACCACGCGAATCGGCTTTTTCACGAGTTCCTTCAAGGAATCCAGCGCACAGAACTTCACCTGCGGATGTTCAAGCGCCCAAGAAGTAATCTGCTTCAAGGCACAGGCCAAGTCTGAACTTTTGTCCTTAAAGCCGACAATTCCAATGTTGCTGAAAGACTTATTCATTTTCATCCTCAAGTTTCTCGTTCGTTCAATGCATCGTCAGCCGAACCACCTATTCCTTCTTCTCGGTGTTTTCAGCGACAAGCACGTTCTTCAACTTTTCGACAACGCCCGGGAACATCGCTTCGACCTTTTCCATATTATCGACAGGTTCGTCGTTCTGTAATGCTATCGACAACACGCTTAGGGCAAGCCCCATCTGCGCCGAATCGCCACCGTCAAAATCGCTACCGTTCACAATCGTTTCAAGCCCGCGAATCACAAGGCCATCGTCATAAACACCAACTTCGGCGCCCGTCTTGCGCAAGTTTATCGCCAAAAATTCATTCTTGGGGCGCATCTCCACGCGCACTTCCTTGGGCACGCGCAAAATCGTTTCGCCTTCGGCGTAACAAGCGGCCACCGCCAAGAGCGGGTATTCTTCAAGCGCGGTCGCAATCACATCTTCGCTAAAGCGGCGCCCCTGCAAACGCTTTCCAGACGCCAGTGGTTTGATTTCGACATCGCCAAAAACATCACCGTACTTTTCACGGCGGCTCACCGTTTCAACGTTTGCACCCATACGCTTGAGGCATGTAAGAGCACCCGCACGGCTGCTGTTCAAATCCACGTTCAAAAGCTTGATGACGTTATCCTTCGGCATGTTCCCGACAGTCGCCAAAACAGCAAACGCAGTCGCTTCTGTCGTATCGCCCGGCACATAGTATTCACGCGCCGTAATCACCTTCGTCTCCGAAAGTTCCGTGAACTGCGTGCGTTCAATTTTTTTGCCCTGCGCAATCATCAAACGGCGTTCGAATTCGCTCAACTGCTCCATGCCACGGCCTTCGTACTTTACCGCCGCACCAAAGTAAATGAGCATTTTAGTCCACTGGTCATGTACCGTAGACTTTTCTTCAAAATTCAAATATTCATTACGGATAAGCGCACGGAGCAAAAGCCTATTGCGCATCGCATACGAAACGTTCCCGAGCGAATCCTTCTTGACGTTCAATTCGTCACGCAAAAAGCTAAACACGAATTTCGCCGGTTCGTCTTTCTGGATCTTGATTTTGAAATACTTCTGGAGCGTTTCCTTCGCCGTGTTCACGCGGGCAATCCCGGCGTCATCCACTTCGGCCGCGAACGTATAAAGCTGTTCTTCGTCCTTGCTCGCGAGCGTCCACAATAAAACATTATCCGCTTCGTTAAACTTAATCGGGAGCATCGTCGGCACCGGGTACTGGAACCCCTTGCCGTTCAAGACAAGCTGATGCCCTTGCAATTCGTATGTGAGCCCAAAATCCTTTAATGCATCCGCATAGCGTTCACTGCCACTCGCCCATGCAAAATCTTCCAGCACCGTGCGCCCATTCACCAAGAGCGCCATCACCAATGTCAAATTCATCCGTTCACGGTCGGGATTCATCAAGAATTCCATCGTCAATTCCTTAACAAATTATCGTCTTTCTTTAACTTCGTATTCCAAATATTGCAAGACTCTCACGGCACGGGCCGCTTCTTCTTCGGTCTTGAACGCAAGCAAGAGCGTACCCGCCACATTTTCGCGGACCTTCATGAGTTCTATGTCGCGAATGTTGATGCCTTCTTCGGCAAGTGGCTGCATCACGCTCAACAGTGCACCCTTGAGCTGCACCGTAATCTCGTAGAACGAGGCAGTGTTATTGCGGCCCGGAGCAAACAAACTCGCACGGCCATCGTTACCCGCCTTGAAAATATCGGCAAGCGCCTGCGAATTGTCGGCAACAACGCTCTTTTCGTCATTTTCAAAATTACCCGAAGCGGGCTTGCCATCCTTCACGACGTTGAGTCCGTTCATCGCATCAATCGTTTTGTTAAGCCCATCACGGACTTCGCAAAGCGCACGGGTCGTCTCGTCGCGATTCGTCACGGCGATATCGTGCCACATTCCCCAGCCCGAAGCCGCAATGCGCGTCATATCGCGGAAAGCGCGGCCTGCAAAATGCTGGTAGTTGTGCTTGAGCAAACGTTCCGGCAAGTTGCCCGCGAGTGTGGAACTCAACATTTGTGGCATGTGGCTCACCCAAGCCATCGTGCGGTCGTGATGTTCCGGCGGGAACACCACAGGATTTGCGCCCACGAAATGAATCAATTCCAGAAGCGGCGCATAAACCGATTCAGGCGTTCCTTCCGGCGGGCAGACAAACCAATAAGCATTTTCAAAAATTGCAGGATCGTTATACTCGCAAGTACGCTTTTCGGAACCCGCCATCGGATGGCTACCGACAAAGCGGAACGGAGAAGGCAAGCGCATGCCCGCCTTGCAAATTTCAACCTTCGTCGAGCCGATATCGCTCACCAAAATTTCGCGACCTGCAGTAGAACCGGCCCACGAAACCTTACCGAGCGCATCAATCATCTTCAAAATGTGGATAATCGGCGCACAGAGCAAAATCAAGTCGCTATCCTTCGCCCACTTTTCAGTCTCGTCGTATTCAAAAAATTCATCGGCAAGTTCAAGTTCGCGAGCGCGCTTGAGCGTCGAAGGGGAACTCACTGCACGAATCTTCGTCGGGAGTTTTGCCTGCTTGACGGCTGCAGCAATCGAGCTTGCCAACAAGCCGAACCCCACCATCGTAATGCGATTCACCATTACTCTTCCACCTTGCAGGTTTCTTCCATGATGACACGGAAAATGTTCTTGAACGAATCCGGCGACAACGGGCCACCAGCCTTTGCAGCCTTTGCGGCAACAACATCCAAGACTGACTGTTCGCGAGCCTTGTCGAACACCGGCAAACCTTTCTCTTTCTTGATTTTCCCGATTTCTACAGCGTAAGACGCCCTCTTGTTGAGGAGCGCAATCAGTTCATCATTAAGTTCATCAATGCGAATGCGCCATTCATTAATATCCATGATGACGAATGTAGAAAAATATGTACACTGACGAGAAATTTCACTCCACAAATATTTCTATATTGCGCACCGAACTTTTATCGCCGGAGCAAACATGAAAATTGCCGTTATGGGTGGAGCGGGCTACATCGGAAGCCACACAATCATTGAACTTTACAAAGCAGGCCACTGCGTCGTTGTCGTCGACAACCTTGTAAATTCCAGCAACGAATCCCTCCGCCGCGTGGGCGAACTTGTAGGAACCCCCATTCCGTTCGTAAACGCAGACGTCCGTGATGCCGCTGCGATGGACAAAATCTTTAGCGAAAACAAGTTTGATGCATGCATTCACTTTGCCGGTCTCAAGGCCGTCGGCGAATCCGTTGCAAAGCCGCTCGAATACTACGAAAACAACATGAACGCCACGTTCGTGCTACTCAACGCCATGAGGAACCACGGCTGCAAGAACATCATTTTCAGTTCGTCTGCAACCGTCTACGGCAACCCGGCCCAAATCCCGATTACCGAAGAATGTCCCAAAGGCCAGTGCACAAATCCATACGGAAAAACAAAGTCCATGCTCGAAGAAGTGCTCATGGACGTGCAGAAAGCCGACCCTGAATGGAACGTGGTTCTGCTCCGCTACTTCAACCCGATCGGCGCGCACCCGAGCGGACGCATCGGCGAAGACCCGAACGGCATCCCAAACAACTTAATGCCATACATTACGCAGACCGCAGTGGGACTCCGCAAGGAACTCGGCGTGTTCGGCAACGACTACGACACCCCGGACGGAACCGGCGTTCGCGACTACATCCACGTATGCGACCTCGCCGCAGGCCACGTGAGCGCACTCCAAGCCATCGAACGCAAGTGCGGTCTTGCCATTTACAACTTGGGCACAGGCCACGGCTACTCCGTGCTCGATGTCGTCAACGCTTTCGAAAAAGTGAACAACGTCAAGATCCCGTACAGCATCAAGCCGCGCCGCGCAGGCGACATCGCCACCTGCTATTGCAACCCGCAAAAAGCGTTCGACGAACTCGGCTGGAAGGCGAAATACGGTATCGAAGAAATGTGCCGCGATTCCTGGAACTGGCAAAAGAACAACCCCAAAGGCTACAGGGGTTAAGAAGATTCACAATTCAAATCTTCTCTAGAAAAATTCCTTGAACGCATCTTTGTTGGCGTAGTAATCCCGGCCTTTTCGGTCAAACAGCGCAGGGCCCCAAGCTCCGCCAATTGTCGGTTCCCAGAAGAATGTTCCAATCCAGCGATTCATGCCGCGAACCATTTCACGCGTTTTTTGGCGCGAATTATCGAACTTGTAATGGTTATCGGAATCACCGCCGTTGTATTCGGCTACGATAAATTCCAGTTTTGAATATTTTGTCGTAACCGTATTGAACAAACTCTTCCAGTTGTCCGGAGCGCCGTCACCGTAAGCGGTATAGGCCGAAAATCCCATCACATCCGCCGGGATTTTGTATTCGTCAAACACGACCCCCATCCACCAGGTAACCGTATTGGCTTGGCGGATGCGTTCGATGTGAAGCACCGTTTTCGTTGTCGGCGAGACTTCTTTGACGGCCTTGATTCCAGCATTGAAATACTTGGCGGCATTCGCCTTGCCCGCTGCGGTACCCATGTCGCCATTGATTGAAGTTGCCGCCTTATCGACGCCATTGCCCCAGCAATCCGTCTTGCTGTTCGGCTTGTGAATCAATATGCCCGGCGTTGTTTCGTTTCCGATTTGCACCATGTCAGGCGTTGCACCAGCAGCCACAAGAGCATTCATCAAATCTTTGGTGTAGGCATAAACGGAATCCGCCATCGCATCGGAACTGTTGACACCACGCCAGCGTTCCGGAATAATTTGTTTGCCAGGATCCGCCCAGACATCACTATAATGGATATCGATCAAAAGCCCCATGCCTGCCGCCTTCACTTTTTTCGCATAAGCCACGACGTGGTCCTTATCGCCATACGCTTCGGCATCGTGACCGCAACCGCTTGCCGCATAGCCATATTTCGCCTTAGGCGAGACAAATGTACGCAAGCGGATGGAATTGAATCCGTGATTTTTCAAGATTGTAAAGATGTCACTTTCGGAGCCATCAACGTCAAAGAATTTTGAATTATTTCGTTCGTACTCCTGGACTTCAGAAATATCAGCACCATTGAAAAAGTCCAGTTGCAACGGTTTCGCAGACGAAGAACTCGGAGTTTGCGAAGAAGAACGCGGTTGTTCGGACGAAGAAGATTGAACCGCAGAAGATAAAGAAGGTACGGTCGAAGACGATACTGCCGTCGCCGAAGAAACGGCAGAAGACGAGACTTCTGTAATTGACGAAAGCAATTCTGCCACGGAAGATGAGGACAAGCTAACAGCAGATGACAATCCATCCGAAGACATTATTTCAAACAGCGACGACGAGGAACCTGCTACAACCCCGCCCGAAGATTGCGGATTGTCCGAAGACAGCGGAGCTACGTCAGATGATGAAACCGGAAATTCCGAAACAGATGATAAATTTGATCCATAAGATGGCGGAGAAACCGTATCGTCACCGCACGATTGCACAAGCAGCACTAAAGAAGTGCAAGATACACACGCTGTAAGATTTTTCAAAAACTTCATACCAATCCATCCTGTTCTTCCCTAAAAATACATCTTAATTGCCAATCCTCAAAATTTTAAATTGTAAAATTCCCGCATAAGAATTAAATTTATACCATGAAATCGAGATTTTCCCTAAACTGCGGCATCATTCTTTTCACAATGTTCATATTTGCCTGTTCCGAAAGCGAATCTTCCGCAGATCCCATGAAGGATTATTTCGACAACCAATCTCTTGCAAATTCCAAAGACGTTTCATCGTCTTCTTTTTCAGGCCTGAACCGCGATTCCATAGTTACTGGGGAATTCAAAGACGCCCGAGACGACAGAACATACAAAATGGTGAAAATCGGAAACCAGACCTGGATGGCAGAGAACTTAAAATATATCCCAAAAGAACCCGACGAAAGTTGGTGCTATAAAAACGACAACTCCAACTGCGAAAAGTACGGGCGACTTTATAGGTGGATGACCGCCGTCGGTAAATCCGAAGAAGAATGCGGATACCAAAAGGCATGCCCTCTCACCTACCCCGTACAGGGCATTTGTCCAGAAGGCTGGCACATTCCCCAAAAAAAAGAATTAGAAACCCTAGTCGATAATGCTGGAGGGCAATCTATCGCCGGAGCAAGATTAAAGGCAAAAGAGAGTTGGTCCCAAGCCTGGAATGAATGTATAGGCACCGACGATTACCAATTCTCCGCCATGGGTACCGGATATTTGCGGTGGTATTCCGATAACTATTACAACAAGGGACTCACCACGGGAATTTGGTCTGCCACAGAACTAGAAGACTCCCTCAGCAGAGAAGGATTTGAACACGTTGGAGTCTATATTCTCTTTTTATATAATGACAAAGACTCAGCACAAGTTGACGAGACCAATCGGGATTTCGCCGAGTCTATCCGCTGCATCAAGGACGATTTCTAGGATTGAGCCATGTTCGCCCCTCAACTTTTAACATCTACAGCCGTCCAAGATTTTATTCGAGATGCGTTCAAACGAAAAATGGATGCATTGCAAGTTTCGACACATTTGGCCAAGGAGTTCAGCAACGAAGAACGAGCCGCGATTATGGACTATATGGCGCTCGTACCGAAATTCCGCGAAAAATTCGGCATCGGGAATACCGCATTCCTCGTTTGCGATAAACTAGCGTTAGAACAGAGTACTGCGCAAGATATCGGACGTTGGAAATCAAACCTTTGGGAACATGCCTGCCAAGCAAACAAGAACAGCGACGAAAGTGCCCCCCCCATCGTTCACGATCTTTGCTGCGGCATGGGTGGGGACTCTTTCTTTTTGCCGAAAGAACTCACTGCAATCGGCGTAGATCTCGATGAACACCGACTCGCCATGTACCGTTACAACAGCGGAGTTATGCGAAACGTCCCACAAGAATCCAGCGATGCATACACGATTCTCGGAGATGTCCGCGAAATCGCCAAGCAAAACGATTCCGAAAGTGCGACGCTCGCCCGCCCCAAAGCCGACTTTTTCACAATCGACCCGGCTCGCCGCGCGATTGAAGGCGAAAACCAGCGCGACCTGCGAAACCTTACGCCCACGTTCGAAGAAGTCATCGAGATTTCAAAGCATTACAAAGGCGGCATGGCGAAAATCCCGCCCGGCTACCCCATCAGCGAAATTCCCCGCGGCACGGAAATCTTGTACATCGGCTCCCGAACGGACTGCCGCGAATGCCTGGTGCTGTTCGGCAAACTCGCCCAAAATCCCGACCACGTGCGCGCCGTGATGGTCGACAAAACAGGGAATGAAATCGCCAGCTGGACTTTCACCCGCGACGAAAAACGCGAAGCCCGCAACGAGAGCGAACAATCGCAATACGACCACAATTACGAACTCGAAGGCCGCGACCGCGTTTATCGCACATCGAGCAGCGAATCCGATTTGCCGCTCGGGGGTATTTCAAAATTCATCGCGGAGCCCGCGCCGGTGTTGCTCCGCAGCCACCTCTTTGGAGCAGTCGCCCTTGCCCATGACGAAACAACGCACCTGATTTCACCGGGCATCGCTTACGTTACAAGTGAAAAGCCGCTTCCCTCGCCCGCCTTCGCCAACTACGAAATTCTAGAATCGTCCGAGATTTCCACAGGCGCCGTCCGCGCGATGCTCAAATCACACGACATCGGAAAACTCACGCTCAAGCTCCGAGGTGTCAAGGTTGACCCCGACCAAGAAATCAAACGCCTCAAGCCCAAAGGCAAGAACGCCGCAACGCTGTTCTACACACGCCTCGACGGCGAGAAAATAGCGATACTTACGAGGAGGAATGAGCTATGAGCACGCTCGTATTCACTCGCTTTGAGGTCGGTCGCCCGCGGCTCCCTCTGGGCATATTTAATCGCACCTACGGTGCCATACTTTAACCCCATACCCCATTACCTCACAACCCCATAGCCCTATGTCCGTAAAACTTGAACAATCCTGGCTGAACTTGCTCGCCGACCAGTTCGAACAGCCGTATTTTAAGCAAATTAAGGCAAAACTTTTGCAAGAACACGCAGAGCACCACGTGGTTTACCCTCCCGGACCGCAAATTTTTGCCGCCCTCGATTATTGCCCTGTCGATAAAGTCAAGGCAGTCATCATCGGGCAAGACCCGTACCACAATCCGGGACAAGCCCACGGCCTTTGCTTCTCCGTACCGTTTGGCATTGAGCCACCGCCGTCTCTCATCAACATTTTCCAGGAACTCCACGACGATCTCGGCATCACGCCACCGCCACACGGAAACTTGGAAGGCTGGGCACACCAGGGAATTTTGCTTTTAAACGCATCGCTCACAGTTCGAGCCCACATGGCAGCAAGCCACGCCGGCATTGGATGGCAACAATTTACGGACACGATTATCCAGCGACTTTCGCAAGTCCGCGAAAACCTCGTCTTTTTGCTCTGGGGCAGTTTTGCGATTAAAAAACAGGTTCTCATCGCGCCAAACCGTGGCCACCTGATTCTTACCGCTCCGCACCCGAGTCCGCTTTCGGCATACCGCGGATTCTTCGGCTGCAAGCACTTCAGCAAGGCAAACGCTTACCTTGTCAGCAAAGGACTTGAACCCATTGACTGGAGCATTAAATAGGTGTGAGGCTGCGGCTTTTGCCGCTTTGGGGTCGCTACGCTTTGAGGTCGGCGCTTTGCGCCTTTGAGAAAGAAAATTAGTAGGAAGAAGCATATGTCCAAAACGCAAACGCACAACGATAACATCGACAAAGAAGTCAACAGAAATAAGGTCATCGTAAGAACCAGCGTTGTCGGGATTGTCACCAACGTCATTCTCGCGAGCGTCAAGGCGGTTATCGGCCTCATGGCAAACTCCATTGCCGTTGTTCTCGATGCCGTGAACAACCTCTCGGACGCACTTTCGTCCATCATCACGATTGTCGGCAACAAGCTCTCTCGAAAATTGCCCAATGAAAAGCACCCGCTCGGTTACGGCCGCATTGAATACCTGACCGCCATGGTCATCGCCTCCATCGTGATTTATGCGGGCATCACCTCTTGCGTGGAATCGGTCAAGAAAATCATCCACCCCGAAGAAGCCGACTACTCCACCGTTTCACTTGTCATCATCGCCATCGCCGTAGTCGTGAAAGTAGTCCTCGGGCGTTACGTAAAAGCGCAAGGCGAGCGCGTGAATTCCGGTTCGCTCATCGCCTCCGGCTCCGACGCCCTCTTTGACGCCATTCTCTCCCTTTCCGTTCTCGCCTCCGCACTCATTTTCATTTTCACGGGACTCTCGCTCGAAGCCTACGTCGGCGTTCTGATTTCCATCTTCATCGTCAAAGCGGGCTTTGAAATGTTGAAGGACACCGTCAGCGACTTGCTCGGCAAGAAAAATGACAACGAACTCACCAAGCAAATCAAGTGCCTCATCCGCAGCGAAGAAGGCGTCCACGGCTCCGTACACGTGGAACTCCCCGACACCATGACCGTCGCCGACCTGGATTCCCTCACGCGCAAAATTGAAAAGAAAGTTTACCGCGAAACAGGTGTCATCCTCACCGCTATCGGCGTCTACTCTTACAACACCAAGAACGACGAAGCCGCCAAAATCCGCAATACGATTTTAGACAAAGTCAAGTCGCACGATTGGGCTCTCCAGATGCATGGTTTTTACGTGAACATCGAAGCCAAGGAAATGCGCTTTGACGTGGTCATCAAATTCGGTGCAAACGCCCAGGAAGCATTGCAAACCATCCAAGGCGAAATCCAGGAAATGTACCCCGGCTACAGCATTCAAATATCGCCGGATATCGACCTGGGGTAACGCAATTTACGCTCCGTAATTTACTCTCCGCGACTCAGTTTTTCTTCCTGTTCGCGGAGCTTTTTGTATCCAGGGCTTTCAAGCGGGAGAAGAGATTCGTCTATTTTCAACGGGTCATACGCCGATGAATTCTTCGGATAATTCAGGACTGTATAAGAACGAATACGGCCCGTTGCAGGCAACGTAATTTCATAGAACGGTCCTTTAAAGAATATATCATTTTGCCAGTTTTCGAAATCACCTTCAAACGTACATTTTTCTACGTCTTTCTCGGCGCAAATCATTCTGTGATTTGAATACACACCAGAAGCAATTTGAATGCTATCGCCACCATAAACAACACGAAATACAGAATCCTTTAAAACCCACTTATTGGAGTACTTCAAAAAGCGACTAATCAGTACATCTACAAAATCTGTAGAATTAACAGGTGCATTAGGCTGTTCAAAACATTCTATCGTCAGTTTTCCGCTAGAATCATCCTTAAACACACGACCCGCAATAATAGTTGGCTGAAAATTTGCCTCAGATCCAAAAATACCTCGACAAGCCTTCACGATCGTGGTATCATTGAGTTCAACAGACTCGTTCCATTTCTTTGAAATGCCGTATCCCGTCGAACGAATCAGCCCCCATTCTTCGAAATAGTCCGTCTTAACAACATCGGCATGGAAGTATATCCCGAAATAATCAGCATAATAAGCGCCTTGTGGCTGAACAAAGCAAGAATTCAAAAGAATCGCAAAAAATATCAAACAAATTATTCTCATTTGCACTCCGGGAACGCAATCTTTTTATTCAGCTTATTCATAACCTTAAACACATCCGCATACACGGCAAAACGTTCTCCCTTCTTTTCCCAAAAATCGTCATATTTGACATAATAAAAGTTACGATGTTTTCCGCCACTTTGAGAATACCCCATTACCCGAAGCCCAACATTTCTACCATAGAATTGTCCAGGTTTCACATACAAATGTTCATCTATATGCAAAGCGTCCAAATCAGCAACAAGAGGGTCTTCTGACGAAATCTCGGTTTTACATTTTTCTATAGATATTTTCTGTTCCAGCAATTGATTTCGCTTTTCCATGAACTTTTCAGGATGGAGCCACGGAAGCATTCGAGTTTCAGGCAACTGATAAACAGTTATCCATTCACGACGCTCATCATTCTTAACATAAAGCCGTTGAACGCCCAAATATTCGTAAAAGATATACAAGCCATCTTTGTCAAACATAGAATCCCCAAACACAGCCGAAAAATCACTTTTACGGTAATCAATCGGAGCATCCATATTCTTTAATGAATAAAACGAAAAGACTAGGCTATCGTTGTACGCCAAAACAGACGAATAAGCAAGTAACAAATAAATCATCAGATGTTTCATAACGCAGGGCAATCCTTTTCAGTCAAAACATGCCACCAACCATTCTTTTTATATTTTTCGGCTGAAAATTTTTGAGGATCCGGGACTAGATTACGCCAATCACATTTATCATCAAACGGTTCAACAAGTTCCTTCACAAGAGAGTCAACAGCACGCCATTCGCGAACAACTGGTTCCACGTCAAAGGAATCATCTAAACCAGTTGGGCTATTGAATTCTTTCACACGAATACTTCCGTCATCCATTACATAAACAATTGTTGCATAAATTTTCTCTTTGCAATCACAAAAACTTGTTAAGTCTTCATATTTTTCCCTCACAAAAGATACTAATTGATTATACGCATCTTTACTGGATAATTTTTTCTCATAAAGGCATGTCTTTAAAAAATAGTCCATATTCGCTTTCACATGTCTGTCAATACAAGGCGTAAAACGTTCTATTTCAGACCGAGCTAAATTAGGTTCCTTATAAATTTGTATTTTATCTGATTGTTCCGATATATAAGCTTTTATAGTTACATGACCACCAAGCCTTATATATATCCCTGGCTGCATCCTTTCTAAAAAAGGAACTTCCGTATAGGCTCTTGAATAGTTTATTTTTCCGTTGTATAAAACAGAACATTCTTCCGGTTTTTCAGAATTCAATTTATCGACGAATAAGTCACACGTTTTCCCCGCAAAAACAGGCAAAGAAAACAGCAGCGCACATATCAAAAACAAATTTTTCACAGTCATAATTTCAATATAAATATTTTGCGGTATTTCCCATTATTTCTCTAACCGTTTTCTCACGCAGCGGATATAAAATTTTTTGTTTTCGATTGCATAATCGTGACTGAACTTTTCGCCATCGAATAAGATGGCATAAAGCCGGTTTTCGTCATCGTAACTCCACCACCCCGTCACCATACCGAATCCTTTATATCCGTTGTCCACATAGCCCGCCGGATATACCGTAAAACCGACATCCTTGTTCTCTTTAAAATCAAGGAACCAGTCCTTCTTCGAGCGAAGATACGCTCCATTCAAGCCGAACCGACCGAACAAATTCACCCAATCGCTCCTTCGCGGCAACCGCCAGTCCGCAGGGCAAGCCTCACGGGCATTCACTCCATAAAGTCGCCCATGATTTTCGCAATGCATCTTTTTATTATCGTAACACTCCTCACCCGGCATACTCCTATAAATATTTTGAGAAGACCACTCCATCGAATCGATAATTATCGTTTTAAAATGTACCCCAGTAAGAGAATCCTTGTAGTACCCCAACTGCACTGGATTCAATTTTGCATAACCTAATCCATGCCAATTGTTATCATAACACTGGTACATGTAACGGTTGACTCCTATCATGATTTTTTTCCCATTCATGCCGAACGTACACGGGAGCATGCGTCTCAAATTCAGAACAACCGTGTCTGCCGAAAACTCCACGGAATCCTGCAAAAAGTCGAGCGAATCGGCGATTTTTTTCCACGTTCTATTTTCACATAAATAAAGACCAATGTCTTCGAAGCCTATATACTTGTGGCCCGCAAGGCAATTCGTTTTATTCTTTGAAATAAAGGCGGTGCCCGTAAAAGCAATCTTATCCAAAAAAGACTTTGCTTTTATTTTTTCATCTTTTTTGCAAGCCACTGAATGTCTTCCATCATACGCAAATTCACTATAAATCTTGCGGTCTTGTACATACGCAACTGAATATTCCTTCATATACCCCACATGGTAAGAAGATGTCCAATATTTATAATTTGGAATGTCTGCGGAGCGAACAATATAATTTTCCCATTCAAATTTATCCGGTAAATGATAACCCTCCGGGCATGCATTCAACGCTTCGCCCCAACTATACGAACCATTAAGGAATATCCAATCCGCCGGAGCATTTACTTTCGGTTGTTCATCCTTGGCGTTTTCCTGATTTTCTTGACTGCAAGCCAACAGCAAAAAGACAAATACGATTATCAGTTTTTTCATATTCACTCCAGTTCGACTTGATATTGTCCATCAACTTTTTTCACATTCAAAACGTTATAAACGGGTTCTTTCCGTTCGTCAATCTGAATCCGGCAACGGCCTGTTCCGCTCAATACAAATGTACCTGAAACATTTTTAGAATCACTAGATTCAACTTTCACAAAATTACATTTCGGTTTAAAACGTTGTTCGTTCGTGAGCAGAACCGCTTTGCGACCTTTATACGGAAACGGCAATCTTTCCGCATACATAAAATCGCATCGATCCGCTTCGCATTGCTTTACAAATAGCGGAAAAGGCAATTCAAAAAATGTGAATTCAGATTCATACGATTCACCGGTCTCATGATTATGTTCAAGCATAATGTTCCAGCGGCCCATCGTTTTGTTCACAATAGCCAAATACATCCGTTCGCGAGAATTAGACTCCTTGATAGATATTGGGCAAACACCCGTTTTCTTGGGTTTCAACGCAACTGTTACAGAGTCAATTCCATAAACAGGTTCAACTTTCAAAAACTCACAGCCGGAATGCATCAAGCACGGTTCGTACTGCCGAGCCATATTCCCGTAACGGAACGGAGCATTGTACCGCCCCTTCGGAATATCACGTCCAAAACGTTTCTTGACATTTTCGATGAACTCGTCTTCGGTATCGCAGGCATAATCAAACGGGAACATTTCGACACCGCGAACACCCACCATGCATTTTTTGGAATCGCAACTAAAAACCTGCAACGATTGATCTGGGGAAAACCCGAACGAGGCGTAAGAGCCGCACGCCGCAAACGACGGAACGAAAGAAATCAATACCAGCAAAGCAAAAGCGACATTCATAACCTAATAGCCTCAATAAACCACATTGCTAGTTATTCTACAAAATTTTCGCTCATTCCGAAAGGCAAGCTAAAGAAAAAGGCCTTTTGAAGAGGGGAAAAAACGATTTTTGCATTTTTTTGCTACCAAAATGGATTTTTTGTCGTGTTTGGTATCATATTTTTTACGTTGTACTACAAAATATTCGTCCAACAGGCTTACGTTATGATACCAAATCTAAATTTTCGCCCCATTTGGTAACACATTTTTCACAAACAAACTCATATTTAACGAATTTTCATTAAGTTTATCTACAATTTATGTTACCAAAAGGGTTATTTTCATGCATTTGGTAGCAGATTTTCGCATTTTTCTCTGTAGCCGTCTCTCATCGCCCCAAAACAGTCAAAACCCGCATCAGCAGTCCCCAACCAACGCCAATAGCCCATTGACTAGCGATCAACCACTACCCACCAACAGCCATGACCAACAATCATAGACCATTGACTATCGACCAATGACTATTGACCACTATTTTTCTATATTCGTGCCCATGACTCACAAGAACTCATTGGCACGTCTCGCACTTTTTATAGTTGTCGGCCTTATACTTGGCGGCATCATGAGCGAAGCCCTCGGAGCCTTATTTGGCGAACTCGGTGTTTTGCTGAATGCTGGCGGCTACGATAACAGTGTGCATAAAGTTTTTACAACTGCTGCAGAATTCAGCATCGGTTTCCCCAACAACGGGGGGCCCATAATCATTGACTTGTACCTTGTCAAATTTGCCCTCGGATTCGGTTTCAAACTAAACCTTCTAAGCGGATTTGGCATGCTCATCGCTATTTACATTATGAAATGGTCCGGAGAAAGATAATGCAGACTATTCAGGAACTCCAGGCAAAGCTCGCTGACGGCAGTACCACCGCCGAAAAACTTGCTCAAGCCTCCCTTGAAAAAATTGAATCTACGAAGAATTTGAACGCCTATATCTCGGTGCTTAACGAACGCGCTCTCGAACGCGCCAAGGAAAGCGACAAACGCCGCGCCGAAGGCAAGACCCTGGGCGCACTTGACGGTATCCCTGTTGCCGTGAAAGACAACATGTGCCTGACCGGCACCCGCACCACGGCAGCCTCCAAGATTCTCGACAACTTTGTCGCACCCTACACCGCAACGGCATTGGAAAAACTCGAAGCCGCAGGCGCTGTTATCGTCGGCAAGACGAACATGGACGAATTCGCCATGGGTTCGAGCAACGAAACCTCTTACTACGGACCGGTCAAGAATCCGCTGGACGAATCCCGCGTTCCGGGCGGTTCCTCGGGCGGTTCTGCAGTCGCCGTTGCCTCTGGCACGGTTCCTTGCGCCCTCGGTTCCGACACGGGCGGATCCATCCGTCAGCCGGCTGCCTGCACGGGCGTCGTCGGTTTGAAGCCGACCTACGGTCGCGTGTCCCGTTACGGCCTCCTCGCCTACGCCAGTTCCCTCGACCAAATCGGTCCGTTCGGTGCAACAGTCCGTGACTGTGCGACGCTCCTCGGCGCTATTTGCGGCATTGACCCGCACGACAACACCACGAGCACTCGCCCGACCGAAGACTTCACCGCAAAGTTAGGAACAGGCGTTAAGGGCAAGGTTATCGGTGTTCCGAAGGAATACTTCGCAGAAGGCCTCGACGCAGAATGCAAGGCCGCCATCGAAAACATGCTTAAGAAGATGGAAGCCGAAGGCGCCATCATCAAGGAAGTGAGCCTCCCGCACATCAGCTACGCCGTTTCGAGCTACTACATCATCGCTACTGCCGAAGCAAGTTCCAACCTCAGCCGCTACGACGGCGTGCGTTACGGCTACCGCAGTGCCGAAGCCAAGAAACTCTTCGACCTTTACGCCAAGTCCCGCAGCGAAGCGTTCGGCAAGGAAGTGCAGCGCCGAATTCTTCTCGGCAGCTACGTTCTCTCCGCCGGATTCTACGACGCCTACTACGTACAAGCTCAAAAAGTCCGCCGTCTCATTACGGACGACTTCACCGAAGCATTCAAGACTTGCGACGTGATTGCAAGCCCGACGATGCCGGGTCTCCCGCTCAAGTGCGGTATGAACGAATCCGATCCGATGGCGGTCTATCTCTCCGATATCTACACCGTAAGTTTGAACCTCGCCGGTCTCCCGGGCGTGAGCGTTCCTTGCGGCATGGCAGGCGGCCTCCCGGTTGGCCTCCAGTGGATTGGCAAGCCGTTTATGGAAGCAGACTTGCTCAGCGTCGCCGAAGCAACGGAAGCACTTAATAAGTAATGCGCCGCGCCCAGCGCGGAATGGCAACTCTCGCGAAATTACAAAAAGACGTTCTCATCGAGAACGTCTTTTTTTGGCAAAAGCCCAAAATTGAACAGGTACGCTTATTTCAAAAGCGGAGTTTCATCCAAAAGATCTTCAGCGGCATTTTCCATAAGATCATCCCAAGTGGATTTAGCCGTTCCAAAGAAATATCCTTCATTAGATTGCAACGAGCCATAGCCTAGACGCTTATGAGATTTTCCATCATAGAAGCCATACGTTCCCTCGACAAACAAATCACCACTATGCATCATATAGCTCAACAAAACTCCCAATAAACCTGCTCCAGAAGCAACAGCATCCACATTTTTAAATGTTACACCATCCAAAACCAAATACACATCAGCTTCGGGTAAAGTAAACTGGTCATTCTCATTAGCAAAGAAATCCTTTCCGTCAAGAAGCAATTCTGATTCGCCCATAAAGAAGCATGCGGGCCCACCAGTGCTGCACGAAGGATAGTGCACGACTTCAACACGCATTTGATTACTTCCACGCGCATTGACCTTAGCTTCAATATTTTTCTTAAGCTTTTGAGTCACCCATGTCGGGAATGAACTTGCATATTCAGGCAAATCGTCCTGAACATCATCCATATTCATCACTAACGGATTTGAATAGATTACGGCAATCGTCGAAGGCCGCCAATTCCAATCTTCGGAAATAGTTGCCTTAGATCCGGCACATCCCGTTAATATTAGGAAAAACAGTGCACCAAGAATAAGATTTAATGGTTTCATACCAACTCCTTCTGAAATAAGTTACCCAAATAAATATTTGTTTAGGCGATATATTTAGAACAAATATATAAAAACTTATTCCTTCCGGTGTTCGTACAGATATAGGTTCGCTTCAGGGACCGCAAGCTCCGAACCTTTCAAGATCCACTCATCATCCGTTCCGCTGCGATAACTCACGACAACGCTATATTGCTTATCCGTCTGCAAAATTTCTTGCGGCACAGTCCAGAAGTTTTCCGTCCCGATGACCATTTCAAGCGTATGAGCGACATCGCCGTCCACTCCGCGAATCTCAATTTTTTTGACCATGTCCTTGGGATTGCGAACCTGAATAATGCTCCAGAACGTACTCGCACCTTCCTTCACCCAAATGGATGTGGAATCGCCCCACACGCCATCAACGCCTTCACAACTCACGAATTCCCATTCGCCGTAATAACGGCCCACCAAATTTCCCATGATATCGCTTGCAGGCGCCCCGCCCAAATCCACACCACAATTTGCATCCGGGCAACGATCCGTAATGCGCACCGTCACTTCTTTCCAACCATCCGGAGTTTTCGCTTTTACATGGACACAACCGCCACAGGCCGCGCCACCGTTCCAAGGGCCTTTATCATCGCCGGGTGAGACATTCACATGGATTGCCGCGTAATACTGAATATTCGTCTGTCCGTAATTGCAGGCGCCGCCAAGGCTCGTTTCCTTCGCCGTGACGCTCCCGTAAGTCGTCACGGAACCTTTACCGCCATTTTCGACAAGTACCGGATCCGCCGCAGTATAGCTATCGCATTTCGTACAAACGCCACTATCCGACGAACCCGAAAACTTTTCAGAACTACACGATGACTCCGGCACGGATTTTGCGGAACTGCTCAAATCCGCCGCTGAAGATGAATTGGGTTCGTTCATGGAACAACTCGACAATACAGTTGTTTTTTCAGAAGAAAGCCCCTCATGCTTTGCAGAACTGGAACTGGCAGCATCAATCACCGAACCGCTCGATAAAGTCTTGCTGTTCTCCAAAGAAGACGAATAAACGTCGAGACCGTCCGACATGCGCACCACGACATCTGCAGAACTTGACAAAGATGACGATGAAAGAAGCATCTCGCCCACCGCCATTGGCGTTCCATCCGACGAATCACCGCACGAGCACAAAGTGAAAGCAAGCGCAAGCAAACACGCTAGCGCCACTCGCAAGAACAAACTAAAATTGAATTTGTAAAAATTCACTATTGTCCAACCGGAGTTTGATCGATAATTTGCAAAGCCATATCACGAACAATATCTACCCAATCATGTTCCAAAGCTCTTTTTTCTGCAAAGTGGTCTTTTTCAACAAAACCAAATGCCAACATTTTCCCTGATTTTGCGTCATAGAACGCATAATTGGCTGAAACTTTGACCTTTTCACCACTTTTGTACATGGGCGCTGCCGGACCAGCCACGGAAGCCATCGGGACCGAGGACATTTGCGAATAGCTCTGACTCTTATACAACCGAATATCATCCATCACCAAATACACCTCAAAACTATCCGACATCGAACTCAATTTCGGAATGTTTACATCATCACCGTCCATTTTTTCGGCAACACTGGAAATCTGCTCCTTCGAAACTTCATCAATACTGTAATGAACACCCAAATTGAACTTGAACGTGTTGTCCAAATTTTTCTGGAACCAAGCTGAAATAGAAGTCATTTCATCCGTTACAACGGCGGTATCCTTTTCGCTTTTAAACAAGCCCCATAAATCATAAGATTCCGTAGAATCCTGAACAATAACTGGTTTCGTGAACACGGCCTTCATATTCGACGGTTTGTTCGTCCAAGTATTGTCCTTAAACTGGCGTGTACTGGAACAACCGGCAACGAGCAAAAGAGCCAAAGAAAAAATCACACTATTCAACAACTTCATAAAAACCTCCAATAGTTTTTTATAAAAATAAAAAATCCGCTGCAATTTTCATGCAACGGATTGAAGTTTTCGAGAAGGGAATCCTGCCCTTCGACAGTGTCAGGCAGACAGTCCGGAACGACTCTTCCTACTGTCTACATCCGACTAATCTCCAGTGCGGTAGTTCGGGGCTTCCTTCGTGATCGTCACGTCATGCGGGTGAGATTCGCGGAGGCCTGCGCCCGTGATGCGGACGAACGTTGCCTTCTTGTAGAGTTCCTCGAGGTTAGCAGCGCCGGCATAACCCATGGCAGAGTGGATACCGCCGATGAGCTGGTAAACGGTGTCGCGGAGCGGTCCCTTGTACGGAACGCGGCCTTCGATGCCTTCCGGAACGAACTTGCGCGGTTCCTGGACGCCACCCTGGAAGTAACGGTCGGCAGAACCGGCCTTCATCGCTCCGAGAGAGCCCATGCCGCGGTAGCTCTTGTAGCTACGGCCATCGGCGAGGATGACTTCGCCCGGAGCTTCTTCCGTACCGGCAAAGAGCGAGCCCACCATCACGGCGTGACCGCCAGCGGCGAGAGCCTTCACGATGTCGCCAGAGAACTTGAGACCACCGTCGGCGATAATCTTCACGCCGACCTTGCGGGCCATCTTGCCGCATTCCACGACAGCGGAGAACTGCGGGTAACCCACACCGGCCACGATACGCGTCGTGCAGATGGAACCCGGACCGATACCGACCTTCACGATGTTCGCACCGCACTTGGCAAGTTCGGCAACCGCTTCGGGAGTACAAACGTTGCCCGCGCAAATCGTGAGCTTCGGATACTTCTTGCGGACAGCCTTCACCATGTTGCGCACCCCGATGTGGTGACCGTGGGCCGTATCGATAATCAAAAGATCGACGCCTGCATCCACGAGGGCTGCGACGCGTTCCATCGTATTTGCAGAAGTGCTGACCGCGGCACCCACGAGCAACTGGCCGTTCTTGTCGAGGCTAGCGTTCGGGTTGTTTTCGCGTTTCAGGATGTCCGTCATCGTGATGAGGCCCTTCAAGGCACCGGAAGCGTCCACGAGCGGGAGCTTTTCGATACGCTTTTCGGCGAGGATTTCCTTCGCCTTCGCGAGGCTCACCTTCGGGCTTGCCGTCACCGGATTCTTCGTCATCACAGTGCTAATTTTCACATTCATGTCGCTCACCGTGCGGAGGTCGCGACTCGTAAGCATGCCCACGAGCTTGCCCTTGGAGAGAATCGGGAAACCGCTCACCTTGTTGCGGGCGCGGAGTTCGAATGCGGCGGACACCGGTTCATCGGCGTCAAGCGTCACCGGATTGGTCACGATGCCGGACTGCCAACGTTTGACCTTGCGGACTTCTTCGGCCTGGTCTTCAACGCTCATATTCTTGTGGATGATGCCGATACCACCCTGCAAAGCGAGGGAAATGGCCAAGGGAGCCGTGGTCACGGTATCCATGGCGGCACTGATTATGGGAATGTTCAGCTTGATATTCGGGGCGAGCTGAGTGCTCACATCCGTCTGAGCCGGAAGAACAGAAGATTCAGCGGGAACGAGTAGGACGTCATCAAACGTCAAAGCTTCTGGCAAAAGTTTCATAAAGTACCTCTTTTGCGCATTGAATATAGAAAAATATGCAAGGCGAGTAAAGCGTGAAAATAAAATTTTCACATTTTTAAGCCGCAGCCAAACTGCCAGAACCAAGACTGCTCTAAAGCATCCATTTAGAAGTGAAAATTTCCAAAAGGCAAAACTATTCTAAAAATTGTACCTATAAAATGATCGATTCATCACTTTTATAGGTACAAAACAGGTACAAAGCCGTTTTTTCAAAATATAACAAGGCGAATTCGATAAAAATCGTACCTATAAGCAACGCAAAAATTCGCCTTTATAGGTATTTCCACGTTTAATTTATATGTAAAAATAGGAAAATGTACCTATAAAACTATTGATTCATGCGCTTTTATAGGTACGAAATAAAAAGACCCCGTTCCCAGTACCTATAAAACTTTATTGACTTACGTTTTATAGGTACCGAAAAAACATTTTTTTCATGTAACAAATAATTCTTCAAAGCCAATACCCGCACTTAAGCCCAAATCTAAGGTTCCTTCACGCAGCGGATTGCCGCACGATAATCCTTTTCCAACGCTGAAATCGAAAGCGTAAACCTCAAGGATTCATCATAACTCCTCGGATGATGCCAAACATTCGCCGTTACAGCAAGACTATCGTTTTTCTCCGTCGAACTCCACCAAGTATTAGACTCCCCCACATGAACTAAATTCAACGGAGAACCGTTTGCAGTCACTCCAGCAAGTTGTTTAGACAACTCTTCCCATTCATCCTCAGTCGGGAGCTTCCAGCCATCGGGGCATTGAGCCTCCGCCCACGTAAACGTGGTATCCCGCCAGTCGTCAATCATCCAATAAAGACCGACCGCCTTGCGGTACGCATAACGCTTTCCGTCTCGCCCGTCTTCAAGCGAATCCGTAAAGATTTCCCACTTTTTGGATTTGCAAACATAGCCGAACAAATCGGTATCTTCAAGCGAATTTTCTTTTTCACTTGTACACAATCCAACCTTCCTTTCGACATCCAAAGCACTACGCCATTTTCCGAAATCGCACACGATCAAAGAAGAGTCCACGCCTCCCGGCGTCATAAAGTAGTCCGTGCCATCGCATTTAATACCATAAGTATTCGACTCTAAGGCCGAAGACGATAACCAGCGGATGCCTGTGCGAGTTCTATCGTCATTTTTGCAAGTAAAATATTTGCCAAATGAAGTTTTCGCGACCTTACCCAAATTACTATTGTCGCATTTATCAAGACCATATTCGGCCAGCCAAAAGCCGTCAATCACACTTTCAAAATCAGGAAGGAATCCGCCCGCTATACTACTCAAGTCAAATCCTGTCGTATAGACACTTCTCCATTTTGTCATTGTTGAGCGAATCGATTGAATATCAGCAGGAATAATCGCATCGCCATGCAAAACCGATACATTCAAGTTGTAAGCAACATCTGCAATCTTTTTTCTCGTAGAATCGCTATCCCATTTGCCGTCCTTCGCAAAATCTTCCGCAAAATCCTTGACAAATGATTCAAAAAAGTTTCCGCTAAAAGGCGAGAAAATAGCAGTAATCCCCATCAATACCTTGTCTTCATCGCGATTTTCTATATCCCGAATTCCGTAAACACTCCATGATTCAGGGTCATCAAAACTTACATCTTCGCCATTTTCGTCTTTAACGGCAACATGGAAAGCGTCTAAAAGTTCGTTTCGAGCCTGTTTTTTTGCATCCGCAAAGGAGAGTTTCTTGTTTTTGACAAGTTCACGAACACGTTCATATTCCAAAGTCGTAAAGAGATTGACGTTTACCGAATCGTGCACATTCAAGTCCGTCAGAGCATATAAAGTAAGTTCATTTTCAGAAAGTCGCCCAGATTTCGCTTCGAGATATTTTCCTGTTACAGAAACCCGTGCTATATTCGATTTTAACGATTCCGCCTTGACAGAATATCCGCCAAAACCGCCCTCCACCATTCCCGTAAAAACTTGCTCCGTAGATTCCAAAGTGGATTCATCCAATGCGGTCAACTTTACAACGGAACTGTCTGCATAGGGGCCATTTTGAGCCAGACCATAAACCGTCATGGACTTGCCGATTTTCCCATAACCACTTTTCGAATCCTTGCTACTGCTAGAAACACTACTGCTAGAATTGCCGTTAGATTCCGCAGCACTCGACAAGCTACTGGAACTTATCTCGCTTTGTGTATTCGGCCCAACGGCGTTACTGTTATTATCGTCTGCACAAGCCCATAGAACAGCCACAGACAAGAGCATTCCCCATAATTTGGGCACACTCGCCTTGCAACAAAAAAGATCCATAGTTTTCTCCTATTACATTTTTCGTCAAAATATAAATTTTTAGAAGGATTCAGAAACTCTGCAAGCAATTCTCAAAGAAACGACAGACGATTTTGTTGCATACGTTGCATATAGCGGTATCACTTCCCGTTGTAGCGCTCCATACACTTTTCAATACCGAGTTTAAAATAGCATTCCACAAGCGCAGGGACTTTCGCAATCGCTTCGTCAAATTTCGGACGATCTTCCGGCGAGAACTTCGCGAGCACCCAATTGCTAAGGTCAAATTTCGGAGGGCACTTGCCTACGCCAAAACGGATTCGCGGGAACTTGTCGCCCACATGCTCGATAATATTGCGGAGCCCGTTCTGACCGCCATGACTGCCACTTGCGCGGCAACGAATACGGCCCACATCCAAATTGATATCGTCACTGAACACCAGCAAATGATCGACCTTGACCTTGTACCAAGTCATCAAAGCCTGCACCGCTTCGCCTGACAAGTTCATGTACGTCTGCGGCTTGACAAGCAGGCATTCCTCGCCCGCTATGTTCACCTTCATGGTGAGCGCCTTGTGTTCGCTTTTCCAGTCCTTGCCAGAATCGGCAAGCTTCTCGACCGCCATGAATCCAGCGTTGTGGTGCGTATTCGAATATTGCGTCCCAGGATTTCCAAGACCTACGATAAGATACATAATAAAATCTCTACATCAAAAATATTCCCGCTCCGTGGCGGGAATAGCACTTGTAATTATTTCGCCCACAGAACCTGCGGCCAATCTTCGCCTTCTTCACCCAGCATGAACAAAGGCTTGGTTTTCTTGTCCAAGACAATCGTTCGCGGAAGACTAATCTCTTCTCCCTCCTTCACGAGCCCGAACCCCTCGGTCAACCGCTTGAAAGGATCGCTCACCACAGTAAACTTCGAAGCATCCGTCTTCTTGACCCAACTCTTGACAAGTTCCTCGTCACGTTCGCCAATATTCACGAGCACGACAGAAACCTTGTTCTTTTGCAGTTCATCGTAATTTTCGACAAGACGCTTGACGCCCGCCCTGCAAGGGATGCACCACGTCGCAAAATAGACAAGCGCCGTACGCTCATTGTTCATCGCAAGTTTCGACAAGTGCGTACGTGTAAACGGCAACGAATTTTCAGAAACTTGGCGAATAGCGAACCACGGCAGAGAATCGGAAATCGACTTCGGCATTTCCATCCTCTGAGATTCCTTCGCCCCGGCAAAAGCCAGGAAAAAGGCCAAAACTAAAAACGAGATACGAATCATTCCAATCTCCACTTGTCCAGCTCAACAGTCCATTCGTTGAACCAGTCACCGTTCAAAATATTCGCATATAGACGAGTACGCGCCTCGTTCATATCGTAGCGGCCGCTACCCTTGACCCTGGCATGGACACTAAAGTAAGGCTCGCCTTCGCAGTTCGAACCGCTCAAGTTCAGTTCCGTCGTGCAAGAAACACCGAGACTTCCCTCGGAACATTCCTCGGGCGACACATCCAACTTCAACAGCAAACCGTTGGAACACACGGCCGCACGCACCGGATACTTGGCCGAAATACGTTCGAACACCGCCCGACGCTGCTGCAATACAGACGCGTCGGATTCATCCATCTGGTAATAGAACGCATACTGCGAACGGAAATCCTTGTACTTCTGCTGCGAAGACTCGAAAGACGCCTTCACCCTGTTGTCGTAGACTACACCAAGTCCATCGAGAATCATCCCGATCGAAAGCGTCCGCGCATACATGTCCTGCGCCGCCTTGAACGCATTGTTCCTGATAACCGGGTGAGTCTGCTCCTCGAAAATCTTGATCGCTAGAGCGACGGAGTCCTGCGTAATAGCAAGTTCATTGAGAAATGGTTTCGCGGCATCGGACTTGAGCATACACGCCACCACACCAAACTTGCCACCCTGCGTCAAAGTGACGATAGGTTTCGCATCTTGCGCATTCTGCAATCTAGTGATGACCTGCGTATTCGTCGCAAACGAAGACTGAATCGTTTCGTTTCCGGTCGCATCTACATTCGACTGACGCGATTCCTCGGTCTTCGCGACAACAACAGACTGGATTTTCGCCGAAATATCCTTTTGCGCAAGCGTTAGCGCCAAATTGGTATTATTAGCGATTCCCTGGCCACGCAAGTAATCCTCGCTCGGGCAAACATGGCTTTGCAACATCTCCGAAAGAGACGCCTGGGATTCTGCAACAACCTGCACTTGCGGAACACCTGCGTCACCTGGGTTCGTCACCGTCTGGTCTTGCCCGGCTTCGAGACCGTTGAACGCTTGCGACGAATTCGCACGGATTTCATCGGCATTAACGCTACGTTTAGCGGCCGGTTCAGAACCGGCACAACCTAACAAGGATATAAAGCAAACACAGGATAAAAGCTTTAAAGTTTTCATGGGAACAAATATAGATTATGTTGACGGAGGCGTGGCCTACGTCTCAGTAAAAGCGAAAATCAGAGACAACTATTTTTCCGCATCAAGTTCGCTATACGCTTTTTGAGCGTTTGCACGAACCTCATCGGCGTTACTCTCCTGCTGTTTGACTGGTTCGCTACTGGCACATCCCAGAATAGCGATAAAACAAAGGCAATATAAAAGTTTAATGATATTCATAGCTTGAATATAGATTTTTCAGGCGAAGGAAACCACAATCTGACGAAAAATCCACGTTATGGCTTGTACAATCCAACAAAAAAGACCCGTCCCGGCAAAAGGGACAGGTCTCAAATTCGCCTTGTATGACTTTGCCAAAATTACTGGGCAGCAGCCGGAGCGGCGGCGGCAGCAGCGGCTTCAGCCGGAGCGGCAGCAGCATCCTTCTTCTTGGACTTAGAAGAAATCGTGAAGATAACGGTACGCGGGCCAGAAGCGAGCGTAACACCTTCCGGGAGCTTGAAGTCCTTAGCATAGAAAGTCACGTTCGTTTCGAAGTTGGAGATATCCAATTCGAGAACAGTGGGGATGCAAGCCGGCTTGGCAGCGAGCATGAGGTAACGAGCTTCCTGAGCGAAGATACCCCCCTGAGTCTTGACACCAACCGGAAGACCGGAAAGCTTGACCGGGATGCGAACCTTGACGAATTCGTCTTCGGCAATCTTGATGAAGTCAACGTGAGTGATCTTCTGGGTGATAGCGTCCTTCTGGACACTATAGACGAGAGCCGGATTGCCAGCCTTGCCGTCGATTTCGAGGTCAAGAAGCGTATAACGCTTGCCCGGAGCGAGAACCTTGCGGAGGTCGATTTCGCTTACGCTGAGGTTCTGAGCTTCGATACCCTTACCATAATAGACGGCCGGAATCAGACCAGCCTTACGCAAACGGGCGTTTTCGCGGTTTGCACCTAGCACTCTCGAGGTAGCTTTGAGCGTTGTGAGTTCCATTGTATTATCTCCATTAGATAAAAAAAATTCATTGGGGTAGCTGGACTCGAACCAACGAATAACGGAATCAAAATCCGTTGTCTTACCACTTGACGATACCCCAATGGTGCGACAAAGATAGTAAAAAAACGCTTTTTTTCAAAGATAAACGCGTAAAAAAAGGTAAAAAAGTTGAAATTAGGGGTTAGGGATTAGGTTTTAGGGGTTAGGGATTAGTAGGAAGTAGACAGTGGTTAGTGGTTAGGAATCGTCATCTTGGAGGCGTCAGCCGATAGGATCCAGAAAAGTCTTGAATAGCAATAAAAAAGTACCATATCCCGTTGCACTCGCCTATCGTCTATAGTCTATCGTCTAACATCACCGATGCCAGAACTTTGTCACAGTCTGGTAACGCGAGATCGGTTTCATCACGGCGGCGGCCCTTTCGGCAAGTTCCCTGGTCTTGAATATTCCGAAAACGGAGGCCCCCGAACCGGACATCAGGGCGACCTTAGCCCCCAGTTCAAGGAATTTCTGCTTCATCTCGGCGACAAGCGGGTGCGTCGGGAAAACGGAAATTTCAAAAGCGTTGAAGCACATTTCGGGATTGAGAAATAGCTCAAACGTGTTATCGGCAGAAACGGGCTCAGCAACAGGATCACCACACAACGTGACCCGCACCTGAGAATCCCACGCGGCCTTGTACCGCTCCCAGCGGTCCGGGCCGGATTTCGGGACACCCGCATAAGCGTCCTTCGTCGGGACGGAATCGAGCGGAGTCGCAATCAGGAGTGCCGCCCCTTCGGGGAGTTCCAGCGGTTCCACGAACGTCAAGCGTTCGCCGATGCCTTCGGCAAAAGCAGTTCCGCCACGGACAAGGAACGGCACATCGGCGCCAAGACGGGCACCGATGGATTCCAACGTTTCGAACGGGAGGTGCAAGTTCCACTGGCGATTAAGCAATCGGAGCGTCGCCGCGGCATCGGCACTGCCACCGCCAAGACCGGCCCCCAACGGCATGACCTTTGTCAAATGAATATCGGCACCAAGATTGCACTTTGCATATTCCTTGAGCGCCTTCGCCGCCTTGAACACGAGGTCCGATTCCAGCGGATAGTTCTGCGGTTCATTGTACGTCAAATGGATTTCGCCATCATCACGGAGTTCAGCCTCGACGGTATCGCCCGCATCAACAGTCTGGAAAACGGTTCCCAAATCATGGTAACCGTCCTCGCGCTTGCGGATGACATCAAGAAACAAATTGATTTTAGCAGGAGCGTATTCTTTCATAGTCATTGGTCAATAATATATAGAAATGTAGCTATGGGCACGGGCCTAACGGCCCTTTGAGGAATGGGGTCTGGGCAATTTCTCAAAGCGCAGCGTCCTCATAGCCCAAAGCGAGTGCAACGAACGCGCCCATACCTAACTTACCCAAATCTCCCGGAGCGTTCGAGTTGCATCAGTTGGTCCATGTCCACCAGCATGGCTCGCGGTTTCGAGTTGCCCTTGCTCGGGCCGCAAACGCCAAGGCCGTAAAGTTGGTCCACAATCTTCCCGGCTCGGCTGTACCCCACGCTAAAGTGTCGCTGCACCGCCGAAGTAGAAAGACCGTTCACGCTAATGGCCCATTGCGCGACTTCGAACAAAAGTTTGTCCAGTTTTTCGTTCTTCATCGAGCCGCCGCCTTCCTCGTCATCGCCATCTTCGCCACCCGAAACGTCAAACGACTCCACCTGCGGGTAGAACACGTTTTGGTCGCTGCACGCATCGGCCAAGCGTTCGGCTTCCTCGTCACTCAAGAACGCTCCATGCACGCGCACCGGATCTGGATCGTTCACGGCCTTGTAAAGCATGTCGCCACGGCCAAGAAGTTTTTCGGCACCGGCATGGTCCATCACCGTACGGGCGTCAATCTGGGACGCCACCTTGAAACTGATACGCGTCGGCAAGTTCGCCTTGATGATACCCGTAATGACCTTCACAGACGGACGCTGCGTCGCAAGCACCAAATGGATGCCTACAGCACGCGCCTTGGCCGCCAAGCGCGCCACGGACTTTTCGATTTCCTTGCCCGCGACCATCATGAGGTCCGCCATTTCGTCGATAATCACAACGATAAACGCCATGCGATGGCCACGGTCTTCTTCAGGAACGTCTTCCGGCAACTCGCCCGCCTCGAACTTCGCGTTAAAGCCGCCGATATTACGCACCTTCGCAGACGCAAGAACTTCCGTACGGCGGTCCATCTCGTAGCAAAGCCACTGGAGCGCCTGGATTGCAATTTCAGGCTTGGTAATCACGGGCGCCAAGAGGTGCGGGATATTCTCGTACATCTTGAGTTCCACCGCCTTCGGATCGACCAAAATCATGCGGAGTTCATCCGGAGTCTTGCTGAAGAGCATGCTCGCCATAAGGGCGTTGATGCAGACAGACTTACCGGAACCCGTCTGACCCGCAATCAACAAATGCGGAGCCTTCGCCAAATCCATCGTGAACGATTCGCCCGTGATGTCCTTGCCTAGCGCCACAAGAATCTTGTCAGGCGCGGGCTTGAACTTTTCGCTCAGGAACACATCACGGCAGAACACCGTCTGGAACTTGCGATTCGGAATTTCCACACCGACCGCCGCCTTGCCGGGAATCGGCGCCAAAATGCGGATAGACGAAACTTTGAGCGGGAGCGCCAAATCTTCCTGCAATGCCGAGAAACGGCTCACCTTCACGCCCGGGCCCGGTTCCACTTCAAAACGGGTAATCATCGGGCCCGTTTCGCAACCGATCACGCGGCCCTTCACCTTGAAGTTCTCGAGTTTTTCTTCGAGCATCTTGCCAATCGCATTCAGCTCTTCTTCGGTGTAGTCCGCCGTCTGGACCTCGTGCGTGTCGAGAATTTTTGCGATTTCAGGAATCTTGTATTCATCGTAAGAAACCGTCGGAGCCGGAGGAATCGGAGCCGAATGGACTGGCGACTTTGACGCCGGGCGAGCTTTACCGCCAGCATTCCCCGCACCACGAGCCGCGGGAATCGTTTCGTCAAGCACCGGATCCTCGCCTACTTCGTCCGCAGTCACGACAACCGGAGCAAACGTCTCGTCATCTTCAACAGCAGGATCTCCAGGAAAATCTTCCACGTAAGCGCCATCGCCTCCCAAGAGGTCCTCGGCATGAATCGCAGCTCGCTCTTCGATGGATTCCGAAAGAACGTCATCGCGAACAGCCTGCGTTCGCCTCGTCGAAGCGTTTTTCATCGGAACCGTTTCTAAAAGTTCGCCATTCTCTGCACCCGGACCGTTTTTCGCAGACTTCGGCATTCCGGCATTTTCAACAACATTTTTTTCAACCGTACGGCGGGCAGCGGCACCGGCATCCGCAACATTCGCATTACCGGCAGACAACGTTTCCGCATCGCAATTACGGCGCACATCGCCCTTCACCTGCATGCGACCACGATGGCCCTTTTCCCAATCAATCAAGTCGCGGGCACGGCGAAGCGCACTGATTCGTTCCTTGATTTCCAAAATCTGCAGCGCGTTCATGTGACGCTCATTCAAGCGCAATTCTTCTTCCAAGCGGCGGATTTCCGGGTCTTCTGTAAAACTAGCATCGACAAGGGAGTCGCCCGCAGCAACAGTCTGAGCCGCACGCGGATCTCCAAGCGGAGCGCCCGCCACATTCGCAGCGACATTTCCTAAAGAATTCCCAATTACTCCCAACGGATTCGGGTTGTTTGCCACCTGCGTCTGCATGTCAGACTGGCTCACATTCAAGTCATCCGTCAACCAATTGTGGCGACCGTTAAAAGGTTCCACCTTGCCGCGCCGTTTCATCTTTACAGAATCCGGGACAAACATCATCGTCTCGTCTTCCATCACGACACCGCGGCGCAGCGGCTTTTTCTCGGCGTCCTTCTTTTCCCCAATCGCAGGGAGTTCAAAAGTTTCTATTTCAATCGGCGCCATCGAACGGCGCAGACCGAAGGCTCCCCTCAAATAACGCATTGTCTGTGCGATAAACCTAAAGTGCCTCGGACGCATGCCGAACGAAAGCACAAGAATAAGCGCAAGAGTGGACAAGAGCAAAATCAACGGCGCCACGTACGAGACACGTCCAAACAAGGGAATTGCAAAATTCTGCAAAAAGAACTGCCCAATAACGCCGCCATTCATCGATATCTGATCCTTAGTCGCATGGGCAACGTCAAAATTCTTGAGCGACATGAGGAACGACAAGTTGACGGCAAGGAGAGTCGTGCCAATAGCAAAGCGCAACAATTTCGTCCGGAGCGACGCAATCGCAATGAAAAGGCCCCAAAGAATTAACGCCGCCGTAATCGCAACCACAGCTACACGCCCAAACAAGAACGTCATGAAGTCCGGATAGGCATCGCCGAAATAGTTTCCAAGCCAGTTCTGCCCGCCACCGATCGAAATCGTAATACAGCCAAGCAACAGGACGACACCGGCAAGCAACACCATGTAGCCCACCATCATCGTTATAAAATACGAATCCGGCTCCTGTATCTCCTTTTTCGGTTCAACTTTGGATTTTTTCGGTTTCTTTACAGTTTTTTTCTTTTGTACAGCCAAAAAACACGCTCCTCTAATTTCATACTCAAATATAGTCTAATATAGCCCCTAACTCAGACACAAAAAATGACACATTTTACCCAATTATTATTTTTTTCAAAGTTATGGCCCAGAAATATTCAAAAAATCAGAAAAAACTCTTTTTTGGGGGAGCCTTTTCGGCTCTTGCCGTTTTTCTTATCCTCGTCTTTGGCAACACGCAAAACAATTTTACAGCCGAATCGGCAGAAAACATTTTCTACGACCAATTTTTCAAGTGGACTACCGAAGTCGAGGACACCACAGGCTTCAAAGATGGCGTCGTCATGGAAAGCAAGCCCTACAACGACCCCAATATTCTCATTGCCGATATCGACGAAAAATCATTGCAGAAACTGGGACACTACTACGAATGGGACCGTTCTATCCACGCAAAAGTCATCGACAATCTAGGGAAGGGCGGGGCCGCAGCCGTTGCTTTCGATATACTCTTCAAAGAAGCCGACTTTGGTAAGCGAAGAGGCTCGCAATGCCAAGAGATTCTTACGGAACTGAATCCCAAAACAAGCCAATCCGACTATTTTTCAAAAATTCAATCTTACTACAACTACGATTCCCTGCTTGTCGAAGCGACAAGGAACTCCGGCATCTGCATTGTCAGTTTTTTGATGAACAATACCTCGTACTACAAGAATAAAAGCGACTGGTATCCGTTAAGCACTTGGGACCGCGCAAAAGAAATCGGTTTTTCATCGACATTCCAGTTAAACCAGATCGATAAGCCGCAAGATATCGAATCGCGCCAATTGCTCGACAACATTTTCCCGGAACTCGCGAACGCAGGCGCGCGCCTGGGAGCCGTAAACGCATATCCCGACAACGATGGTGTCATCCGCCGCATCAACATGTTGTACAAATTTCCGTTCATCAAGGACGACAAGCTAGCACCTCAACGCATCTACTCGACACTATCGCTGATGACCGTTTTGCATCTATTCCATAAAGATCCCAAAGACGTACAAATTAAAATGGGAGAATATATCGACATCGGAAAACCATTTGGAATTTACCGAGACTCCTTGGGTGAATACCATACGACATTCCCGAACTTCACCTACCCCATGTTCGTTGCGCTCCGCGACAAGATGAAACAAATCAAGAAAAGCGGAGTACAAAAAGCAAGTCAAGTCGAAACTTCCGCCAAGATAACCGCAAGGAGAAACGACGACGGTTTTATCGTCTTTGACGTGTTCATGGACGAAGACCAGCACATCGACGCAAAACTATCTAGAGTATTGCGCAAACTCCCCGAAAGCATTTTCGACAAGTTCAACAATAACGAAACCGTCGATTTGAAGTTTGGCTACACAATGACCAAAAGCGAAGACGATGAAGGCGTCTATGTCATTTCAAATGAAGATGACGAAGAAATTTCCATTACGCCAAGCATTCTCAGCACAATCCGCTACTTTGAAAAAGAATATTCAAAAATCAAGATAGGCGAATACAAGAACTTGTCTCGAAACATGGACATCAGTTACAACCAGTCAAAAGACGAATGGTCCTCCTCATTCAGTTTCTTTACAAATAAAATTTTGCAAGATATTTCCAACGCGAGCGACGAAAAAATTGCAAACCTAAAGCCCGGTGAAGAAATGAGGTTCGGCCCGTACAAGAAAATTCCTATCGGCAATCACGGACAGTTCCTAATAAAATACAAAGGAAGATTCAACCATGTCACGCCGGAAACAAGAACTTTCAAGCATGTCTCTTACTACGACATTTATAGAGATTCTACGAATCTCGACCAATACGCCGGCAAAACGATCATTCTCGGGTCATCCGTTTCGGCGCTTTTCGATATTGTGAACGGGCCGCACGAAGAAAATCTCCCCGCCATTCTCGTGCACGCAAGCATCATCAAGAACATTCTCGAAGACGATTATCTCTCGGTCTTAAATGAAAAATATCAACGTTATGCTGTAATTCTGCTCGCCTTGATTTGCACATTGATAGGCCTATTCTCCAGAAGTTTCCTTTCATTTTTCCTCATGGTCCTAATAGCCGCCAGTTACACCATATCCGCATACATCTGCTTCAAGCACAACATTTATATTGGCGTTTCAAAACAATTGCTCGCCATCATCGGCACAAACATGCTTGCGATGGTGGTGCAGGCGTACTTCGAAAACAAAGAAAAGAAATTTATTACAAGTTCATTCAAGCAATACATTTCTCCTGAACTGATTGATGAGATGGTCGAAGACGGCATCACCCCGCAACTCGGTGGCGAAGAATCGGTCATCACCGCTTACTTTACCGACATTCAAGGCTTCTCGACATTTTCCGAAAAAATTGGAAGCGCAAGCAAGCTCGTCGAACTCTTGAACGAATACCTGACCTCCATGACCGACGTCTTGACGACCAAAAACAAGGGCACATTGGACAAGTACGAAGGCGACGCCATCATCGCATTTTTCGGAGCACCAATGAAATACGACGACCACGCCAAACGCGCCTGCGACACAGCGCTCGACATGCAAAGCGAGCTTCTGAGACTCCGCAAGAAATGGCTCGGCGAAGGCAACAAATGGCCCAAGGTCGTTCATGACATGCACATGAGAATCGGCATCAACACAGGAAACATCGTGACCGGGAACATGGGTTCCACCATGCGCAAGAACTACACCATGATGGGCGATGAAGTAAACCTCGCCGCACGTCTCGAAAGCGCAGCAAAGCAGTATGGCGCTTACATCCACGTCTGCAAGAACACAATCGACCAGCTCGTACATCAAAAAATCAGCGACCAGTACATCTATCGTTCGCTCGACATCATCAGGGTTGTCGGCAAGGACGAACCCGTCGAAACATTCGAGCTCCTCGCCTATGCCAACGACGAGAACTCCGAAAGCCTGAGCAAGCTCATCGAGCTCTGGAATCAAGCCCGCGCAGCCTATCTCGACATGCAATGGGACAAGGCCATCGAACTATTCGAAAAATGCAAACGTTTCGAGCCGCACCTGCCCGAACACGATCCAGGAAGCAAGACCTGCCCGAGCATGGTCTATATCAACCGCTGCATAGCCTATAAACAAAATCCGCCCGCAAACGCAGGCGAAAAATGGGACGGCATCTTTACCGCTACGGAGAAGTAGTTGGTAGAACTTAGATAGAAAGCAATATTCTAAGTGAGATTATCGCTTCACTCGCCTTACGCAGTTGTCTAAGTTCTAATTCAACTCCATATTATCAATGAGTCTGGTCTTGCCAAAGAATGCTGCGGCGAGAATCACAGCCTTGTCGTCCGGGCCAAGCGCACCGTTGCACTTCTGCAAAGTTTTTTGGCTAGCCACTTCGACGTACTGCACCACGCCACGAGCCGCAACGATAGACTTCACAACGATATCGCGAAGTTTCAAAACGCTGCGTTCGCCCTCTTCAAAAGCGGCTCGAGCGGCCTTCAGTCCTTCAAAAATGCCAAGCGCCTGAGCACGTTCTTCCTCAGACAAGTATTCATTACGGCTAGAACGAGCAAGTCCGCTTTCTTCACGGACAATCTTCACACGATGAATCTTGATGTTGAAATTCAAGTCCTTCACCATTCGTTCAATCAAGAAAACCTGCTGGTAATCTTTTTCGCCAAAGAACGCATCGTTTGCGCCCGAAATCAAGAACAACTTGGAAACAACCGTCAACACGCCACGGAAATGTCCCGGACGATAGGCGCCGCAGTACATAGATTCGAGCTGTTCATCACGGACAAGCGTCATCGGGTCGCCATCGGGATACATTTCTTCGACCGACGGAGCGAAAACAAAATCTGCTCCAATCGATTCTGCAAGCTTTGCATCAGCCTCCAAACGTTTCGGATACTTGTCCAGGTCCTCGTTTTTGCCAAACTGGATAGGGTTTAAAAACACACTAACAACCGTCACATCGCACTCGCTCACAGATGCCTTGATAAGAGCGCCATGACCTTCATGGAGAGCCCCCATCGTTGGAACGAGACCGATTCTTTTACCTTCCCTAGTCAATGGAGCAAGAACCTGACGTAGTGAATCGATAGACTTAATTATCTGCATGATTAATTACCTTCTGGAACAAAATAAGTCGTTTGGCTTGGACAAGATGCGATTGCATCAAGAACCAACTGTAAATGGCTTTCATTATGGACAAAATCAATATTGTCCGTATTGATAATGAGTACTGGGGCATCCGTGTAATGCCAGAAATGATGATCGTAACGGTCCTGCAAATCGCTCAAGTAGTTACCGTCTATAGCCTTTTCCATCGCTCGGCCACGCCCCTTGATGCGTTTTAAAAGCGTAGGCACGCTCGCTTGCAAATAAACAACATAGTCCGGTTTGCGGATATCGTGGTTCAAGGCATTCGAAACCTGATCATACATTACAAGTTCGTTTTCCGTGAGGTTCTGCGACGCAAAAATACGGTCTTTGTCAAAAGTATAATCGCTCACGAGCAAATCGTGGAACAAATCGCTCTGCAATGCGGAATTCTGGAGTTGCTTAAAGCGATCTAGCAAAAAGAACAATTGCGTCTGGAACGCGTATGCCGAACGGTTTTCATAGAACTTCGGGAGAAACGGATTATCAGCAAAGTTTTCTTCAATGAACATGGCGTTCCAACGTTCACAAATGGCACGGGCAAGCGAGGTCTTTCCAACACCGATGGTGCCTTCGATAGCCATAAAATGAATGTTCCTGTCAGAAAGCATTAGGGTTCCTCCCCTTTAATTATGCGAAACGGAATTCTTTCTTCGTTCGAAAGCAATTCCGAAAGCAAATCCTTTACAGGTTTGCCCGTTTTCGGATCCACCCAGTCCGGCGCAATGTCATTTAGCGGAACGAGCACGAATTGACGGTTATAAATTTGCGGATGCGGGATCGTCGGACGTCCAGAACAAATTTCCCGTCCAAAGAACAACAAATCCAAATCAACTTCTCGAGAATTCCAATGTCCGCGATCCTTGCGTCCAAGAATAAGCTCGGCCCCCTTCAAATAGTACAGCAACTTTACCGGATTTCCATCGTACAGAAAACTTACCACCTGATTAAAATACGGACCTTGACCCGCGGGACCAACAGGGGGCGTTTCATAAATAGGGCTTTCGACCCACCCCCCCGCACAGATGCGGCGGAGCATTTCCCTCCCAGCATTCAGATTTGCCGAGCGGTTTGGGAGGTTACTTCCGAGCGCTACATATATTCTATTTAAAGAATCCACGGTTCAAATATAGCAAAATAGTGGATGGTCATTGGTCGTTAGTGATTAGTAGTTGGTGATTCGTGGTTAGTGGGATGTTAGAAGTAGAAAGTTGGAAGAAAGCGTCTTCCTGTGATATTTTTTAATTTTTTTCAAAAAAATTTCTTTTTTTTAATCATTTCTCAAAATTTTTATGTATCTTTTAACCCGTTCCGCTATTTCGGAACATAATATTAAATCACAAATAATTTATGGGGCATCAAGCCCGTATTATTTTTTCACTTAATCGTTCATTTTTATTATTCATCTATAGGACGCGATCGTGCCCAGAACACCTAAGAATCACAATTTAGAACAAAATAGTCAAGAAAAATCTTTGACCGACCTCGTTTATCCCGAAAGTACTGGCATTCCGGTTCCCGAATATTTGGGAACTCCAGACAAGATTCCCGAAAGTACCGATGAAATACCGCAACCCAAACGTCGTGGCAGAAAACCGGGTTCCAAGACAAAAAATCACAAGAACATCGAAGCAGTAATCACACCCGATATCGAATTAGACTTTCAAGAAAAAAAAGATCCTGTCGATGGAATTGCTGCAGCCGAAAAGAGGCTCGCCGAGCAGTATGGCGTCACAAACATAGATGCAATTCCAGAATCGATTTTCACAAGCGAACCGACCTACACAATCAAGCCCGCAGAGTCCGCTGAAGAAACCGCTTTCGTCAGTGACAACAACGAAGAAACCGCTGCACAGACAATCGCCGAACCTACAGAAACTCCAGACGATGTTCAAGGCGAAGTTTCCGCAGACCCGAACGCCCAACAGCAGGGCGACACTCAGGCTCAGAACGGCGAAGGTCAAGACGAGCGTCGCTTCAACAACCAGAACGGCAAATACAACAAGTTCAACAAGAACAACAAGTTCAACAAGAACAACCGTAACCGCAACTTCCAGCAAGAAGAATTTGTCGATGATTCTGCAACGCTCCCGGCTCCAGGCTCCGAAGCTATTTTAAAGGCCAAGGAAAACTGGCTCAAGTTCCGCAAGCTTTCTATGAGCGAACTCCAGGAACTCGCCGTGCAAAAAGAAGTGGACTTCCGCAGAATGCGCAAGCAGTCCCTCAACTACATCTTGCAAAGCCTCGAAAATGAAGGCAACATCATTTATACGGAAGGCGTTCTCGAAGTCACGCCGCAGGGTCATGGATTCCTCCGCATGCCGGATCAGAACTACCAGACCAGCACCGACGACGTTTACGTGAGCCAGAACCTTATCCGTAAATTCAACCTCAAGATTGGCGATACAATTGAAGGCCTTGTGCGCACGCCGCGCGAACAAGATAAGTACTTCTCGATGCGCCGCATTGACCGCGTGAACTTCGAAGAACCGGACAAGATGCGCCGCCGCGTCGCTTTTGAATATCTGACTCCGATCCATCCGGAAGAAAAGATCCACCTCGAATGGAACGAAACGGAATACAGCACCCGCATCATGGACTTGTTCTCCCCGATCGGTAAAGGCCAGCGCAGTATCATCCTCGCCCCTCCGCGTACCGGTAAGACCGTCCTCTTGCAGAATGTGACACGCGCCATTGCAAAGAACCATCCTGAAATCATCCTCATCACGCTCCTCATCGACGAACGCCCGGAAGAAGTCACCGAAATGCGTGACATCATCACGGACATCAAGGAAAAGGCAGCCGAAAAGGGTATCGAAATCAAGGCCGAAGTCGTCGCCTCCACGTTCGATGAACCGCCCGAGCACCACACCCGCGTGGCAAACATGGTCTTGGAAAAGGCAAAGCGCCTCGTCGAAAGCCAAAAGGACGTCGTCATTCTGCTCGACTCCATCACGCGTTTCGCCCGTGCAAACAACGTCGTGATTCCACACTCCGGCAAGATTTTGTCTGGCGGTGTCGATGCGAACGCCATGCAGTTCCCGAAAAAATTCTTCGGCGCCGCCCGTAAGATTCAAAACAAGATTCGCACAGTCAAGAACGAAGACGGAACCGTCACCGAAGAAATCCAGAAGAACGGTTCGCTCACCATCATCGGCACGGCGTTGATCGAAACCGGCAGCCGCATGGACGAAGTGATCTTCGAAGAATTCAAGGGAACCGGCAACATGGAACTCGTGCTCGACCGCCGCATCGCCGAAAAGCGCATTTGGCCAGCCATTGACGTGTTCAAGTCCGGCACCCGCAAGGAAGAACGCCTGCTTTCGCTCCTCGAACAGAATGCCGCCTGGAACTTCAGACGCGGTAGCCAGAACGAGACGGAAACGGGCATCATGGAGAACCTGCTCAAGCTCATGAGTAAGCTCAAGACCAACGCAGAACTCCTCGCCGTTCTCTCCAAACCGAAAGTCTAATCCAAATTTGGAAAAATCCCCGCCAAACAGCCCGCCAAATGCGCGGGCTGTTCTTTTTCAACAAACAAAAAATTTTTACGTTTACCATCGTAACGTCATTGCAAGAAGCATTCGCAGCTTTCGTCATTGCGAGAAGCGGAGCATAACTTCACGTCATTGCGAGAAGCGGAGCGCCGAAGCAATCTAAAAAGCTTTAAAAAGGAACCAAAATGAACACTACGATTTTCTTTGCCGGAACAGGCAACATGGGCGGAGCCATTCTCCGCGGTCTTTTAAATGCAGGTACAGACGCCAAGAACATTTTCTTCTTTGATCCGAGCGACAAGGCCGCCGAAGCCGTGAGCGCACTCGGTTGCGTCCGCGTTTCTAGCTTTGCCGAAGGTATCGAAAAAGCTAACGTCACATTCCTCTGCGTCAAGCCGCAGATTTTCAAGCTCGTCGCCGCCGAATGGAAGGCCGCAGCAGCAACGCTCAAGAGCGAAAAGACATTCATCAGCATCATGGCTGGCGTAGTCCGCAAGAGCCTCATCGAAATTCTTGGCGAAAAGAACCAAGTGCTCCGCGTGATGCCGAACTTGCCGCTCACTGTTGGCAAGGGCTCTGTGGGCCTCGCCACTGACGGCGTTTCCGAAGACACGCTCAAGATTGCCGAAGAAATCTTCGGTAACATCGGCGTGACCTGCCGCGTCGCGGAATCCCTCATGGATGCCGTTACCGGACTTTCCGGCAGCGCTCCGGCATACGTCTTTGAATTCATCGAAGGCCTTACCCGCGGTGGCGTAAAGGCTGGCCTCACCCGCGATGTCGCTCTGAAGCTCGCCCTCGGCACCATCGAAGGCAGCGTCGAACTTGTAAAACAGTCCGGCAAAAGCCCGAGCGACCTCTGCGCCATGGTCTGCTCTCCAGCAGGCACGACAATCGCTGGCATCGATGCCCTCGAAGAAGGTGCTTTCCGCAGCACACTCATCAAGGCCGTCGTCGCCGGCACCAACCGTAGCAAGGAACTGGGAAAATAAACAAGTAGATGTGAGCTATGAGCACGGAGCTGAAGCTCCTTTGAGGTCGCTTCGCTTTGAGCTATGAGGTCAATAATCCTATACCTCATACCCCAAAGGCACGTAGTGCCGAGCCCATACCTCATAGCTACATTTTTAATTAAATCATGCTCCCTTCCATCGATTTTTTCACAAAAGAAACTTCAACGTCCTCGTTTATTCTGGACGTTCTTTCTTCTGTGGATAACACAGTCGATGTCCACACCCCAGCAAACGACAGCGCCCCCGAAATCGCAGAAATACTACGCACCACGCTCGCCCCCATCGTCATCTGGGACCTAGATTCATTCGCCTCCAGAAACGCAAAATATCTTTCGAGCCTTCGCGAAAACAATCCAGATTCCATGATTCTCGCCTACGCAGAATCACCAGACCGATACGCAGAAATTTCGAGTAAACTATACGATACCATTCTTTCTATCGAAGCGCTCCGTCTCCACTTGATGAGCAAGATTGCGAGACTCAAGGAAATCTACAACGCAAAACGCATTTTCCGTGAAAGGATGTCGCATCTCGTCGGTAAGAGCGAAGCGATGAAACGTTTGCGCAAGAACGTCGAACGCGCCATTTTGCACACTGGTCCCGTACTCATCCAAGGCGAATCTGGAGTCGGTAAAGACTTGATTGCACGCGCCATCGCCTGTGTTTACGACAAGTTCGTCACCGTCAACTGCAGCGCCATTCCCGATGCACTTTTCGAAAGCGAACTTTTCGGCCACACACGCGGAGCCTTTACTGGCGCACAAAACGAACGCATAGGCCTTTTCGAAGACGCTAACGGAGGAGCCATATTCCTGGACGAAATCGGCGACATGCCGCTCCACGCCCAAGTCAAACTTTTGCGAGTCATCCAGAACCACGAAATCCGCCCCATCGGCGCTAACAAAACACGCCATATCGACGTACGCATCATCGCAGCCACCAACCGCGATCTCAAAGAAGAAATTTTCGAAAAACGTTTCCGAGAAGATCTCTATTACCGCCTGAACGTCATTCCGATGCAGCTTTCACCGCTCCGCGACCGCAAAGAAGACATCGAAGATTTAGCAAATTATTTTATTCGTCAATATGCGCCCGCTGGCGAACCCTACACACTTTCGCCCGAAGCACTGAAAAAACTCCAAGACCACAACTGGCCAGGCAACATCCGCGAACTCGAAAATGTCATCCAGCGAACGCTCTGCTTTACAGACCCCGGAATTTTACACGCAGAGGATTTGCAAATCGACAAAGATTCACACAGAACGCTCTCAAGCTCAAGCGCCGACCGAGCGGCAATCAAGGCTTTCAACGCCGACAGCTACGACGAATTCCGCGACATGCAGCTCGACGAAGAACGTGAATTTTTAAAATCGACCATCCGCAATTGCGACGGTTCCGTAAGTCTTGCCGCCGAGCGACTCCGCATGAACCGCACGGCACTCTATAACCGTCTTACGCGCCTTGGCCTAAGCGTTAAAAACGTTCGACCTTAAGCCCCCGCCGTTTGAGAACTTCGACAACATTGTCTTTTTCCAAAGCCAAGTGCGCAACACCCACCACAACAAAAACGTTTCTATCTTCACGCAAGAAAGCCGCAATTGAATCCGCCATTTTTGCATTACGGTTCACATAAACACGTTGTTCATACTCATCCTTGAACTTTTGATCGCCAGATAACTTTTCTTCGTCTTCTTCATCATCTTTGTCCAGTATGCTACGCAGCAAATCGTCATCACCCGTTTTCCAAGCGTGAATCAAATTTTTCACAAGCGATTCAAGTTCCGCTATTTCACGCAAAGTTGTCTTTAAATAATACACTCCCGCCGAATCCGATTCCGTCGTATCCGCAAGCGCACCAATCTGTTCTTCAGCAGTCTCCAAACCGACAATCGCCTTGCCATCTGCGGCAGCCCTATCTAAAAGCACGTAGTCAATCCCGTATTCAGAATTCAACCCAGCCTGTTCAAACGCATACGCACTAAGAGTTGTCGCCACAAGCCAAGGGCGCATTTTTTCAAACACCACCATAGGAATATCCCAGGCTGCGCAAAGACTATCTAAAGTCTTCCACATTTCTGGCGGCAATATATCACGGAGTAATCCTTCCGCAAGCATTCCCTGCGAAACAGATTCCTTACCAATCTCCTTCACGACTTCTTCATCGTTCATGTTGAGCTCTACGGCAAGCTCGTCCGAACGAGCAAACGCCGAATCAATCACAGGAGCAAGCGGGTACAAAGTCGAATCCGCCAAATGAATACTCCCGAGCACCCAGAGAAACGAATTTTCGTCCGAAATTTTCCACAAGTAATGTTTTGTTGCCGGCGAGACTTTCGCTTTATTCCGGCCCCCGGAACATGCAACTAGACAAATCGCCAGGCACACATAAAATAAATCAAGCAAGGAATAAAATTTATTCATAACACTATTCGAAAAAAATGCTAAGAATATCTAAAAACGTTCTACCGCAAAACCACGATTTTTGAGATTTTCGATTACATTGTACGGCCCATAAGCCAAATGGGCAGCACCCACTACAACAAAAACATTTCGATCGTCACGCAAAAAACTTGCAACGGAATCAGCCATTTTCGCATTACGATTCACCAAAATACGTTGTTTAAACTCTTCCATAAACAGGATTTCGCTAGGAGTGTAATCTTCCACATGTACATTACTCTCTAACCCGTTCAACAATTCATCGTCGCCCGTTTTCCAAGCGCGAATCAAATTCGCGATCTCAGACTCAATTCCTGGAAGTTCGCGCATTGTGGACTTCAACATGCAAATGCCTGCCGAATCTGAATCCGTCGTTCCTGCAATAGCGTCAATCTGCTCTTTAGCAGTTTCCAAACTAACGATAGGTTTACCACTCTTTGTCGCCCTATCCATCAACACGAAATCAATTCCATATTCAGAATTCATTCCAGCCCGCGTATACGCATACGAGCTGATGGTCGTTGCAACCAACCAAGGACGCATCGATACAAAAGTTGCTATTGGAAAATTCCATGCTTTACAAAGGCTGTCTAAAGAATTCCACAATTCCGTAGGCACTAAATCTTGCAACGATTCATCCCAAAGCACTCCACGAGCAAGAGTCAACTGTAAAACTTCATTCTCAACATTTTTATCACTCGTATTTATTTCAACAACAAGTTCACTAGCTGCGGAAAAAGCAGAATCAATCACCGTTGGAAGAGGGTAAAAAGACTCGTCTGCCACATGGATGCTCCCCAGCAACCAAACAGAAGAATTTTCATCCGACACTTTCCACAAAAAATGTTTCTCCCCCCACGAATCCGACGATTCTGGTGATGTCGCCGATTCAGAACACGCCACCAGGAATGCGATAAAGCAGCACATCAAGCATGAGCCAAGCAAAGCGCGAAGCAACCGTGATTTATTCTTCATAAACAAAACTCCTTGATTGGTACAATTTAAATATAAATTATTCAAACGTTTCCGTCCAATCTAACAAACCCGCTTTTCGAGCATCGGGAGCCGCAGCCACCTTTACCGTCCCACCATTTACGACCATAATCTTATCGCAATAGCGCTCCGCATATTCCACGGAATGCGTCGAGACGACAACCCCCATTTTACGTTCCAGCGCAATTTTCTTGAGCAACCGAAACAGCGCATGGCTACGCGGAATGTCCAAGAACGCATTAGGTTCATCAAGCAACAAAATTTTCACCTGTTGCGCCACAGCCTCCGCCAAGAACACACGGCTACGCTCACCATCACTCAATTCTGCAATCGGGCGATTTGCAAAATTTGCCACATCCAAAAGCGCCATCGAATTTTCAACAATGCGCTTGTCTTCATCCGTACGGCTGTCAAAAATTCCAGAATACGGCGAGCGGCCCAGGCGCACAAATTCACTCACACTCATGCGAGGCGGCACCGCACTCGACATACGCACGAGCGAAATTTCCTGAGCGCGCTCACGAGGCGCCCATTCCGTAAGAGATTTTCCTTCAAGCGAAACCTCGCCCGCCACCGGCGCAAGCAACCCAGCAAACGTTTTCAACAGAGAGCTTTTGCCGCAACCATTCTCGCCCATCAATGCCACAACTGTTCCCGATGCAAGCGAAAAATCAAACGGGAATTTCATGGACGGAAGCGCTTTACCATAGCCTACAAGCAAATTTTTGCACTCCAGTAAGGCAGTCTGCAAATTTTCTTCACTCATATCCGCCCCTTAAAAACGCGCACCGGAGCCGCGCACAAGCACCCACATAATCACGGGAACACCCACCAACGAAAGCACAGCATTCAGCGGCACCGAAGCCGGGAAAAGCCCACCCAAAAGCGCAAGTGCCATTCCGCACAACGCAGCCCCGGGCAAAAGTACGCGATGATTCGTCGTTTTGAAAAGCAGATAAGCTAAATGCGGAACGGCAATTCCGATGAACGCCACCGGCCCGCAAAAAGCCGTTGTTGCACCCGCCAAAAGGCTCGCGCCGAGCAACACGCAAATCTTCGAGCGCTTCACATTCAACCCAAGCCCATGTGCAAAATCATCGCCCAAAAGTGCCGCATTCAAGTACCGCAGCGAAATGCCAATCATTACCAAGCCCACAATTACGGCACTCACAAAAATCCAAACGTCACCGAGCGTCACGCGTCCAAAGCTACCCATGCCCCACGCCACATAAACGCGCAGCGACTCCGAAGAATTTCCGGCAATCAATACGCTCACAATCGAATCGATAAAGTAACCCGTCAAAAGCCCGACAATCAAAAGCACGCCCGTCTGCGCAAAACGCGTCGCCGCAAACATCACGACAAGCGTCACAAGCAAAGCCCCAAGCGCCGCCGAACCCAGCACGCCCACGCTTCCAAAGCCAATTCCCGCCAAAAGCGCAAGCGCCACACCAAGACTCGCGCCACTGCTAATGCCAAGCACAAACGGCCCCGCAAGCGGATTCCGGAATACCGTCTGTAGCGACAAGCCCGACACCGCAAGCGAAGCCCCCGCCAAAACCGCAGCAATCATCTTCGGGATTCTCAAGTTCCACAAGATGTTCGACGAAACATCCGCACCCGGGCTAAACAGCGCCTGCATCACATCCGCAAACGGAATGTTCACCGCGCCAAAACAAAGTGTGGCCACACATAACAACGCAATCAAAACAGCTAACGCTACAAATCCAATCAATAAACGACGCAAACGAACCTCCGATCAGACTTTTTTAATTTAAAAAAAGCCAAACAGAAAACTGTCTAGCCTTTTCTACTTTTCAACAAAATCTTATTGTATTTTCTTATAAAAATCAAAATTGCAATACCGCATTCGCGCCAAAGCTGGCTTTCGCCAAATTCAGTGTAGGTACCACCATAAACTGAACAGACTTCCATCCTTCTTCCTGCATCCTTACTTTATAACGATCCAAAGCCTCTTGATATTTGTCGCGTTTCATAGCATGTTTTTTATGAACTTTGTAATCACCGATATTGACAACCATCACAGGTATACCAATCAAAAGCACAGGAATAGAAGTCAATATTAAAAGTTTACCTTCAATTCGATCATCAGGAGACTGCATTGCATACAAGCCCGATCCAACCAAAAACGCACCAAAACCAGTAATACTACTACCAACAACAATACCCACAACATCCATCACACATGATGATTCGGCATCTTCTTGCGCAATCAATTCCTTATAAATATCGATACTATCCAGCTCAACTAGATAAACATATTCACCTTTCGATGGGACTTTAGTTTCGGGCATTCCGTGCAAATCAGGCTGTTCGTTGGCCAAAGCAAACGACAGACCAGCGACCAAAAGAAACAAGAAAAATATCTTATTATTCATTTTATGCCCACTTTTTAGAATTCAAAAAACAGAAAACAAATAAATCTGGTTATATCATACAAAATATAACATCAAAAAAGTTCTATCTTTCTAACCATGCTCGACTATTCTCAAGTTCCAAGTCCTTGTTTCGTACTTGACGAAACACGTCTCCGCCGCAACATGGAAATCCTCGACGATATCCAGAAAAAGACCGGCGTGAAAATCATCTGCGCCCTCAAGGGTTACAGCTTCTGGCGTTCTTTCCCGCTCATCGGCGAATACCTCGCCGGCGCCACCGCCTCTAGCCTCAACGAAGCCCGTCTCGCGCGCGAAGAGATGAACAAGGAAGTCCACGTCTTTGCTCCCGTCTATGAAGACGACGAAATCGACGCCATCCTCGATGCAGCGGACCACATCACGTTCAACAGCTTTTCGCAGTGGCAGCGTTTCAAGGACAAGACGCTTGCACACGGCGTGAGTGCCGGCATCCGCGTGAACCCGGAATTTTCGACAGTCGAAACCGACATTTACAACCCCTGCGGCAAGTTTTCCCGTCTCGGCGTGACCGAAAAAGAATTCAAGCCCGAACTCCTCGACGGCATTGACGGACTCCATTTCCATGCGCTTTGCGAACAAGATGCAGACGCCCTCGAAGGCGTTCTCGCCGCATTTGAAAAGCACTTCGGCAAGTACCTCCCGCAAATGAAGTGGGTGAACTTCGGCGGCGGTCACCACATCACCCGCAAGGACTACCACCGCGACGAACTCGTGCGCATCCTCAAGGATTTCTCCGCACGCTACCCGCACTTGCAGGTCATCATGGAACCGGGCGAAGCCATCGGCTGGCAAACAGGTGAACTCGTCACAAGCGTTGGCGACATTGTCCACAACGAAATGGACATCGCCATACTCAACGTTTCCATTAGCGCCCACATGCCGGACTGCCTAGAAATGCCTTACCGTCCGAACATCATCGGCGCCGCGTTCCCGGGTGAAAAGGCTTACACGTACAAGCTCACGGGCAATTCCTGCCTCGCCGGCGACCAGCTCGGCGACTTCTCTTTCGACAACCCGCTCAAAGTCGGCGACCGCATCATCTTCGAAGATATGATCCACTACACGATGGTCAAGACCACGTTCTTCAACGGGGTGCGTCACCCAAGCATCGGCAAGTTCGACGAAAACGGGAAGTTCCACCTGCTGCACAAATTCACGTACGAGCAGTTTAAGGAGAAGCTGTAAGCGGCTTTGCCGCTTTGAGCTATGAGGTCGGCACGTTGTGCCTTTGGGCACGCTTCGCTTGGGCTGTGGGCGTCTCTAAATACAATAATCTCATACCCCATACCCGAATTTTCATTATGCGTTTCATATCCGAACAAGACACATACAACTGGGCGATTGAATTCGCGAAAGAACTCAAGGTCGGCGACAAGGTCGCCCTCTATGGGAATCTCGGCGCAGGCAAGACCGTCATCAGCCGCGGCATCTGCAAAGGGCTCGGTTTCGAAGGCACGGTCTGCTCCCCCACCTACACCATTCTCCACGAATACCCGAACAACCCGCCCATTTTCCACTTCGACCTGTACCGTCTCGAAGGCGGCGCAGACCTTTACGAAGTCGGCATGGACCCGGACTATCTCGAAAGCGGCATCAGCCTCATCGAATGGCCCGAACGACTAGAAGAAAACGACGCAGGCATCACCCACGTCGTCAAAATCCAAATCGTATCCGAGACCGAACGCGAAATTACAGTCGAGAAAATCGCAAAGTAAAATTCTAGTGATTGGTGGTTAGTGATTAGGATTTATATTCGCGACGAAGCCGCCCTGTAACCGATGCACGAAGTTCCATAAAGAAGGAATGTCATGGCGGACCTAATCCGCCATCTAAGCCCTAAAACATATAACCGACTCTCTCTAAAATCTCTCGTCTTTCGTCTATAGGCCGTAGGCCGTTCTTTCGTCTTTATCGCACCTTCTTGCGTTTGCTTTTACGAGCAAGTTTCTTGTTCGCTTTTTCGATGGAGTCGGCAACAGCTTTTGCACGGAGTTCAGCAGCCACCTGGGCCAAGGAATCCGCAATCGCCTTTTCCCTCGCTATAGAATCGGCGCGGGCTGCAGCCGCAGCGACGCTCGCCTTGATGGCATCGTTTTCAGCAATGTTGTTCCAATCCTTCGCATCGCCCCTGTTCAGGAGCATCGGGCCTTTGTATTCATTCACAACTTTATAAGCGGCAACGGTATCGCGAGCAGCCATAGCCCCCATCGCATCGGCATACAAATCCTTCTGGTGGTTGCGCAGGTCTTCGATAGCACCCAGACGGTTCTGGCGGAGGATTTCCATGGAATCGCTCACAAAGCTCAAGTCCCATGTTTCGTTATAACATGCTTCGGCCTCCACATACTTTTCAGCATTGGTCTCGGCAGATACATACAAAACATCACACTTGGCAAAAGAATCAGAGCTTTTCTGTTTGGTGTACTGGTAGAAGTAATAACCTCCCACGATTAAACCGACGAGAACCAGCAAGAACACTCCGTCCTGCCAGCCCATAATCGGCGCCTGCGAAAGTTTAGGCCTTCCATTGACGGTTTCACCGGCTTCCAATTTTTCTTCTGCCTCGTCAAACGGGCTTTTTCCATTCAAGAAACTAAACATAGATTCGTCCTACTTTTTTGAAATTGCGTCAAAGACGCGTGCATATAAATAAATCTGTTTTAAAAGGCTCGCAAATCCATTCGAACGTGTCGGCGAAAGCCCTACATTCAGGCCAATCTGCTGAAAGAACGTCGGATCTACAGATAAAATATCCGCAGGGGCCATGTCGTTGAAAACCTGCAACGCAAGCGCACCGAGGCCACGACTAATCAGCGGGTTCGTCGTGCCACCTTCCACGTCCATTTCAAAATGAATTTTTCCATTTTCGAACTTCGGAACAAGGTACATCGTCGAGGCGCAGCCCTGAATAATGAACTTTTCCGCCTTGAGCGCCGCATCCATGCCCTTGTGTTCGCGCGCCAAATCCAAGAGGAATTTCCACTTGTCATCTGGATCCGCAAACGATGCAAACTTGGCTCTAATCTTTTCTTGACGATCGACAATACTTTCAGACATACTCATATTAACGCAAAAAAGAACGCATTTTCCAAATTACAGACGGGCAGGACCACAGCACGGCAAAGAATATTCTGAGCAAAGTCTGCTTTTCGCGCGGAAGTTTAGACAAACGCTTAGCAGCCCGATCAAACTGTTCATCCTTGATCTTCGCAAGCCCCGGCTTCGCTCTCGCAATCTGTAAATGGGACTTTCCAAGCGTAGCCATCCAGCGGTCAAGGACAGAAGCTTCAATACGAGCTCGGCTTTGGTCGTCTGTGGCGTTCAACCATTCATGAACAGCCTCTGCTGCAATTTTTCCGCTATGGAGCGCCTCGACAATCCCCGAACGACTCATCGGGTTCACACAGCTAGCCGCATCGCCAGCTTTGAACAAGCCGCATTTTGCAAGCGGCTTCTTGGACTGTCCGCAAGCAATCATGCCCCCGTAAATAGCCTTGACGGTAGCTCCAGGATAATGATTTGCTATAAACTGTTTAAGCTTTTCACGCAACGGCATTTGGGGCTTCACGTCTTTCGAAAGCACAAAACCGATATTCACTTCTTTGCCGTCACGCGGGAAAATCCAACCATAACCGCCCGGGAACTCACTTCCGTAGAACAAGTCTATATGATCTCGTTTGTGTTCAATGCCTTCGGCCACCGCAAAGATTCCGGGTTCCAAATCCGTATCGCCGGTTTCCAGCCCCTCAAGGCACGGAATCCCGCGCGTCAAGCGGCAACCGGGACCAGTCGCATCAATAACAACTTTCGTCGTTATCGCAAGCAAATCCTCACCAACCTGAACGTTCAAGTTCCAGCCATTTCCATCATGCGAAATATTCTTGACAAGCGCATCAAAACGACACTCCACGCCAGCTTCGCTACAGGCGACAGCAATCGCATGGTGAAACTTGGATCGGTCGAGAAGCCGTCCGCAATCCTTGCTATAAAATTCAGCCTTGTATCCCTTTGGCGATGTAAAGTAAATACCGGAGATGCTTCCGCGCACCCAGGATTCATCGATGGGCCACAGCTCATTCAAACGATGGGTCGAAACGGCCTCGGCACAAAAAATAGGCTCTTTCCAAGGTTCCTTTTTGTCCAAAAGAAGAACGCGTCCTGCATTTTCAGTCAGTTTTCCTAGCTGGTATGCAGCCATGAGACCGGCCGGACCTGCACCGCAAATTACCACATTGTAAGAATTTGAACGAAAACTTGTCATTTCAACGTAAAATTAGTATTTATTTGGTCACTTTTTATTTTTCGTTTGTAGTTTTGCAAATTTTTTAGTTATTTTAGGGCTATCCGTTATTTGGTTTACTTTTTTATAAAGGGAATTGATTATGAATATGAAGAACGTTTACAAATTTGGTCTCTGCCTCCTTGGTGCCCTCGCGCTGAACGTTTCAGCCCAGGACTTCAGGGGAAAAGACCTGAACACCTCCTTCCGCGACAAGCGTATCGACAACTTCCAGTTCCAGAAGGCCAGGGCTATCAAGGGCGTTACGGACTTCCAGCGCTCGGCCGGTGACTCTCCGGACTTCGAAGGTGCCAACCTTGCCGAAGTTTCCTTCCGCAATGCTGTGATCAGCAACGCTAACTTCGAAAAGGCGAACCTCGCCGGAGCAACGATTAGTGGTGCAGACATCCGTTCCGCATCCTTCGAAGGCGCAAACCTCGAAGGCGCGAACCTTTATCGTGCAACGCTTCTCGATAGCCAATTCCCGAAGGCCAACCTCAAGAACGCCCGTCTCGACGCCATGAAGGTGTCCGACAAGTGCGATTTCAGCAAGGCGGACTTGACCCAGGCTTCTGTCACCGACATGGACCTTACCCGTGCCGATTTCAGCAAGGCGAACCTCACCAACACGAACTTCTCCCGTTCGTTGATGGCTAACAGCGACCTCCGCAAGACAATCATGAACAAGACGGACTTCACGGCTTGCAACCTCATTGCTGCAAACTTCGAAGACGTGAAGCTCAACAACGTGAACTTCGCCAAGGCCGGTCTTTCTCAGGCCGAATTCGACGGAGCCGAATTCATCAACGTCAATCTCCAGGAAGCGGACCTCTCGCTGACCTACTTCAACGACGTTGACCTTTCCAGAACCCAGCTCCAGAAGGCCAAGTTCGCTCAGTCCAAGCTCAAGAACATGAAGTTCAACAACCAGGACTTGAACGGCGTCATCTTCGACAAGGGCGAAGTCTCCAAGAGTTCCTTCGACAAGACCAAGCTCAACAAGGCTTCCTTCTTTGACGCCAGCGTCAGCAAGAACGTGTTCAACTACGCTGAACTCATGAAGGCCGTGTTCGACGGTGCCTATGTCTTCAAGGACATCTTCGACAACGCCGACCTCACCAAGGCAAACTTCGCGAACTCCACCATCGAACGCTCCGCATTCAACAATGCCCAGCTTTCCGGTGCCAACTTCTCCGGTGCTAAGCTCATCAAGGTCACCTTCACCAACGCAAAGATGGAAGGTGTCAAGATCGACGCCGACACCAAGATGGAAGACGTGGACTTCTCCGGTGCTGACCTGAGCGGTGCAAAGATCGAAAAGTTTACCGCAAAGCGCGTCATTTACAATGACAGAACCAAGTTCCCCAGCGGCTTTGATCCGCGTCAGTTCGGATTCTCCAGACCGGGCGAAAAGCGCTAATAAAGCCAGCTTTAATAACGGAAATTAGGGACGCTCAGAGAGCGTCCCTTTTTGTTTTTGGTCATTAGTCAGCAGTCATTGGTTATTGGTCATTAGTCCATAGTCTTTAATCAATAGCTATTGGTCGGCAATAAATCATGCACTACATGCATTAAGAATTGTAACTGTATTCTATCGGCTGGCGCCTCCAGGATGACACGTTCTTCCTACTTGCACTTTCACATCTCCCCACAGAGGATAACTCAACTAAGGCAATGAATTGCCAAGTTTCGTATAGTTCAAGTGCCAATAGTGCGCAGGGTTATGACGCAGCAAAGCACTTGTATTTTGATATGTCATAATCGCAGTCACGAACGCCTTGGCGTTCAATGCTGGTCTCGGTCATGTCCATACAAGTTTGACGCTTCGCGTCCGTGGCTGCATTTATCAAATATAAAACCATAAATGGTTTATGCTTGAATAAATTTTCATGCATCACTCGCCTTACCGGGGTTTGTCCTACAGTCTACTTCCTACTGTTTACTAACCACTAATCACTAACCACTTCCCACCCTACTTCTTATCCATCAGCCATGTAATCGACTCGGCCAAGGAGTGCACGCGAACGACTTTCATCGAGCCCACGTTTTCCGAAAGCTTGCAACAGGCGGGGACAATCGACTCCGTCATTCCCAAGCGGCTAGCTTCCTTAAGTCTCTGGTCCAAAAGGCTTACACCGCGTACCTCGCCCGACAGTCCAAGCTCCCCTATCGCAATCGTCTGCCGCGACAGCGGAATACCCAGGTGATTGCTCGCGACGGCAAGCGCAATCGCTAGATCCGACGAAGCGTCGTTCACCTTCATTCCTCCGGCGATACTGGCGAATACATCCGAAGCGCCTATCGTTATACCGCCAAACTTTTCCAAAAGAGCAAGAATAATCGTGAGACGTTTCGGGTCAATCCCAGCCGCCACCCGCTGCGGCACAGCGAAATTGGTCTGGTTCACAAGAGCCTGCGTTTCAAACAGGAGCGCCCGCGATCCTTCCATCGTACAACAGACGACGCTCCCCGGAGTCGGCGGAACCCCCTCCTGCAAAAACACTTTGCTCGGGTTCAGCACGGGATTGAGCCCGTGCCCCGTCATCTCGAACACGCCGATTTCATCAGTCGCGCCAAAGCGGTTCTTGATGGTCCGCAAAAGCCTGTACTGGTGATTCCGGTCCCCTTCGAAATAAACGACCGTATCGACCATATGTTCCAGAATTCTCGGTCCGGCAATCTGACCATCCTTCGTTACATGCCCAATCAAAATCGTGATGCATCCAGAATTTTTAGCAAAGACCATCAAGTCAAGCGTACATTCGCGCAATTGCGTCGCACACCCCGGCGTCCCCGCAAGGTCGCTCTTATAGACCGTTTGGATAGAGTCTATCACAAGCACCTGCGGTTTCACTTCGCGAGCCTGCTCCAAAATCTTTTCAAGATTCGTCTCGCAAAGGAGCATCATGTCGCTGCCCGAAACATTCAAGCGTTCGCTACGAAGTTTCACTTGGCACGCACTTTCTTCGCCACTCACATATAGAGCCTTCACGCCAGCCGCATTCATCGTCGCAAGCGTCGTAAGCACAAGAGTTGATTTGCCTATTCCCGGATCGCCTCCAATCAGCACGAGACTCCCCGGCGCAAAGCCACCACCGAGCACTCGGTCAAACTCCGAATTCGCCGTACTCAACCGCCGCGTATCTTCCGTCGCGACATCCTTCAACAAAACAACCTTATGGACAGGCCCGCCAAGTCCGCGCCCAACGCGACCTGCACCATCGGCCCTTTCAACAATTACATGTTCCTTAAGCGAGCTCCACGCCCCGCAAAACGGGCATTTTCCCGCCCACTTGGGTGTCGTATTGCCACATTCCGTACAGAGATACTCTATTTCTTTTTTCGATTTGTTTACTGCTACCATGTGCACTAATATAATTAAAACGGCATGTCAAAAGGTGACATACGCAAAAATAGTGTTCAAAAAAGCAGTTTTCGTTGTAAAAAAGACAAAAGCCCCGCTCAACGCGGGACTTAAAAACAGTTTCAAGATGATCAAGCAGAAACGTTCCGACCTTTTTCTACAGCGTCCGCAACGCTCATGCCCACATAATCCTGTGCACTGAACCAGCGACCGCTCTTTTTATCGTCGAGAAGCACACTCACAAGGGCGCCGGGAACAACACTTTCCGGGGCGTTCGGAGCGTTCGGGCCGCCAAGGTCCGTGCGAAGCCATCCCGGATCCATCACGTTCATCATCACATCCGTGCCATTGAGCTTGCAGGCGAAATCTTTTACGAATTTCGTGAGGGCGGCCTTCGCGCAGGCGTAACCCATCAGTTCAGGCTCATTCGCAATGCCGCTCGTAGTAAGCTGCATACGCCCGAAACCGCGTTTGATCATGCCCGGCAAAAAGTGGTATGCGATCTTGACGGGAGCAAAGAAATTCACGGCCATAGCCAAACGAAAATCTTCCATGGTATTGGTGAGATAGTCGGTGAAATAGCGGCTCATGAGACCTGCGTTGTTGAACACGAAATCGACCGGCACACCGAACGAATCGATTTCAGCCAGCATGGCATCGATTTCAGTTTCGTTTTCAAGATTGCAGCCCACCGTCTTTACTTGCACATCGTATGGAGATAGTTCCGCAACCACCTTTTCGGCATGACTCTTGTCGCGCCCTTGCAAAATGAGGTTTGCACCGAGTTTCGCCATCTCGATAGCGACAAGGCGACCGACGCCGCGGCATCCTCCCGTCACCAAGCACCAGGACCCTTTTACATTTATCAATCTAGACCCCCTTAATGAATCTTTTTTTCGTTACCACGAAAAATAATCAATAAACCGGCTAAAATTTCAAAAAAAAGCGGTTTAGCGTACACAGTTGTAAAGATTTCGAGCCGTTTAATAGCAAATTTCAAAAAGTACATTAGAATGTAAAATATATTTAAAATCGGCCCCTGAATTGTCTTTTTATGACACTAAATTTTTTAAAATCAAATAGTATCAAAGATTTATCATATTTTGCAAACTAAAGCATGCACTCATTTTTTTGAGTTTTTCATAAAATTTTATGGCCATGAATTACGAGACCGTTCTACTACATGAAGCCATCCGACTTCTTCTGATTTCGATAAGGCAGCAGCGGAGTCATACACAGCAGTCGCTGTCCCTCGAATCAGGGATTTCTAGACAGTTCATATCACAGATGGAATGCGGAAAACGCCTCCCCTCATTAGACACGCTATCCCAACTCGCATTGGCGCTCCGAACAAGTATAAGTTCTCTCATGGCTGAACTCGACCGCATCTACCAGCACCTCTTCTGGCAAAGGTACGCAAGACAAGGGAAAATTTCCTCAGAAACAGATATAAGCAAAGCTGCCGAAACAACCGACCCCTGTTTAGAGTATTTACGCAAAGCGAGAGGTTTACACAGACCATAGCCCTTAACAAAAAGCTTAAAAATTTCTATCTTTGAAGGCTATGGAATGGCAGCGCAACATAAAGACTTTGACAACCGACGAGCTCAAAGCTTGGCTTCGTGATGTTGACGAAAAGCCCTATCGCGCCGACCAGATTCAAAAATGGCTTTTCTGCCAGCAGGTGCGTTCTTACGACGAAATGGTGAACATTTCCCCTGCTCTTCGCGAAAAAATGGCAAAGCAATTCACGCTTTGCGGCCTAAAAGAGGACCAACGCTCCGTTTCTGTCGACGGCACGGTCAAATGGCTTTTTGAGACCGAAGACGGCCACCACATCGAGACCGTGATGATCCCGGCAAACGGGCGCTATTCCGTCTGCGTCTCGACGCAAGTCGGCTGTGCCATGAACTGCGCCTTTTGCCGTACCGCCAAGATGGGGTTCACGCGTAACCTCGAAGCAGGCGAAATCCTCGAAGAAATCATCAATGTCAACTGGTACCTGAAAGACAATGGTTTCCAGAACGAGGAAGGTGGCACGGCCCAGGTCACGAACATCATCTTCATGGGCATGGGCGAACCGCTCAACAACTTGGAAAACGTCCACCGAGTCTGCTGCACGCTGCATAACCAGAAACTTTTCAACATGGGCGCAAAGCGCATGACCGTGAGCACTTCGGGTGTCGTCCCGAAGATCAAGGAACTTGTCGATCGCAATACGCCCTGCTGCCTCGCCGTAAGCCTCAACAGCACGAACAACGAATACCGTTCGTCCGTGATGCCGGTGAACAAGACATGGCCTATAGAAAAACTTTTGGACGCGGTCGATGAATACATCCGCCGCACCGATAACTACGTGACGTTCGAGTTCGTGCTCATCCAGAACATCACCTGCACGCCCAAGGCGGCAAAGGAACTCATCCGCATTTGCGCCCCGCGCCGCGTGAAGGTGAACGCCATCGTGCTTAACGACGGCGACGACCCGACGCTCCACGCCCCCACCCCCGAAGAGGTGGAAGACTTTCTCGCCGCCGTGCGAGCTGCCGAAATTCAAATAACGATCCGCAATCCACGCGGTAGGGACATCCTTGCCGCCTGTGGACAACTAGCGTACAAAAAGGAAGGTAAAGAATGTTAACGCAAAACCTCCCGGAATTCTGGGACAATCTTTATGCCGAAGGCAAGGACTACTGGAATTTCAAGAAGGCTACCCCCGCCCTGCTTGAGTTTTTCAAGCACCCCTCCTGCCCCGCCGAGGGCTCCGTACTGATTCCCGGTGCGGGTTTCGGCTATGACGCCGAGGCCTGGGCTTTGCGTGGACACGAAGTTTTGGCCGTAGATTTCGCCCCGACCGCAGTCGATGAACTCGACCACTTGAGCCGCAAGCACAAGAACCTCCGCTCGCTCGACCTCGACTTGTTTACACTTTCGCCAAAGGACGCCAAACGCGGTGGCCAATTGTTTGACATCATTTACGACTATGGCACGTTCTCGGCAATCCACCCGGGCCGACGCGACGAATTCTTCGAAGTCTGCTACAAAATGCTGAAGGATGACGGCGTGTTCATCTGCCTCATGTACCCGCTCATGAACGGAAAAACCATGCAGGGTCCTCCACACTGCATGAGCGAAGGCGAGCTCATGGCCCGCCTCGGCGGCGTGTTCGACATCGTCGAACGCATCAAGCCCACGAACAGCATTCCGGGCCGCGAAGGCAAGGAAGAGTTCTGGCTCATGAAGAAGTGCCTGTAATTCAGAACAGAGAACGCCCGCTGTAGCGGGCTACAGACTAGAGACGAGAGAATAAAGCTCTCGTCTTTTTTATTAAGGGAACCTCTGTAAAAAAAGCGCGAGGGACTTCACAGGCTTATTAAATTTTTGTATTTTTAGCCCAGTTTTAAATAAGGATTTTACTATGGCTAACGATTTATGCCCCTGCGGTTCTGGCAAAGCCTACTGCGACTGCTGCGAACCAATTATCAAGAAGATGACTCTCGCACCGACCCCGGAAGCTTTGATGCGTTCCCGCTATACGGCATACGCCAAGCACGAAATCGCATGGCTCAAAGATTCCCTCGAAGTCACCCAGCGCGATGACTTTGATGAACCAAGTGTTGAAGCCTGGAGTCGCGAATCTGAATGGCTCGGCATCGAAATCAAGCAAACCAAGACCGAAGACGAAAAGAATATCGGCTGGGTCGAATTTGTCGCCCGTTTCAAGCAAGGCAACATTACCCGCAACCACCACGAACTTGGCGAATTCCACAAAGTCGGCGGCGCATGGTTCTTCTACGATGGCCGTGCCGTGAAGCAGGAAACCGTCCGTCACGAAGGTCCGGTTGTCGGACGTAACGACCCGTGCCCGTGCGGTTCCGGCAAGAAGTACAAGAAGTGCTGCGGCGCGAATAAGTAATAGGCATGAGCACGGGGCTTTCGCCCCTTTGGGGTATGAGCACGGTCGCCAAGGCTCCCTTTGAGCAAAAAAATAATCGCGCCATAGGCGCCAACTCAAAGGCACAAAGTGCCGACCCCATACCTCAAAGCACACATCGTGTGCGACCCCAAACCTAATCACTAACCACTAACCACCAACCACTAACCAATGTTCAAGATATTCGTTGACGGCGAAGCAGGAACGACCGGCCTGCAAATTTACGAACGCTTAGCCAAGCGCAACGATCTGGAAATTCTCAAGATCAATCCAGAACTCCGCAAGGACGTAAACGAACGTCAGAAAATGATCAACGAATCTGACGTGACGTTCCTCTGCCTGCCGGATGCAGCGTCCATGGAAAGCGCCGCCCTCTGCACGAATCCGAACACGCGCATTATCGACGCCTCCACGGCTCACCGCGTGAACCCGGCTTGGACATACGGTATGCCGGAACTTTCTGCCGCCCAGCGCGAAGCGATTTCCAAGAGCAATCGCATCGCGAACCCCGGTTGCCACGCCTCTGGATTTATCCTCGGTGTGTATCCGCTCGTCGCAGCAGGCATCCTCCCGAAAAGCGCAAACCTCGCCGCCTACAGCATCACCGGTTACTCCGGCGGCGGCAAGAAACTCATTGCCGAATACGAAGCCGAAGAAAACTTGAGCCACAAGGCTGGCGAATCGAAGGCAATCATGGCTCCCGCCCCGTACGCGCTTGCGCTCGCCCACAAGCACCTCCCCGAAATGAAGAAATACTGCGAACTTGAGAACGTTCCGTTCTTCAATCCGGTGCTTGGACCATACTACAAAGGTATGGCCGTGACGGTCGCCATCTTCCCGAACATGCTCACGAAGAAGGTCGGCCCGCAGGACTTGACCGAAATTCTTGCCAAGCATTACGAAGGTTCGAAGTTCGTGAAAGTCATGCCGTACGAAGCTGCTCCGGTACTGTTCAACGGCCGCTTGGACCCGACGGTCGAAAACGACACGAACAACGCCCGCATCCAGGTTTTCGGCAACGAAAACATCATGCAGGTGACGACGATTATCGACAATCTCGGCAAGGGCGCCAGCGGCGCCGCCATCCAGAACATGAACATCGCCCTCGGATTGGACGAAACGCTCGGTTTGGTTTAAATTCGCGAACCGTCACCAGTTAAATTTCAACGAAAACGCCAAAGCTCCGTGAGTTTTGGCGTTTTTTTCGTTTATAGAGAGTGAAAAAACTCAAGCGACCAAATCCATAAGGTCAAAATACATCAACCTTGTATGCGGATCGTCATCTTCGGCATTCATAAACCGAAAGCCGTTCTTTTCATAGAAAGGAACTGCATTTAAATACGCATCAACCGTCAAAAACCTACACCCGGTCTTATTGTCAATCACAAACATAGACTTGATGTAATTGAGGATTGTCGTCCCAATTCGTTATTTTTTAGCCGAGATATCGACACCCAAGCGACAAAGCTTGACAGCAGGATAACTTTTTAAGCGTTTGTCGTTCGGGAACCCGCTCTTTTTGCGGAATCGATTGAATTCCGTTTTATCCTTGAAATTGTCCAACGCCACCCTGTCATTCGCTAGGCTGCAATAGGCAAGTATTTTGCCTGTACCGGAATCAGTACAAGCATAACTCACAGCAAGCAAATGCTTTTGAAATGCAGATGCGCGATTCAGAATGAAATCATCTAAATCACGATCACCGCAATTAAAATTTTTGACGGAATAAGACGGTCGTATCCGAATGAAACTTAATTTTTCTGTATTTACACCTTCTTGAACCACGGATCTGTACCTCCATTGGCATCTTCTCGGGCACGCTGCTCAGCCATACCACGTTCGTAAGCCTTTTTCATAAACTCGTAATCGCGCAAGCGCTGGGCACGAGCTTCAGGAGTTTCCGGTCGGCGTATCTTCATGTTTTCAAGAAAACGACGAGCATCCTCGCCATAGAGAATCGGAGTTTCACGAATGGGTCTAGCCATAGCCTTGTCCTTTGTTATTTCATAATAAGTAATGGATATACTAACTCTGGAGCATCACTAGACAGGTGAGACCCGGCAACACACTACTAAGGTGGTGCCTATAATATAAAATGTTCCTTTTTCAAAAACAAGGGAGCGAACCGCAGTGCATTTATTTTGTCAACAACCGTTTGCAAGAAACAAAAAAAATTACAAAAAGGCCTCTGCCAAAGGAGATTCCCCATCAAGCGGGGAATGACAAGTACACCTATCTTCCCTAAATCGCAAAAATTTCTACATTTGGCGCATGTTCTTAGACGAAAAAAATATTGAAGTTCGCTCCGGCAGAGGCGGTGACGGCATCTGCAGTTTCCATCGTGAAAAGTTTGTCCCCCTCGGCGGTCCCGATGGCGGTGATGGCGGTCGTGGCGGTCACGTGATTTTGCAGGTGAACGAGCAGTACACCACGCTCCTCGACATGGGCAACACGCACATTTACAAGGCAAAGAGCGGGGCGCATCGGCAGACGACCTGATCATCAGCGTTCCGCGTGGCACGATCGTCAAGGACGAACAGGGCCACATCCTCACGGACTTGACGGAACCGGGCCAGAAGTGGATTGCGGCTCGCGGCGGCAAGGGCGGCATGGGCAACCAGCATTTCGCAACGCCGAAGGTGCAGGCACCACGCAAGTGCACACCGGGCGAAAAGGGCGAAGTCCGTGAGCTATTCCTCGAACTCAAGCTCATGGCAGACGTGGGCCTCGTCGGCTTCCCGAACGCGGGCAAGTCGAGCCTCGTGAACAAGATTTCAAGTGGCCGTCCGAAAGTCGGCGACTATCCGTTTACGACGCTTGAACCGGTGCTCGGTATCGTGCAGGTGAACGGTCACAGTTTCGTGGTCGCCGATATTCCGGGACTTTTGGAAGGCGCGAGCGAAGGCAAGGGCCTCGGTCACCAGTTCCTCAAGCACATCGAACGTACGCACACGTTGCTCTTTGTGATTGACGGCTTTGCCGAAAACGCCTACGAACAATTCAAGGTGCTGAAGGACGAACTCAAGGCGTTCCATCCGAAGCTTGCCGAAAAAAACTTCGTCGTGGCACTCAACAAGAGCGACCTCGGCATCGGAAACGCCATCAAGGAATTCAAGAAACACCGCCAAAAAGTGGTCATCACATCGGCCATCACAGGCGAAGGATGCTCCGAATTGCAGCAGGCGCTCGACGCTGCCGTACCCCATATTCATAAAAAAAGTATCGGATGGAGTAAAAAAGGCTAACTGTTGCCAAAAAATATTATAAATTCATTACTATGAAGGCGACTCAGTCCAACATAACTAAGAAGGAACTCGTTGATGAAATCGCTTCCCAGACCGGATTTACGCAAGTAAAGACGAAAGTCATCGTGGAAGAACTCATCGATGCTATTTCCAATTCTGTTATAGAAGGCAACAACATCGAATTGCGTGGATTCGGTCGTTTCAAGAACAAACAGCGCAAGGAACGCCGCACCCGGATACCCAAGACAGGCGAACTCGTAAATATTCCCGCCAAGACGCGTCCGGTTTTTGAACCTAGCAAGGAATTAATAGAAAAAATCAACAACGTTCCTTTCGACTTTGAAAAAGAGGCTATTGTCCCTAAAGATGACCAAAAAAGAATCTAGTACGCCCGTTATCCAGAACCGCAAGGCGAGCCATCTCTATTTTGTAGATGAAACCTTCGAAGTGGGTATCATGCTCATCGGGTCCGAAGTCAAGTCCATACGTAACGGCAAATGCACTCTGGGCGAAGCGTGGATCGACATCGACGAGAAAAAGGACGAACTCTGGCTTGTCGGCGCCCATATCGACGAATACCTTTTCGCAAACCGTTTCAATCACTTTCCCGCCCGCAGGCGGAAACTCCTCGCCCACACGCACGAAATCCAGAAAATGCGCAAGGCGAAGGAACTGAAGGGATGTACCATCATCCCGCTAAAAATGTACTTTAAAAACCGTATTGCAAAACTCGAAGTAGGAATATGCCGAGGCAAGGATCAACACGACAAGCGACAGGACATCTTAGTCCGCGACGCCAAGATGGAAATGGCTCGCGCCGCCAAGGCCCATCGCTGATTTTAGCGTTTCTGCTAGCCGCATGTAGCTTTACCCTCGCCGCATCGGCAAGGGTCGATGTGGAGTCGATTGCCCGTGAAGTCAAGGGTTCGTTCCACTGGTATCCGGTACAAAAAACTTTTTCAATTGTTTCAGCCAGGGATACGCTCAAGTTTGCCGTAGGCATTCCGTACATGGCCCGCAACGGTCGCACATCGCAACTGACGCAAGCTCCGCAGCTCCATAGCGGTCATATTTGGATTGCAGAAGATGACGCAAAGAAGATTACGACAAAGCCTGTAGCATCTGAACCGGTCCCTGTAAAAACAGCAGAACCGACAAAGCCAGCGGCTCCAATTGCAGCAAAAGTTGACCCCAAAGCCGATACTAAACCGGCAACGCCAGTCATCGTGAAGCCCAAACCGCCCAAGGCTGAGATCGCCGGTTCGCGCGAAGTACGCACCATCGTCATCGACCCCGGCCATGGAGGCAAGGACCCGGGAGCATCAGGCAAGCGAGCCCAAGAAAAAGACATCGTCCTCGCAGTTGCAAAACTATTGCGCAAGAACCTTGCGGACGAAGGTTTCAACGTGAAGCTCACCCGCAGCAAGGACGTTTTCATTGAACTTGGACAACGAGCCAACCTAGCAAACCAGTGGGATGGAGACCTGTTCATCAGCTTGCACTGCAACGCCATCGATGCAACCGAAGAACGCAAAAGAATCATCCAGGGTTACCAGTTCTACGTGCTGCGAGCCCCGGAAAGCGAAGAAGACAAGGCGATAGCCCGTCGCGAAAACGCGGTCGCCACACTCTACGGAGAAAAGAACGCGAAAGACGAACTTTCACCGCTGGAATGGTTCAAACTCGAAGCACGCCTCGAACAGTACAAACAAACTAGCTACCTGTTTACAGAAAAATTGCTCGACAGCTTTGAAGGCGGAAAGATCAAGAAAATGAACACGGGCGTCGGTGGTGCAGGATTCATGGTCCTCGTAGGCGCCATGATGCCAGCCGTGCTCATTGAACTTGGCTTTATCAGCAACGAAGAAGACGAAGCCTACATGATGAGCAAGGTCGGTCAACAAGATTTAGCCGACCGAATCGCAGAAGCTGTGAGCAAGTACAAGGACGCAGTGCACAGCTATAGGGAAACACTGGGAAGAGATTAGACGAGAGTGGTTCGGCTGGCTCACCAACCTGGACGAGAGACAAGAGGGGTGGCAACGCCGCCGAAGCCGATAGTATCCAGTAAAGTCTTGAATAGCAAAAAAAGTAACTGGATTCCTCGTTACACTCGGAATGACGAGATGTTTGCAGAATGACGTGAAACTTTTAGAATGACGAAAGGCTTTCGACAGACAAACTATTCAGCAGGCTTTAAATTTGCCTCGATAATTTCAAGGCATTCCGCAAGAATCGCATCGTATTTTTCTTTGTAGCGTTCCGTGATTACAGGCGTGCCGTCTTCGCAGGTTTTGGTCTTTGCAATATAACCATTGAACCAAAGTTTCGTTTTGCGTTTCATTTCCCAGCCATAACCATCGTAGTCATAATAATCATTCCATAAATAAGGAGCAAGGGAATCCTTGAAAGCTTTCTTTCCATGGTCCAAAAGTCCTTCCAAATATTTCTTGCCATTTTCAGTCAAAGAAGAATCTTCTTCGAGTTGCTTGGAAAATTTTTCATACAAAGTTGTCTGCACATCAGCAAGAATATCGACAAACAAAGCAAATTCACCCTGTGCGCAAGATTTCACCAAATTTTCTGCAGAGCTGGAACTTTTTGGAGCAGAGCTAGAGCTTATTCCATGCGCCTCGTTATACTCTTGGCGATTTGTATAAATTAGATTATCATCCAACCAACAATTATTATAACTATAAGTACTGTCATTTGAACACTTGTAATAGACTACAGGATAAAAAGGCATACAAGTTATACTGGGCTCAATTCCATAAAGCAACGGAGACATTTCAGGGATGGCTTCACAAGATTCGAGTTTTTCTTCCCATATAGTCAAAATCTGTTCGGAAATGGTTGTGTCCGAACCCAAATATTTTTTATAGCCATCACAATCACGATCTGAACTCTGGCAATTTGGATTAGAAACCATTGTATGCACAGTATCGCAAGTCACAGAAGGATCCCTAGCCAAAGCATAAATTTTTGCACTAGACGAACTCGAATGACTCGAAGAGGAGCCTTCGCTAGACGAGCTTTCGGCAGTCGCCGAGTTTGTCACAGGAATTTCAGAAGAAGAGCTTTGTAGCGGCGCAATTTCGGATGAACTTGATTCAGGCGTGATAGCAGAACTCGAAGAAGCATCGCTGAGACCTCCCCCATTAGCATCGGCAGAAGAATTTGGACTCGCCAAAGACTGCGCCGGAAATTGCGGATTGGAATCCGTACCGCAGCTAGCCCAAAAAAGCGATGCGACAGACAAGCAACTCAAACGCCAAAATTTCCGAATATTCATAAAAATTTCTCCTTCTTTCAATATACACAAAATGCCCTGTACAAAGTCAAATTTGTGGACTCTTTTTTTGAAATCGTTGACAAAAAGTAAACGATAAAAGCAAGACAGCGGCGCAATTTTATCCAAACAAAAACCGACTGCTTTTTAGGCAATCGGCTTTTTATAGGAGATTCCTACCTTCTCCACAAAGTGGATAACAGCGACTAGGCAACAAGTTGCCAAGTTTTGTATAGCGGGAATGACAAATTCACATCTCTCGTCTTTGGACAAGTCCCAAATGCTAGGCTCAATCATGCCCAAGCAAGCTTGGTCGCGATATTCGCCGGACGCATTTGTCGTCTATAGCGAGCAACGCGAGCGTTCTTTCGTCTAATTTTACTCCGCGTCCATGTCGGCTTCGTCGATTTCGGCGTTGTGATAGACTTCCTGAACGTCGTCGTGATCTTCGAACTTGTCGATGAGCTTGAGGAGCTTCACGGCGTCGTCGTGACCGAGCTTGACCGGATCATTCGGAACGTAGCTGAGTTCAGCGCTCATCATTTCGATGCCTGCAGCTTCGAGAGCCTTGGAAACAGCGTCAAAAGCTTCCGGAGAAGTGGAAATTTCATGAACGCCATCTTCCGTGCTCATGTCTTCGGCACCCGCTTCGAGAACGAGATCCATGACTTGGTCTTCCGGATACTTTTCAGCATCGACGACAATCACGCCCTTGTAAGTGAACGCCCAAGAAACGGAACCGGATTCGCCCATGGAACCGTTGTTCTTGTTGAAGATGTTGCGGATTTCGGCAACCGTACGGACCTTGTTGTCGGTCATGCACTGCACCATGATGGCGATGCCGGCCGGGCCGCGTCCTTCGTACAAAGGTTCCGTCATTTCGGTACCGGAGTTGGCACCCGTACCCTTGGCGATTGCACTTTCGATATTCTTGGTCGGCAAGCTCTGGCTCTTGGACTTGAGGATTGCAGCACGGAGACGCGGGTTTGCGTCAGGGTTGCCGCCGCCGAGCTTAGCAGCAATGGAGATTTCCTTAATGAGTTTGTTCCAAGCCTTAGCGCGAGCGACGTCGGTTTTGGCTTTCTTGCGTTTGGTGGTGGCCCATTTGGAGTGACCGGACATAGATTACCTCTAGTTGGATTTTGTTAAAACAGTTGGTAGAACTTAATTGGCCCATCGACAGGCTCAGGGACCTTATTTCGGTTGGTGAGCTTGTCGAACCAAAGTTCTAAGTTCTAAGTTCTAAATTCTAAGCACCTATTTTCCATTCATCTTGCAAAGTCGTTTCTGCTTCACAGTCAGTCTGCGGCTAGAGCAGTCGATATCATCATTTCGTTTAGACTTAAACTTGACCTTGTCACTGCCATACTGTGACCTACGGTCTGCTTCTTGGCGAGCACGTTTTTCCTCTAAACGCTTTTGTTGCATACTTTCAAGTTTCGACTTGTCTATAGGAACTGCAGACGCCTTGGTTATTTCTCGTTCATACTTACCGTTCCAAATCTTGCCAAGGAGAGAGCCGGACTGGAGAGCGTCATCCAAAATGCCCTGAGCCCAGCTGTCGTTTGCAGGCGGCAAAAGTCTGAACGACAAGTTACGAATTCTAGTCGGTTCCTCGTCATAATAAAGCATCATGTCGAAAAAGCCCACGTTGTATTCTTCGCCATCGGAACCGGCCGCAATCTTGTCCGGGATGTAGGCGAGCACAGCGTAAAGAGCCCTATCGAAAAGAGCCGTGATGAGGACATCGGAATCTCCACCAGGAGCCTGGACTTCACCTTCCGCAACAAACGCCCATGGAGCCACATCGACTTTGAGCCTAAATTTGTGGAAACCCCTCTCCGCCTTTTTCAGCTTGAGCAAGGCTCCCGAAAAAGCCTGAAAGCCCGGTTTGATGGAGCCTTCCTGTGCAGAACAAACAATGGCACATGCAAGGAAGAATACCGCTAGAATTTTTTTCATAACCCTAATCCAATTCGTTAACTTACTCTTAGTTTTTAAAGAACAGTGCCTTTGCAGCTTCGAACATCGGATCCTTTTCGTCCGGGTTGCGGCATTCCGTATAGATACGGACCTTCGGTTCCGTACCGGACGGACGAACGAGCATCCAGGAATCGTCGTCGAAAATGACCTTCACGCCATCGAGCGTGAGAAGCTGCTTCACAGTCTTTTCATTCTCGCCAACCATGACTTTTGCACCCGGCTTAGCGATATCGGCAATGGCGTTGACCTTAGCCTTGAGCGGTTCACCGACAAGAGACTTGTCGACTTCGAAACCAGAACGAGTCGGATAGAAACGACCATATTCTTCGTACAAAGCGTCGAGGTATTCGCCGAGGTTCTTGCCAGTCGTAGCGAGAATTTCGAGAGCGATGAGGAGGCCGAACTGAGCGTCCTTTTCGAGCGTGTTGTTGAGGCCGGAGATACCGTCAGATTCTTCGAATGCAACGAGAGCCTTCTGCTTCGCGTTGCGGGAAAGCCACGGACGGAAGTTCTTGAAGCCCACCGGAGTTTCCATGACAGGAACGCCTAGCTTTTCAGCAATGATGTTTACGAAGTTGGAAGTTGCAACGGACTTAGCCACACAGCCCTGTTCCTTGCGCCAGGTTGCCATGTAGTGGAAAGCGATTGCACCGAACTGGTTCATATCGATTTCGCGAGTACCATCGTAGAAACGGATACGGTCACCATCTGGGTCAAAGATTGCACCGAGGCGGAACCAGGACTTGCTTTCGTCCAAGACCTTGCGAACCTTTTCGAGGTTCTTGCTGGACGGTTCCGGAGCGATACCGCCGAACAAAGAATCGTCTTCGTTACGGAGCGTGATAAGGCATTCCGGATTATCGAGCAATGCAGCCGGACGGCGGCGAGTAGAACCGTGAACGTGGTCGCACACGAGCGTGAGGCGACCCTTCTTGATGAATTCCTTGATACGGTCGAACTTGATCGTGCCCTGCTTCACGAGGAATTCCTTGTAAATCTTGAGGGAGTCGATAATTTCCCAGTCAACCTTGGAGACCGGTTCGAACTTCCAGGTCGCCATCATTTCGTTAGAAAGCTTGGTGATGACGTTCGTGATTTCCGGACCTGCAGGACCGCCATCTGCCGGGTTGAACTTGATACCGTTGTAGTGGCTCGGGTTGTGGCTCGGAGTCATGTTGATGGAGCAGGCGGCACCGAGCATTTCGATTGCAGCGGAGAATTCCGGAGTCGGCATTTCACCACCGTAGTAGACCTTCACGCCAGCCTTTGCGAACTGGTCTGCGACAGCTTCGCAGAATTCATGACCGAGCAGGCGGTTGTCATGGCCGACAACCACGCCGCGTTTTTGGAGTTCGGCAAAATCCTTGACACCCAGAGCAGCGAAAAGTTCCGGAGTTGCTTCCTTGTACAAACGCACAATGGCAGCACCAACAACCTGCAAGTTGCGGAGCGTAAATTCAGAACCGATTTCACCGCGCCAGCCGGAGGTGCCAAAACTCACCTTGGCAGGCTCCTGGGAGGTCAAAGCGACCTGCTTCACGGTTTCAACCAAGGCCATGTCTGTAGCCGGGTTGAATTCGGGGGACTGAATCTTTTTCCAAATCTGGGTAATGTTTTCCATAACGGTTCCTTTTGAGATTTAACGGGCAAAATCTAGTAAAATAGAACTTAGAATTTAGAACTTAGTGCTTAGAAGATATGCTAAATTAAGGGCTTACAATTCTTGTAAAAAAAGACTCACTTTCATGTGAGCCTTATCTTGCGCACCATCTAGAAAGCCCTCATACCTGAGGACTGCGTCATCATAATCTTTCATCCATGAATTCGACATATTTCTTGGACTAATCATTCATCTTTTCAAATCAAAAGAAGCCCTGAGAGCCAGAACATCAGTCTCTGAAAGCCTAGAAACGCGAACAACCTTTTCAACAGAGTCGCCCTCAGCAAGCATCGCCGCCGCCATCTCGCGAGCCCTGTCTTGCGCACCATCATACCTGAGGACTGCGTCATCATAATCTTTCATCCATGAATTCGACATATTTCTTGGACTAATCATTCATCTTTTCTGCTCAAGGCTAGCCTTGATCGAGAGAATTTCCGATTCAGAGAGTTTCGTGTATTTTAAAATTTTTTCAATAGGTTCATTATCAATCAGCATGTCTCTAGCCATCTCGCGAGCCTTGTCTTGCGCACCATCTAGAAAGCCCTCATACCTGAGGACCGCGTCATCGTAATCTTTCATCCATGAATTCGACATATTTCTTGGACTAAAATTACACATTCTCACTTCGTTTTGCAATACCCTGAACACCGGATCGTTCTCATACCTGCTGAAATCAACTTCGCGATTCAGCGCATCAATCGCACGGAGCCACAGCGCGATGCGGCAATTATCACTCGCAAACTTCTCCGGATGCCTCAAGAACTTGCCAACCTCAATGAGAGTGACGGTCTGTCGGTCAAAATAAACCATCTGCTCCTGGTTGCGCAGCTGAACCGTATGACGGTAATTCGGGGAATCCTTGAACGTATCGAAAAACTGAAAGCTAATCACATGCAAGTTTTCCAATTTCGGAACGGCCCCTTTCGGCACCATGTTGTTCGTAAGGCGAGCCACGCAGAAAACCAGACGATCGCTGTACAAGGACTTGTGATCTTCATGCTGGATTTCAATCGAAATGCGATCGCGCGGAACTTCGCCACGTTCATTTGTCAACAGCAAATCAGGTTCAATACTGCGATGCCCCAGTTCACCGGGAACGTATGGGTTCACGAGTTTCGGATTTTCGATACGGTCCGAACCGACCAAGTTCAGAGCCGCGTTAATCAGGTCCGTTGTCAGCGCAAGATTTTTCTCGCTCGCAAGAATTTTCTTGATACAGCCGTCGTTATAAAAGTAGACATTTCGATTTTCATGCCGCTTGATATAAGCATCAACATCGCCGCCCTTTTCCTGAACATTCCTGAGTTCCTTGAGAAACAGTGCAAATTCTTCTCTTGTCATTTTAAATCCTCATATAACGGCAAGGAATCATTCCCCTACCATTATAGTAACACGCTTTTGATGCCCATTTGGACTAAAATTTTTTCGAAAATTGCGTAAAATGTTTTTAACGCAGAAAAGGCAGTCAAAAATTTTGACTACCTTATAAATTAAATCATTATTTTTTTGAGCGAAGTAAAGCGTTTCCAAAACCACGAAAAATTTTAAATTTATACAAAATAGCGCCGTTTTGCAAATTGGAATTTCTCATGAAAAAAATCTTGTATATCTTAATCCTAATCACAACCACCTGTTTTGCTCAAGCAGAGACTGTACCAATAAACAACGCAGCGTCTGACTCAGCCACATACTACGAGCAATTATACCAGTATAATTTGGATAGTTACAATTTCGATAAGAAAGCGGCAAACATAGCCTGGATTACAGCATGGGTTTCCACAGGATTAGCAGGAATATCCACAATCGCAATGTTCTTTTACGCCTTAGAGCAATTTTCAAACAACAACGACCAAAAAATTTCCACGTCACATCCATGGTTCATCACAACAATGATAATAAACGGCATTGGCGCCACTTCGTTCCTTGTCTATGGCGGATTTGAAATTGCAGCAGCGGTACGAAAAAGCAATTATACGGAATACGATATTCAAAGGAAAAAACACGCAACCTCGCCCACCGTAAGCGTTCACATAACCCCGATTATAGATCCAATAAACCAAATCTATGGCGGAGCATTGACACTGAACTTCTGAAATAATTTTTCGACAGAGCACACCTCATAAAACTGCATTTTCCGACCACATTTTTCTCTCGTCTTTCGTCTTTCGTCTCTCGTCTATACTATATTTAGATCACTATGCAAATTACAAACGCTTCTCAACTTACTGGTGTTTTCCCCGCGTTGTTCACCCCGCTCAAGAACGACGATCCTAAGAACCTTCGCAACTCCATCGACTACAAGAAGATGGGGCAGATGATTGACGATGTTATTGCAGCTGGTGCTAGTGGTGTGCTCCCCGCCGTGACGACGGGCCAGAGTGCAACGGTCTCTCCGCAGCAGCACTTGGATGTCATTAAGTTCACGCTCGACTACGTTGACGGTCGCGTTCCTGTGATTGCAGGCGCAGGCTCTAACTGCACGCGCGAATCTATCGAGATGATCGAAAACGTTTTGAAGATTGCTCCGGTAGCAGTCCTCTGCGTCACTGGCTACTACAACAATCCGCCGCAGGAAGGCTTACTCAAGCACTACCAGACGCTCAGTAGCGAAACGGGTGCTAAGATCGTTATTTACAACGTTCCGGGCCGTACCTCCAGCTATGTCCATCCGGACACCTTGATCGCTCTTGCCGAAGACAAGAACATCATCGGTCTCAAGCAGGCGGTTGAATTTGGTTTTGGCGAAAAGTTCCATGAAGACACAATGCGCGTCATCAAGGAAACGAAGGGCAAGGACTTCGCTGTGATGAGCGGTGAAGACGGTCTCTTTGCGGATCTCCTCGAAATGGGCGGCACGGGTATCGTGAGCGCTACAGGCAACATCCCGGAAGCTTGCAAGACTTTCGTTGACCTCTACAAAGCTTTCCAGGCAGGCGACAAGGACAAGGCTCACAACTTGCAGAAGGCTGCACGCGACTACATCGACGCCACGTTCTGCCGCAAGAACCCGATTCCTCTCGGAACGCTCTTCAACAGCCCGTTGTTCCAGCCGCTCGTGAGCGTGAAGGATACGGCTAACGGTGCAGACGCTGTTGCCCGCATCATGAAGCTCATCGACGAAAAAGCTCAAAGCTTGAAGAAGTATCATGTTTAGCAATGAGCACGCACCTACGGTGCTTTGAGGTATGAGCTCGCTCCCAAGGGAGCTCTGAGGTAAAATAAAATACGAGATGTTTTGCCCAAAGGACGCCGAAGGCGACCGACCTCAAAGCGAAGCGTGCCCATAGCCCAAACCTCTTTTTAATCAGGAGAATCACAATGGCTAAGAATGAAAAATCCGTTACCGACTTGGTCTGCGAACATATCAAGAAGCAAAAGCTTCTTCCGATTCCGGTGCAGACTCTGAACGAAGAAGCCGAAGCATCTCGCTACTTCGGTGGCGACCTCAAGGAATTCTTGGCAGCAGCCAAGACTCTCGGCGCAAAGGGAATCTTCGTTGAAACACTTTATCTTGAAGACGACGAATTCTACTACGACAGCGGCATCGATGACGAAGAATACCTCGCCATGAACAGCGACTTCAACAACGAATGCTGCTGCGGTGAAAACTGCACCTGCAAGAAAGGCGACAAGAAGAAGTCCAAGAAGGATGAAGATGACGATAAGGTTGATGGCGTTCTCTTGGAACCGGAAGATCTCGAAGGCCTTGACCTCTCCCTCCTCCGTCCAGAAATTGCAAAGTTCCTCGACCGCGTTGGCGAAAGCTGCGGCGTGCGCTTGACCGTTCCGGGTGTGGATCACCTCGAAGTCGAAATCTTCGCTGACTGGTACGACGAATTTGCCGAACTCGTGGACGAAGCCTCCGAAATCATCGAAGAAGATCCGAACGGCGCTCTCGAACAGGTCGAAGCCATGTTCAAGGAAGCTGAAAAGGCAGCCAAGGATGAGGACAAAAGCGTGAAGAAAATCGCCGCCCATCCGCCTAAAAAGACTGCGAGCGCGAAAGCAAAGAAGTAAGAGCACAAGCTCTCGCAATAGCGAACAAGGCTCAACTGCAAAATTGAACTTGTTCAATTTTATAGTCGAGCCGGAGTTGCACACGCAAAAAGCGTCAACAGTCCTCGCAACCGCCCCAGTCTAATAGCTGGGGCTTTATAGTTCACTAAAGACCGCAAAGAAGCGGTTTTTAGTTTCAGACAACATATCGACACGTATCCCGAAACGAACTCGCATTCTTTCGTCTGTAATAAAATAAACAAAGTACAAAAAAACGTTCCGCCACAAAGCGGAACGTTTTTAAATCAGCAATGAGAGAGAAAAATTATTTCACTGCAATGCGCTGCATAAAGTTGCCTTGCTTTACCAGATAGACTCCAGCACCCTGGAAACGAGCCTTAACGGCATCACGCACGGACTTTCCAGCAGAGATATCGACCTTACCAAGGAACTTGCCCTGCATGTCGAACACCTGGCATGTTCTGTCAATATTGTTCAAGCGAAGAACGTTTTTCAAAACATTCGTGCTATCACCAACACCCGTGCTATCCTCTCCAACACCACCCGGCAACGTGAACTTCACGTAATCGACATTCGTGTTTGCCGTGGCAATCGTAACGCGGAGCGTGTGCTTGCCTGCGCTAAGAGTAGCCTTGCCCTTGGCGAGTTCATAGGTATTCCAGTCTTCTGCGGTGTTGCCTTCGTACGGAAGAGAAACAAGAGCCTTGCCATCCAAGGAGAGTTCCACAGTACCAGAACCCGAGCCGTTGGAAACATTAGCTTCGATTTCGTATTCGCCATCCTTGGCCACTTCCACAGTGTATTCAAGCCATTCGTCGGCAACGCTATAACCGATAGCCTTGCCCGTACCGCCATTCACGATATCGACAGAGGCATAATCTTCACCGCGGTATTCGTGGTCACCATCGTCACCCGAAGCACCCTGCGCACCATTATAAGTCACGCCTTCATTGCCTTCATCGAAGTTTTCGGCTTCGATAGTCCCAGGAATCTTAGCAGCAGTACCCTTATACGGTTTGCGTTCGATATCCTTCGGCGGGATGACTTCGGAAGGAGTTCCGGAATCCGTCATATCGAAATAGGAGTAATCGACAGAACCCGTTGCATTGCCACCCGCTTCGGTCATGAGCATCACTTCGGTCACCTTACCGAACTTAAGCGTAGCGTCTTTCTTTCCATTCTTCGAAGTCGGAAGATTGGCAGTCTGACCATGGAACAACTCATCCCATTTATTAAAGTGGGCGGAAATATCGATATGGCCGCACTGACGCGGCGTCGCACGGACACTGAAGAACTGCACAAACGTGGACGTACCCGTCTTGGACGGTTCCTGGTCACGCAAGAATGCATGAATGGTATATTTTGCGCCGTCAACGGTGATTTCACCGAACTTCGGGCCAATATAGGCTTCGCTCGGCTTGCTGTACCAGTCATCCACAATGTAGTATTCAATCTGCGGATTAACCGTCCAGCCGTAAATACCGATATAACCATACTGGGCAGTACCAGTCTTCGTATATTTGTAATCAACCGTGTAATACTTGGTCTTGTGATCGACGCCCGAGCCATTGTCACCATAGCGGTAACCTACACGAGCCAGGAAGTCCTGGTTGTTACTCCAGTCAGCCTTGAACGTTCCGTTATCAAAGTAGCTCATATTGTTGCTGCCACCCTGAGACCACTGTTCAAATCCCCACGGAGTACCGCTGATAGCACCGGTCTGGTTGCCGTTCACTCTATGTTCACTACCACGAGCCTTAGTCATTTCGTCCTTGCAGGCATCGACTGCATAGGATGACGTAGCTAAACCAAAAGCAAGCACCAAGCCCGCTTTAAATCCAAAACTCCACACATTTTTCATTTTTTGCTCCTTATTAAAAGAAAATTCCCCCTTTTTAAACCGAAAATTAATCCAATTTTTTGATTTTGTGACTATTGCACTATTAAAAGGTGTTGTTGTAGAATGCAACACTAAATTCGGGAATTTTCGCCCCAAAATGGAAATTTTTTCTATCAAAATCAGCAAAAAAAGACGCTCCGCATTCCGCGGGGCGCCTTTCATCCACAAGTTATAAGGAGTCTTTTTAGGGGGAGGATTTTCCTAAAAGATGTGGATAATAGATTTCTGCATTAGCGAGTCACTCGAACTTTGCTGAGGAAAGCTCCCTGCTTCACCATGTAGATGCCTGCATTCTTGAAGTTAGCCTTCAGGATTTCGGCCACATTGGCACCAGCTTCGACCTTCACGGAGCCAAGGAAACGGCCCTGCATGTCGAACACCTGGAAGTTTCCGCTCTTCGGCTGCACTCTAGAAATGAAGGGGATTGCATTGGTAGAGCTGCTGCTGCGATGGTGGATACCATGAGAAGAGCTTGATCCCGGAGCGGAAGCGCTTGACTTGGGTTCGCTGGCGCTAGATTCCGGAGCAGGAGCCTGCGGAAGCGGATGCTTCTTGTCGGTCATCTTGAAGTAGGTGACATCGAACGAACCAGAACCACCACCGGCTTCGACAAGCACCTTGGCTTCGTACATCTTACCATCTTCATGCCGAGAGATTCCCATTTCTTGAAGTGAGCCGTGATGTCGATATGGCCACAGGAACGAGCACTCTTACGCACGCTGAAGAACTGCGGGAAGGTCGATGTACCCTTAATGGAGGGCTGCTGAACACGAGTGTTCTGCCAGATTTCGTAGGTGTCACCGTCAACCGTGAATTCACCCTTTCTCTGACCGAGGAGGTTTGCACCCGGCTTGTTGAACCAGTCATCCACGATGTAGTATTCTACGAGCGGATCAACCGTCCAACCATAGATACCGATGTAGTTATAGCCGCCGGCGCTGCCCTGCTTGCTCCACTTGAAGTATGCATCGATAGGGCCAACATCATCGTATGTCGATTTTTCGTCGTACTTGAAGCCAACACGGGCAAGGAAGTCGTTGGTGCCGTTCCAGCTGGCCTTGTAAGTACCGTTGTCGTAGAACGACATGGAGTTATTGCCACCCTGATACCAGATTTCGTAGTGGTAAGGAGAGCTACCGACGTTACCCGTCACGCTGGAATTGTTCTGGCCCTGGGTTCTCGTTTCTTTGCCTTCGTGGCCCATCTGATCCTTACAGGCGTCAATCGTACCGGAAGTCGTGCCGCTACCACCCTTAGAAGAACTGGACTTGGCCTCAGCAGCACTGGACTTCGGCGTAGAAGCAGAAGAAGTCGGAGTATCCTTGGCGTTGTCAGTCATGTCGAAGTAAGTGTAATCCACAGAACCAGTAGCGTTACCACCGGCTTCGGTCATGAGCATCACTTCGGTCACGTTACCGAACTTGAGCGATGCAGATGCACCTCCCTTCGAACCGCGGAGCTGCTTGTTCTGACCCGTAAAGAGTTCGTCCCACTTGTTGAAGTGAGCGGAAATGTCGATGTGGCCGCACTGACGCGGAGTTTCACGAACGCTGAAGAACTGCACGAACGTAGAGGTACCCGACTTGGAGGGTTCCTGCTGGCGAAGGAAGGCGTGGATGGTGTACTTGGCACCGTCAACGGTGATTTCGCCGAACTTTTCACCGATGTACTGTTCACTCGGTTTGCTGAACCAGTCATCCACAATGTAGTATTCCGTTTCCGGGTTCTTGGTCCAACCATAAACGCCGATGTAGCCATACTGAGCGTTACCGGTCTTGGCGTACTTGTAATCGACTGCAAATTTTTTCGTCTTGTGGCTAATGCCGTTACCATTGTACTGGTAACCCACACGGGTCAAGTAGTCACTGGAACCACTCCAGTTGGCCTTGAACGTACCGTTATTATAGTAAGTCATGGTGGCGTTACCGCCCTGGTACCACTGTTCAAAGCCCCATGGTGTACCACCGATGGAGCCTACTCTATTGCCACTCACCTGTGTGCCATTACCAGAATGCCCCATATTGTCATTACAGGCATCGGCTGCATAAGAGGCAGTTGACAATCCAAAGACCATCGCAAGCATCACGCCTGCTTTAGCCGTACTGAATAACTTTCTCATAAAAGTCTCCTCACATTTTAGTTATGCTTTATTTAATATATGAGTAAACCCCCAAAATAAGACCTAGATAAGCAAAAAGTTGTTGTTGCGAAAAACAACGGCATTCAGTTTACATAAGCCAAAGCGACCTTACAGTGTCCTATCCTGCCTACAAAAAGCCTCTTCCCAAAGCGGTTCGGGAAGAGGCTTAAAAACAGAATCAACGGGAACTAGCGTTCCATTTTCGCGAAATTAGCGATTATTCTTCGGTTTCGGTCGGGCCGATTTCCTGCTTTTCGGCATCGTCTTTTACAACGGAATCGTCATCGACTTCGACACCCTTGACCTTGTCGAACGTTTCCTTGGCGTCGGCGCTATCCTGTTCGATATCTTCGACGCTCGGGAGCGCGGTCGCATCCTTCACGACGTCGCCATCGCGAAGCGTAATCGCCTTGACGCCCTGGGCATTGCGGCCCGTGAGGCGGATATCGGCAGCCTTGATGCGGATGACCTGGCCGTCCTTGCTCGTGATAATCAAGTCGTAATCATCAGCTACGCTTTCCACGAACACGGCGGCACCAATCTTGTCGGTGACGTTCAAGTTGCGGACACCCTTGCTGCCACGGCGGGTCACACGGTAGGAACCCGGTTCAGAACGTTTGCCATAACCCTTTTCGGTGATGGTCAAAATCTTGTTGCCGGCCTTGAGCCACAAGAGCGAAATGACTTCGTCGCCTTCAGCAAGCGTAATGCCCTTCACACCGTGCGTGCCACGACCCATAGCGCGGAAGCAGCTAATCGGGAACGTAACTGCCTGACCGTTCTTGGTCGCAAGCATCAAGAGATCCTTCGGGATCGGACGGTTGGCGAAGTCTTCGGCATCGCCAGATTCTTCTTCAGAAGCATCGGTTGGTGAGCCAGTCGAACCATCGACCCCATCGGCGGCATTTTCTGCGACCGTCTCGGCAGCCTGGGCTTCTGCGGATTCGTCGTCAGATGCGTTCTTGCTGGCTTCGTATTCTTCGGCAGACATGCCCACGAGCTGGACCTTGACCAATTCATCGTCTTCGTCGAGGCTAATGGCATTGACGCCAGCCTTGCGCGGACGGCTAAAGAGAGTGAGGTCCATCTTGTTGATAATACCCTTCTTCGTTGCAAACACGAGACAGAAGTAACCACCGAACTTGCGCACCGGCACAATCGCTTGCACCTTTTCACCTTCCGTGAGGGCGACAAAGTTCACGATCGGGCGGCCCTTGCCATTGCGGGCGCCTTCCGGCAAGCGGTAAACCTTCGTCCAATAGACGCGGCCCTTGTTCGTGAACACGAGCAAGTAGCTGTGCGTGCTCGCCGTGAAAATCTGTTCCACGTTGTCTTCGTCCTTGAGGCCGGCACCGATGATGCCCTTGCCCCCGCGGTTCTGGGCCTTGAACGTGTCAATCGGCAAGCGACGGATGTAGCCTTCCTTGCTGAGCGTAATGACCTGTTCTTCTTCGGCAATGAGGTCTTCGTCATCGCTATCGTCAATGGCTTCACCAATCGTCGTGCGGCGTTCATCGCCGTACTTCGCCACGACGGCATCAAGCCTTTCGAGCATGATGGCGATACGGCGTTCACGCTTTTCAAGGATGTCCTTCAAGTCGGCGACGGTCGCAACAAGTTCGTTGTACTCGGCTTCCAACTTTTCGAGGTTGAGGCCAGTGAGCTGTCCGAGGCGCATATCGACGATGGCCTGGGACTGGATTTCGTCCAAGCCGAAGCGGTCTTGCAAGCTCTGCTTTGCGACATCGGTCGTCTTGCTCGCCTTGATAATCTGCACGACTTCGTCAATATTCTGCGTTGCGATGCGCAAGCCTTCAATGATGTGGAGGCGAGCTTCGGCTTTTTTCAAGTCGAACTGCGTTGCACGCGTAATCACATCAAGGCGGTGGTCAATATAAACCTGCAACAAGTCCTTGAGCGTAAGGAGCTTCGGAAGGTTATTGACAAGGGCCAAGTTGTAGATGCTAAACGTTGTCTGAAGTTGTGTATATTTAAACAAGTTATTCAAGACAACTTCGCCCACCGCATCGCGGCGGAGTTCAATCACAATGCGGATATCACGGCTCGATTCATCGCGGATGTCCGTAATGCCGTCAACGCGCTTGTCGCGAACGAGGTCGGCAATCTTTTTACAGAGTTCCGCCTTGTTCACCATGTACGGGATTTCAGTGACGATGATACGCGGTTTGCCCTTGGCATCCGTTTCAATTTCGGTACGGGCGCGCACACGCACACGGCCATGCCCCGTGAGGTAGGCTTCGCGAATGCCAGAACGTCCACAGGCAATAGCGCCTGTCGGGAAGTCCGGGCCCTTCACATATTCCATGAGGTCTTCGCCAGTCAAGTCTGGATTTTCAGCCAAAGCATGGATAGCGGCACCGACTTCGCGCAAGTTGTGCGGAGCCATATTCGTCGCCATACCTACTGCAATACCCGATGTTCCGTTCACAATCATGTTCGGGAGCGCAGACGGGAGCACCAGCGGTTCTTCGAGAGATTCGTCGTAGTTCGGCCCCATATCGACAGTCTCTTTTTCGAGATCTTCGAGCATGAGGGCACCGAGATTGTTCATCTTCGCTTCAGTATAACGCATGGCAGCCGGGCTGTCACCATCAATAGAACCGAAGTTTCCCTGACCAAACACCAGCGGATAGCGCAACGAGAAATCCTGCGCCATACGGGCAAGAGTATCGTAAACAGCAACGTCACCATGCGGGTGGTACTTACCGATAACATCACCCACGATACGGGCGGACTTGACAGTTCCCTTGTTCGGAACCACGCCCAACTTGTGCATACTGTACATCACGCGACGGTGCACCGGTTTAAAACCATCGCGAGCATCAGGAAGCGCACGAGCAACGATAACGCTCATCGAGTAGCGAAGATAGCAGTCTTGCATGTCTTGTTCGACAAGACTCTTGAACTGCGATCCTGGTACCATTTCTTCAGACATTAGTTAACCTCAAATAGTGGTTAGTGGTTAGTGGTTAGTGGCTAGGACTTTCTAGCCGCAAGCACCTCCCGCTAACATTTCATTTATCTTTTTCAAACTTTCTTCATCGGTCTGGTCGATTTTATGCGGTGTGATTGTAGCATAGCCCTGGTTCAGGAGGTAGTCATCACTATCCAGAGGCTGCTTATCCCACAGTTTATCACCGTCCAATTGCCACAATCCCCCATCATGGGAATAGTGATCCGTAAACATTCCAAGGGCCATCCTTGTCGCCTTAAAACCTTTAAAGGCTTCGATGGTGACCTTTGGAAAATTCACGTTCCAGAACACTCCTGCCGGAATTTCGCGGTACCAGCCTTTTTTCACGACATCAACCGCAAAATCAACAGCGGCCTGCAAAAGAGCATCACCTCCACGCAACGAGAGCGCCACGCCCGGCACGCCCCAAAGGGCTGCTTCGCGCGCACCGGCAACCGTGCCCGAATAAAGCGACGACACGCCGGAATTTTCGCCCACGTTCACCCCCGAAAAGCACACGTCAAATGCACCCGGACCACCCCCCTCGGACTCCATTCCATGCGAGGCAAAATGTCCAAGGGCAAACTTTGCACAATCAGCAGGCGTTCCCGACATTGCAAACACATGTTCTGCGACATTTCTAACAGAAAGCCCACGACGCACCGTAAACGCATGAGAAACACCACTTTGCTCCATTTCGGGGGCAAAAACAAACACATCTGCAATTTGCGCAAGCGCAGATGCCAAAGTGCGCATATAGACACTTTCAACCCCATCATCGTTTACAACCAAGACGCGTGTTTTCAAATTATTTTGCATGCCATGCGAAAGATAGAAAAAAACGCAAAACACTATCGTTTTTCTAACGTTTTTAGCAGGGAATCTAGGCGCAAAGTGAGCTTTTTAGCGCCTTCGACGCACAGGTGGTCAAAATCGCACGCGACATTCCCCGAGTAATCGTGATTCCCCATTTTATTTTCATCCATCAAGACAAAGTTTTCATTTTCCTCAGCTAGTTTTTCGAACCTTTCAATCAGTTTTTCTGCCATGGAACGGCGCATTCCGTGCCGGCTATAACTCCCCGTATTTCGGTAATACGGGCTCACCGGGAAAACAACCCCGACAACAACGACATTTTGCTTTTTGGCGATATCCAAAACTTGCAAAAGCTTCGAATAACTGGACTCGTAACGGACACCATCATCGAACGCCGTGCTATCTTCCTGAATTTCCACCAAGCCAATTCCTTGAGAACCCCAATCCGGAACACATTCATGCGAAATCCACCCTCTATTTTCCCTCATCATCACAAAATCCGTATCAGCCAAAGCGATTTCTTCCACGCGTTTCAAGAACAAACTATCAACTCCATCACGCCAATACTGATGGTGCATATCGTACTGGAATCCGGCAGCATTGCCAAAATTCACCTGGATAGCGCCCTCCGAATCATATTCAGTCCACAAGTCAATATCCAAGCCAATCACCAAATACTTCAATTCCTTCGCCTGCGCAGAGACATAACCTTCATACAAGAACTCTATGCAGTGCATATCACAAGGAATCGTGCCCATGTTGATTGTACTTAGACTCATATATAACGGCATCACGCTCTGAATCATGTGAGAATTGCCTAAACACACCACCTCCGCCGAATCCTTGTATTTCCACAAAAGCGGAATTTTTTGAGCAATGATTCGGTAGTACTGACCTTCTTCTGCGCGATAAACGCCCAAGCTGTCGTAATCCCAAGGCGACTCCGAAGAACGATTTCCAGCCCACAAAACTGGATGATACAAATCTTCTCCTTCGACAAGAGGTAAAATATCGCCCGTATTGGCATTTACCAAAACTATTTTCCGGTGCGCACCGTTCACATCGGCAAGAGTCGCAACAAAGATAGAATCCGAGCCCGCAATCCATTCCGTATGGTCAAAAGTATAACCTTTCGGAGGAGCAATAGCAGTCATAAGTTTTCCCGCAGAATCCACAACAAGAACGCGTTCGTGAACGCCATACGATTCACCAACAAATTCACGCCCAGTTTTTCCGCCAAAATCAAGAAACAATACTTTATTCGCACCGCCATGACTCAGCGACACATTGCAAGCCTGGAGCCCATCGTACCAAATTTCATCTTTTCCGCCGACTCGAGCACGCAAAAGAGTCGAACCCGTTACAGCCAAATCATCATTTCGAGAGACTCCCCCATGATAAGCACCCGCAAACAATTTTTCAGGTTCACCGAAATAACTAGGCGCACGCGATCCTGAAAAACCGACTTGCCAAGTTCCTCGTTGCAAGAAATCCGCCTCGCCCTTATTGTTCCCGGCATCCGTCACATAGACGACAACCGTATCACCGTTTTCCAGAATGCGCCAACGCGGAATCGCAGCCGAAGCTACAGGCAACTGTACCGGCGTTCCGGAAAGTTCATCCAATCGCAGAACAAAGACTTTAGATGTACCGACAACACCTTCCATCCCCGTAGAAAACGCTACGAACTTTCCATCCGGCGAAATATCGGGATGATACCCGCCTTCGACATGCGCCTCTTCAACAGAACGTATCACACCATCAAAATTGACAGAAACCAAGCGTTCCGTTTCGCCATCCCTAAAAACCAACTTGGAATGTTGCGCCCCTACAAATTCATTGACGGTTTTGGAATTGACCAGCAACGAATAACCAACAACGTTTTGAGAGCCCTCCGAATTGAGGTACGTCGGGTTCGGGATAGCACCAAACGCCAAGCGGAAACCGACATAATCCGCTTTCGTCGAAGATGTTACCGTATAGACATCACCCCTATTGTGCAGAAGCATCGAAGACGGGTCATTACGGAAACTCCCGCCTTTCACAACACGTTCTTCCAAACCGGTTACGGCCTTGCCCCCGACAAAATCGGTCACGCCTTCCGAACGGAAACGAACCTTCAAGTCGTTCACCCATTCCGCAACGTTCCCCGCCATATCGCAAACTCCATTTTCGCCAACCTTCGCAGAGCAAACCGGATGGAGTTCATACCCGGAATTTTGGCTATTCCAGCTATTAGCCGGATTCCAATTCATGCTCGCCACATACATCCATTCCGCTTCGGTCGGCAACCGGTACGCATTCACTTGCGGATAAAAAACAAGCCCTTCCATTCCAATGCAGGAACCGCTTTGATCAAACTTTGCCGAAGTGTAAGAATATGCCGTGTCAAAGCCTTCTTCGACACTGCGCCTATTGCAATGCAGAATGGCATCGAATAAAGTCACATCCGTCACGGGCAACGAATCCGCACAATCTCGCCCCATTTCCTTGCACGTCACCTCACGCTTGCCCATCAAAAAATCGTAATCAAAAACAGATTCCATCTGTTGTGTTCCCAAAAATACAGACTGGCCTTTTGACCGTACAAGCAAAAAGTCCTTTAAACCTCGCGATTCCAAATAATCCTGAATTTTAAGAGAATCCGAAATAGAATCGGAGTCCGAGCAACCGCCGACAAAAAGAACTAAAGTCAAAGCAATGAAGACAACAAAATTTTTCACTTTAACAATATATATATTTCAATCATCTTGCACATATACGCAGAACCTAAATCGTTCTGCAAAGAAGGAAACTTTCAAGACCAAACACAAGACAGAGCTCCTTCCGCCATCATGTTATAATTAGACGACGATGCGTCCCGAGACCGCCATGAATTCGATACTTACGAGACTGGATGAATCGTCCCGACAAAGCGGCTCATAGGCAACCTAGAACCTACAATCAAAGCGCGCTTGTTTTATATCCCTTGAATTTTGTTTTATATAATTCAAATTTTTACTTTTCAAACAGTCAAAAATCAATATTTTTTAAAAAATTTCATATTTTTGTTCTATTTACTATTGATTTTCTTTGTTTTATTTCGTATTTTTTAACCATGCTCAAATCAATAATCGAATATCAGGATTATCACCAATACATCCTGGACTACTACACCGAAAAGAAGCGCACGTCCGCCTTCACCTGGAGAGAGTTTGCCAAAGTGGCAGGCTTTTCCTCCGGCTCCTATCTCAAACTCGTCAGCGACCATAAAACGCGCCTTGTGCAGGATGGGGCCCACAACACCGCCTTAGCCATGGGATTGCAGGATTTCGAATACGACTATTTCATGTTGCTCGTGCAATACGAAAACGCAAAAACCGATCAACAGAAAAAGAAATGTTTCGAAGAAATCAATTTGATTACATCGGCTCACAAAGTCAAGTTGCTCGGTAGCGAATCCTACGCCTATTACGAATCGTGGATTCACTCCGTCGTCCGCGAGCTTGCCCCAGCCATGCCCGGGGCAAAGCCTCTTGAAATTGCGAAAGCCATCCGCATCCCGGTCACCGCCGCTGAAATTAGCGACAGTTTAGATTTCCTTGTCAAGAACAAGTTTTTAACTATAGACGAGAACGGCAACTATCATCAAACGGACAAGCTAATTTCAACCGGTCGCCTAGACTTCGTCTCTATCCCGGTACATTCCCTGATACGGCAGATGGGTGAATTCGCTTTGCAAGCTTTCGACGACCTTCCCATTTCAGAAAGGTTCTTCAGCGGCCTTACCATGGGCGTTACCGAAAAAAGCTACCAGCAAGTCATCGAGGAACTCAAGGAATGCCGCCGCAAAATTTTCGCCATCGTCTCCGCCGAAAACGAAGTCGAAAAGATTTGCAGACTCAACACGCAACTTTTTCCTTTAACAAAAAAAATCAAGAAAAGAGCCCCTGAAGGCTTAACCAATAGCGAGGTGTAAATAATGAAATTTTTTTCATTAAAACTTTTTAACGGATTTGCGCTAGCTGCAGGTCTTTGCGCTTGCGGCGGGAACGACACCGCAGGTGGCATAAGCGAAGAAAATGAAGGCGTCGTCGCACTTACAAACAAAAAAATTGAAGGTGTGACACAAAAAGGGCCGTTTGTAAAAGATTCCAAGATTACGCTCAAGGAAACGAAGGCCGACGGAAGCATTGAACCTACCGGCAACAAATTTACGACCAAGACCCTCAGCAACAAGGGCGATTTCCAATTCAAAGATCTTGATTTGGAAAGCCAGTTCGTGCTTCTTTCTGCCAAGGGCCGGTATGTCAGCGAATACGACGGCGAGCCGTCCACTTGCCCCATTACTCTCAATGCCGTTTCGGATTTGGAAAAGCGCGAAACGGTAAACATCAACCTCTTGACTCATTTTGAATACGATAGAGTCCTGAATTTGGTCAAGGACGGTAAAAATTTCGTCGAAGCCAAGAAGCAAGCCGCAACAGAAGTTCTCGATGCGTTCGGCATCGAAGTCAAGCCATCATCTGCCGAAGACCTGAACATTTACAACACGTCTGACGCAGACAGGGTTCTGTTCAACCTCAGCCTTCTTATCGATAGCCGTCCCTCTTGGGATTACTTGCACGACGAAGATGAAGAATGCGTCGAACAGCAAAACTTCATCGACAGTTTCCGCAACGATTTCGCCGATGACGGAAAACTCAGCGACTCCATTATGCAAAATATCGCAGGCGGAGCGTACATTCTCTCACAATGGTACGCCGAGATGGAACTCGTAGATGAAAAAAGCATCGAGGAAAAAGCGAAGGCGGACCCGGACGAAAAAGACGGACTAGGTCTCGCCTCCAAGAAAAGCGAATACGATTTCAGCAAACAATTGTTCCTGCACTACATGAATGTCGAAGCCTGCACCGATGAGCTTTGGGGCAATTACAAGAAATTTAAAAAAGCTATCCAAGTTGACAACGAAATCGTAAAATCCGGCTATCTCCTTTGCAACGGATACTTCTGGGAAATAACAACAAAGGAACACATCGATTCTCTTACGTTAAAAATCGACCATAAAACAGGAACCATGACCGACAATCGCGATGGAAAGAAATACAAGACCGTCAGTTTCAAATACAAGGGGAAAAAATACGAATGGATGGCGGAAAATCTCCAATACACGGATTCCACGGTTAAATACTCAAAAGGTTCCGACAAGAACAAGCGTTTAATCGGTAGCTATACTTGGACGACCGCCATGCAACTCGACAAAAAATATATGAAACAACCCACAGGGGACGGCGTATTAGACTCGCTCCATCAAGGCGTATGCCCTAGCGGCTGGCATGTATCCACAAGTGCAGAATGGACTGCGTTAATTAATTATGTCGACGGTCCCGGGAACCTGTTGAACGAAGAATGGAAATCAACCAGCAAAAGAGCCGCCCTTACAAAGGATTTATTCGGTGTATTCCACAATAAATTCGATTTCAACCTTACACCGATGGATCCAGTATATTTGCAAACCTATTACCACACCTACTCGCTTGACCCGGAAATTCTATCCCTCAAGCCAGCGGCACAAGAAAGCGATGACGACGATTACAAAGAAGATTATGATTATGACATGACACGCTACTATTTTGACAGTCAATATCGTTTAGAAGATCCCAATTTCGTCACGATCAATTTCTCCATCAATGATGGCTACGTTTCTAAAAGAGAAAGACGCAAAGAAGGCTACGTCCGTTGCGTAAAGAACTAAAAAAAATTTAAGTCCCCATAAATTGGAACCCGAATGTTTGCGGGACTGGGGATTTGTTAGGAGGAAAATCCTGCGGATATATTCCGCAGGATATTTCATTTCACACTGTGAGCACTTCTCAAGCAGAACGCCATGATGGCAAATGCACCAGCCACGTTCATGCTCGCCTTCCGGCCCGCCATCGGGATGGTGACTTTCATGGTCGCCTGTTCCATAATTTCGGGAGCAATTCCCAATTCTTCGTTGCCAAGAACAATCAACCCCTTTTCGGGCCATTTAACGTTGTTAATACTCGGGATATCTTCGCCCGTTTCAAGCGCAATGATTTCGTAGCCGTTTTCCTTGTGGAACCGGATGCATTCGAACGGATCGTCCCAACGCCTGATAGGAATCCACTCCTGGCATCCGCGGGCAGCGCTCTTGACCGTCACATGGTCCGGACCACAACTGTAGCCGCTCAGATGAACGCCTTCGAGCCCAAAGCAATCCGTACTGCGAATGATGGAACCGACATTGAAAGCACTGCGAAGATTATGCACGAGCACCGCAAATTGTATCGGCTTTTCATTGGCGACTTCACGATCCCCCGGTTCTTGTTCCAGATAAATGTCCCGTTCAAATCCAAGACCGGCGCGAGTACGGAACGTCTTGTACAAGTCTATCATCTGCGCTTGATTCTTACCCACCAGGCGCTCGGATTCGGGCAAATGGAGCCATTCGGCATACGTCTCGAATTCGCGTCTTGCACGGGGAACATCATCCCCCAACTGCAAAATAATCACGCGCATAAGTTCCGCCAAGCGTTTAAACTTGGAGGTTTCCTTCATCGCTAAAAATTTCGGTTCCGTGTACATTTTATTTCTGCGGTGCAAGAGCCTTCACGGCATCCGTCAAGCGATTAATCGCCTGGATGAGTTCATCCATCTTGGCATCGCTTACGCCGCCGGCAACAGCAGCAGCCGTTGCATTCGCTGCAGACTGGACAGCAGTTGCCGCAGCATCCGTCGCAGAGGCTGGGGCACTCACGGGTACTTTACCAAACCAGATATCCGGCCAGCGGTCGTTGCCGCTGTTGTACGTAATGCGAGTCGCCGTTTCGACCGGCTCGCCAATCTTCCACAGATAAAGTTCATAGTCGAACAAGTCGTGGTCATGTCCCTTGTCCGTTGCACCCCACACAAGCCACTTGCCGTCCGGCGAGAGACGCGGGAAGTATTCATGGCTGCGGCGTCCCGGCAAATCCATCAACTTCACGTTCTTCGGGATTCCAAAGAAGCCGACCTTTTCCACCTGCTTGCCGTCTTTAGCGGTAAACCACAAGATTTCGCTCGGAGCAGCCGTTCCGCCGTTACCCGTAGGATTCACGCGGTAAAGCTTGGAGCCGTCAAAATTCCAGTCAATCTGGCAACCGTCTCCGGACTTCGTCCATACGTTCTTCGCCAAGTCCCACACGCCCGTTTCGCGCATCGAACCGCGAAGCGTAATCGCAAGATGCTTGCCATCCGGGCTCATGTTCGGCTCCTGCAGAATCACGCCGGACTTCTTGAACGCTTTTTCGCCATCGAGCACGAGCGTTTCCTTTTTGCTAGCGAGGTCCATCGTAAAGACCTTGCCCGCACGGCTAAACACGATAGACTTGCCATCAGGCCGCCATGTGCCCCACGTCGCGTTTTCAACGAGCTTCGTTTCGTTCGAGCCATCGATACCGACCGTCCACAAGTCCCACTTTTCAGGATAATTCGCATCGTTTTCAGGAACCCAGCCGCCCTTGCTGCGGTTGAAAAGCACCTTAGATCCGTCCGGAGCAATGCGCGGGAACCAATCGACATTGTTGCTCTTGGTAAGCGCACGGGCATTCGTCCCGTCCGCATTCATAATCCAAATATCATGGTGAGGATTCACACGGCTCGTTGCCCAGACTATAGCCCCTTCGAGCTTGCCCTTCAAATTATCGAGAGCCTTCTGTTCTTCGGGAGTCGGATCGACAGACGCCCCCATCGGAGCGCCCTGTGCAGCATATGCGGTAGCGGCCAAAAAGCCAATCGCAGAAATCATTGCAAACTTTTTCATAATCATATTTTAAAAGATAGCAACAAAAAAAAAGTGCACCGCCCCAAGAACCCTTTTTATACAATAAAGAGGCTTCTAGGGACAAAGCCGATGCATTCGGCAATTTATGCGGTTAAACAAAGGTCAAAATTCCATAAACCGTTTAACGCCCACCAACGTCATCGGAATGTAAGCAAAATGTATGCGAAAGGGGAACGCATAGAGAACATTTAATGTTTTTTTAAGCATTTTTCGCAACCGTTTAAAGAAATGTCAATATATTTTTACAGCGAGTGGAATGATTATGAAATTTCAGTTTTTCAGAATATTGATACTGGCAGGCATTCTTGCCGCAACCTGGAACTGCTCCGAAAGCGCAGCGATTCAAGATTCAGAGTCAAAGAAATTATCGAGCAACACAAGCATTCAAATTCCGCAAAATATTGTCGTGAGCGAGCCAAGCTATTTTTACCAGCTCGGTACAAATTACTACGTCATCGCCCCGACAACCATGACCGTAAGCGACGGTTCCGGGAAAGTCATCGGGACATTCAACACGTCAACAGGCGCCATCATGTCGCTTTCGGGCGATATCATAGCCATCAATCTGGACCTAAGCAAACTCCCCATAGTCTCGCCGACGGTTCCCTCCAAAAATTTGATTGCCGTTGACCTGGACTCCTAGCAATTTTTATATTGCAGTCCATGAGTGACGCTTTCGAAAAACGCATCAAGAAACATATCATCGGAAAGACACACCGTTTTTTGGCCGTTCCTCCGCTCGGTTTCGAACAAACGCTTGTTCGGGAATTTGAGTTTATTCAACGAGAGACAAGAGACGAAAGACGAGAGAATTCTCAAGAAGGCGCTTTATTACGTTCTAAGACGCAAAACATTGATGGATCCAGTGCAATTGGCACGGCAAACCAGCCGCACGTCACCGGAGACGGCAAAGTCGAATTCACCGCCAAAATTACAGAAGCGTGGAAAGTTGTCGCATACAGCCGCATCGCGAACCGCGTACTCATGGAAGTAGCAAATTTCAAAGCCGAGAACTTCCGCGAACTCGAAAAAAAAGCCGCAGAAATCCCGTGGGAACTATTTTTATTAGACGACAACCATTTAAGGCGAGAGTCGCGCCCAACTGAGTTGGGCATGACCGAGCTGAATGGTTGGGACTTGAGCGAAGCGAAAGTCCAAAGACGAGAGACGGCAACCATACAAGGCAAGCGGTTCGACAAGCTCACCGACCTTAACAAGTCCACTTGCGTTTTTTCTAGTAACTCAGAACCAGCAACTAGCAACTCGATACATATCCACGTCACCTGCAAGCATTCCCGACTGTACCATAGCGACGCTATCGCCGAAAGGTTATACAACGTAATCACACAATCTATGCCCCAAAGCGAAGCGAACTCGTCGGGCGCTCCCATACCTCAAAATTTTTACGTCGATTTTCTGGACGACCGTTGCACCATCTGGCTGGACCTCGCCGGCGAAGAACTGTACAAGCGCGGTTTTGAACGTTTTGTCAATGACGCCCCACTCAAGGAAACCATCGCCGCCGGGATGCTCTTTGAAGCGATACACTTAATGGATCCTATCAGCACTTCGTGCCTCCAGGATGACGCGTCGGGCGCCCCCGTCCCCCACTTCCTACTGCCTACTTCCTACTGCCTACTCGACTTAATGTCCGGCAGCGGAACCTTCAGCCTCGAAGCCGCTTGCATCGCAAACAAGATTATTCCAGGAATTTGTCGAGACTTTGCCTTAAAACATCAGCCCGCCTTCAAAGAAGCCACCTGGAAATTTTTAACTAGACGAGAGACGAAAGACGACAACCATTTAAAGCGAGAGTCGCACCCAACGGAGTTGGGCATGCCAGCCTGCAAGCAGTCTGTCGCGAAGCTCGCCTCGCACGTCATTGCGAGCACGAAGTGCAAAGCAATCCATCATCCAATCATCGAGAAAATTCTCACGAGCGACATTTCCGAACGCGCCGTAAGCATCATCAAGCACAACATCGAATGTAGCCCGCTCGCAAGCGTCTCGCCAACGCCAATCCTGCCGCGACATTACGACTTTTTCAACTATACCGCCAACGAAATCGCAGACGCCTGCGGCGAAGCCTCGCCCATTCTCGTATTGAACCCGCCCTACGGCAAGCGTCTCCATTTCGACGCACCGAAACTTTATACAAATATCGGAAAAAAAATTGCCGAACTCGCCCACGATCTTAAATCATCGAACAAGAGACTCACTGTCGCCATACTAGTTCCCAAAGACGACAACCGCGAAGGTTCGAAATACACCCGCACAGCGAACTTTTTACACGAATGTCCTGCAATGTCACCAAAGAAAAATCCCGCCGCGAAACAAATCATCACGAGTCACGGCGGGTTTAGCTTGAATGTTTTTATAGCGGTTTTAGACTAGGTTCTTCATAGACATTTTTGTCTTCGAACTTTTCATACGTCAATCTTCACAACCGGGTTCATCTCATTCTTCTTCAACGTCTATTGAGGATGGTCCCAATATATACCCTTTACATTTCATATCGATAATGTCCATTTGCGGGGCTACATAAACCGCGCGAGTCTCGACCGAAGTTGATTCTTTTTTTCGCTTGTCCATTGACATTTCCCTTATTTCACAATCACTCTTTTCCCATTATAGTAATATGTTCCGCGGGTCGTCGGTTTCGAATCCAGTTTACGTCCTTTCAAATCGAACCAATGGTCCTTGCGGCTCTTAACCGTTTCCATATTAAACTTGCCAACAGTGAGAGGTTTTTCGTTTTCTTCATCCAGTTGGACCTCGATCTCATCGGGAATCATTCGATTATTCAAGCTAAACGAACTAGAGCCACCAAATCTAGACACCGCTTGCACCTGATGATGTACAAGATAAGCGCGCAACGCCATGACAGAAGCTCCAGGACCCGCCTTTACGAACTGGCCCACCTTTACACCGTCACGTTCCTGCCCGGCAAAGCCATAAATGCGCCCCAGTTCCGGATGGTTCGCAAACAAGGTATATTGATACACGCCCGTAAATTCCCAAGTGCCGTCAGTCAATGTTTCTGGAGATTGTGTCGTCGTATTGAGCGTAACTTCACCGTTAAAGGTAAGTCCTGCCGCTGTAGGTATAACGATGTAAGGAGTATTCGCATAAAGCGTACCTTCAGTTATCCGCTTGACCTTGAAAACGCATCGGTCTTCATTTTCCACGATACGCTTAAATTTGTAAATAGTACCACCTTCAAAATTCGAAACATCTATCGAGAACGGCAACATGATCGTTGATGTCTTGCCGATATCGAATGTTCTGTTGAACACGACTTGATTCACATGGATGTCCTGAGAAATTTCGACAGCATCCATTTCACTATATTCCCCATTGATTTCAGCAATCTTCGATCCGTCTGCATATTCCGTAATCTCCACAGCTCCATAGCGAGTCACGAACGGATAATTCTTAATCCACTTGGCATAGAAAGTCGTATCGCCAGTGGCGCCTGCCGCAATTTGAGTTACTGCGTCACCCGTGAATTCCGCGTTAGTATACCAACCGCCAAAGGTGTAGCCTTCTCTAGGAGCGGCGGTTCTAAGTTTAGCCCCGCTTTCTACGTTATATGTTTTATCACCATAAGAATTATCCGTTCCCACATAGGTTATCGTGTACTGTTCCAAGACTTTCCCGTATATTTTCAAATTGCCTGTAGTTCCAGTCTGGACATTATTGATTTTTTCGCTATACCCAGAATCTTTAAACCATCCTTTAAATACATACCCTTCTGCAACATTCGGGAAAGGCAACCCAAAACTGCTTTCAGCTGTATACGAATGGGGATAAACGCTCTCATCAGAAAGATCGCATACCGAACAATTGTAGGTTATAGAATATTCAATAGCTTCCCATGCTGGGTAAAATACGGTATCCTTATTCTCTTCATACGTTCCATTGAAATCAAATACCTTTGCACCTTCATTTGCTACAGCCCAGCCAATTTGGTTATATCCAGCTCGTGTATAGGAAAGGCCTGGCAATGTATAATCTTCATCATGTATTTTTTTATCCGGAGAAATAAAGCCAAGACCACCAGTACCAGCTTTATAAATAATGGAGTAAGTAATTGTATCCCAGCTCGCATAAAGAGTCAAGTCACCGGTCGAACCAGCTGGGATACTAGAAATATTATCCTTGAATTCAGGATCTTTAAACCAGCCAACAAAGCGAAGGGCGTTGTCTAACGACGGATTTTCGAGAACGAAACCATCTACTGTATATGTTCCCGGATTCGGATTCGTGGCCCCATTTAAATTTTCATATGTAATTGTATAAGAGTCCTTTTCCCACTTAGCAAAAAGATCTACGTCCCTGTCAATTACTGTGTTAAAGTCAAAGTTTGGACCATCAAGATTTTCATACCACCCAATGAAAGTGTACCCTGGATTCGGATCCATTTTATCAACCGTCAATTCGGTAGCCTTATCATTTTGGTACACAGTACTGACATACGAAGCTGTTGTCGAACCATTCGTATAAAAACTAACCGTATAAACAGGAGCCGTGGTCCACACAGCAAGCAAAGTTGTATCCTTTGAAGCAAGAGGAAGGTTATCAAGCCCTCCTTCAACTAGAGCTGTTGTAGGAGCTTCGGCAAAAGCCCATCCAACAAAATTATACTTTACGCCACCCTCGGTATAAGACGAGGGTCTATCAAAACCTTGCACAGAAATTCTCTTACCCTTTTCTATTTTCACATTCTTAGGCGTATCTGAACCATCTGTGAAGGTTCCATGATTATCGCCATTGATAGTGCTAAACGTAATCGTGTAGAGAGGATTCCATACGGCATAAATTTTTGTTGCGCCAGAAACTTGGCCCAAACTTTCATCCGGTTCCGTAGCATTCGGGTTTCTAGACCACCCTGCAAAAACAGAATCCCCTGCATAAGAAGGATTGGCTATACCATCATTATTAATAAAATTGTCAACAGGAACGTATTTGATTAAAGACGTCGCATTTTGGGCAAACATTCCTCCATTAGCATCAAAGGTAATTTTATAGCCGTCCGCACTATACTCAATCAGTGCAGGTCCATTTTCTGTCACTTCCCATGGGGCATTCTCTGAGCAAGAACCGTCATTTTCATTATAGGAGCCATTATTTAAAACACAAATTACCTGAGCAGTATTTACATTTGTCATCGGAGTTGTTGATCCAGAGGTCGTTCCCTCTGTTGTAGCGCCAATTCCAGTATTGAATTCATCTCCATCGTAATAAAGACCCGAAAGAGTGACATTACCTTTATATTGATAACCGATTATTGCGCCAGCTCTGCCCGAACTATCTTTCCCACTTACTTTACCCGACCCCTCGGTAGAAAGTGTTTCTCCGGCATAAATGCAAGAATTCATCGAAACATTACCATTAAAATTCTTCGTATAACCGGCAATTCCCCCCACGTAAGCTAGACCGCTTGCATAAATATTGACTGAGCTAAAGCAATTAGATACCGTTCCAGCACCCACATTTCCAACAACACCTCCAACGGCCTGACCATCACCACTAGTGATAACTGTTCCCGTCACATAGCAGCCTTCAACGAGGCTTGACTGCACACTCTGCCAACCAACAACAGTTCCGATAGAAATTGGCTTTTCAACTATACTCGACGCATTACCGATACCTCCTTGGCCATATCCATGAACTTCAATATTCTCGAGAATCAAATCTTTTACAGAGCCACTAAAGCAACCGATAAAGCCAATATTCTGAGCCATATTATTGTCATTAGCATATTTCCGGATTAACTCTTCGGCCGATATGTATATATTGGAGATAACATGCTTGTTACCGTCAAATGTTCCTACGAAATTATTTTGGTTGTTTCCCGCAGCAATTGGCGTCCATAATCTTCGATTTCCATCAGGACCAATCATATTTAGATTAGCCACTAATTTGGCATTAATAGAGACGTTACCACCTTTTACAATTTTTCCATTTTGATTAACTTTATTTACCTGCGCAGCAAACCACGCCAACTGGTTTTCATTCTCAATGAGATAGAAAGTTTTTCCGCCTATAACCTCTGTATTTTGAGGTTTCTCGATCGAAGTTCCATCCCATACTGCAAAGGCCTGACCAACCGCAATTAGGAAAAGAAATAGGAATAAAATATATTTTTTTGTTACAATAGACATATTTCACCTTCCGTTTCATAGAAATATAAATAATGTACAGATTCGTAAAACTATTTAAGCAAAAAAACACGTTTTTTATCGACCATTCCGTGATAAAGAGCACGATTTCAAAGAAAAAAAAACGACATTTTTTGGCCAAACGTCATTTTTTCCATAATAACTAATTTGTGAACGGATTACCTCCAGCGCCGTAATCATCAGAATTTCCAAGTACTCCTTTGCTGCGTTCACAAAGCAAAGCCATACGTTTCAAATCGATCGTTTTCATACGAGGTGGCTCATATTTTTACTTTGTTCTATACCAAAATCATTTATGACCTCACCACGGTCATCATAGGCGGTCCACTGGCTTTTTCCGTTCCAGCCACACCACCTCACCGGAAAACGCGAATTCACAGATATGAAGTCATCGCAAAGACGTTTTTTTTCCGTATTGTCGACTTCCTGCTGTGTTTCACCATTTTTTTGGGAAAAACGAAAGACTTTGTCATCACACAGAAAAGCGGCGACTTCAACCCGATTTCACCATATAGATTTGCTTTTTTTCTACATTTTCACTTAAAACAAAAGGCCTCTCATCCAAAAGATTCCCAATGGATTCTATCCGGCGGGGACCACAATTGTGGATGGGCGCGCCGCATTATAAAGACTCAAAAAGGACAAGAAAAATGCCGAAACTTCGTTCGCTCAAGACTATGGAAGGCCGTGAAATGGCCGGTGCACGCGCCCTGTGGCACGCAACAGGAACCAAGGTGGAAGACTTTGGTAAGCCCGTCATCTGCGTGGTGAACAGCTACACCCAGTTTGTTCCGGGACACGTCCACCTGAAGGACTTGGGCCAGGTTGTCGCCCGCGCGATCGAAGCCGCCGGCGGTGTCGCGAAGGAAATGAACACCATCGCCGTGGACGACGGTATCGCCATGGGCCACGACGGCATGCTCTACAGCCTCCCGAGCCGCGACCTCATCGCCGACTCTACCGAATACATGGCCAACGCCCACCGCGCCGACGCCCTCGTGTGCATCTCTAACTGCGACAAGGTGACTCCGGGTATGCTCATGGCCGCCATGCGCCTCAACATCCCCGCCATCTTCGTCAGCGGCGGCCCGATGGAAGCCGGCCACGTGACCACGAAGGACGGCAAGGACCGCGCCCTCGACCTGATTGACGCCATGATCGATTCCGCCGACAGCACCATCAGCGACGAAGACGTGGCCGCCATCGAAGCGAACTCCTGCCCCACTTGCGGTTCCTGCTCCGGCATGTTCACCGCGAACTCCATGAACTCCCTTACCGAAGCCCTCGGCCTTAGCCTCCCGGGTAACGGCACCATCGTTGCGACCCACGCCGAACGCAAGAAACTCTTCGAAGCCGCCGGTAAGCGCATCGTGGAACTCTGCCACCAGTATTACGACTTGAACGACGAAAGCATCCTCCCGCGCAGCATCGCCACGAAGGACGCTTTCGAAAACGCCATGCGCCTCGACATCGCCATGGGCGGTTCCTCCAACACCGTGCTCCACTTGCTCGCCGTGGCCCAGGAAGCTGGCGTCGACTTCACCATGAAGGACATCGACCGCCTCTCCCGCAACACGCCGTGCATCTGCAAGGTCGCCCCGACGGTCCACAACATCCACGTGGAAAACGTGAACCGCGCCGGTGGCATCATGGGCATTCTCGGTGAACTGGACCGCATGGGCCTCATCCACAAGGACGCAAAGACTGTTCACGCGAAGACCATGGGCGAAGCTCTCGAAGCAAACGACCTCAAGCGCAACCCGACCGAAGAAGCCAAGCAACGCTACCTCGCCGGCCCCGGCCGCAAGTACAACCTGGTCGCCTTCTCGCAGAACTTCATGTACCCGGATCACGATCTCGACCGCGCTAACGGCGCTATCCGCGATGGCGAACACGCCTACACCAAAGACGGCGGCCTCGCTGTTCTGTACGGTAACCTCGCCGTGGACGGCTGCATCGTGAAGACCGCCGGCGTCGATGAATCCATCTTCAAGTTCACCGGCCCCGCCGTGGTGTTCGAAAGCCAGGAAGATGCCGTGAAGGGCATTCTCGACCCGAACGTGGTGAAGGCTGGCGACGTGGTCGTCATCCGCTACGAAGGCCCGAAGGGCGGCCCCGGCATGCAGGAAATGCTCTACCCGACCTCTTACCTCAAGAGCCGTCACCTCGGCAAGTCCTGCGCGCTGCTCACCGACGGACGCTTCTCCGGCGGTACGAGCGGTCTCTCCATCGGCCACGCCTCTCCGGAAGCCGCCAACAAGGGTAACATCGGCCTCGTGCACACGGGCGACGTCATCGAAATCGACATCCCGAACCGTTCCATCAACGTGCAGCTCACCGACGACGAACTCGCCGAACGCCGCAAGGAAATGGAAGCCCGCGGTAATAAAGCATGGCGTCCTGAACACAGAGACAGACAAGTTTCCAAGGCATTGCAGGCATACGCCGCCATGGCATCTAGCGCTGATAAAGGAGCCGTTCGAGATCTTTCCTTGATTGGCATTAAGTAAGCCATGCGTTAATGTTCTTTCTGTGAGCCGTAGGCGATTCGTATGAACGAGTCGTCGAAGGCGAGAGCGAGGCGAATTCGTAGGTTCCATACAAACGATATAGCCGAGCGGTCGTCACAGTGAGCCGTAGGCGACTCGTATGAACGAGTCGTCGAAGGCGAGAGCGAGGCGAATTCGTAGGTTCCATACAAACGATAGAGCCGAGCGGTCGTCACAGGTGTCCAAGGCATTGCAGGCATACGCCGCCATGGCATCTAGCGCTGATAAAGGAGCCGTTAGAGACTTGTCTCTGATTGGAGTTAAGTAATTCAGGACTGGATCCTTCGACTACGGGCTACGCCCTCCGCTCAGGATGACAAAGCCCAGTCAAGCTGGAATTTAAATGACACACAAAAAAAACGGCGCTCGCAGGCGTCGTTTTTTATTTCATATAAACACGCAATCAGATTAGACAACCGTCAATATATCTGAAAATCCCGTCACCTCAAAAATTTCCTTGATTTCTGCACAAACGTTCTTAATAATCATTTTGCCTTGCTTGTTCATAATTTTTTGAGCAGCAAGCAACACGCGCAACCCTGCCGAAGAAATATAAGTGAGCTTGTCAAAATTAAATTCCAAGTTCGTTATTCCATCCAACTTGCCCTGAATTTCAGACTCAAGCAAAGGCGCAGTCATCGTATCCAATCGTCCCTCTAGAGCGAGCGACATGTTGGATTCGTCCACATTTTTTTCGATTTTCATTATAAGCCTCTCTTTTTGATGTTAATATCCACAATAAACTATGCCAGTTTTTTGACAACTGTCAATACGTTCTTGTGGCCATCTCTTTTGTACTCAACTCCATCCATAATTTTTTTCACAAGGAAAACTCCAAGTCCGCCAATTGACCTATCTTCTGCCGAAAGCGTCACGTCTGGATCGGACTTCGACAGCGGATTGTACTCGACACCCTCGTCAATAAAGGTGAGCTTTGCCGTTAGTACATCCTCATTCACATTCAGAATAAGTTTTAAATTCGACGATCCAGAATATCGAACTACATTGCTAAACAATTCATCAATCGCAACGCCAATCTGCATCACAGCCTTGGGCGATGGATTATATGGTTCAAGGGAACTTTCAACGAACTCCGTTAGAGTCCTGACATTTTCAAATTTTGAATCTACGACGATTTCTTTAACCCAATTCTGCATAGAACCATCCGAAGGTTTCGTAATTCATACAATAATTATACATTTATATACCGTCAATAGTTCATTTATTTTTAAGAAAACAACGCAAAACGGGCATAAATATAAACAATTCTATATTTGCGCCGTATGATCAACACAACTCTCTGCTACATCGAACAAAACGACAAATACCTGCTGCTCCACCGTGTCAAAAAAAAGAACGACATCAACAAGGACAAATGGATCGGCATCGGCGGAAAATTCGAAGAATGGGAATCGCCCGAGGACTGCATTCGACGTGAAGCTTTCGAAGAAACAGGACTCACGCTAATACGTCCCAAATACCGCGGCATCGTCACGTTCATCAGCGACGGCATGGACGAAACGGAGTTCATGCACTTGTTTACCGCAACCGAGTTCGCAGGTTCGTTAAAAGATTGCGACGAGGGCGTTCTTGAATGGGTTGATAAACAAAAGGTGAAGGAACTGCCACACTGGGATGGGGATCTCATATTCCTTGCGCTCCTGGAACGCGGCGAGCCCTTTTTCTCCCTAAAGTTGACTTACAAGGGGAGCACGCTCACCGAGGCCTTGCTCAACGAAAAGCCCGTCTCATTGCAAGATTTTCTGTAGCACTGAAATTTTACGCTTTTTTTTGTAAAAATTTGCAGAACGGGCTTAACAAATCAATTTAAATTAAGCATATTTATAATACTCCAAACCAACCCCAGACTCGGTAATGTCAGTGTTCACACCACGTTACCGAGTCGCTTTTTTTTATCAAAAATAAAGTAAGGTTTGACCCGATAGTCCAGTCCGAATTTAGGAGATGCCTATAATCGACAAAGAGGCTCGCGGAACGACTACCATTTTGCGAGAGCGTTCGAGACAATCAAGTCCTGGAGCTTTTCTACAGCACGCGTCTGCCCATGACGGTCTTCGGTCTCGTTAGCTTGGACGTCATAGACGCCATCAGCCGAAAGCGACTTGTTCTCATAAATGATTCGTTCTTTTACGTTGTCATAAAATTTAACTTCGACACGAATCGTGACGCGATACGTTTCGACATCGCTATTGCTATTGTAGTTTTCAGGTTTGTTTGAATAACTTAGCAACGTAATTTCAAAATCAGCGTTGGCATCTTCGTTCACTAGACGGACACCACCGGCATTACGTTTGAACATATCGACAACGGCAGTATGAATGTTGTTTGCAAGCACCGGATCGAGCGTTTTGTCTTCGACCTCATGAATGTTCACCGTCTTAATATGGCTAGGCAACGTAGAAGCAGTAAAACTGTAACAGCCCGACAAAAGCGCTGCCATCAAAACAGCGATTAAAGCACAAAACAAACGATATGCAGTCCTAGAAAACATACTGCAAATTTAAAAAACAAATGCGCGAGACAAATGAAAAATTAAAAAAAGCACTCCCGCAGGGAGTGCCTTTAATGTTAAAGTTTCGTTAAATCTTAGAGCGAGGTCTTGAAAGTCCTGCTGCCGACCTTCACGATGTACACACCCTTGGCGCCAGTATAAACCTTCTGCTGGTTTCCGAGAGCACGGGTCGTGCTGACAACGTTGCCGAGGCTGTTGAACACGGTAATGGACTTGCCCTGGGCATTGGCGACTACGATGTAGTTGTCAGATGACCTGAACACAGAAACAAAACGCAGACTGGGATCCATAGGCAATGCATTAGAACCACTGGAGGCGACGTCGGTGCCAGAAGAAGAAGAACGGTGGTGACTCCTACTGGAAGAAGATCTTTCTCTAGAAGCCGAAGAAGTCGCAACGCTAGCAGAAGAGGCCGGTGCACTAGCAGAAGAAGCCGGTGCGCTTGCTGAAGATTCAGCGCTGGCAGAGGATTCAGGCTTGCTGGCGCCAATAGGACCATCCAAGTCATATCCCTTCACGAAATTCCAGATATCGGAAACGTCTGCCTTGGAGGGGCTATGCTGACGGCCCTCGAGTTTCAGGTGCTTCACGTAGATGCCGTTTTCACACGGACCCCAAGTGTAAAGCGTAGCCTTGTTCTCGCTGTTCGGATGATTGTTCTCGACTTCCGCCTGAGACGGGCACTTGAACTGGTTGCGGTAATTTTTCAAGTTATTTTCAAGACCATCATAGCCCACCACGTTGTCGCTGGTTCCATGAGTATGGAAAATAGGTACCGGACGCTGAGCCGTGCCTGCACCCATCATCAGGTAGCCAGAGCAGGGGGCAAAGGCCGCAATCTTGTCGGCAATCTTACCCATGGCATGGTAAGAAAGCATACCGCCCATGGAGAAACCCGACATGTACACGCGCTTGGTGTTAATCTTGTAGTCCTTGGCCAACTGGTCGATAATCTGCGTAATCCATTTGGTATCCTGGTCACCGCTGATATCCCAGGTACTGTAACCCGTTGCTCCCTTGGGATAGGCTACAACAAAGCCCGCCGTATCGGCGACAGATTCCCAGTGGGTATTGGACTGCTGGTAACTGGGGTCCTGGTCCATACCATGGAAAGACATGAGCAACGGACTATTGTCTGCAAGATTGGACGGAGCATAGACATAGACTTCTCTGCCCGAAACAGATATCTTTTTGTAGTCGTTGATGGATTTTCCGCCACCGCCACCACCGCCCCATTGTGCGAAAGAGAAAGATGTGGCAACTAACAATAATAAAGGAAGTTTCATTTTTGTACTCCTCGTTTTCCTTTGTTTATTTGCCCAATGTTCTCTTCTAACCTTAACCGTAAATCTATATTCAAAAATAAACGGAACAACATGTCCCGATTAAATAACGATGTAAAGACAAACAACGGATACTCTTCAAAAAAGTTATCTTGAATGATTCTTCTTTTTTTTCGCAGGCTTTTTTACTATTTTCTTCAATAAAGGTACATTATGAAAAAAATTTTACCATGCCTTTGCGCCATATTCCTTTTTGAAGGTAATTCCTTTGCCGCCTATTCAGGCACCCCCAAGACACCCTCCAAAGTGAACGAATGCTACCAAATCGCTACGGCAGAAGAACTTTACGGATTTGCCGAGCTGATGAACACAAGCACGGAATCACAAGAATCGACCACATGTGCCAAGCTTACCGCCGACATTGTCGTAAACAGCAACGTCCTTAAAAACGACACGCTCGACAACAGCCGAACCGATTTTATTCCCTGGACGCCCATCAAATCCTATAGCGGATCATTGGACGGACAGGGGCACAAAATTTCCGGACTCTATTTCTTAAACAAAGAAGACAATGGTAGCTCAGGACTATTCCTAAACGTGACAGGCGTATCGGAAGAAAAACACGCCTACATAAGGAACTTGGGCATTACGGACTCCTATTTTTATGGGGAAATGTATTCGGGTTCCTTTATCGGGTTGGCGAAAAAAGTAACGCTCGAAAATGTTTTCAGCAGCAGCACCGTTTCGGGAACCACCGGCGTCGGAGGACTCATAGGACTTTCCAGCCAGAACATCAATATTTTCAACTCCTACAACAAAGGAAACATATATGGAGTCTACGGACCGGAACATATGGGTGGCGCCATGTATATAGGCGGTCTTGTAGGCTACATACACACCAGCAAGAATATCGTACGGAACTGCTACAACCTCGGTAGGGTCTCCGGTTCAAATTATGTCGCAGGTCTAGTGGGTATCGTTGGCATGAACACAGAATTTTCTCTAGAGAACTCTTTTAATGCAAATTCATACCAAGCATCCCTTGTCGATTACTTCGAAACCACATCTACATCGAAGGTTATCAATTCCTACACGATTGCCTCCAAGTCTAACGGCACACAAAAGACAGCCGAGGAATTCGCCAACGGAAGCATCGCCATCGCCCTTCACTACAGCGCTTACGGGAACGTCTGGGGACAAGTCGTCGGTCAGGACCCCTTCCCGACTTTGATTGGGGAAATATCGAATTACACCGGTACCCTTAAAACATCCAAGGTTACCCTTTATACCTACGACGGCGACACGACTCAATACTTCACTCAATACGCCGAGGGAGTAGGAGCGGAGCTCCCACGCATAACCCGCCAGGGCTATCTATTTGCAGGCTGGTTCGACAATAGCCAGTACACGGGAACCCCCGTCGAAAGAATTACGGCAGGCAGCACCGGCGACAAGTCGTTTTACGCCAAATGGCAAAAGCCCCTTACCCCCAAAGACGGCTGCTACGAAATCGCATCCGCCGACGAACTGTTCCTTTTTGCAGCGCGAGTCAACGGACAGGACGGCATGGAAGCGGACCCTAGCGCATGCGGAAAACTCTTGAACGATATCGTCGTCAACACCGACGTTTTGAACAGCGACTATTCCCTGAACACAAAGGGCTCTTTCAGAGTATGGACCCCTCTCAAAATTTACAAGGGACACTTCGATGGTCAAGGTCATTCCATCTCCGGATTGTTCATCGATTACAAGGATCGCGACCAACAATCCTTTATCGGAACATTGGCAGGCGGAACTGCTGAAGCCCCCGTCATTATCGAAAACTTGGGAATTATCAAAAGCTTTATCCGCGGCCATGATGATATAGGAGCCATCGCAGGAAAAGTCAGCGGACATGCCATCATCAGGAACTCCTATGCGGACAGCTATGTCAGGGGCGAAACTTTTGTGGGCGGATTGGTCGGATACGAACAAGGCCAACTAAAGCTCATCAATGTCTATAGTTCAGGCTCCGTTTACGGATATCAATGTGTCGGCGGATTGCAGGGAGGTTCCAGCGGAGGCGGACGAACCACCATCATCAATTCTTTCAGTTACGGTTCCATTGGGGGAAATGCAACGGCTCCTTTATTCAGTTATGCGAAAAACAAAAAGGACTCCTCCGTAATCATCCTCAATTCATATTACACCACCCATTCGTCATCAGAATACGGAGGAACAGCGGCAACGATCGAGAGCATGAGCAATGGAGCCGTCGTAAAAGCTTTACACGAATACAACGAAAACGGCATCGACGGTTCTGTATGGGGACAGGAGATAGGAAAAGATTTACACCCCACACTAAACACTAAATATACAGATCCAGGAATTAAAGTTTCAAAAGCGACATTCCATTTGAACAACCTGCGAGACTCCGTCTATTCCATAAATTATATCGAAGGGCTTAATATCGCTATCAACACTCCTACAGAAAAAAACTGGATATTCAAAGGTTGGTTTGAAGACAGCAAGTTCGAAGGCAAGCGCGTTTATCCCATCAACAGTTCAACCCGAGGCGATAAACACTATTACGCGGATTGGTTCAAGGTTTCGGTCCCTCAAAAGAAAGATGGATGCTATCAGATATCAAATGCGGACGAACTATACGGCTTTGCCAAGATTATCAACGGGACGTTCACTGGAGAAGAAAAAGATTCTACTGCATGTGGAGTATTAACCCAGGATATAAAACTTTATCCCAATGTTTTAAATAGCGACGGATCGCTGAGCGATAAAGTCTCCGATTACGTCATTTGGGAACCCATTCGGAATTTTAGCGGAATCCTTGATGGACAGGGTCACACCATCAGCGGCGTGTACCTTAGAAACAGCTATGTCATAGGCGGAGGTTTCTTTACAAATATCATCGGCAACAGCAATGACGATGGAGTAGCAATTAAAAATCTAGGCATAACTAACTCATTTTTTTCCGATGGTGGAAATGCAGCGGCATTTGCCGGCCGAGTTGATGGAAAAGTTTCCATTGAAAATTGCTTTAGCACCTCAACAATAAACGGGAACGGCGGAACGGCAGGACTTGTTGGTCTTGTATATACCCAAAGCGAACTTACAATCAAGAACTCGTTCAATGCGGGCGTAATAAACGGATGGCGCAACAGCGAAACGGGTGGTCTAATAGGCTGGATCAACCCCAATGCGAAGGCCGCTGTGTTTAATTCATACAATCTGGATTCCTTAAGTAGTGGACTAGGCAACTTGCTCAACGCAAATTATGACACCTCCTACACTATCGAACATTCCTATCACATCAGTTTTGATACAAGTGCAGATACGACCACTCGAAAAGGAACTGGAGCCACCCTGATTCAATTTGCGGATGGCACCATCGCCAAGGCATTGCACGATTATAACGAAAATGGCGTTGATGGTTCCGTATGGGGACAGAATGTCGGTATTGACACTTACCCAGTCCTATCCGGAAAAATCACCTATACCACGCTTTCGTCCTCCTCTATGGCGAAAAGTTCAAGTTCCGAAAAAACGACCCTGGCGCCAACCGACTATGTTCTAAACAACATAAGAATCGAGACTATTGGAAACACGCTGATTGTCAAGAACTTTGCGGGTAACGTTTCTGTATTCGACCTGAACGGCAACTTAATTCAAGACATCCACTCCAACGGGCAAACAGAATTCCGTTTGCCAAGAGCAGGTTCTTACATCGTCAAGGCGGGAGCCAATTCACGCATCGCAAGAATCAAACATTAGCGATAGGCAATACAACCAACCATAAACGCAGCAATAAAAAATTTCTATCTTTTTCTCCGAAAAAAATTTCAACCGAGGCATCACATGCTTGACATTAAGAAAATCCGCGAAAATCCGGAATATTATATTGCTGAAACCGAGAAGAAATATACGACCGTAAGTCTTCGTGACGTGCTCGCCGTCGACAACGAACGCCGCCCGCTCCTCACCGAAGTCGAACGCCTCAAGAGCGAACGCAACGCCCAGTCCAAGCGCATTGGCGAACTCAAGAAGAAGGGCGAAAACGCTGACGAAGCCCAGGCCGCCACACGCGAACTCGGCAACAAGATTGACGAACTCGACAAGAAGCTCAAGGAACTCGACTACAAGCAGACCGAAATGCTCATGCACGTTCCGAACATCGCTCCGCGTTCTCCGGAAGGCAAGGACAGTTCGGACAACGTTGTCGAAAAAGACGGCCCGATAAATTTCTGGTTCCGGCTTCCCGGTCTATCGCGGTCTCGGCTCCCGCCTCGAACGCGCCCTCATCCAGTTCTTCCTCGACGAACACCAGAAGGCCGGCTTCGAAGAGTTCACTCCGCCGTACCTCGTTACCCGCAACACCATGCGCGGCACGGGTCAGCTCCCGAAGTTTGAAGAAGACATGTACCGCTGCGACAAGGACGACGACCTGTTCCTCATCCCGACCGCAGAAGTTCCGCTCACGAACCTCTACGCCGGAGAAGTAATTCCAGAATCTGAACTCCCGAAGCGCATCTGCGCCTACTCCGCCTGCTTCCGTCGTGAAGCTGGCAGCTACGGCAAGGACACCCGCGGTCTCCTCCGCCTGCACCAGTTCAACAAGGTCGAAATGGTCTATTTCGCCCATCCGGAAAAGAGCTACGAAGACCACGAAGAACTCACCCGCTTCGGTGAAAAGCTCCTCGAAAAACTCGGCCTCCCGTACCACCGCTTGGCCCTCTGCAAGGGCGACCTCGGTTTCGGTGCCGCCAAGTGCTACGACCTCGAAGTCTACGCCCCGGTCGAAAAGAAGTGGCTCGAAGTCAGCTCCTGCTCGAACTTCGAAGACTACCAGGCTCGCCGCGCCAACATCAAGACCAAGATTGGCGGCAAGAACGTCTACGTCCACACCCTGAACGGTTCTGGCCTTGCCACTCCGCGCGTGATGGTCGGCATCTGCGACAACTACCAGCAGAAAGACGGCTCGCTCAAGATTCCTGAAGTGCTGCGTCCGTACATGGGTGGGCTTTCTCCAATTTCAAAACAGCAAGTCCCACTGGACTTGCTTTTTTTTTTGCATCAATCGGTATTACGCGAGATAACCATTTTTTTTTAAAGGATTACAAGTTAACGTTTTGAGAATGGAAGCGTCGGCCAAGGATGGGGAGGGTGCAGGGAGGGGCCCGTGCGGCCTTCGCAACTCCGAGCTGGGGCCCCGCCCGCATTAAAGGGGCATGGGGCGATAGCCCTAAAGCTTTTCCAGCTTTTCATAAACGTCGTACAACCTTTGCACGCCGTTTTCGAGCCCATAGTAATGCTTCACATAAGGCACCAATAGCGCAAAGAACAGCACATCCAGCAACATTACCGGAATTTCGGGCACGACAATCACAAAAAGAATCCCGCCCACGGTCAATAGCGCAAACAAAATCATCACGAGTTCGTGAACCAGGCGTTCATGCTGAAAAAAGCCGATGTGCGTCCGCACCGACAAGAGCTGCTCCGCCGACAAAGGCTCCCCCGCCTCAACCATCTTCAAAAGTTCTTTCTCATAATCACTTAATTTCTTCAGCATATCCAAAATATACTGAATTTTTGAATCATATGCAATCATCCGATGCAACGTAAAAAACGGACTTCTGGCGATAAGCCAATTTTTTTCAAAAAAAATGAGCTATTGCAAAATAGAATGTTATTTTAAAGATATGGAGGAGCTCCAGTTTACATCTCTGCCGGCAATGTTCTTCGCAAACTGCGAACGTTCCGATTTCAAAGGATGGTATCACCGTAAAGACGGTGAATGGATTCACTATTCCAAAGATTTGCTGAAAAAAAACACCAAGGCGTTGGCACTTGCGTTAAACAGTCTTGGACTTAAAGAAAACGAAAGCGTGGGAATTATCGCCCCGAGTTCACCAAACTGGCTAATCGCTGATATAGCCATCCAAATGAACCATGCGCGCGTAGTCCCGCTTTTTCCGAACATATCCTCCGAAAACTTTGCCTACCAAAGCAAAGATGCCAACATCAGGATTCTCATTGTCAATTCAGTCGAAGAACTAGACCTCCCGCTTCTCGACTCATTGTCTATTTTCAATAAAATAATATGCATTGACAATGATTCCTTTCTCCCCGAAAATGGAATTTATTGGGACAACCTCATTAATAACGGATGCAATATTTTAACGGAACCAGAACGAGCAAAATGGCTAGACTCGCAACTGGAAACGATTCGCCCGGACGACTTGTTCAGCATCATCTATACAAGCGGATCCACAGGATGTCCCAAAGGTGTTGAACTTACCCACAGGAACATGTTGGTACAAATTCAAAACATCGTGCCAATGTTCAAGTTCGACACACAAAAAGATTCGTGTCTCACCATTCTCCCGGTAGCGCATGTTCTCGAACGCATGGCGGTCTATTTTTACACGTTAAGCGGAGTTTCCGTTTACTTTGGAGACAATCCGCAAAACCTGTCGCACATATTGCGCGAAGTCCGCCCGACCATCATGATTGTCGTACCCCGCATTCTCGAACGGCTCTACGAAAGCATGACGACAGCTGCAGACCGTGCCAAAGGATTCAAGCGAATTCTGATCAAGCACGCCATTAAAATCGCAAAGATCAAAGATCCACAAAAACGTTTCGATGTCTCTCATTGGTTATTCAACAGTCTTGTCTATAAACAAATGCGCGATGCCGTCGGTGGAAACTTCCGCATGATTATTTCAGGCAGCAGCGCCCTCAACAAAAGTATTTTGCGATTCCTTCTGAACATTGGGCTCCCCGTTTTCGAAGGCTACGGCATGACAGAATGTTCGCCAGTCGTTTCCGCAAATTGCAAACAAGCTATCAGACCCGGTTCCATAGGCAAACCTCTCCCCCATCTCGATGTGAGAATCGGCGGGAACAACGAAATTCAAGTCCGCGGAGAGAGCGTCTTTAACGGCTACCACAACCGCCCAGACTTGAACGCACAAATTTTCACTAATGACGGATTCTACCACTCTGGCGATCAGGGGTATTTTGATGACGACGGATTCCTTTACTTTACCGGCCGCATCAAGGAACTCCTCAAGACAAGCACTGGAAAGTACGTCAGCCCGAACCCGATTGAACTTGAAATCATACGTCATCCGCTTGTAGAACAGGCGCTAGTCATCGCAAACGACCGCAAATTTGCCTCCGCTATAATCTGGCTAAACCCCGTAGGCGCCCGCCGTATGCTCAAGCCGCAAAATGAAGAATACGATGTCGAAAACGCATTGAAGTCCCCATTGATTCTGAATTCCATCAACCGCCATATTGAGCACATCAACGAAAAACTGAATCATTGGGAACAAATTCGCAAATGGACTCTCGTCGGTGACGAACTCACTATCGAATCCGGGCTTTTGACGCCCACATTAAAAATTCGGCGCACCGCTGCAGAAAAACGATACGCCGAAGAAATTGAAAAGATGTATAATTAGACGATAGATCGCTGCGCTGATAGACGAATGACGAAAGGTTTTCTGTTAAATCAATGCGCAAAGAGCCTTTATTTCTCTTTCGTCTATCGTCTATAGGTGCGTAGCACCGTTCTTTCGTCTAAAAATGAATCACGCGGACCTTGATAACCTTGTCGAGCTTGCCGAGTTTTTCGATGATGGAGTCGTCCACCTTGCTTTCGACGTCAACGAGGTTGTAGCCGATCTTGCCGTTGCTCTTGTTAGAGAAGCTGGCGATGTTCACGCCTTCGGCACCGAAGACCTTCGTGATTTCGGAAATCATGTTCGGAACGTCCTGGTTGATGACCACGACGCGGCTCTTGACGCCAGCATGCGGGTGATCGACGAGGGCCGGGAAGTTCACGGAATTGCGGACGCAACCGAATTCGATGTAGTCCTTCAATTCTTCGACTGCCATCACGGCGCAGTTTTCTTCGGCTTCTTCGGTAGAAGCGCCGAGGTGCGGGAAGCAGGTCACCTTGTCGTTCTTGATGAGGTCTGCGGTCGGGAAGTCGCAGAGGTAACCCTGGAGGGAACCCGAAGCAAGCATTTCGTTGACCGGATCCATTTCGACAATGCCACCGCGGGCGAAGTTCATGATGTAGCTGCCCTTGAAGCCGGCGAGGTTCTTGCGGTTGAGCAAGTTTTCGGTAACGCCCTTGATGAACGGAACGTGCACGGTGAGGAAGTCAGACTTCGCAATCACGGTGTCGAGGTCGGCAATTTCCACCTTGTTGGAAAGTTCGTGCATGTTGGCGGCGTTCGGATACGGTTCGTAAGCGATGACGCGCATGTTCTTCCAACGGGCATAGTTGGCGACGAGCACGCCGATCTTGCCGAGGCCGATCACGCCGAGAGTCTTGCCTGCGAGTTCCATGCCGGCGAACTTCTTCTTGCCGCTTTCGACGGTTTTGGCGAGGTCCGGGTCGGTGGTGTCAAGGTTCTTGACCCATGCGGCAGCCTTGTCCACGTTACGGACGGCCATGCCGAGCACGGTCATCACGAGCTCGGCAACGGCGTTGGCGTTTGCACCCGGCGTATTGAACACGCAGATGCCCTTCGCAGAGGCCTTGTCGATGGTGATGTTGTTCACGCCAGCGCCGGCGCGGGCGACAGCCAAGAGGCCGTCAAAGTTGTCGGTATCAACCTGGGCGGAACGCACCAAGATGGCATCCGGTTTTTCGACGGAGTCGGAAACCTGGTAGAACGAGCCAAACAGGCTCAAGCCTTTCTTGGAAATGTTGTTCATCGTCTTAATAGTTGCCATTGTATTGTCCTTTGTTAATGTTTAAAAATCTTAGACGATAGACGAAAGACGATAGACGAAAGAAAAAGTCGCTTTAGAAAAAAGCCCCCTTTCGTCTTTAGTCTGTAGGACCGAAGGTCCGTTCTTTCGTCTATTCATGCCATCTGCCTCTTTCCTTAATCAAATTCACGAGTTCCTCGATGGCGTCTTCTTCGGGGATGTTCTTCTTGACGGCAGTCTTGCCTTCGAAGAGAGTAATGCGGCCGGGGCCGCCACCGACGTAGCCGAAGTCGGCATCCGCCATCTCGCCCGGGCCGTTCACGATGCAGCCCATGATGCCAATGGAAATGTCCGAGAGGTGACCAAAGCGGGCCTTGATTTTGCCCATGACCTGCTGGATGTCGTACAGGGTGCGGCCGCAGCTCGGGCAGCTGATGAAGTTCGTCTTGCTGCGGCGGCAGTAGGCAGCCTGCAAAATGTCGAATGCAAGCAGCACGCTTTCCTTCGCGCCCTTGTAGCCGTCAATAACAACGGCATCGCCAAGTCCATCCGTCACAAGGCTTCCGATATCGGCAGACACGCGAAGCGTATCGCGTTCGCTGTCGTTAATCTTGGCGTAAAGCAGAATCGGGTCCTTGCGGCCAGCCGCTTCCAATGCGGCAGTTAACGCGCGTACGCCGGAGACCATCTCGGCTCCGGTATAGCAGAACACGGAACCTGCGGGCACGCTCGCCGGATTCGCTGCGAACCCCGCAATGTCCATCGCGTCCTTGAATTCCACGACCGGTTTTTCGGAGAGACTCGGCAGCGCAAATTCCGCGTTGCGGCGTTCGCCGGTGAGTGCAATCGCGTCAGCCTTCACGCCGACCTTCACCGGACTCCCACCGCCGATTTCCACGCCGGACACTTTCACGACTTCAGTCTCGCGGCGTTCGTAATGGTACGGATCCTTTTCAAGAACCGGCACGTTATAGGCCGTCGGCGCAGCAGGCAAAGCACAAGCCTTGATGAGTTCCTGGGCAACAGGGACTTCGGCCACCGGATCCTCGGTCAACGACACGCGAATCGTATCAGCAAGACCGTCGAGCAACAGTGCGCCGATGCCCGCGGCCGACTTGAGTCGTCCGTCGGCACCCGCGCCCGCTTCCGTCACGCCCACGTGGAACGGGTACGGCTTAAAATGTTCCTGCTTCAAGCGAGCGGCAAGCATGCGGTAGGCGGCAATCGCCACACGCGGATTGCTCGACTTAAGACTCAAGACAACCTGGTCAAAATGTTCGGCTTCGCACACGGCCAAGTATTCCAAGGCGCTTTCCACCATGCCTTCCACGGTGTCTCCATAACGGTAAATCATGCGGGCCGAGAGCGAGCCATGGTTCACGCCAATGCGAATCGCACGGCCTAAACGCTTAGCCTCTTGCACAAACGGCGTAAACGCTTCGGCAACCTTTTCCTTACCTTCGTCAAAAGACTTATCCGTCTGCTGATCCAGCGTCAAAATACCAGTATCGACAAAATTACCCGGATTGATGCGGACCTTTTCCACCCACTTGAGCGCCTCGAAAGCGGCCTTCGGCTGAAAATGAATGTCGGCAGAAACAGGAACCGTGCAACCTGCGGCACGTACACGCTTCATCACCTCTTCGAGGCCCTGCGCATCGGCAAATGTTGGCGCAGTAATACGCACCAGACCGCAACCCACCTTGGCGAGCGCCAAAGTTTCCGCCACCGTCTTTTCGACATCCTTAGGCTTGGTTGTCGTCATGGACTGAACTAAAATGGGGGCATTGCCCCCTATCAAAGCGTCGCCTACGCGAACTTGAACAGTTTCCCTACGAGCCGCTTTAAAACGGTCATCAACATACGGAAGTGTAGTAAAATCTAGCATGCCTAAAATGTAGAAACTTTTAAGCTAAACAATTGATGTGTAGCCGCATGCAAACCTATTATTTCGAGTGGTTAGTGATTAGTGGTTGGTGATTAGGATTGTAAATAGAAAGTGGTTAGTGGTTGGTGGTTAGGGATTAGGATTGTAAATAGAACGTTCTTTTTACATTCCTGTTTACTAACCACTATTTACAACCTAAAACCTAATACCTTTTTTCTAAGCCCCTTCAGCATTTTCCGCCGCGCATTCCTTCTTGTAATAAGCCTCTAATTCCGCACGGCTTTGGTCGAAATACTTCTTGAGACTTGGATCGAAGTGCTTGCCCATGGAACTATCGATAATGTTGTAGGCCTCTTCAAAAGAGAATGCATCCTTATAGCACCTCTTACTCACAAGGGCGTCATAAACGTCGGCAATCGCCATCACACGGGCTTCAAGAGGAATATTCTCGCCCTTCAGACCATACGGATAACCGCTGCCGTCCCAGCGTTCATGGTGGCTACCGGCCATATTCTTCGCAATTTCCACAAAAAAGTCACCCTGGAGATTAGAGAGCAAGTTCTTTATGATAACAGCCCCCTTTTCGGCATGGGTTTTCATTTCGGCAAACTCTTCTTCCGTAAATTTCCCAGGCTTGCAAAGCACATTGTCGTCAATCGCGATTTTTCCAATGTCATGCATCGGAGCCGCTGCGATCATATCCTCATAGAATTCTTTCGAATAACTAAGATTCGGATCGTTTTGCATTTTGTCCACCAAGAAACAAACCACATTCTTCGTGCGTCTCAAATGCGCCCCTGTAAAGCCGTCCTTGCTATTGACCATTTCGGCCATGCCCACAAGCATTTGGTTTTGGAAAACGCGGATTTGGTCCTTGTTGTTCTTGATGAGCGAGGCAAGTTCCGTATTGTTCGCATCCAGGCGTTCAATATAGCGCTGTATGCTCGTTTCGTCTTCTATGCGGAACAGGATTATCTGGGACTTTTTGTTCTGGAGGACATTCCTCATGACCGCCTTGAAATAGCGGTCCTTATGAGAAAAACGATATACCCTATCTTCACTAGCCCCATGCAACTGGTTCATGCCTTTTCTGAACAACCTGGAAAGTTCCATGGTCCTCGGCAAGATATGGTCGACACGGCATTCCAACAATTCCGGGAAAAATTTGGTCGCGATATCGTTACAGCCCAGATAAAGTCCCTTCGGAGAAAACGCCAAATAGGCCGAAGTATTCTCGGCTTCAAGCGATTCGAGAACGCTATTCATCACATCGTGCATCTTGACCAACGCACAAATATAAAGCAGGACCAGCTCGTCGATCAAATAAATGAGCGGCATCAAGAGCGTATCGTTTTCCATATATCGGGCAACGACAAACAAGGCTATAGAAACAAACGCCAATGCGGCAATTGCAATTAAAGTCTTATAGCTCACGTTGCGTTTTTGCTTTTCGGCAAGAATGATGAGAACGATATTCGCAACGGCATAGAAATACAGTAATACATTCCACAATATATGGCCCGGGCCATACGTCGGCATATAACTGCCGTAACCGTTCAGCACAACATACCGAACAGATTCGTAGAACACATCGCTAAAGCCCACCGTACACGAAAGCGCAAATACAAGCGTACTGTAGGCAAACAAAAGCAAACTTACCAATCTTGGAATGTTATACGAACACAGACGGCAAATCAGCAAGAACAACAATAAAGGCAAGAAACAGGAACCAAGATAGCAGACCTTATTTGCAACGATAGCACCTTCAATCGTAGTCGAAAGCGCAAGGAACAAATGTCCAAAATCAGCAAGGACTATCGAAAAGAAAAACGCCGTAAAATACGAGTTCAACGGTCTCCGGTAAAAACATGAAAGCAGACAAGCATTCACCCCCGAAAAGACGCACATGGCTATCAAGTAATAAACTACAAACATACAATTCTCGTTAAAACAAATGTATCAACTCAATGATCAACAGAACAGTAATATTCCATCAGCCGTTCTTGACAATCCAAAAAACAATCCTTCAACTGCGGGTCGAACTGTTTTCCCATCGATGCCAGAATCACATCTCGCGCTTCCCTAAACGACATGCGTTCCTTATAACTGCGCTTGCTCACCAAAGCGTCATAGACATCAGCTAACGCCATGATGCGCGCCTCGATCGGGATGCTTTCGCCCGAACGTTGTTCCGGATAACCGGTACCATCCCAACGCTCATGATGATAAAGCGCCATATTCTTTGCCACGTTGACAAAATAACGGTCCTTCACATCCGAAAGAAGTTTTTCGATAATGTTTGCGCCCTTGGCCACATGAGTCTTCATGATTTCGTAATCATCAAGAGTAAAGCGTCCCGGTTTACGCAATACAACATCGTCTATGGCCACCTTGCCGAGATCATACATCGGGGCGGCCTCAATCAACACATCAAGAAAATGATCCGATAAATTCTGGGCGCTCTTTTCCCGCATTTTTGTCACAAGGATTTTCACGACTTCGCTAGTGCGCTTGATATGCCCTTCCATGTTCCCCGCACGGCTTTCGGCCATCTGGGCCATTCCGACAATCCATTTTTCCTGTACCGATTGGACCTCTTCTTCCGTTTTCGCCTTGTTTTTCAGCAAGACGGAATGGCTGCGGCCCAGGGCGTCTATATAGCAGCGCTCCTGCGTATTATCCTCAATTCTGAACAAAAAGACATTTTTTCCATGAACTTGTCTCAAGACCTTCACGTCGGACTTGTAATGACGGTCTTCGTAATTAAATTCCATCGTCTGACTATAGTTCGTTAACGCCTTGTTTTTCCTGAACTCTTCAATCCAGGCCAAGAAGACTCTCTGCAACTCGGATTCGCCCTTCAGGCGAGCATCCACCCTCATTTGGGTCAGTTCCGGGAAAAAATCCATTGCAATCCGGTTCGCCCCCAAATAGGAGCCATCTGCCGAGAACGACAAATAAGCGAACGAGCTTTCCGCTTCAATCGATTCTATCACACAAGCCGTAATATCGTACCATTTGACATTGTTGCAAATGTAGAGCAGGAGAATTTGGTCAAACACATACACGCATGGCATGACCAGCATATCGCAATCCCAAGCACGGGCGATAAAGAACGAGAATATCGTCGCAATTTCGCCAACGATCATCGCCGTGATATTTTTGAGCGATACCATTTTTTGACGCAAAATCGCACGGATAATAATCCAAAGATCCAACAGCACGTAACCGACAAGGAAGGCGTTAAATATAGCGTGTCCCCAACCGTACGTTGCACGATAGTTTCCGACACCGCCCCGAACAACATATTCCACAGTCTCGTAATAAGCCGGGAAATACCCCACCGTCATGGACAATGCACAAATGCCGAAACTGAAGATAATCTGGGCGATGTAAAGCCACTTGGGAATGCTAATTTTGCAAATCTGCAAAAGAGCAAAGAACATGAACATCGGCAAAAATGAAGCGCCCAGGTAATTCACCTTGTTTGCAATAACAGCGCCTTCGACAGATTCCGAAAAACCTAAAAGCCAATGACCAAAGTTCGTGACAAGAATTGCGTAAAAAACATAATACACGTAATTGTTCCGCTGGTTCTGATAACGCAGCGAAAGCACCGCCAGATTGACGGCTGACAAAACAAACATCAATGTTAAATAGATGTAACCCATATCCGCATCAGGAACGTTATTAATTATAAAGTTAACTTAATTTTGCCCTAAAGAAAAAAAAAATCCCTTAAAAAACGAAAATCTTCTAAAAATGACAAGTATAAGATAAAAGGGGAACGCACAGCCAAACCATGCGTTCCCGCTAATAATCCAAATGGGCTAACCCATATTTACTACGCTTCAGCCGGAGCTTCAGGAGCAGGTGCTTCCGGAGCAGCTTCAGCAGCGGTTGCCGAGCCTGTCGAAGCATCGGGAGCCGGAGCGGCCTTCGGAGGGAGCAAAGCCTTGATAGAAAGCTTCACCTTGCCCTTCGGATCGACACCGAGGCAGAGCACTTCGACTTCGTCACCCACGTGAACGACGTCTTCGACCTTTTCGACGCGGTGGTCGGCAAGTTCGGAGATGTGCACGAGACCGTCACGGCCCGGGAGGATTTCGACGAATGCGCCAAACGGCTGGATTGTCTTGACCTTGCCCTTGTACTTGCGGCCCGGTTCCGGTTCTGCAGTGAGTTCTTCGATCATGCGGCGGCAAACTTCACCAGCCTTGCCCGTCGGGGCGGCGATGTCGATATTGCCGTTGTCGTCAATGTTGATGGTGCAACCCGTCTGGGACTGCATACCCTTGATGACAGAGCCGCCAGAACCGATGACGTCACGAATCTTCGCGGTCGGGATGCGCATCTTGAGCATCGTCGGAGCCTTTTCAGAAACGTGCGGACGCGGAGCCGGCAGGCCGAGTTCGGCCATCTTGCCGAGGATGTGGATACGGCCCTGACGAGCCTGTTCCAAAGCTTCGCGCATGAGTTCCGGAGTGATACCGCGAATCTTGATGTCCATCTGGATGCCGTGATACCTTCGGCAGTACCCGTCACCTTGAAGTCCATATCGCCGAGGTGGTCTTCCGTACCGGTAATGTCGGACAAGATCTTGATCTTGCCGCCTTCCTTGACGGAGCCCTTTTCGGAGATGAGGCCCATGGCGATACCTGCAACCGGAGCCTTGATAGGAACGCCAGCGTCCATCAAGCTGAGGCAGCCACCGCAAACAGAGGCCATGGAAGAAGAACCGTTGGATTCCATGATTTCGGAAACCACGCGGATCGTGTACGGGAAGTCTTCCGGGAGCGGAAGAACTGCAGCGAGGGAACGTTCGGCCAAGTGACCGTGACCGATTTCACGGCGAGAGAGACCGAGCTTCTTGCATTCACCGACGGAGAACGGCGGGAAGTTGTAGTGGAGCATGTAGCTCTTGGAGCCTTCGCCCTGCATGCTTTCGAAACGTTGTTCGTCAGCCTTTGTTCCAAGCGTACAAATGACGAGACCCTGGGTTTCGCCGCGCTGGAAGATTGCAGAACCGTGAGCACGCGGGAGCACGCCCATTTCGATTTCGATCGGACGGACTTCGGTCGTCTTACGGCCGTCGAGACGCACGTCTTCGTTCAAAATCATTTCGCGCATTGCAGTGCGTTCGAGGTCGCTAAAGATGGCCTTTGCGTCAGCAACGAGGGCTGCATCCTGTGCTTCGTCCTTACCGACGATAGCGAGAATACGTTCGTCTTCGAGCATCTTGGCACAGAGGTCCGCCATAGCCGGATAGAAGTCCGTCTTCACCATGTTGGAGTGGACGTCCTTGTTCAGTTCGTCCCAGACAACTTCCTTGACCGTAGCGACGAGCTTGTCGTGTTCTTCACCGACAAACTTCGGCTTGAGTTCCATCTTCGGCTTGGAGCAGCGTTCAACGAGCTGCTGCTGTGCCTTGCACATTTCCTTAATCACTTCGTGACCGGCGAGGATAGCGCCAATCATCGTGTCTTCGGACACTTCGTAAGCACCACCTTCGACCATGCACACGGAGTCTTCCGTACCGGCGACCACGAGGTCTAGATCGGCCACGGCAACCTGGTCGTAAGTCGGCATCACGATGTTCTGGCCATCGACCACGGCCACGCGAACGGCAGCCACCTGCTGTTCGAACGGGAGTTCAGAAAGACCGATGGAAAGAGATGCGGCGCTCACGCCAAGAACGTCCGGAGCGAACTTCTTGTCGGAAGAAAGAACCTGAACGATGACCTGGACTTCACGAGTGAAGTTTTCCGGGAACATCGGACGAATCGGACGGTCGATAATACGAGCAGAAAGAATTTCTTCATCGCTCGGACGACCCGGTTCGCGCTTGCTATAGCCACCAGGCAGGCGTCCGGCAGCATAAGACTTTTCGCGATATTCAACTGTCGGGAAGAAGTCACCATCCTTTTCTTCACCGTAGCAAACGGTAGAAAGGACAAACGCGTCCCCCATCTTGGCGACAGCAGAACCACGTGCCTGCTTTGCGATACGGCCAGTTTCAAACGTAATAACACGACCGTCCGGAAGGTTTACAAACACTTCCTTCGGGTCCAGCATCTTGCCGTATTTAGCTTGATAAGCTTCTGTTGACATAAAAAATCTCCAATCAGAGAATTAGCCGCGGAGACCGAGTTCCTTGATCAAAGCACGCTGGGCGATAATGTCCTTTTCGCCGTAGTACTTGAGAAGGTTCTTGCGCTTTGCAACCATCATAGACAGACCGCGGAGAGAGTGGAAATCCTTCTTGTTGGTCTTGATGTGTTCGGTGAGGTTCTTGATCTTTTCCGTGAGGATTGCGATCTGAACGCGGACGTTACCTGTGTCCTTTTCGTTAGCACCAAACTTAGCGGTGAGTTCTGCAGCCTTTTCTTTTGTGATAGTAGCCATTGTAGCCATTCCTTTTTTTGTTTGTTTGTTTCATTACATGTTTTTGTCCGAGTTTACTGCTCTAGCACCAGTGGAATTGGCGAATCTGGTCACAGGACCCAGGCAAAAATGCAATTTGAGAGCATATATAGAAAAATAGTGGTTAGTGGTTAGTGGTTAGTGGTCAGAAAATACGGGAAAAAGGGGTATGGGCTATGGGGTCGCTCGTAAACTCGCTCTGAGGTCGCTACGCTTTGAGCAAAAATGCTCATAGCTCAAAGCGAAGCGAGCCCAAAGGAGCTTTAGCTCCGTGCTCATACCTCAAAGCCCTACAAAAATCTCGACAGCACATCCCTTATCTTATTGACATTTACGGGCTTTGCCACATGCTCGTTCATGCCGGCGTTCAATGCGGCCTGCTGGTCATCGGCAAAAGCGTTCGCGGTCATTGCGATAATCGGAATATCTGCAGCATGCTTGTTATCGAGCTTGCGGATACGCCTTGTCGCCTCGTAGCCATCCATAATCGGCATCTGGACATCCATAAAGATAAGATTGCAATCGTCTGGCGAAGCTTTTTCCATATACTCCACCGCCTTCTTGCCATCGCAAAGCGTAGTCACCACGACGCCGCAATCCTCAAGGATTTCCTGGGCTATTTCACGATTCAGTTCATTGTCATCGACAAGCAGTACCTTCTTGCCTTCAAAATCCACCTTCTTGTCGGACACCGGCATATCCACATGAGCCAAGCCAAAGCATTGTTGCAAAGTATTTACCGCATTCGAAAGGAACAACGGTTTACCAATAAAGTTATGGACCCCGACTTGAACGGCCTGATCCTCAATATCCGACCATTCATATGCCGACATGACAATCACCAGAATGTCATCACCGAGTTTTTCACGGAGCAGCTTCGTCGTCTTCATGCCGTCCATGTCCGGCATACGCCAATCCACGAGGAACGCATCGTATTTAAAGCCTTTCGCCTTGGCATCCACCACTTTTTTCAAGGCTTCCGCGCCGGAATGGCAACAATCGGTCACGATTCCTAGACTTTGGAACACTCCAGGAACGCTCTTGCACGTCTCGTCATCGTCATCAATCACAAGAATTTTTTTACCCTGAAGCCCCTCGACATCACCCCAGTTCTGATCTTTTTCCACAATCTTGAACCTGAATTTCAGGATAACTTCTGTACCTTCATTCTCCTTGCTCTTGACGTCGATTTCTCCGGCCATCATATCGACGATATTCTTCGTAATCGCCATGCCAAGTCCCGTTCCCTGGATACCGGAAACAGTCGATGAATTCACCCTCGTAAAGGCATCATAAATTTTCGGCAAAAAGTCCTCGCTCATGCCAATGCCCGAATCCTTGATTCTAAACTCGTAGGTTCCGTATTCCGAAACACGATCCCTTTTCTGCTCCACGGAAAACCAGATGGACCCACCAGTCGGGGTATATTTGACAGCATTCGAAATAACGTTCAACAGCACCTGGTTCAAGCGCAGCCGGTCACAGACAACATCTTCGTTATAAACTCCGATGCTGTTGGCGAAGAACCGCAATTTTTTCGCATTGATATCCGCCTGGACAATATCCTTGAGCGTATGGATAACTTCCGGTAGATGCTCCGGCTTTTCGTTCAAGCTCAGCTTGCCCGATTCGATGCGGCTCATGTCCAGCACATCGTTTATTAACGACAAAAGATGGTTCGACGAAAGTTCAATTTTTCCAAGGAAGTTCCTGACCTGTTCCTTGTTGCCAATATGCATCGATGCAAGTTCCGTATAGCCAATAATGGCGTTCATCGGCGTGCGGATATCATGGCTCATGTTGTTGAGGAACATTGTCTTCGCCCGCGATGCGGATTTCGCCATTTCAAGCGCCTGTTCAAGGGCTACCTGCTGTTCCATTTCCTTGCGATAGACGACATCGTTATTGAATATGCCGACCAACATGCGGTGAGCCTTTGTCCAGTCCCCCATCTTCGTCACCTTCATACGATACCACACAGGCTTTCCCGAAAGCATAAAGCGAAAATCCAGGAAGAACGAGTTTTCATGCTGCAAACGTTCAAGGACTTTTTCCCGTTTCATGAACTTGATGACTTTTTCCTGGTCGTCCTTGAAAACAACTTTCAAAGTTTTCTGTTCACCGCTTATAAAGAAGTCCGCTCCGTCGCCATCGTTGGCCACATCGCTAAACTTTCCACCCTTTTTCGATACGCTAAACAATCCCGTATCGATATTGACATCGTAAATTGTCTCGAACTGATCGGACAAACTCATGATGCGTTCAATATTTTCCTGATGTTCTGTTTCGGCCCTGTACTGGGCATCAACTTCCACAAAGCCCACGGCGACAAGTTTCGCCGGTTCATCAACGGCTTCCGCCTTCGCAAATACGAGACGCGTATATTTGTACTCGTTTCCGTAAAGGTGCCTAAACACCACCGAAAAGCGTTTCTTGTGCAGAAGCTGCCTTGCGACATACCCTCTTGACGCAAGTCCCAAGAGCATTTTCCTGTCATCGGGATGTGCCTGGGCCAAAACAAATCCCTTGAAAACGTCCTCCAGCTTTTCGCATGATTTTAACAAACTGCTTATCGAATCCTTGATATCCTTGCCAACGGAAATCACGCCACTCGAGCCGTCTTCGAAATTAAAGAAGAACAAAGACGAGTAATCTTCCGAAAGGATATCGATGATTTCAAGGTTCCGCTTCAGGTTCGCCTGAATTTCCATCTGTTTCTTGATTTCTTCATCGACACTGTGCAGACCAAAAACGAGTCCCTTGAGATTGCCCAAGTTGTCCTTGTCGGCAATGATCTTCATCTGATAACAGACTTCTTTGCCATCCAGTTTTATCTTGAAATTGACATGCAGGATGGATTCGGATTTCAAGTTTTCGACAATCTTATCCCTGTTCGTCTGTTCAACAAAATAGAACTTGTCTGAATCGCACACCAAGTACTTCAGCAACAAGTCCATTCGTTTGTAAAACAGTTTTTCAGAAGACCATCCGGGAATCGCCTTCAAGAGTACTGAACTTGCACGGTACGTCACCACGACATCCTTCGAAGCATCATCGCCCAAAGTGACATAGTTCACAAAATCGAAGTCCGATGCAAGCGATTCAATCACCCTATTGTTGCGGTCCATTTCCTGACGCTGTGCAATAGCCTTTGTCACTTCGGAATCGATATTTTCCACAGCCACGATGACATGGTTTTCGTCCTTGCTGGACTTCGTGGCCTTCATTCTATAAAATTGCGGCACGCCATCAATCATAAGCCGGAACTCGACGGCCGCACTGGCATTATCTTCAAGGCGTTTGAGGAACGAGCCCTTCTCCATAAAGTGCATGACCACTTCAAGATCGTCGGCATACAAGTTGCGGCGCAAACTGGTAATGGAATCAAAGAAGAAATCCCGACCGGTCACCTTTTCGTGCAACTTATTCAACAACGTATCGGCATGGAACACATCGAACGTGTCATCTAGGACATTCACATAGAAAATGCATTCATAGGTTCCGCTGAGAGCATCCGCAATTTCGGAATATTCACTGCTTTCCGCTTCAGCCATTCGCCGGGCGTTCCACACCATTCGAATAAGGTACAGCAGAATCACTAGCAATTCAAGCGCCGAAATACAGATGTAGAATCGACGGATTTTGTCCACACGGGTAAAGACTATATTCTCGTTGACATACAAAATCAGCGACCAGTAGCCTCCAAACAAAGGTAGAGAAACCATAAGCTTGGATTCACTCGACGATTTTTCGTTATAAGCCAAATGAGCGCTCTCGCCCTTCATCACTTTGGTAGCCCATTCATCTAGCGAATACCCACCCTTGGGATTCAGCGTAAGGACAAGTTCATTGAAATTTTTCCATTTTTTCGTTTTCTCGACGACAAAAGAACCATCCCTCCGATCGACAAGGACTAACGCCGTCTTCCCCTTAAACGCGTTTGTCGCCACGTAACCATATAGCGGTTTGAGTTCAGAAACAGCCGATAACATGGCGACCACTTCACCTCTCCGGCGGACGGGCATAAATTGTTCAAACACCACATTTTCGGAACGGATAATATCACTATCCACCTTGGAAACGTAGGGCTTCGGCGAAAAAATCTTGTTGTAATGCTGGACGTACGAAGAATCGAAAAAGACACCTTGATCCGTAATTATATGACCATCGGGCAAATACAGGCGTGCGGTCGAAATCAGAGGCCCTATACGCGAACTGCGAATCAAGCGTACCATGCCTTCGGAAAGGAGATCGTCCTCCATCCCCACCACTGTAGAAATGTTGGTCAAGGCACTCAAAAGGGAGCGGCCCAAAAAACCAATCTTTGCCTCCGAAGCGTAAGCAACTTCGTCGAGAGAATCCCAGCTATCGTCGATGGCCTTCCTGTTGATGTACAAAAAAGAGACATTTGTTACAACGAACAAAAAAACGACGAGAAGAAGGGAAACAATCAAGTTCCGTTTAAAGAAATTATTGTCCATAATATTTTTGTAATATTTATGGATATATTATACATTTTACACCATCGATTTGGGGAGAAAAAAAGAAAATATTAATGATTTGATTGGCAATTCTCCATAATCGTGTTTTTTTTCACAAAAGAGCATCCAAAACAATTCAAATCTTTATACATTCACAATATGAAATTATTAACAAAAATTTTTCTCTTTTGGGCTTTTTTAGCCACATCTACATTCGCCGGCACAACAGCCGTCGACGAAACCGCAAAAGTTTCCGCTGTAAAGGAAATTTCCAGTCTAACCGGGAATGACCAGAGTACAAGCATCAAAAGCGACAGCGTCAAAGTTCAAAAGAAACAGGCCGTCTGGATTAAACTGGAAGGGGATGTCGATCCCGCCATGTACGAATTCTGCGCCCGCGCCATCGGGGAAGCGCTCAACAAGAAGCCGGACTACATCGTCTTCGAAATCAACACGTTCGGGGGTCGCCTCGACGCGGCGTTCGACCTCGTCGATACCATCATGGCCGTCAAGGGACCCGAAACAATCGCCCTCGTGAAAAAGAAGGCCATCAGCGCAGGCTCGCTCATCGCGCTCGCCTGCAAAAAACTCTACATGCTCGAAGCGACGACTATCGGCGACTGCGCCCCGATCGTGCAGGGGAGCAACGGAACCCCGGAAATCGTCGGCGAAAAAATCCAGTCGCCCCTCCGTGCGAAATTCAGAAACCTGGCCCAACGCAACGGCTACCCCGAACTCCTGGCATCTTCGTTCGTGACGCCGGAACTCGAAGTTTTCGAACTCACCGCCACACTCGACAAAGGAACGCCGACACAGCGCGACACAACGCTTATCATCGAAAGCAAAAAATTCGCCGTACTCGACAGCACCGAAAAGAAGTTCTGGGGCTCTCCCAAGATACTCGTCAAGGAAGGCGAACTCTTGACCATGACCGACCAGGAAGCCGAAGAACTCGGATTTTCCAAGGGAACGTTCAAGAGCCGCGAAGACTTTGAGACCAAGCTTGCCATCGAACGCAAGAGCGAAATCGAAACGAACACCGGCGAAAAAATTGCAAGCGCCATCGCCGCCATCTCGGGACTTCTCCTGATTCTCGGGTTCGGAGCACTCTACATCGAATTCAAGACGCCCGGCTTCGGGATGTTCGGAATCATCGGCATCATCCTCATTGGCATCGTCTTCTTCGGGCAGTTTGCGCCGCAGCTCGATGGATACTTCCCGGCTATTTTGTTAGTAGCGGGAGTTATTTTATTCTTAGTTGAAATATTCGTCATGCCGGGCACGTTCCTGTTCGGCGTCGGCGGAATCATCTGCATGATAGCCGCTCTCATCATGAGTTTTGATACCGCGAACATCCCCGAATACGTTCCCGAAGCAGTCGAAACGACCTTTGACGCGACTCCCTGGCTATTCGGGCTATTATTCGTTCTGAGCAGTGCCGCCATAGCGCTCATCATCCCGATTGCGGCCAGCAAGTATTTGATTCCTCTTTTACCCGAAGGATGGACGCCCATGCTCAAGACCGACATGGAAACCGCGGTCTCCCCGACCGAAAATGTCCAAGAAATCGCCATTGGAACCATCGGAACCGCAAAGACGTTCCTGCGCCCCGTAGGCCAGGCTAGCTTTACCATGTCCGACGGCAGTACAAAACTTTTTGACGTACAAACTCACGGAGAAATCATCGAAGCCGGCCAGAAAGTCAAAGTCGAATCCGTGCAAGAAGGACATATATGGGTGGTTCTAGATAATTAAAAATGAGGAATTGAAATCGTCATCCTGGAGGGAGCGCATGCGACCGATAGGATCCAGTGATTTAGGAATTTATTCACTAAAAAAGATTTAACAAAAAAAAACAAATAACTTGGAGAAAACCATGGATAATCTCATCATCATTGGCATAATTATTGCCGCTATCGTCGTCATCATCCTGCTCGCCTTCATCGGCAAGTTCTTTAGCCTTTGGCTTCAGGCCTTGTTCTCCAAGGCAAACGTGAGCATTTTCCAGCTCATCGGTATGCGCTTGCGTAAAGTACCGCCTCAGGTCATTGTCGAAGCACGCATCTTGAGCTGCAAGGCAGGCCTTCCGGTCGACACGAACCTCCTCGAAGCCCACTACCTCTCCCGCGGTAACGTGCTCCGCGTCATCCAGGCGCTCATCGCCGCCAACAAGGCAAACATCAAGCTCGACTTCAAGGAAGCCGCAGCAATCGACCTCGCCGGCCGTAACGTGCTCGAAGCCGTACAGATGTCCGTGAACCCGAAAGTCATCGAGACCCCGAAGGTTTCCGCCGTGGCCCTCGACGGTATCCAGCTCCACGCCATTACCCGTATCACCGTGCGCGCCAGCATCCAGAAACTCGTCGGTGGCGCCGGCGAAGAAACTGTTGTCGCCCGTGTTGGCGAAGGCATCGTGTCTTCCATCGGTTCTGCACAGAGCCATAAGGAAGTGCTTGAAAACCCGAACATGATTTCCAAGAAGGTGCTCGCTTCCGGTCTCGATGCCGGTACCGCATTCGAAATCCTTTCCATCGACATTGCAGACGTGGACGTGGGCCAGAACATCGGTGCTATCCTCGAAACCGACCGTGCCGAAGCCGACAAGAAGATTGCACAGGCCAAGGCAGAAGAACGCCGCGCCATGGCATTTGCAGCCGAACAAGAAATGAAGGCCAAGGTGATGGAAATGAAGGCTAAGCTCGTGGAAGCCGAAGCACAGATTCCGATGGCCATGGCATCAGCACTGCGCGAAGGCAAGCTCGGCGTGATGGACTACTACAACCTCAAGAACATCGAAGCCGACACGCAAATGCGTAAAGAAATCGGTTCTGCACCGGAAGCAAGCAAGTAAAATATGATTGGCGAATTTGTTGCTGAAATGCTGATTGAAACTGCAGGGGCGATGGTTCAAGGAGTCATTTGCGAAGGCTTCGAGAAAGTTGCATCCTGCATAAAAGACGCAACATCGCCAACATATAAGAATCCAACAGTTCCCCCAAAAGCTGTTAAAGCGAAGCATGCAAAACCAGAAAAGAAACCCTACGTCAGCCGGGACAAGAGGCACGAAAGGAATCTAAAAAAGAGGCTGGATTTACAAAAACGCAGAGCAGAAATTAACAGCGAAGGAGCCTAAATGGAACAATTACTCATAATTCTCGCGATTGTCGTCATCGATGCGCTAGTCAAGCGGGCGAATGCGAAGAAAAAGGCCGAGCAGCAACAACATCAAGCTCCAACGACCGATTCAACGCAAGAGTTCGAAGAAGAACAGAATGACGAAGATTTCGATGAACGTGCAGACGATCAAGCCACTCCCCCGCCCAGGCCGTTTGTCGCCCGCAAACTGCAAGAGTACATCAAGCAGTTCGAAGAAGCCCAGCGCGAAGCATCACAGGGAACGATGGAATCCCCGATGCCGCCTCCGGTTCCCGAAAGCAAGCACAGTTATGGCGATAACGTGACTTTGCGAGAGGTTGCCGAAAATATCGTTCAGCTAGACGTAGTCGATGTCGAATACCTGATGGATGAATTCGACATGTCCGAAGGCACCGCCATCGCAATGCTGAACGAACTCCAGCAATACCGTGTTATCGGCCGCGACATGGGAGACGGTGAATACGACGTTCTCGTACAAGACATAGACGAACTCAACAACTTGCTATCGCGCGAAAGGGCTATGCAAATGGCAGCAGAGAAGGCGGCGGACATCCCCACCCCTGCGCACGAATCAGCACAAAGCCCGACAGCAAGCGACAAGCAAAGCCAGCTGAAAATTCTAGAAGAACGTGCCCGCAAAGCCCGCGAAGAAGCCTCAGCGGCAGCGCTCCAAAGCGACTTCGAAAACGGTTACGCCGGCGATCCAGCCGAAATGGCAGACTCACTCGCCAAACGCACCGTACGTTCGATAAGCAAGGAAAGCGTCCGACGAGGGTTCATCTGGGGCAAAATCATCGACGAGCCCCGCTTCAAGAAACGCTGGTCGCCAGTCAGCAGATAATACAATAACCACGCCTGCATGGTACGTCTTATCCCGCAACCATTGCAGGCATTTTTTATACCCTTTGAAACCTTACTTTGAAGTTTCTGCATCCTTTACGCAACGGACTGATAGAGCAGATGTATAAAAGAAGATATCATCAAGTGATTTTTTATCATCATAAAAACAGTAAGCTAATGGGTTATCGAAATTTCCTGGGTCATCAAGTTTAAATTGAACTTGTCCTGGAGTCCAAAAACATGTAATTGCACCATCGTCAGACCAAAACCCTTCTTCTATCTCCGCTTCTCTTTCGTATATTCCTGCAGGTAATAAACTGAACCTGAAAATATTTGTACCATTATCTTCGTTGCTCCATCCGCTTGTTGATTTTAGATCGGTTATTGTAGCAGTGCTTAGCAGAGTATCCCATTCATTACCTGAAGGGATGGGCCAATTTTCAGGACAAAGACCCTTGTATTTGTAGTTATTGCGATCTAGAGAATTGTTCATTGCATTTCCATGAAATCTTCTGCATTTCTCATAGTCGTCGCCAAACTGCGTATGACAATCCATTGCGGCCTCCCACGTATAGAGCCTGCCGTATTTTGCACAATTATCTGACACATTGTTGTAACACCAGCTTATGGAATCTGTTCTGCGACCTTTATGTGGATAGGCGTAATTCAGGTTCTCGGCCATCCAGGTCTGCGTGCCTATTTTCACGGTCTTGTAAACCTGTCCGTCGCGTTCGTCCGTCATCTCGCCAAAAGACACAGGGCCAATGACTGAAGAACTAAGATTTGAATTGCTGGATATAGCATCAACAGATGAAGAGGATTGCTCTACCGTCAAAGAACTTGAAAGTATTATTTGTGAAGAGGACTCCGTTTGTTCTGAAGAAGATAATGTACTTGTTGCAAGCGAACTGGAAGAATTTTCGGCATTTTGAATGCTTGACGATGTTGCTTCGCTTGCAGTGCTATCCATGGGGAAAACAGCCGGATTCTCCTCGCCGCAGGAGGCTAGGAGGAATGCTGAAATTCCTATAAAAGAGCAGATTCCTTTTTTTTGCATGATGGCCTCC
>CADCDO010000013.1 GCA_902800345.1 Fibrobacter succinogenes
GGAGGCTAGGAGGAATGCTGAAATTCCTATAAAAGAGCAGATTCCTTTTTTTTGCATGATGGCCTCCCGATATCCTAAATATATACTGATTTATGGCGTTGTGGTTGCTGTAGGAGTATTGTACAACTGAATCGACAGCAACTTTATTCCACCAAACGAGACGTTGTTCACATTTTTCTATAAACAACTTCACTAGATTCCCCAAAGGGCGGAGCCCGATCCCATACCTCATACCCCATAGCCCATGGTTCAACAAAAGGTCACTGAGCCTGCCGAAGTGCACCAACCTTAGCCGACATACCCCATATTTTCACTGGATTCTATCCTATCGCTGCGCTCCAGGACGGCTTCGCCTCTCTTGGATGACGTTCACCGCCTACTTCCTACTGTCTACTTCCTACTAAGTTCTACCAACTAATCCCCACCACCATTACAATTCTCGCAGCGTCCGGCATTTACGACCGTCCATAGCAGTAAGAACACAAAACCCCCGGTCAAAAGACCGAGGGTTTTGAGCTGCTTCACTTGGACTCGAACCAAGGACAACGCGATTAACAGTCGCGGGCTCTACCAACTGAGCTATGAAGCATCGTTTGTCAATTCAAAAATCCCAAAAGAGATTCCAACCGACGCGCTCAAATATAGATAATAACAAAATTCCGTCAAGGGTCCATGGCAAAAAAACTCAAATTTTTTCGCAATTTCCGTCAACGTTCACGACTGCGCATCAGGGATATTTCTGCGGCATATCCAGGCAATTCATTTGGCGTTTCCAGGTAGAAGGGCAACCCCTTCAGCGCCGGGTGGTTCACGACGTTTACGAGCGCCTCCAAGCCGATGAAACCACCTCCAATGACCTCATGTCGGTCCTTGTGGCTTGCAAAGGGGTTCTTGCTGTCGTTCAAGTGAATTGCGCACAAACGCTTGAGGCCTATCACCTTGTCGAACTCCTCGAGCACATCGTCCAGATGATTTACGATATCGTAGCCGCCATCAAAAACATGGCAAGTGTCCAGACAAACGCCAAGTTTTTCGCTGAGTTCCACACGATCCAGAATCGCACGCAGTTCTTCAAACGTCCGGCCAACCTCGCTCCCCTTCCCCGCCATCGTTTCCAAAAGCACCTTCGTCTTGAGGCCCTTATGCAAGATCTTGTTCAAATGCAACGAGATGAGTTCGATTCCCACCTCGACGCCCTGTTTCACATGGCTACCGGGATGGAAATTGTACATCGCATGCGGGAAATGATCCATGCGGAACAAGTCGTCCTTCATCACGTCCTGGGCGTACTGTCTAAGCGACGGGTCCGCAGCACAAGCATTCAACGTATAGGGAGCGTGCGCAAGTATCGGAGCGAAGCCGTTTGCGTCCATCAACGCATTCAAAGCGTCCGCATCCGCCTTGTCGAACGGCTTGGCGGCACCGCCACGCGGGTTTCGCGTAAAGAACTGGAATGTATCGGCTCCAATGGAGAGGGCGGTCTCGCCCATCGCCAAAAAGCCGCCAGCAGAAGACAGATGGCAACCAATATGCATACTAGAAATCGAAATTCAGAGACACCATTCCGTAGAGGTCCCTGTAATCTTCGGATTCGTTGTCCGGACGGTGGTTGATGAACGCACCAAACGTCCATTCGGTACTGAGTTTTTCCGTCAACTGGAACTTGAGCCCCAGAGAGAAATCCAAATCCATTTCCATTTCATCGACATTATGGCCATCTTCTTCGCGGCTCATAAAGTTCTGGCGCACATTTGCGTGCAGCAGAAGATCCAAGAATCCCGGATTCAACTGGACGGACGCATTTTCCATGAGGTTCCACTCAAACTCGCTCATGTCGTTGCGGTTATACGACCTGTACCTAGGCGTAACAGAAACCGTATTTTGCAAACGGTCGAGTTTCGTCGTCAACGACAACGGATAACGCATTTCAAAGTAGTCGCTCCCATGGAAGCGATAACCCAAAATTCCATAAGTTTCGTCAGAAAAATCAAAACCATCCAGCAAGTCATCTTGATTGAACTTCGAAAGATCCGTGCGGAAAGTCCATACGCCACCGACTTTCAAAACATTCTTCGGAAGCCTGAACGTGGCACCCAGCTCAAACGTATGCTTCATCAAGCGCTCGTCAAACTGAGTCGCCAAATATTCTTCTTTCTGCAGGGCGGCATACTTTGCCCAACGCGCAGAGTCAATCTCGATAGAGCCGTCCTCCGTTTCCACCTCGATGGAACTCTTGCCTTTTTGCTTCGCGAACCAGGAATCCGAATAAATTCCCGACGAAACGAAGTAATTCCCGTGAAGTCTCTGGGACGTACTGCGCGTGCGGTAATTGAGCGCATAGCGGGCCACAAGTTCCACGGAATCGCGCACCTTGAACTTGCTCTTCAAATCGAAATCATGAATGTAAAGCGTTCTGGACGGGTCCTGTTCATGTTTCTTAAGCCAGTCATCGTCGGCTCCCGGTACAAGGCCGAGCTTGGAACCCTCGGCAAAGCCAATGACGTTATAAGCATCTCCGCTGCCCGAAGCATTTTCGATGTTCAATTCGTAGCCCACATTCAACAGCCAAGGGTCCGATATCTTTTGCTCCAACTTGGCACCCAATTGGCGGGAATTCTGCAACATGTCCGGAGAGCCCGCACTGTAATAATTGCGGCCTACAAAACGGAAATACGCATCGATTGTCGTCGAATTTTTCTTCCAGTTGTAAGAACCTGCCAACGCAAGATTCTGTGCGGTCCAGTCGGTCGGGTCGTCATTACTTTGATCATGATGCTTTTTCAAAGCATCACTCGCCTGTTTCAAAATATTCTTCAGTTCACTACGCATCTCGTCAACCGACATGTCCGTATTGTCACCAAAAATAAGTTCCAGTTCATCACGGCTCATGCGATTTACAAGCGATGAATTGTTCATCAGGCGACGGAGCTGCGCAAAATTCGACACGTCAAGACCGGCTTCTTCAAAGACAGCATTCACGGCACGGTGCGCAACGACGTTTACCGTATCGGCGCCACCAAAACCAAGCTGGAAGTTATACGTTCCGCGGCCCCCCAGGACCTCGCCGCCGAATTCTCCAAAGAAAGTCCTCGAAGAAAACATCGGGTTCGAGAGATTGACGTTTTTGGACGTTCCATCGCGCAAATACGGGTCTTCCAGATAATCCTTGCTGCCTATAAATCCAAGCGTGGCGTTGAACGTTTTTGAGGCATTCCAAAGAACCTTTCCACCCAAGGCCATCTTCTGCGCTTCGACTTCGTCAAGACCAATATACATGTTGTACTGGTCCGGATCTTTTTCGCCCGGCAACTTCGGAGCAGAGGCTTCACCGCCGAACACGCTCAGAACAAACATGGGGCTCGGGTCATGGTTCAAATTTAAATTCAAGTCATAGCTTAAACCCAGCAAGTCGATGCTCGACAAGTACAGGTCTCCCCCCGTGATGGTCATGTCGCCAAGAATAACCTTCTGGAAGCGGTCTTCGTACAGAGCCTGTACAAACTTAGGATCAAAGCGGTTCCAGTTATCGCTAGAGGCATCTATCGTAAACTGGATTTTCTGTCCCGTTGGGGATTCCGCTACGACAAAAGCATTCCAAGCACCAAAAATTCCAGGAACCTGGAAATAGTTTCTGTACTTTTTCCCAGGCTGGATTGTATCGTTGCCATTCACGAAAATATCATAAGTCTCATTCTTTTTCGTAACAACAGAATGATAGCCAAATTCAGCATTTACAGAACCATTGACAGACCATGCAGAATCGGACTGGGCCAAAGCCGGCGCCACCAAAATAGAAGCTAGAGCGAGTCCTCTAAATATCATTTCCCAACCTCATAAACCTTGCTGGTTTTAACAACATAACCACTCTTGTGAACAACCTCAATATCAAAGCGATTCTTGATACCCCTCTTCAGTTCCACAGGAATCTGGTAATCTAAGTTCTGAATTTGCGAAAGACGTTCCTGCAAAAGCACCTTGCCATTCTGACGGACAGTAACTTTGTTCAAAACAATCGGGTCGTTTTCCGGCACGCGAATTTGGAACTGCAAAGTCTGCATAATCACATTTTCAGTTTCCGGTGGCGCAGGCGGAATCTGCAAACGCACATTCTTGTTGCCGAACACCTTCACCGAGAACGGCTTCATCGGATAGCAGCCCAAAGTTTTCTTGACGCTGTTGCGTCCAGCTTCATTCTCGACAACAAATTCATATTCATGGATACCGCTACGCAAGGCCACACGTTTCGGCATGTCGCGCTTTACGGACATTTCCGAAATCGGGGATCCATCCAACGTTGCAGACAAACGTGTTTTCACGCCTTTCTGTAAGCCCGATACAGAAACATTCGCGAAACAACGCAGGGAATCGTAAGAGGAATACTTTATATGAGGAACTTTCAGTTTTACAGCGTCTTTGACTTTTTCATCTGCAGCCATTCCCGAAGCGACATGCGCCGTTTTAGATGCAAGCACAGCCGCCTGGTATGTTTCATCGGCCTTTTCCACTGCAGCCTTCAATTCATCCAAGGACATTGTCGTATCGGAAAGGAGTTCGTTCAAGACTTTCGCGAAAGACAAATCGCCCGAAGACTTGAGATTGAGGACAATAAACTTTTCACGGCCAAGCACCGTCTGACCGCCACCGATAGAAAGCGAATCACTTCCGTTAGGCTTGATCATGAGGTCCCCGTTCTTGAGCCCAGCAAAGAACGACTTGTCGTTACTGCCAATGACGCCTTCCGTTCCACGAATCGAAGCCGCAGCCGTTCCCGTGCTGAAGTTCACCTCGTTACCACGGTTCTTCTTGACGCCAAAGCCCATATACCCTTTGCGGATATCTAGTTTAATCTTAAAGGCTCCGCTCTCGTCCTTTTCGACAAGATTTTCAATACTGACCAAAGAATTTTCGCCAATAGAAAAAGTACTGTTGTCTTCTTTCAGTTCCAAGTTTACTGAACCGCCATCACCTGTCTTGAAGCAATCCAGCTGACGGAACGTGCCGATTTTCACTTCGTTCCATTTTGCATCTTGTGTGCAATTACCAGAACTTTTCAGTGCAGGCAAAGTAACACCACGGATAGACCCAACCTTCTCACCTTTGGGGGCCGCAAAAACAGCGGAAGGAACAACCAGGGCTAACAAAAAACAAGGCAAAGACAGATGCTTAAACATAAGACCTCTCTATTTATTTTCTATAGAGAAATTTAACTTTTTTGTAAGAAATAAAACTAAAAAAATATTAGACTTGACCTAAAACACATTAACCGCCGGCAAGCTTGACCACATAGCCTTTTTTTTCGAGTTCGGCCTTGAGAATGTTACGCTTGTCACCCTGAATTTCGATGCAAAAATCCTTGACGGAACCGCCGACACCGCACTTTTGCTTAAGAGATCGCGCCAAATCCTTCAGTTCATCCTCGTCCATCGGCACGCCCGAGACAATGCTCGCCATTTTACCACCGCCAAGGCGCTTCAAAGCTATTCGAACGACTCCATCGCCCTGCGGACGCACGGCCTTAGGCTTTTCTTCCTTGATTCTACCGACACCGCTTGCAAACACAAGCGTAGAACGCTCTTCAATACCCATGAATGACCTCGTTTTTTGCATAAAGATAGTATAGTGGTTAGTGGTTAGTGGTTAGTGATTAGTGATTAGTGGTTAGTGGTTAGTAGACAGTAGACTGTAGGCAGTAGGAAGTAGACGGTAGGAAGTGTGGTGTTGGTCATGAGTCATTGGTTGACGCATTCCCGTTATCCTAGAGAGACTCTGGACCCTGAAAAAAAAATCCCGGTCTAACGACCGGGATTCAGTTCAAACGTTATTTCTTCTTCGAAGATTTTTTCTTGGAGTCTTTCTTCGATTTGGACAGAGGCCTTTCGTTGCCGTGCAGCACCGGACGGCGGTAACCGAAGCGAGTCAGCAATTCGTCGCTAGACTTCAGCACATCGCCGAACTTCTTCTTGCCATCAACCGGCGGAACCGTGCAACGGAGCTTAGAACGGAGTTCGACCTTCGTCTTCACGATAAACGGACCCGTACCGTAGAGACGACCACGAGAATCTCTCAGTTCGCCATTTTCGTCCGGTTTCATTTCGTAGAAGAGCTTCACAAGACCAGCCTTATCGACATATTGCGGATCATCGACCTTGTAATCAAAACTGTACTTGTCAATGAACTGACCGCCAGTCGTGTAGAACCAAAGCGTCACATGAGCCGTGGTCGAATAGAGCGTAGCCTTGCTGTAGTCCTTGCCCAGGCTTTCCTGGAATTCTTCGGAGCAGTATTCCTTCACATATTCCTTGACCGTGACCTTCTTGGCGTCGGCAGCATCGACTTCTTCAAGAGGCACCATGTCGTTAACGATGATATCGTCCAAGGTCGCAAGGCCACCAACAGCCGTTGCAATAGGCAATCTCATGTCGATCTTGATTGTCGGACCAAGGTGACCATCATATCCCGGATAAGGTTCATCGCCAGAGCCCTTCTTGGAATCATGACCATTGAAGCCCTTGACCACTTCCTTTTCCTTCTGGGTCGTCGGATTCAGAATGGTGACCGCATAAGCCTGATCCTCTTCAGGAGGATTGCTGGAGTAATACTTATCGACAGAGTCAATCGCCACGATAATCATCGGCTTTTCGAGATGGACATTGACATCCTTGGCCTTCTTCATCATGACGCTGATTTCAGCAACATATTCGTTGCCAGCCTTATCGCGGTAAATACGCTTGATGGACTGTACGCCGTTTTCAAGGCTCTGGAAGTTCAAGGTATCCTGCTTGACGCAGTTGTCCTTGTCGCCATCGATAGCGATGCACCAATCGACATCGACGTAGTTTGCATAGACAACTTCACCGTCGGATGGCGAATTGATGATGACAAGCGGTTTAGTCTTGTCAAGCACCATGAACACAGACTTTTCACCAGAGTTACCATACTTGTTGGTATAGGTGTAAGTCACGAGGAAGCCTCTATCGCCTTCTTCGTTAGCGACAATCTTGCCCTTTTCATCAATGACGTAAGAAACAGTCGCCTTGTTGCCTTCGACGCCGTTAGCATCGTAAGTCACGGTGAATGCACCCACGCCAGTCTTCAAATCAACATCGCCCTGTTCGGTCGAGGATTCATCCTTCTTGGAAGAACTCGAAGAATCACCTTTCTTGCTCGAGCTGGAAGATGTAGGCTTCTTAGCGCTAGAGCTGCTCGGAACATCGAGCATCAGGTTCCCTTCGGAGTCGCCGTAGAGAATCTTGCCCGTTTCGGCATCGGCCTTGTAAGAGACAGTCACATTCTTGCCCTTCACTTCGACAACGGTAGAAACTTCGATAACCTCGGTCATCTTCTTTTCACCATTCTCGTTAATGACCGGCAACTTGATGATTTCGCCCTTGTCATCCACATTGTAAGAAATGGTCACCTTGTTGCCGTTCACAGTTTCTTCGTAAGAGACCTGCGTCTTGTCTTCGTTCAGAGATTTCTTCTTCACATCCGACTTCGGATTCTTGTCGAGCGACGGCTGCGACTTGGAAACATCGATGAGGGTCTTCACAATCTTGTCCGAAACGGCGACTGTATCCAAGACCACTTCGACATCATATGTTTCCTTGACATCCGAAACGGAATCCTTCACAGAAACCTTAACATCCTTATTTTCCTTATTCACGTAAATCGTGGAGTCTTGCTTATCGACCGTTTCCACAACGGTAAAGATGTTGTCGGCTTCGACCTTCGTCTTGGAGGCGAACACATCCACTTCAGGCGTTGCCGTGCTGAAGTATACGATTACAGTATCGGCACCTTCGACATCCTTGCTCGGATCCTTATATTTCTTGATAATGACATTCTTGCCTTCCGTCAAGGTTTCGACGCTAGACTTGGTCTTGCCATCCTGCTTCCATTCCACAGTGATTTCTTTCTGGTTCGTAAAGATATCCTTGTCCGGATAGGTATAGACGGAGTCACCGGCTTCGACACGAGTAATCTCGACTTCGGATCTTTCAATGACGTTCCCGATCTTGACCGTGATGTCAGTCGTATCGGAGAATTCACCATCCGTCACGCGAACCTTGATTACATAGACAGAATCGCTTTCGTAATCGAGTTCACCCTTCAAGACGATGTCGCCATTCGTATTGACTTGGAACTTCTCGTTTTCGTCAACCGGATAGAACTTCAAGTCGTTGAACTTCGGATTCTTCGTATCCGGATCCTTAGCTTCGACAGGACCCTTCTTGGTACCCGGCTTGGAATCTTCGGGGAACATGAATTCCTGCGGAGTAATCTTCGGAGCTTCGTTCACGTCGATGACCTTGATGACGATATCGCCATCAGAAACAAGGCCGTCTTCATCCTTGACCGTTACTGAGATGGTAAACTTCTGCATCTTTTCGTAGTCAATTTCGGCACCGTCCTTGACCTTGATTTCACCATCCGGTGTCACAATCACATACGGATTATCATCGGAAAGTTCGAACAGAAGCTTGCCAGAGCCATCCGGGTCCTTGGCTTCGATAACGCCAATCGAAGTTCCGCCTTCGGAATTTTCCTTGACACTGAATTCCGTACTTGTGATTTCCGGAACTTCCGGCATGTTCTTAAGCGTAATCGAAACAATCGTTTGCGTCGTAAGTTCAGGATACTTCTTGGAATCCCTATCAGACAAAGCAACCTTCAACTCGAACGTATGGTTGGCAGCATCTTCGTAGTCAAAGTTCTGTTTCGTCTTGATTTTACCATCTTCGGTAATCGTGAACAGAGCCGTATCGCCACTCACCGGGCTGAACACGTTGTCCCTAAATACCTTGGAAGTATCAATATCTTCAGGATCAAGCCTACCAATGACGTAATCCTTGCCCTTTCCTTCGTAGAACGAGAAGGTAAGGCTACCCCAGATAACCGGCATTTCATTCACGTCAACGATATTGATGGTCTTGGGAATTTCGGCAGTGAGATTGTCTTCATCCATCACACCAACAATGATGCTGTAAGAATGAATCATCTCTTCGTAGTTAATCTTGGTCGGATCCTTCACAAAGAGGCAAAGCTTGTAAACGTCGCCCTTCTTTTCGACCTTGGCGTCAAACAAGCGGTCGGCGTCCTTAGTATTGCCATCATCCTTGATATAGCCAAGCATCGTGGCCGTCTGTCCCTTATCCTCATCTTGCAATTCGTAACAAGCAATTTCGGCATTGAGAGGCTTCTGATCGGTATTTTCATTAACATCGTATCCCTTCTTATCGTCATCCTTAATGACAGGTACATCCGGGTCGTCAATGATCTTGATTGTCACCTTTGTCGTTGCTTCATAATTCTTGAAGTCGGTTCGGCCAATCTTAGCACCATATTCCTTACCATTATCCGTTGCCGTGGCTATGACCTTGTAAACATCTTTCTTTTCATAGTTCAAGGTCTTCGAGGCCAAGAAAATGCTGCCGTTTTCATCAATTTCAAATGTGGCGGCATCTCCGGTGGAACCATTGGGATCATCAGAAAGCACGAACGTGAGTTTGCTCCAGGTATCTTCGTCATTAGCGATAACGGTACCGACAAATTCACCCTTCGGAGCATTCTCGTGAATTTCGAACACGTATTCCTTCTCTTCGTAAACAGGAGCATCGTTCACATCGTTAATCTTGATGACCACGTCGATGTAGCTAGAAAGCGTAGGATCGTCACCATCCTTAGCCACGACACGAACAGAGTATTCATTCTTCTTTTCGTAGTTCAGGATATCATCAGCGGCAACCTTGATGGTTCCGTCATTATCGATGGTAAATGACTTGTAATCATCGGCGGCAATATCCGTTTCGTCAAGCGAATATGTCGGAGTCTTGCAAGTCTTGCTATAATCGCCCTTGCAATCGTCGTCTGTGGCAACGACAGCACCGACAGTCGTTCCCTTCTTGGTGTTTTCATCGACAGCAAGAGACGGCGGATTATCCGGGAATTTCGGAACTTCCTTTTCGTCCGTCACGGTAACCGTCACAGGGACCTTCTCCGTATGCTTCTTATCCGTAACGACGGCATAGAACTTATAGGTAGATTTGGTTTCGTAATCGAGTTTTGCGTTATTGATGGTAGAGATTTCGCCAGTACTTGTATTGATATCAAACTGGGCGGCCTCACTCCCTTCAAGCGAGTAATACAGCGTTCCAAAGCTTGCGTTGTAAATATCCGGATCCTTAGCACTTGCAACGCCGAGCGACGATGCGGTCTTCACGTTTTCATTTACGATGAAGGCATAGGCATCCTTATCAAACGCCGGCCTTTCGTTCACGTCGTTCACACGAATCTTGGTTGTCTTACTCGTCGGCTTACCGCTGCCATCATTAATGGTCAGGGTGACATCGAAGATGGCATCCTTTTCGGTAGCCTTGTAGAGAGTTTCGTAATCCAAATCCTTCTTTGTCTGGATGACAAACGTCGTCTGGAGTTTGGCATCGGTACTACCGAGCTGAACAACTTCAAAAAGATCTTCTGCAGCAACGGTACCGGCGTCATTGTCCTTAATGTCAATAGTCAATGCGTCGATATCGGCCTTGTCTTCGTCATAGACGATAATCTTATCGCTAAACTGAGACTTGACAGCGACATTTTCGTCGATTTCGTAAAGATCCGCAAGCACCTTGAATTCAGAAGGACGGTTCACATCCGTAACTTTGATTGTAATATCCGCTTCATCGTATCTAGACGGAGAGCCAACGGCATTATCCATGACCTTTACCTTGAATTTATAAGTATCCTGCTTTGTCGCACTCAACGTTTTGGTATCCATAACGGAAATAGCACCTGTACCAGGATCCATCTCAAACGGGAAATCCTTGCTTCCGTTCACTTCGTAAATTTCTTCGATAGTGTATGTCAACTTATTGAAGCCCTGCGGATGGAGACCATTGGAGCAAGCATACATAGGATCCTTCGAACAGAAGTCCGGGTCTGTGGCATCGACATGACCAATGGGACCATCGGCCTTCGTGGCCGTTTCGGGCACTTGAATCGGAGCAGCGTTGTTGATTACGGGAGCTTCGTTCACATCCTCCACTTGAATATTTCTTGTAATCTTGATAGGCTCGGATAATTCGTAACCATCGTCCTTCTTACCGTTGACTAGAATGACAACTTCAAATACGTTATTTGGATACAGATTTTCAAAGTCAAGGTCATCTTTATTCTTCACAGAAATAATGCCTTTTTCGGCACCGATATTGAAGAGGCCCATAGCATTGGAACTAGCCGTTTGGTCAACTTTAAATACAATGTCTTTAGTAAGTTTTGCGTCCGCTATACTCTTTTTAACGTCATCGTTTTCCTTGAAATTTTCAACTTTGGTACCTGTAGTGGAATTTTCCTTTATCGAGGCAGCACCATCGACATGCGAAATAATATCAGGTTCTTTAATATTGTTAATATTTACAGTAACAAGAACGTCCACAGAGAATTCACCATCAGAAACATTCACGTAGAACTCGAAGGTAGGCTGACCCGTTTCGTGGTCGAATTCTGCATTAGAGTATAATTTACCGTCTTTCTGGCCTATGGTAAAATTCTTGGCATTTGCAGCATAGCTGCCCGTATTCTTTGTAGATGACATCGTAAACTTCAAATCGCTAAATGCAGGAGTATAGATGTCAAGGTCAGAACCAACCACCTGAGCTTGCGTTTTGCAATCTTTGAATATGGCACCAGTGGCCAAATCAGCATACTCAGCACATACAGGGCTTCCTACCGGTAGATGTTCCTCTAAGTAGAACGTTCCGCCAGTAGCCGTGAGCGTTTCATTGACATCGACTACGGCAATCTTTGTCGTTGCGGTTACGGAGTGGCTCTTGGTGTCCGTCACCGTAATGGTCACGGGGTACGTGGCATTGCTGCCGTTATAAAGGGCTTCGTAATCGAGCAGAGCCTGGTCTTTGACAAGAATCGATACCGTTCTTGTCCCTGCCGAATTGTTTGTTTCCTTAAGTTCAAAGATGTCGGCCATCGATGTTGCGGTCGTATTCGCAGCACCCGTCAAATCGCCGGTCAACGAGTACGTCAACGTTTCGAAAACGCCGGCAATCTTGTCGTTATCAAATACTTCGAACGTACCGACAACAGTACCCTTGGCAGAATTTTCTTTAACAGAATATTCCTTCTTCACGACGGGCGGAGGAGGCGGTTCATCCACATCAGCAAGGTCCACTGTTATTTGTGCCGTAGCATCGCCACCCTGTCCATCTTCCACTTTAACCGTGAATGTCCAGGTCGGTTTCGTCTCGAAATCCAAAGCGCTACCGTCAGTCACGATAAGCTTGTTCGTACCCTTCTGGAAATCGAACGGCACGCCCGTTGTTGTGACGGTAAAAGTAAGGGCATCGCCGTCGGCATCCGTTGCGACAACGTTACCGTTGGGCACAAGCGTTCCGGACGGCCAATCGCTACCATCCGTATTCTTTTCCGGGATTGTGAAAGTCTGGTTGCTAATAACCGGGTCGTCATTTTCGTTCTGGATTTTGACCGTAATCGTAAACTTGTCAGAAGTGAGCGGACCAGCAATCTTTGATTTTTCTGTAGAAGCATTATCTGTCACTGTAGCCTGGACGACATATTCCTTCTTGACGCTGTATTCCAGGACTGCACCTTGTTTCACCTTAATCGTTGCAGTTTTGCCCTTACCCGACGGAACAATTTCAAACGCACTGTTGAAAGCCGAATAATCGGCGCTTGTCGCATCCAAAGTATAAGTATAGGTGTCCACGTCATTTTCATTGGAAACATCAGTTACCGTAATCGGACCACCGCTTACAGCGTGACCCTGTTCATTCACGGTAAACTTTGCATCTGCTACAGAAGGTTTGTCATTGACGGGAGCGACATTCACTGTAGCCGTGTATTCAACAGAGGTGTTGTCTCCAGTACCGGAACCGACAACTTTGTACTTGAAGGTCGTGTAACTATTGCCAAATTCATTGGCCTTGGCCTGATAAGTGAGCTTACCCAAATCGGCAACAGCAATGTTTGCACCCGACGAAATAGCAGTACCGTTAAATGTCAAAGTACCCTTGGCTGGGAGACTTGTGATAGTCACAGAAGCAAACGTTCTTGTGGAATGCTTGTAATTGAACTCAGTCGATGTAAATGCATGCTTCTCGTCTTCATTGACATTGATGACAAGTGCAGTCGTGACATAAGGCAGTTCATCGGAATCCGTGATGTAAATGTTGAAACCGTTATGCTGCGAATCAAAGTTGTCAGTAGAAGGTTTGGCGCCTTTAAGATCCGAAATGACCAGCCAGAATTTTTCACCGCTAGTACTTGTTTCGACAAGGCCATCGATTAGAGGCTTGAGGTTGATACTTGCGGTAGGAGTTACATCACCTTTAGGAATCGTCAATTGAACAGGGCTATCTGTGCCGCAAATCGGGAACGCATGAGAAGCATCTTTCGGAGCAACATCATCCTTGCTTGCATACTGACCATTGACAGGAGGATCCCTGAATTCAAAGCAGTACTTAAACGTGACAACTTCTTCACCTGCTTTATCCAAACCAATATTGATAGTATGCCAAGTATTGTCTTCCTTGAACGTAGCGCTTTTGTTGCTCAAAACCAACACAGGAATTTCTTCAGGAGGAACAAACTTGAAACCATCGCCTTTAACTTCGTTACCCATTTTCAAGTTTTTCGCTATAAGCTGCCCAGCAAAGCTCATGTTGCAAACAACTTCAAGAGTACCTCCACTTATGATAGTACCGACAAATGGGGCATAGTCAATATTTTGAAGGGTAAAACCTTGTTCGACATAGATAACCAGGTTGCCTTCATAATCACCGCCACTGCAATTATATTTGCTATTAGATTGTTGACCAGGAGCTAAATTACAGCGAGGACCACTTTCTCCGTCATATTGAACCACGATTTGCGGATGGGTCGAGTTTTGACTGATATTGAATTTTTTCGCAAAAATACGCGTTATACGTCCACCGGCAGGCATCAAGACCAGCAACCGGCTTTCCTGACCAAAGTTGATGTTGTTGAAATACAAATCAGCAGATCCGCTTCGCACATCGATCGTATAAGTTCCATGGTCAGGCGTATTAAGATCTCTCAAATTCGAAGGCCAACCACCAGCGCTCATGTAAGGAACCGGAATATCCCTATACTGGGGAACATCGGCGCAACTGCCCGAAGTGGTTGTCCCTTGGCACTTGGTGCCACTAGCCTTTCCACTATTTGAAATAGAGCCACCATAGCGGATAGGGCCCGTAGTCAGTGTCATACCTTTGTCATTATTGGCACTCCCACCCACGATAATGGCACCAGCAATTTGAGCGTCATTTCCTGTAGCAGATAAATTACCCGTAGCAGAACCCACCCAGCCATCAGCTTTAGGGAAATTGTTGTTGTTACCAAACGAAATTGCCGTCTGGCCCCACATTTTGTAATTGATGAGATAATTCCAATTTTGGGCATCCGTACTTGTATTACCAAACGTCAACGGAGCGAGTCCCTGAGCCATTGACGAAATAGCGCCCACAACAACCAGGGCCGCTGCTTTAAGACTTAATTTGCCTAACCACATATTTTTTTCTATGCTCCTTATGCTCCGGCAAATCGTATGCATCCAATTTGCCACAGTTATCCCCAAACATCCAGGTATTCTCTTCATAAATATAGTAACGAGACTTCAAAAATCAAAAGGTTTTTTTTTCGAAAAAGTAATAAAAGAGTACTAAAAAGGGACATTTTAAGATTTCCGCTTACACAAAGCGTTTCATGGCGTATTATATGGGAGTAGAGGTTAAAATTTAGAGGTTATTTTCCAGTCAATGGCTTTGAATTATTTGCCATTATGCGAAGAAAAAGACCCATCAAGAAGGGCGTGACTGCGACTTTTGCAGTGACAAAAAAAGACCCCGGCTAGGTTCTTCTGCCGCTCAGGACAGGCTCTAGCCGGGGTGATTTATTAAAAAGTTATCAACAGTTAATGCTTTATTTATTCACAGGACGTCGGTAGCCGAACGCCTTCAGCAATTCGTCGCTGGACTTGATGACGACGTTCCTCTTCTTGTTCGCCTTGTTCTCTTCGTCCGGTCTCGTCGGAAGGTCACAACGGAGCTTCGAAGTCATCTTGACATCCGTCTTGAAGATATAGGCGCCAGTGCCATAGAGGCGTCCGTCCTTCGTCCTCACGTCGCCGTTCTCGTCAGGCTTCATCTCGAAGAAGAACTTGAGGAGACCCGCTTCGTTCACGTATTCCGGATCGTCAAGATTGTACTCAAAGCTGAAGTGGTCCGCAAACACGCCCGTGTTGGAATACACCCAAATATTCACCTTGAGGGTCGTCCAGTAGAGGTTCATCTTGCTGTAGTCCGAAGTCATGGACTTTCTGAATTCATCCGTGCAGTACTGTTCCACATATTCACTGACGGTGACCTTTCTACTGTTAGCGGCATCCACACCATCCAACGCGATCATGCCATCGGAAGTCATAATGTCATCCAGCGTTGCCAGTCCGCCGAGAGCGTTCGCCACAGGCACACGAGCGTCAACCGAGAGTGTCGGTCCAAGATGTCCGCCCTCGAATCCCTGGTAAGGTTCCCTGCCAGAGCCGCTCGACGGTTTGTTCTTAATTCCGACGATAGTCTCCGTTTCGGCCTTTTTCTTGTAGTTGTAGAAGGACACCGTGTAGTTTTGGTCTTTCTTGGGCGGGTTAGATTTGTAGTACTTTTCGACAGAGTCGCGATCGACAAGCGTAACCGGCTTTTCGACGTTGATGTCGATATTCTTCACATTCTTGACCATCACATGCACAGAATCGCGAGATTCGTTACCGGCCTTGTCACGGAACACGCGGACAATCGTTTGTACGCCATTTTCGAGACCCTGGACACTAAGCGTATCCTGAACGACTCCGTTCACCGTCCACTTGACTGTCGCAAAGTTGGACGTAAGGACTTCGTCTTCCACCGGACTCTGAATCTTTACGACCGGTCCCTTCTGGTCCAAAACGATCAGCACTTCTTTCTTCGAAGCGTTACCATACTTGTTCACATAAGTGTAGCCAACGTTGTAACCAATGTTACCGTCGTTGTTCTTTGCGATGTTGCCGTTTTCATCCAGGTAGTACGAAATGTCAGCGGTATTGCCGTTTCTATCTTCGTACGTGTAATGCACTTTATATGAACCTCTCACGTCATCGCCATCTGCAGAAAGTACGGATTCGCTATCGTACACACCCGTATTGAGCATCACGCGTTCGCCCGTAGAGGCATCCGCAAAGTACGATACCGTCACATCCATGTCGCCCACCTTCGTCGTGTAGGACACTTCGATAACAGCGATTTCCTTTGTCTTGCCCGAAGCGGTTACCACGGACTGCTTGATATCCTTGCCCTTCTTGTCGGTATAGTAGGAGACTGTCACGGTCAAGCCTTTGACGGTTTCTGTATAAGAATTCTTGATATAAGTTCCATTTTCCGGAACAGACGTGATTCCAGAAGCAGGCTTCTTGTTGCGAGTCACCTTTGAATCGGCAACGCTCTTCACGTTCTTGAATTCGCTAGCCGACAGAGAGACCGTATTCAGTTCCACATTGACGGTGAACGCGTCAGAAACATGCGTTACCGTATCCAGGACAGTCACCTTGATATCGTTCTTTACATTGTTCACATAAATAGCGGTATCGTTTTTCGTAGCCTTTTCGACGACGGTATAGATGTTGTCTGCAGCAACGCCACTGCCATTGGCCGTAACCGTCACAACCGGAGCCGCATTGCTGTAGCAAATTATCACGGTATCGGCACCCGGATCGTTCTTTGTCTTGTCGTGGAACGTCTTGATGACTTCGTTGCAGCCAAGCTTAAGCGAATCAGTGCTGGACTTGATCTTTTCGTCCTGTTTCCATTCGATTTCCACGACGTCATGGTTCACAAAGATGGTATCGTTCGTATTGAGATAGACAGAATCCGGATCTTCCACGCGGGTGATTTCGACCTCGGACTTTTCATAGACATCGAGGACCTTCACGACGACGTTCTTGGTCGATGTGAGACTGCGGTCGTCCTTATCCGTCACACGGGCGGTAATCACGTAGATGGAATCCGCTTCGTAGTCGATAGGCTTCAGGAGAATGGCATCTCCATTCGGCATAATCTGGACGACCCCGCCATTATCCGTATTGTCATAAACGTTGTTGCGGAAATTCGGATTCTTGGTATCCGGGTCATCGTTATCCGTCCGGACCGTGCTGAATGTTTCGTTCACAGTCTGGTTTTCATACACATAAATAGTATCTACGAGGATAGACGCCGCTTCGTTTACGTCAATCACGTTGATAGTGACCGTCGTATCACCGTAAACGCCATTTTCGTCCTTGGCACGGACTCTGATGGAATAGGAATCCTTCGTTTCGTAATCAAGCGGAGATGCAACAGAGAACTTGCCCGTCACGGAATCCAATTTAAATTCGTTTGTCGCACCCACTTCAGTCGAGCCATCGAGGATGAAGAATTTGAGAGTCGTATTAGACCCTTCGGCATTATCCACTTCAAGAGCTTTCTTGAAAGTCGTGCCAACGGTATCCGTCTCAGGAACGTTATATACAAGTTCAGTGAATTCATACACATTCGTGAGTTCAACAATGACAGTTCCCGTAGTCGAAAGGTTCGCCTTGTTGGCATCCTTGATTACAATATCAAGTTTGTACGTTTTCGGTTCGGTTTCGTAGTCGAACTTGCGTGTCGTGGAAAGTTCTCCTGTATTTTCGTCCAGATAGAAGCCAATTTCATCGCAATTCAGGCATTCGAACTTGTTCTTGCGGAATTTCGACGCCGTATCCAAATCATCGAACGTCAGCGTCCCGATTTCGTAGCCCTTCTTATTTTCAGGGAACTTGAGCGTATCCGTTTCAACGAAGACCGGATTCTCGTTTACATCGTTTATCTTAATGATGACAACAGCCGTATCAGTCTGCACCTTCTGGCCTGCAACGCCGGATACATCGGATGCAACCACCTTCATTTCATAAACGCTCTTCGTTTCGTAATCGAGTACGGCACCGGCAGCAACCGTAATCACACCCGAACTCGGGTTAATCACGAACGACTTGCTTTCATCGAGTAAGATATAGGTAATCGTTGCACCGATTTGCGTTGTCGTAGCGTTAATCGCATAGTCCATGACCACAGGCGTCGTGGCAGCAGAGTTCTCGTCAATATTTCCGTTGTACGTATCAAGCTCAAACTTTGGCCCATCTTCCACATCCGTGACGATAATGGTAAATTCCATATCTTCATAAAGATCTGGGTACAAAAGATTGCCATCGGCATCCTTTGTATCGTCTTGAACTCTTAAAGTAAGCTTGTACGTATTCTTCGTTTCGTAATCGAGAACGACGCCGTTTTTCGTATAGACAATGCCATTTTTCGTCACATCAAAGACATCCGTGTCACCACCAATGGCATACACAGCGTCATTCGTAAACTTGGAATTTTTAATAACATTGCCATCCTTATCGGTATAAGTATCGGTATCAGCAAACTTTACCGCTTCATCCGAGTAAGCAGGCGCATTCCCTTCGGCAATCTTGAGCGTCTTTTCGTCATCCGGTTTGTATGTAAAGTAAGGAGTTTCGTTGACATCCGTAATATTGATCGTGAAGGTGTAATCGTCGCAAAGGTAATTGTGATTTGTCGCAGTAACACCCGCATTGCAGATTTCCACCTTGATATCATATACCGTTCCCGATTCTTTCCAAGCTTCGAAATCGAACGCATCCACGCCGTCCTTCATCGTCACGACACCCGTTGTCGAATTGATTTCAAACAAGTCCTTCGCCGTACCGTCTTTAATCGCATACTCGAAGTAATCCCCCTCATCATCCTTCGCCTTGACCGTACCGGCCTTGGACTTTGTCGCATTTTCTGGTACGGCGAGATTTATATTGTCGGGATCGACAAAATGAGGCGGTTTGTTGTCGGAATCCTTAAGTTGCACCAAAAGGCCACCATCGAACTTGTTGCCGGAAATGACGGCTCCATTCAAGTTCATAATCTTGAACAACATGTACTCATCGCCTTCAATTTGAAGGTCTTCCTTTACACCGATATGCGCAGAATAGTAAGGAACGGTAGGCATACGGTCACCCTTCTTGATGACAACATGCTTGGATTTGCCATCCTTACAGAAGGGCATATAATTTACGTCGTCTTCATCGGTCGGATTATCAGCCAAATCATCAAGCGAGCCAAATGAGCCCGTAGAACTCTTGTATCCATCGTATTTGCCACCAGTAGTATCCACATCAACACCAAAGAAGGCGAAGCAGTAATCGAAAGAGACTTCGGTACGAGCCGTATCCGTCAAGTAGAAATCCATACTGTACCAGTAATTGTCTTTTTCCTTGAATACATCCTTGACAAAAACGTCTGTCTTGATTTCAGGCGAATTGAACGGAACATAGTGAAATTCACCATCCAAATGGGATTCCATCCAAAGAGCTTTACCAGCAATCAACTGACCGGCAATACTGAAATGGTCTTGGACAGTGATATTGCCGGTTGAAATGAAGGTTCCCTGAAGATCTGTTTCCATGTTGCCGTTCATCGAAGGCCATTTTATATCATGAGTCGTATAGAACAGCAAATTTCCCGCATAATTAGTATCATGAACAACAGTTATTTTACTGGCATCAAAGTTCCAGGCATTTTTGGAATCATCCCACGTGGCTTCATTATCGACATAAGCCACCTGAATCTTAGTGTCATTAGCCGAAGAATGAATACCAATACTGTCTCTTAAAAAAATACGTGTTAGGCGCCCTGTTTTACCGTTATAGTTCTGTTTTTTAGAAGGCATCAAAATATAAAGTTTCTTTCCATAATTACCTTCAAAGTAAATACGCTCTATAAACTTATCATACCACGTGTGTTCATCCTTGACATCTTCTTCAGTAATAGGGGGAATATGGATATAATCCGTTTCCCCATACACATTGCTTTTTAAATCTTTCGCAGGCTCCCATGCAAGCCCCGTTGTATCGATAAGCGGAACAGAAAGGTTTGTATCGGGCCTAGGAACATAATCCGGGCAGTCAGTACCATCAAGATTCAAGCCAGAAAGACCGGACATACCATCAAAGGACTGTTCCCAATTGGCAAATACACGCCCTTTTTTCTTGTGCGCATTTGTTATGAATCTATTCACCCATTCTGTATTGCGGCCTTCTCCATTTCTAAAATAAACATGTCCCGCAAAGCAATAAACACTGTCATACACAGAGTTTGGCGCATTATACCATGCAGCGAGGTAAAGATTCTTCGCGTAAACAAGTCCTGACACCAGCGTGTCTAAATCTGGAGAAGAAGACTCTTGTCTACCATCAGTGCCATCATAACTCAATCTAAGGTTTCGACCAGAAATAATAGGCCCGCCCAAGGTATGCCGACCATTTATAAAAATAACGTCACCTTTTGCAGTACCCGTATAACCGCTAGGTTCCGCAATTCTAACAAGTTCTTTATTAAAAACAATAGAATCAGTCGCCCAGAGCTTATACTTCATTAGCTCGTTCCAGTATTTCTGGTTTTCGTTTTCGCCCTTAACAGCCACTCCATTGACTTCGAAATGAAGAAGCGGTTCCAATTTGACGATTTCACGTTCAACGGCCGGCGCGCTTTGAGCTGAGCATGGTACTGCGAATCCTAGTGCCACCACAACAGAACCTAAAATGGTTCCAAAATCAAAATTTTCCTTTTTCATAACATACCCCAACAATAAATCGGACGTTAAATTTTTTAAACATCTACTATTGAATATAGTAACATTTTTTTAACAGTAAAACATTAGTTACGAAGAAAACACTAAAAAAGAGACCTTTTTACCCACTTTCGAGGTGTAGATTACACAACTTTGTATTATATGGGACAATTTGTTCCACACGGGCACATCTAATCCCCTTGAAAAAAAAACATTTTGATTCTATATTTTACGATCCCAGGCCCTGCGCAATGATTATTTGCGGGCAAATCGCCAGGGCGAAAGCAGCAACGGACTTGCGGATCTTTATGTGCTCAGGTAGCCTGGGATTTTTTATATTCGCCCGCCAAGGGCGTTTTTTATTTTAGCCCTAAAACCTATAACCTACTACCTAACGCCTACAACCTAGCAATGATTCTTTGGACGATTCGACACACAAAGCCTTATAACCCTAAAGACGTTTGCTACGGGAGACTGGACTTCGACGTCTCCCCCACGTTCGAAGAAGAATCCAACGGAGCCCTCAAGGCTTTCTTGGCAACAGGCGCCAAGCCTACGCGGCTTTTTTCAAGTCCGCTATTACGCTGTCTGAGGCTTGCCGAAAAAGCATCCACGGCAACCGGTCTGACCATAGAAAAGGAAGACGCCATCATCGAACTCAACTTTGGCTCCTGGGAAGGTCAAAAACTGACTGCCGTCCCCCGTTCGGAAATGCAGGCCTGGACAAGCGACCTTCGCGGGTACCGGTTTCCCGAGGGCGAAAGCTTTTACGACATAGACAAGCGAGCAGGAAAATTTTTGGACTCGCTCCCGGACGATGGCGAATTTCTGTGCATCACGCATGCAGGCGTCATCGCAGCACTGCAACATTCGCGCTGCGGACTGCCAGACGAGGTCTTCGTCGAAGGAATGTTCAGCTACGCCATGGTAACTCGCTTTGAATTTACTCGTAACAGCGATGGACAATACCACGGAACGTTCACAAAAATTCACGACGGCATACCGATGCCGAAGCTGAAGATGGGCGTTTAGACGAAAGTTTCGTACCTATAAATTCCTAGAAGCCAACACTTTTATAGGTACACTTTTCCTTTTTTACGCATAAACTACATACAAATCAAGCACAAAAATACCTATAAAAACAAATTTATACGTTGTTTATAGGTACAATCATGATCAAACTAACTTTACAAAACAAGAAACAAGCTGTTTTGTACCTATAAAAGTACGTAAAACAATAATTTTATAGGTACGTTTTCAGAATTGCCTTAAATTCCGAAATTGTTAAAGTATGCGGCTGTCTAAAAATCCAGCGACATGACGGCTTGGGCGCCGCCGGAAAAGTTCGGGAGAAGCGCCATGTGCAAGGGGCTATCGAAATCGCTCAGGAGCGCATCAACGGCGGCATCGGCGATGGAATATAAATAGATCAGCACACCGCCCCAAATATAAGTATTGCGGTTTTTACGGTAATAAGTGACACGTTCTGTAATTCGTTCATATTCTTCGGACTTGGGGTCTTCTTTTTCAACCAAATGTTTACGATCAAGATAATACTTGACCATGTTCTGCGATGTAGAAACACTTGCGATAGCGCCAAGCAGGCCCATATAGACAAGCCCTGCCTTGCCATAATCATGGTTGAAAATTTGTCCGCCACCGGGCAGGAGTCCCCAAAGCAAAGCCGTTTTCATGTCGCGATATTCTGTGGTTCGGCGGTTGTTATTGTACCAAATACCATACGTATCGAAAATCCCGTAAATATGAATGCCGATTAGCCACGCCAGTTCCGCCTTGCGCACGTCTTCCTGTTCCATTTTCTTGTCGCTCTGCGCACGAACGCGTTCCAAGAATTCAAGGCGCTTGGCGTGATAAGCGGAAATACTGTCACGAGGAGAGTTCAGTACTTTGGACGTAAAATAGTGAACCGAATCCTGGAATGACTGGGCGCGTTCCAAGAGCCTATCCCGCTGGAACGACCTATTGAAAAAGATATCGTAAATCAGCAAGCCCTCGATGCCCGTCAAGAACCCACCACGAACGTAATGCTCCGTATAATACTGGCCGCCGCCAGGAAGCAGGCTAAAAAGCATCGCATACTTGAGAGAATTTCGTTTCGTCGGGATGTCCCATTCGTTCACGGGGAGCGTATCGATAGCGACAATGCCCGTTTTACCTTTAACAAGCGGCGTTGCGGAAACCTCAAAATTTTCATCGGGGGGTTCCTCAGGAGAATCCTCTTCATCGGGACTTTCTTCGGCGGAAATCGCAGCAAGGGTATCAGCAACCAATTTTGCGACAGAATCCACAACAGCTTTGTTACTGACCGAATCACCGGCAGCACGACTTACGTCTTTGACGTTTCCCTGTTCCAGGCTATCTGCAACAACCGATGCTGGCGTCTCTGCAAAAAGGGACGTACAAAGCACCAATAGAGCCGTTATAAGGGATTTTTTAATCATTTTGCGCGAATATAGAAAAAGATTGCGCGAGCGAGATATACTCTTAAGACCGCAAGAGGCTGAAAATATTTAATTTTTCGGCGAAAAAAGAGAATTGTGAATACAACCCCAGCACGGTGGCCGGGATGACAAGTGAACAGGAGGTCGCCACGCACTACGCGCCTGCGACAACATTTTTGGAAAAATTTTTCAATTTTTATAAAAATGTCTGTTTTTGACAATTAATGTTTTTAACTTATGGGTGTAATGATGAACAAAACAACCTATATCGAACACGAGATACACGAGCTGGCCTTGAAAATCAAGGAAGAATTGATCAAGCGCGGCGAGATGATGGCGACGGCGGAATCCTGCACGGGCGGGCTTATCGCATCGAGCATCGTCAACGAGGCTGGGTCTTCTGCGATTTTGAAGGGCGGAATCGTCGCCTACCAGAACGAAGTCAAGCATGACATGCTAGGCGTCAGCAACGATATTCTTGAAAAATACGGCGCCGTAAGCGAACAAACCGTGAAAGCCATGGCCGAAGGCGCCCGTAAAAAGTTCAACTGCGAATGGGCTGTCGCCACCTCTGGAATCGCAGGTCCTACCGGTGCAGAACCGGGAAAACCGGTCGGTACAGTGTGGATGTGTGTCGCCAATAGTTTGCAAAATGAAGCTTTTTGCGAAATTTTTACAGGAAATCGCGGACAAATCCGTGAAAAAAGCGTGTATAAGGTAATGGGCAGGCTTCTTTTTTTGCTAAATAGCCAAAAAAGCACTTGCACAAAAGTTCACTAATTAGTATATTAACAAAAAACAAAGAAAAAACGGAGTCAAAAATGGCCAAGAAAACAACTACACCCACCAGCAACCTTTCCAGCGAAAAAGCGAAAGCCGTCGAAGCAGCAATAGCACAAATCGAAAAAAATTACGGTAAAGGTTCCATCATGGCCCTCGGTCAACAACCAGTCGAAGACATCCCGGTCATCCCGACGGGCTGCATCCAGTTGGACATGGCGCTCGGCGTGGGCGGATTCCCCCGCGGACGCATCATCGAAATCTACGGACCGGAATCTTCCGGCAAGACGACGCTTGCACTGCACGCGATCGCCGAAGCCCAGAAACTCGGCGGCGTGGCCGCGTTCATCGACGCTGAACACGCATTCGACGCAGTCTATGCCCGCAAGCTCGGCGTCGATATCGAATCGTTACTCGTGTCGCAGCCAGACACCGGCGAACAGGCGCTTGACATCGCCGAGACGCTCGTGCGTTCTGGTGCAATCGACATCATCGTCGTCGATTCCGTAGCAGCGCTCGTTCCGCAGGCCGAAATCAACGGAGAAATGGGAGACAACCATGTAGGCCTCCAGGCCCGCCTCATGTCTCAGGCCCTCCGCAAGCTCACAGGCATTCTCTCGAAGTCCAACACTTGCATGATTTTCATCAACCAGCTCCGTATGAAGATTGGCGTGATGTTCGGGAACCCGGAAACGACTACTGGCGGTAACGCCCTCAAGTTCTATGCATCTCAGCGTATCGACATCCGCCGCATAGCAGCCATCAAGAACGGCGAAGAAGTCATCGGAAACCGCACCCGCGTGAAAATCGTGAAGAACAAGGTCGCCGCTCCGTTTACCCAGTGCGAATTCGACATCCTTTACGGCGTGGGCGTTTCTCGCGAAGCCTCCATCCTTGACCTCGCCTGCGAACTGGATATCATCCAGAAGAGCGGTTCCTGGTTCAGCTACAACAACGAACGAATCGGACAGGGTCGCGAAAACACGAGACTATTCTTGAAGGACAATGCGGACCTCTGCAACGAGATTGAACAGAAAATTCGCGAAAGCATGAAGGACGTGGAACTCTTCAAGCTGGGCGAGAACGAAGCTGTCGATATCGGTGACGACGCAGAAGGCGAAGCAATGCCTGAAGAAGCGTAGTTATAAGATAAAGGCGCTCCTCGTAAGCGGAAATGACAAGTACAAGATGGAGGTGCACGATTTCCAAGTCACCCCCATCATCCGACGTCCCCCAAAATAAATGCAGTCAAGACGAACGCCGCGACAAAAAAGCGAACAAGGCGAACGAAATGCAAGAATTCATTTTTGCACTTCTGAGCCGCAGAGCAGAGGTCCGTGGCGTAAAAGGCCTGCATTTTGTCATGGCTAAGCCGAAGAGCATTAAACTTGTAGAATTCTTCCTGAAAAAACAATAAACCCCGACTTTTCCATTTCTAGCCATTTGGGAAGAGCCGGGGTTTTCTTATTTTTTCAACAAGTTTACAAAACTTTAACTTATTGAGTATTCGAAAGTTACAAAAATTATCTATTTTCATAATATGATTAATAGCATAAAATTAACAGCATTTGTTATCTGCTTTTCAACATTTACAATAATGGCGAATGCAGCCAAACAAAATACATGCCCTCACCTATTAACAAATTCGTCGATGGTCGTGAACATCGAGGGTAAATTCATCAACGAAGAAAGGAACAGGACGAACCTGTCCATCGAGTGGCGACACCACAACAACACACTCGACACATTCTTCGTAAACCTCTACGACAGCCCCTCGTTCAGGTTCATCACGTCCGGCAGCTACCGTTACATGGAAATTGGGGAAAATAAAATCAAGAGGCAGCTCGGACTGCACCATCTCAAAGAAAATATCGGCAAGACTCCCCTCAAGCTCGATGACCTTGAACTTCTGGCGAACGGCTATTTCAAGTGTCCCGATTCCACAAAGCAAAAACCGTCGAACAATGTATTGGCAACGGCGAACTCCATGATGTGGTGGAGTCTGGTCATCGACTCGCTGCCCCATCCGGACAAGGCGGTCATGCACGGTGCACAAAAGACATCACGCTATTTTGCAATCTCGAACTGGAAGTCCTACGCCGGCGAGCAACTTCCGACACTCGTGAACATTGCCAGCAACGACTATAGCGGAAACATCTGGATACGCTCCGCCTACCCGGCCCACGCCCTCGAAAGCGACCCGCTGCGCACACCTTCGGTCAAACCGAAAATTCTTCTGCCTGTTCCAAAATTATTTGGAAGAATTGCTATGGAAGGGGAGCGAAAAATACCGCTTATACTCAAGCTGAATAAGCAACTGCTGGGCGAATGAGCCGTTATAGAAACGCTTCTTGTCGCGTTTCCACATGCCAGCCTTGAAGATGAAATTGCGCATTCCATCTTTCCAAGAGAGATGAGCCCCGAGGAGCATCATGCGGTAGCTCAGGGATTCCTTTTTGACGTTACCGCCGCTGCGCAAAAGCCCAGTCTTTAAATACATGCCTTCGTAGATGACAGACACGAAATCGGATACCGGGAAACGCCCAAAGCTCAAGATTTCAACGATGTAGTCACGGCTGAACACTGGAATATTGCGTTCATAATCGTAGCTTTTACCCTCGAAATCCGTGCTGATGTCAGAAAGGATATAGTGCGCTCCAAGCCCGATAATGCTCCCATGTGGCAAACTGTAGCTGAGATCAATACTCATGTCGAACAACTGTGCGTAGTCGAAGTCTGAATCGCCGACCTTGTCCAAGATGTACTTGGAATTCCAGGATTCGGCGATATGCCCGCCGCCTTTGACATCGGCGTTCACCATTTCCAAGTTGGACCTGAAGTAGAAGAAGCTCTCATAGACGAAATTGAACTCGATTTGCGGGTTCACCTTGAACGGACGAAGCCCAAGCCCTGCATGAAATCCGCCATAGAACGGAGAAAGTTCAAGGGAGCCATCCATCTTGAGGTAAGCCGAGGCTATGCCCAGCGGTTCGCCATAGTTTACGGGACTCAACGGTTCTAGCCAGGTATAGCGTAGTCCCACATTCGCCTGCGGCACCCACTGCCCCCAGACAATCGGGGTATTTACCATACCTCCCCATGAAAGATTCGGTCCATAACGAAGACCGACCAGGTTGGACTGGTCAAAACCCATAGCACCCAAGGCTAAGGAGCCCAAAAGAGCCACGTTAAGTAAAATAATTTTAAACAAAGCATCAATTTTGTTCATTTCAGTGTAAAATCTAAAAATTATTTAGCTACTTGCACAATAAATTCTTATTTTGTGGTCATCAAATACAAGGAGATCCAATGAAATTTTCCCATTTGTGCATAATTTCTCTTGGTGCCCTCATGCTGTTTGGATGCACGAACAAAAAATATTCTTCTCCGGTGCTGATTGAACGCGGCGTCGGTCAGAACGAATACGAGCGTGAATACTTCATATCCAAGGAAAGCATGGGCATCGACAAACACTTGCAGAACACATTCAAGCAAGGTTACGTCGAAGAAGGCATGACCACCGACATGGTGAACCTCCTGTGGGGACCTCCCGATCACGAAACTGCCGACGGCAAGATCTGGGAATACTTCACCACCGAAGGAAAGCTCATCACGCGCCTCTTCTGGAAAGCACCGGAACAGGCTCGCCTGAAAGGTTACGAAGCCGAGCTCGTCCTCGACAAGATGGAAGGCGACCGCTATGGTGGATCTCCTCCGCCGTCTTCCAGCCGTTCGAGCAACTACGAACACTAGTTTGTTAGGGTACAGAGCTTAGAAGGTATAAATTCTACGAGCTAAGCGGCCCAAGTTCAACCAACTAACTAGACACCACCCCTTGGTCTAACCGCCAAGGGGATTTTTTGATATTAGGTTTTAGGGTTTAGGGGATAGCGATTTGTGTTGCGGGGATGACGAATTCTCCAAAATTTTTCTACATTTACGCGCGTTAAATTTTAAAACAACTCAAGGAGTTAAAATTATGCGTCAGTATATCATTGCTGGTAACTGGAAGATGAACAAGACGGTGAGCGAATCCGTTCAGCTCGCCAAGGATATCGTGGAAGCAGTCAAGGACGTGAAGAAGACCGAAGTGGTCATTGCTCCGACCTATCTCGCCGCAGCCAAGGTTGCAGACGTCGTGAAGGGCACGAACGTGAAGCTCGCTATCCAGGACATCCATTGGAAGGACCAGGGCGCATTCACCGGTAAAGTTTCCGTTGACATGGTCAAGGAAATCGGTGCCGAATACATCATCATCGGTCACTCCGAACAGCGCCAGTACTTCCACGAAACGGAAGAAACGGTGAACCTCAAGGTCAAGAAGACTCTCGAAGCCGGCCTCAAGCCGATTATCTGCATTGGCGAAACTCTCGACCAGCGCCAGAGCGGCATCCTCAAGGAAGTCATTGGCCTCCAGGTCAAGGGCGCATTCAAGGACGTTTCTGCCGAAGACGCAGCCAAGTGCGTTCTCGCCTACGAACCGGTCTGGGCTATCGGCACCGGCGTTACCGCTACTGACGAACAGGCTGAAGAAACTCAGGCTTATGTCCGCTCCGTGGTCAAGGAAATCTACGGCGAAGCCGTTGCCGAAGGCATGCGCATCCAGTACGGTGGCTCCATGAAGGGCGCCAACGCAGCAGGCCTCCTCGCCCAAAAGGACATCGACGGCGGTCTCATTGGTGGTGCAGGTCTCAAGGCCAACACTTTCAAGGAAATCATCGACGCTGCCGAAGCCAAGTAATTTCTGGCAAGCACGAAAACCTATCAAACAAAAGGTAAAACGACTATGACAACTCTCTTTTGGGCATTGATCGTCCTCCACGTGTTTCTCTGCGTATTCCTCTCGCTTCTCGTTCTCGTGCAGAACGACAAGATGGGCGGTCTTGCAGGACTCGGTGGCATGACTTCGCAATCTGCATTTTCTACCGCCGGCGCAGCGACCTTCATCCAGAAGTTGACCCGTGTCGTTGCAGTGATTTTCTTCATCGTGGCATTCGGCCTTGGTCTCATCACGGCTAAGCAGGACCAGGTTGTTGAAGAATCCGCCATGCAGAAGGCCACCCGCGAAAGCGCTGCCGAACAGGCTGTTCCGGAAGTTCCGGCTCTCCCGGCAACGTTCAACGCTCCGGCAGAAGCCGTTCCTGAAGCTCAAGCTGCTCCGGCTGATGTAAAGGCCGAAGTTCCGGCTCCAGAAGCAGACGCCAAGTAAGAGTTTGTAGCTTGCGCGCAAGCGCGAGCTAGGCTCCGCGGTCGTGGTGGAATTGGTAGACACGCTAGCTTGAGGTGCTAGTGGGAGCAATCTCATGACAGTTCAAGTCTGTCCGACCGCATTCAGAAGTCCGTTCTCGAAAGAGAGCGGATTTTTGTTTTTGGTCAATGGTCATTAGTCATTGGAGAGTTGTATATTGGATAAATGATGAGAATTATTCTGTGTTTAACGTTTTTACTTGCAGGTTGGTGTTTTTCGCAAGAAACACCGACAGAGCCGTTACACTCACCAGAAATTTTTTCGACAGCAGCGGATTCAAAAGAAATAGACACTATATTCGAAAGTTTACCAGCAAAAGAACAAGCTGTTCACGCAGCAAGAATGCGTTTATACAATGCGCTAAAACTAGATGATCTTGAACGCGAGCCCTATGAAATTTTAAAACTTACCGAGCCAGGGAATCCGAACAAATCAATCATCACAGATTACGAAAGGTTGCAAATCTATTTATTCATTGAAAAATACGATTTGGCCGTTGATCTCTGGGTGAACAAGTACATTGACGACGAGCCCAGCGTAACAATTTTTCCAACGACAAAGAATTATCTAGGCGAATATTTAGACAAAGTAATAGACATCAGAACCGACGATGTGCTGGTCCAGAAAATTCATCAAATAGAAGCGTCCGATATTTCACAAGAGCAAAAGGAATTGGCAAGGATTCTCGCCTGCTTGCCCAGAAGTTACAGCAGAAACCGAATCCGCGATGCCACAATTGGAGTGCCGGACAAAGAAAGTTACGAAGAAAGTCTGAAGAGTCTAGAAAACTTCGAAAACAAATACCCCAATTCCCAATACATTCCGCAAATTCGACAAATAAAAATCACCATTCAAAGACGATACGAAACACTAACCGCCAATCCTGCAACAAAAAAATTATATACGGGAGGATTAGGAGTCGAAGTATTTTATTCAACTCCAGGAAAAATATTCTTAAGCGTTCCCATACAAGTTAAACGGATAATTTTCACAATGACATTCCTTGAAAAAAAGTTTGGGACCATAGGATTTGTAGCATACGATTCGGAGCGCTTCAAAATTCACCCTTTTGTTGGCTTAGGGGAACACGATAGTGACAAAAAAATATTTGCAAAATTCGCAGGAGCCCAATTCGATTGGCGGTTTTATTTAGGAAATTCTGAATTTCACACCCAAGACTATTTAGCCTTAAAAATCAAGTACGCAGCCAATTGGGATGGTAAGGAAGGCTTTCAAAACCATTTCATGGTTGGTCTTGGTGCTCATTTCTGGTAAGGGTTGCTATTTTTTAGGCGAAAAATTTAGAGGTTTTTATGCAGAATACACTTGTTTCTCCGGTTGGAATTTTGGGCTTTGGCGTTGAGGGTCAGAGCACGTTGCGTTACCTTTTCCGCGAAGGCGTCAAGGACATTGTCGTGATGGACAAGAACCCAGTAAACTTGCCGGAAATCCCAGCAGGCGTGAACGTCAAGGTGAGCAGCGGCGAAAACTATCTGGACGGGCTCAAGGACTGCGTGACGGTCGTTCGTTCGGCAGGCGTCTATCCGATGAGCAAGGAACTGTTCCAGTTCCAGATGAACGGCGGGCTCATGACGAGCCAAATTCAGTTGTTTTTAGAACAAACTCATTCTGCAAAAGTTGTCGGCGTAACTGGTACGCTCGGCAAGGGTTCTACAGTGAGCATGATCAGCCATATTTTGGACAAGTGCGGCAAAGCGAACGCCATTGGCGGAAACTTCGGCGTGCCGGCATTGGACTTGCTCGAAGACGAGACTCCCGACCGCATCAGCATCTTGGAACTTTCGAGTTTTCAGTTGATGACTTTGTCCGTATCACCGGATGTAGGCGTCGTGTTACGCGTTTCGACGGAACATTTGGACTGGCACAAGACGGTCGAAGAATACCGTGACGCAAAAGCAAATCTCGTACGTTGGCAAAAGCGTGACGGGGCATGCGTTTATCTGAAAGACGCCGAACCTACAGCAAAGATTGCGGCCGAAAGCCCGGCCAAGACAAAATATGCGGTAAGCCTCGCTGACGGTCCTAGCGCGGGCGATGGAGACGCGGTGATTGACGGAGCTACGCTTACGATTGGCGGCCAAACGCTGTACCTCGCCGATTGCAAGGTACGCGGCATCTACCAGCTCGAAAACATGGCGGCAGCAACACTCGCCTGCAAAGCGCTCGGCATCGGTGTTGCCGAAGCGTTCGAAGCGCTCAAGAGTTACGAGACACTCCCCTTCCGCATGGAATTCAAGGGCGAAAAACGTGGCATCGAATTTTACAACGACAGCTATGCCACGCGCCCAGATGCGACAATCGCAGCAACCGGCAGCATGAAACGCCCGTTCGCCTTGATTCTGGGCGGCTCCGAAAAGAATGCCGACTTCACGGAACTTTCGGAAATTCTCGTGAAAGAGCGACCGAACATGAAGCGCATAGCGCTTATCGGCGCAACCGCCGAGCGCATGCTCGCCGACTTGAAAAAAGCAGGGGTGGACGATGCAGGCATCAAGACCGCCATTTTCCCCACTCTCGAAGAGGCGTTTGCGGACAGTTTGAACATCGGCGAAGGCGGAACGGTTATCATGAGCCCCGCATGCGCTAGTTTCGGCCTGTTCAAGAACTACAAAGTCCGCGGACAGGTGTTCGACAAACTCGTTGCAGAGGTATAAGGCCGCACCGGAGTTTATCCTGAGCAACGACGAAGGGGCGCTTTGGGCTATGGGCTCGGGGGCATATAGCCCCCTTTGGGCAAAAAAAATGATAAAAATGCGCACAGGCCCCTTTACAGGTGGAAAGTTTTATACTAAATTTGTTGCCGTTCCGCTAAGGACTACGCGGTCGTGGTGGAATTGGTAGACACGCTAGCTTGAGGTGCTAGTGGGAGCAATCTCATGACAGTTCAAGTCTGTCCGACCGCAGAAAAAGACTCAGTGAAAACTGAGTCTTTTTTCATTAGACAAATCACGCGTTTTAACAGCACAAATGGAGTCATTCCTGCACCAACGTAATTTCCAAGGATTGGAGCGACAAACACAAAAGGCTATCAAAAATTTTTCATTTATTTTTTTACAAACATTTCCAAAATCGAAATTTTATACTATCTTTGAATCGTTCCGCTAAGGACTGCGCGGTCGTGGTGGAATTGGTAGACACGCTAGCTTGAGGTGCTAGTGGGAGCAATCTCATGACAGTTCAAGTCTGTCCGACCGCAGAAAAAGGCTCAGTGAAAACTGAGCCTTTTTTATTTGTACTCATGCCCTCCCCTTCTATCCTATAAAATTCTACATTTGCAAGCATGAAGACTTTCGAACTTTTAAAGACGTCCAAGAAGTCCAAGGCGCGCCTCGGGATCGTCCATACCGAACACGGCGATATCCATACGCCGATTTTTATGCCGGTAGGCACCGAAGCAACCGTCAAGGCGGTGACGCCCGCACAACTGCACGACATCAAGGCAGAAATCATTCTCGCAAATACGTACCACTTGTACTTGCGCCCGACAACGCCGAAGATTGCAGCCGCTGGCGGCATCCACAAGTTCATGAGCTGGGACGGTCCGGTACTTACAGATAGCGGTGGATTCCAAGTGTGGAGTTTGAAAGACCTTCGAAAGATTAAGCCCGAAGGCGTAGAATTCCGAAGCATTTTGGATGGTTCCAAGCACTTCTTTAGCCCGGCAAGCGTAATGAACGCCCAACGCGAAATCGGCGCGGACATCATCATGGCGCTCGATGAATGTACTCCTTACCCGAGTACGGTCAAAGAAGCAGAACACAGTCTGAATTACACGCTCCGTTGGACGGCAGAAGCGATGGAATGGCTCAAGGAGCATCCGCCGATTCACGGTTACAACCAGCAGTTCTTTGGCATTATCCAGGGCGGAATGCACACGCACTTGCGCAAACAGGCGATCGAACGCATCGCGGAACTCAGCCCGGATGGCTACGCCATGGGAGGACTTTCCGTCGGCGAACCGACCGAGACCATGTACGAGATTGCAGACTTCTGCACAGACTACTTGCCGGAAGACCACCCGCGCTACGTAATGGGAGTCGGAACTCCTTGGAACTTGCTCGAACTGATTGGTCGAGGCGTGGATATGTTCGACTGCGTAATGCCGACGCGCAACGCCCGCAACGGCATGCTCTTCACGAGCGAAGGCGTGCTCCGCTACAAGGCCGCCCGCCACGCCGAAGAATACGACAAGCCCGTCGATCCGAATTGCGACTGCTACTGCTGCCGCAACTTCAGCCGTGCCTACTTGCGCCACCTGCACCACGCCGGCGAATCGCTCGGCTACACGCTCGCAAGCATCCACAATTTGCACTTTTACCTTCACCTCATGCAAGAAGCCAAGGACCACCTCGCCGACGATACGTTTGAAGAATGGGCGAAAGCAAAGTGTGAAATATTGCAACGCAACCTTGAATAGTTTTTTGCATTTGGAAAAGGAGGGTCTGTGAGCAAAAAGCGACTAGTATCAACTAGTCGCGATTGCGAGAGAATCCGTCAAACATAACAGTTCTTATAAAATTAGACGGATTCGGTATTGGATTCGGAGGGCGAAGCCTTCCCTAGTCGTAGATGCCTTGCGATAAGCGAGGCATCGAACCCAATGGGCGAAAGCTAAATGCGAAGTGCTGCAGAGAAATCTAGAGTAAAAGCTGTCCGGAACCCAAATTTTAAATTTTAGTCGATTTTTACGTAAAAAAAGTCCATATATGCGGCTTTTTGACGTAAAAATTCATACAAAAGAACAAAAATTGCGAACAAAGCAATGTTTTTTTGGAATTTTCTGCTCTTTTCATCTTTAGAATGAGGCTAATTCCATCCAAAAAAAAAATTCTAAAAAGGTAAAAAAAGGCAAAACCGCGTAAAAGAGCACGAACAACGTAGAAAAATTACGTCAAAAACGACTAAAATCCGTTATTTTTGACGTAAAATCCGGCATTTTTCCAAAATTTCATTTTTTCAGCATAACAAAACACCCCGAACATTCGTCCGGGGCGTTTTTTGATGGTTACTTAGACGCTCTCCGTAACTCGAAGGCGCCGTCAGTCTTTACTTGATGGAGATGCGAGCAGTCTTGCTAGCACCGTTCATCATAACACGTACGACATAGTTACCCGTGCTCATGTTCTTGAGAGAGAACTGGTTTACACCGGCAGTCACGTTTTCATTGAAGCTTTCAACAACGTGGCCCATCATGTCAAACACCTGGACAGAAGCCTTGCCAGCCTTGTTGAAGTTCACATTCAACATATTGCCCTGGAATCCGAGCTTGATGCCACTTGCGGCACGGGCAATCGTCTTGATACCAACCGATCCACTCAAGCACTTGAGATCATCCACATAGAGGTAGTTGATTTCCGGCTGAGCATCAAAATCAGCATAGCCAACCACTTCCCAAGCCATCTTCTTGATAGCGGCCTTGTTCAAGTCCTTCGGATCCTGCGTCCAGACCGGCTGTTCGAGCTTTTCCCAAGGAATTACGACCGTAGTCCATTCAGTGGCATCTGTGGAGAGAAGTTCATGATAAGCATAGTCCAGAACCTGGCCATCCTGAATCTTGAACTTATGAGAAGCGCCCTTGTAACGATAGCTGAGAGCGGAGCAGGCACTCAAGTCATAACCCTTGGTCGTATCGTTCATATTGAGGCCAAGAGCTACAAACGGAGCATATGCATAATCGGCTTGATTCCAGACAATATCCGTAAGGCCAACAAAGCCTTGAGTACCATTGGTCGCATCCTTCGTACCAGGGAACACAACGACATACCCCGGAAGAGCCGGATCGTAAACGTTAGAAATCTTCGACTTTCCGCCCGATGCGCTATCCGTGTAAGCATACCACGTACCGCCTGTCTTGAGAACTTCATCACCGTCTTCGACATCATCGATAAGCAGGAGGTCTTTATAAGAAACGACTACAGAAGCAGATGATGCCGGGACCATTGCAGAGCTAGAGTTCGCGACACTAGAACTGGACTGAGCCGTAGCAGAAGAAGACTTCGGTGTATCAGTTTTGCCGCTAATGGCCGTGATAGATACTCCATTGCAACGCACATCATCGACGTAAAGGAAGCTGTACGCAGGCTGATTTTTTCCATCCGGTACGTCCAAAGCACCCTTGACTTCCCATGCAAAGCGCTGCACCTTGTCCATACCCTTGTCGAGACTGAAGTGCTTGTCATCATCGCCCCAGCTTTCCTGAGTGAACTGGTCCCAAGTAAGTTCCACTTCCTTCCAATCAGCAGAAGCGTCCTTGTTCACATGATGGAAATTCCAGTTCTTGACAGGAGAAGTTTCAACGCGGAAGTTGTGGCTTGCACCCTTGAACTTGTAGCTGATAGACTTGCAAGCAGAGAGGTCAATTTCTGTGGTATCGCGCTTGAGATTGAGGCCGATTGCCACATACGGAGCATACTTGTAAGCACCTTTTTTGAGATAGAAGCTATCGATACCCACTATATAATTGGAAGTGTTCTTGCGATCATCATCCTTTCTCGGCATGAGCACATCGTAAACTTTTTTACCGAAGTCATTTTCCCACTTATTGCTTTTTACAAAAGTTTCGCCCTTGCCGTCAGTGTCGTCATCGGAGTCCGCGAAAGCAGACCACCATCCGCCCGTGTAAGCGAAACGGTCGCCGTCTTCCATGTCATCGATAATGTCCGTCTTTGTGCCATTAGCAACACCCGTCGAGAAACCGCTGTTGCTACTGCCATTGCCGTTCTGGAGACCGCAGTCCTTATAACCGCTCGTACCGTTCATCCAGCCCTTGACCATGTTGCCGGAATTCGTAAAGGTAAGTCCGTTGTCAATAGCGAGGTTCTGGAAAGCTGCGGACTGTTCCTTGATGGCGGAAGCAGACCAGTTCGCCCAAGAAACATTGTTCTGGTTCATCCAGCTAATCCATGCCTGGCTCGCACTCTGGTTCGGAGAGCCGTTACCGTCGGCGCTGACCGTACCCCATTCCGTAGCGAACACGGGAACGCCACTAGACATAGCCTGAGCGGCACGGTCATTGTAGCCGCCGTTACCCGTCTGGTGCGTTGCTGCATAGAAGTGGAGCGTGCAACCGAAGTTTTTCTTACTGTCCTGAATGCCAGCCTGGGCGCACTGTTCCGGATGGCTGGACCATTCCGGGCTGCCCACGAGCACGAGGTTGTCGGAATGCTTACGAATAGCGGCAATCACGGAGTTCGCGTGAGAAGCAACCGTACCCATATCGGCACCGACCGGTTCGTTCCACACTTCGAAAATCACGTTGTTGTATTCGCCATATTCCTTAGCGGCATATTCGAAGAACTTGACCGCTTCAGAAGTATTGCCGTTTGCACTTTCGATGTGCCAGTCGATAATCACGTAGATATCGTTATCGATAGCGGCGTTCACGACGTTCTTGAGGTAACCTTTCTGCAAAGTTTCGCCCTGCGCGCTGCTCAAGTAGCCACGCCCCTGGTCCTGGAACTTTTCCTGGGTCACACCCATTGCAAAGCGAATGACTTCGATGTTCATTTGCTTCACCATCGCGTTCACGGCCTTTTCGGAATAGAAAACGGTAGAACTATCAGCACCCGAACTCCAGAAGAGGCTCATGCCCTTGACCTGAACGGCTTTATTGGAGTATTCCGGGCAAGTTCCTGAAAGCTTGCCACCATTAGCCTTAAGTTCACCGTACGTGCTTACGGGGCCAACACGGCTAGCACTAACTGCCATAGCAGAAGTTACGGCAGCGCACATTAGAAATGCGAAGATTTTTTTCATAAACATCCTTTTAGTTTCACCCAATCTCCGCAACCATATAATCCCAAATATAAAATAAATAATATGAAGCAAAAAGGGTTGTTATTATTTCGATACATTTTGTTAAAGCGTGTTACAAACCGGAATCCAATGGACAAGCGGCTCTCTACGCAAAGAAAAAATTACAAAGGCATCGAAAAAAACTTTTTTACAAATATGAATTTTATTTTTCATGAAATTTTTCCATAAAATTTTATATTGTGGAACGCCGATGTGGATGGGTAACCTTTTGAGGATGAGTATGTTAAAAAAGACTTTTTTGGCAAGCCTTGCCGTTTGTGGATTCGCATTCACAGATGGTTTTGCAGCACTGAGCGATGACGACTATATCGAAGCCGCTTGGATGACCACACGATTCTACGGAGCCCAGCGTTCCGGCCAAGGACCGAACTGGATTCTCGACGGGACAAACAATCCCACCAGCTTTACGGGCGACAAATACAATGGAAAGGACGTGAGCGGCGGTTGGTTCGACTGTGGCGACCACGTGATGTACGGCCAGAGCCAGGGTTTTGCTTCTTACGTTTTAGCTCTCAGCTTCGCCGAATTCACCAAGGGATTCTACGACCTTTATACGGGCGACTACACGGACTACAAAGCCAGCAAGGACTACACCCGCAAAGGCGGCAAGCCAAACGATGTGCGCGACCTCCTCGAAGAACTCCGCTACGAAGCGGACTTCTGGGTCAAAGCCGCCATTGACGAGAACAACTTCGTGACCGTGAAAGGCAACGGCAACCAGGACCACAACAAATGGGTAACCGCCGGTGCAATGACCAAACTCGGAACGGGTGACGGCGGCGAACCTCGCGAAATCAAAGGTAATGCAGATGACGCCTACACGCCGGGCATGGCTGCCGCAATGCTTGCGGTTATGGCCCGTATGGACCCAGATGAAAAAAATCGCGAAAAATACTTGAAAGCCGCAAAAACAGCTTTTGCATACTCCAAGAAACATAAGGGTGTCACAAATTCCCAAGGATTCTACGAAAGCAGCTGGTGGCAAGGCATTTGGGAAGACGGTCCGTGCCTTGCAGCCATGGAACTTTTCCGTACGACAAGAGATTCCTCTTACGTGACCGAAGCGAGAAAGTTCTACGAAAAGATTGACTTCGAAAAGAACAGCTTCACCCGATTGAGCTATTCCGATGCAAGCCCGATTACTTACATTCTTGGAGATTTTTATTTCAAGTGGCATCCGCAAGGAGACCTCGCAGGTTCGGAAAACTACCTTGAAAACATGTACAACCAACCTGATTACAAAAACAAAGACATTTTCATCAAAGACGCCAAAGTTGCAGGGTTCCCCACCCGCTCTCCGTCTGGTGGTGCGTTCTTGTACGCTCTCTACGCCAAATTCTCTAAAGACAAAGCCTACGACAACATCATCGAAAAGAACATCGCCTACCTCCTTGGCGACAATAACGACAAGAAATCCTACGTCGTCGGTTTCACCCGCAACGGAGCCAAGGCTCCCACGAGGCCGCACCACCGCGGCTACTACGGCAATGAAGATCCGGGTCGCGATGTCAACGGCGCTCCGAACCCGCCAGAAAAGAACAAACTCTTGGGCGGCATGATTGCCGGAAACTTCAATAGCGGAAGCCATGACGGAAACGTCTCCAACTGGCAAGTGAACGAAGTCTGCGTTGACATAAACGCTCCGCTCGTCGGCGCCCTCGGCTACATCTTGAGCAAGCGTGCCCCGGTCGATAGCATCGGCAGTGACGTAGAAGATATTGACGAAAAGATAAAGAGAGAAGAAGAGGAAAAGAAGAAGAAAGAAGAAGAAGAACGTAAGAAAAAAGAGGAAGAAGAAAAGAAAAAGAACGAAGGTATCGTCGGTGGACGCCTTTTGAATACAAATGCGTTCAGCATCGTCCGCGGATCGTCTTCTTTCACAATCAGCAGCACGAACAAAGAAGCGTTCAAGGTTCAAGTATTCGGCCTGAACGGCAAGCTAGACCAAGAGTTTTCGAGCAAAGGAAACAGTCTGAATGTAAGCATCCAGAATAAAGGATTGCAAATCATCAAGGTCATTTCCAAGAACTCTACGAAAACTTTCAAAGTGAATAATTATTAAAAATCCGGTTAGCAGCTATGCTGCAAGCCAATCGAACTTAGAAACCCGCACATCAAAAGTGCGGGCTTTTTTGTTATAGAAAAGAGAATGCCAAAACTAAAGTCGCAATGATGAAAGTCGCAATAACGGGAGGCACGATAACGAGAGTCGCGTGATGACGAAAGTCGCGATAACGAGAGTTGCGCAATAACGGGAAGTGCGCAATAACGAGAGTTGCGCGAATCGACTATTGCTTTATGCGTTCAACAGCTTCTTTGAACTGTGCAGGCTCTTGCAAGAGCGATATGACCACCCAGCCGTCTTCATCGAAATCAAAGAAAAAACCCGGCTGCACAAGCACGTGCTTTTCACGGAGCAAGCGGAGCGTGAGTTCTTCGTCGTCTTCGCCTAGACGCACAACCGCATACCAGCCGCCAAGAACTTCAGGGCAGTATTTAGACGGGAACGTTTCGCGAAGCGTTTGCCAGTTTGTCAGGAGACGTTCGCGGACGCGCGATTCGTAATCAGTGGTGTGTTTAAGCAGAGAGGCGCCGAGGGCCTGTGCGGGTGCCGAGACACTCAGGTAAGCGTCTTCGACGAATTCGAGAGCCGCGCGGATTTCTTCGAAACGTTCACGCGGGGCATAAAATGCCATCCAGCCGAGCTTGAGCTGCGGAGAGCCCACAGCTTTGCTGAGGCCGTTCAGCCAGAAAATCGGGCACTTCGGGCCGTCTTCCGGGAGATTGATAAAATCGCCCCCGCCTGCATCCCAAAGATCCTTCGATGCAGAGTTATCGTAACCGAATCCTTTATGGATTCCCTCCCCAATCGTGCTACGCACTCCAGGGTCGAGGATGACATCCGCACTTTCGTCTCTCGTCTGTAGCGAGCCTGCGAGCGTTCTCTCGTCTAATACATATTGCCAAGTGCGCGAGACTTTATCCGAAAAAGCGTAATCGCCAAAGACTTCATCGACGACGAGAATCATGTTGTTCTCTTCGCAGAAGCGGACGGCGGCGTTCCATTCTTCACGCGAGACGCAGTGACCAGTCGGATTATGCGGAGAAACGAGCAGCAAAATTTTTGAACGCTCGGGAGCGGCGAGCAAACTGTCAGAATCCAGAACAAAGCGGAAAGAAGTTTCCGTTTTAGATTGCTTCGCACTATGTGCTCGCAATGACGTACTAGGCGAATGTTGCGACAAACTACTTGCAGGCTGGCATAACTGAGCCGACGAATCATGCGCTCCGCTCAGAATGACGCTGTTTTTCGCAGCAGATTTGTCATTGCGAGAGTGCGCAGCACCCGAAGCAATCTCACGTTTCAACTTCAAAAAATACGGAGCGCATTCCAAATGTTCGAGCTGCGCAAGCGTATCCAAAAGCGGGTAGCCAGGCATCGGCGTCAGGATCACATCGCCCGGATCGCAGAACGTTTTGAACAGCACAGAATAGGCTTCGCTCGTACTTGCGGTAAGAATTATCTGCCCTGCGGTAAAATTGCCACCGCGTTCGCGGTAATACTCCACCACCGCTTCGCGAGCCGATTTCCAACCAGCAGCATCCGGATTCCAGTTGCCAAAATCTTTGCGACCTTCATCGATAGCCGTATTCAAGTCTACAGACAGTCCCGCCTTCACAGGCGAACTTACCGTCATGTCGATAAACGGAGCAGATTCAGCCTTCGCGCGTTCCAGTTCAACAAAGAACGGTGACGGAGAAAGGTCTTTCGGCAAGCGGGACGAGAGCATAGGGAATAATTGATAAATAGAGGCTAGTGATTAATAGCTAGTCCTTGAGGCAACGGACAGAGTACCCGTAGATCTTGTCGCTGTCGCCCAGGTATGCTGAGTCGCCGCGGCGGGTCAAACTTATGTAGTACGCATTGCGGCTATGGCTCTCCGTAGAACTCCAGAAATTCGCTTCGCCGCACTCCTCGGTGAAATCTCTATCGCTGATCCTGTAGCCGGCTGCCAACGCCGAGAACAAATAGGCATTAGTGCCATAGCCATTACTATACAAGCTCGGGGTCCAGCCCGCGATTGATTTCAGCATATCGCCTGCAGTTTTTTTACCACCAACCGCAGCGAAAAGGGTGCTCCACTCAGTTGAATCAGGCAAGTGCCAGCCTTCAGGGCAAATACCTCGCACCGGATATGTCGGCGAGCATGTCCTGGTCTCACTATAGCCGCAGCCCCTGCCGCCTGAGCTCCAAGTACCCATGCTATCCATGGCCGCTGCCCAGGTGTAGAGTCGACCGTATTCCGTGCATTTGGAGCGGGAGTTTTCATAACACCAGCTGGTAGAATCCGAGATATTGTCGCCATAGATAAAGGGAACGCCAGTGTAAGCGTAGTTAAGGTTCTCCGCCATCCACGTTTGGGTACCGATGGTCACGGTCCTATAGGTTTGGCCGTCGCGTTCGTCTGTCATGGAACCCTTAACTACAGTTGACGGATCTACATACACACTGCTACTGGACACACTTGTCTCGCAGCTGCTCGACTGCTGTGTGACGACACTGGACGATGACCGGGCAACACTACTGCTCGATTCTTCCAGCAGATCGTTCATGTTGAGGCAACGTTCCATGACACGGTCAAAGAATTCATCGCGATTCACATCCGTGTAGGTTGAGTCGTCCTCGTCCATGTGGTTGGCGTTCATGTATTCCTCGAACACCACCGTAGATTCATCGACCCAGGTGTATTCTTCGGAAATATTCCCTGTAGAATAGCTGAACTTCCACACATTGTCGGACTTTTTAAAGCCGCACACGGGCTCCGCATTGCTGCTGTCACTTGGCCCTGCGGAACTATTCAGGCCATCCGTATTGCCCGGATTACTCGGGCTCGACGAACTCTCGTCACCGCAGGCAACGAGAACAAGAAACAAGCAAGCTATTATCGCAGAAACGATGGTTCGCGATTGCTTCAGGGCAGAGTCCTTCGCAATGACAAAGCCGGTCAGCGATGACAACGGCCATTGGTCCCGCCATGACAAATCCATCATATTTTTTCCTTTTTACTCTTTATTCCTGCGTCTTTTCAAGAAACTAGCAAGCCCGACGGCAATCAAGATGCCCGCCGGGAGCACGACGGCGATAGTCAAAAGCAAAAGTTTTTGAGCATCGCTCAAGCCTTTGAGCGATTGCTTGAAGTTCTTGAGTTTTGCGCGAATACCCAGCTTTGCTTTTGCGGCGGCTTCATCTTCAGTAAGCGTACCGTCCGCCAGATCTTCGGAACCGGCGAAAGATTTGAATCCGGGAACTAGAGCGAACAACTTAGACGCCGAATCCTTGACGGGTCCGACAAAGCGGTCCACATTCGAGTGCACCTTGCCGTAAACTTTTTTGAAAGGGCGTTTCAGTTGTTCTAACATACTACGCCTTCTTGTACAAGAGGTTCACGCCGCCGAAGAGGGCTCGCATGTTGGCCTTGAGCGTATCGCTAGAAACGCCACGGCCTTCGACTTCTTCGCCGTTCGCCTTCAATACAATGCGGCTTAAACCACGACCGGCCCACAACTTGTCCTTTTCAGGGACGACGAGCTGGCGGTACTTCACAAGTTCCACCGGCATGCCGATTTCACGCATGAGCATGAGGGCAGCCTCGATGGGGCCTTCTGCCGTCACGGACTTCACAAGGGCTTCGCCATCCTTCTTGAAGTGGAAAATGAAGCGGTTCTCGTCCGGGATAACTTCGATGTTATTGAACACCAGGCGACCGTTCACGTTCACGCGCTGCTCGCGGAACACGTCGAGCACGCGTTCGGCGCTGAGTTCGCCTTCCTTTTCGCTCAGTTGCTTGAGGACCGGCTGCAACATGGACGCTTCTTGCAAAGTCATCTTGTAGCCGAACTTCGTGATGATTTCGTACACGGCGGTACGGCCGCTCTGGCTCGTGAAGCTGAGCGTATCGTTCTGGTTACGGCCAATGATGGAGTAATCAATCGGACGGTAAGCGCCCTTCTTCATGTCCTTCGTCTTGGATGCACCATCCTGGTGGATGCCGCTGCGGTGGACGATAGCTTCGGTTCCGATGAGCGGAGCACGGATGTATATAGGCACGCCGCTCCAATGGCTGATGAGAATGGCGGTTTCGTAAATGCGTTCCAGATGCAGCCCCGTTTCGACGCCGGAGTTGTGCAGGCCAATCGCGACTTCATAGAAGTTCGTGTTGCCGCAACGTTCGCCGAGGCCGTTCAATGCGACTTCCAGCTGTGTTGCGCCGACAAAGAAACTTTCGACGGTCGCCGCAGTCGCCATGCCGAGGTCGTTGTGGCAGTGCACAGAAATCGTGATGTTCTTGGGCAGAGCTTCATAGACCTGCTTGACCTGATCGACATAGAGCTTCGGGCGATAGCGTTCCACCGTGTTCGGCAAGTTAATCGTCGTAGCGCCCGCTTCGACAACAGCCTTCAGAACGTCAATCACAAAATCCATATTTTGGAGGCAGTCGCCAAAATGCTCGGCACTGAACTCCACATCGCCCTTGTCGCCGACGAGCGACTTGGCGAGCTTGACGCAACGCACGGCACGTTCCTTGACCTGTTCTGGAGTCATACGCAGCACGTTTTCCATCGAGAGCGGGCTTGTGGCGAGGAACGTGTGGATGCGCGGGTGCGGAGCGTACTGGACAGCTTCCCAGCAACGCTGGATATCGCTTTCGATGCAGCGGGCAAGGCCAGAAACCACGACGTTCTTTGCCGTTTCGTCGCCCTCTTCCGCCATCTGCGCGGTGAGCTTTGCAAGTTCCATGACCGATTCAAAATCCATTTCGCTCGATGCCGGGAACCCGACTTCGGCACCTTGCACACCGAGCTTCAAGAGCAACAGATAAACATCTTTTTTCTGGGCGTTGTTCCAAGGCTTCGGAAGAGCCTGGTTACCATCACGCAGTGTTACATCATAGAAGAATGGTTTTCTCGTTTCAGTCATTTTTATCTCCTTGCCGGCTTCAAGACCGCAAAGTTCCTTTAGTTTTCCGATTCAAAAATAGAATTTCGCATTAACAAAAGAACCCGCTTCGTTCTCGAAGCGGGCGCTTTTAGGTTGAAATTCGTTTGAAAATCTTTGAAAAATCCCTAAAACCTCGCTTCGGTAGCGATGCCAAGTAGAAGTAGAAGGTTCAAGATTTTTCTCATGTGCATGAATATACAAAGTTTCGAGAGGAATGGCAAGGGGATATTTTTCGAGCAGAGATAACGCCAAAAGATGCAGAGATGCAAAAACGGCAAAAACGGCAAAAGTGGCAAAAGCGGCAAAAGCGGCGGTGAAAAAGCAAAAAAAATCGTGTTTTCACCGCCAAAATTAGCTTATCCATACTAAAAAGTCACATTTTCCTGCTAGCAAACTTGTTTGTGGCGGTAAAATTAGAACAAAAAATGAGAAAAACACAGCCAAAACACAAATCAAAGGAGCATTTTTCAGAAGAAACAATGTATATAAACTAGAAAATGGCGGTGAAAAAGCAAAAAAAACTTGATTTCACCGCCAAATTGAAATTTCAGGACTTCTAAGTTGAAATAAAAAACCTCTGTCGGAGTGGACAGAGGTTCTTTAAAAAAGCGTTCGACCCGTGGTCCCCCCCCGCTTCATACTTTAATGATACATTTTTTTATAACGTTCTACAATCATGATTTTACTTGTCACAACAAAACTAATTCAAGCAACACCGCTAATAAAGATGAATCCGTTCCTAAAAAACAGCAAAGGATTAAAGTTCTTCGGGTTCACAAGTAAATTCATTATTACATTTGGTAAAGTAATGGTTATAAAACGGGGGGGGGGGGGCGTTATGAAAAGACTCATCAAGTTCCATAGCGGACTCTACCAGCAAGGATAAAAACGCAAAGCGCGAATACGGCACCCTGACAGACGAACGGGACGGACAAACTTACAGAACTGTAGAAATAGGCAGTTTGACTTGGATGGCGGAAAATCTGAACTACGAAACGGATAGTAGCTATTGTTACCATGACAGTACTAGCTACTGCGACAAGTACGGGAGGCTCTATGTGTGGAACGCGGCAAATGCAGTTTGTCCCGAGGGGTGGCACTTGCCCAATAATGACGAATGGAATACACTCTTTGAACTTATCGGAGATTCGACGGCAACAGGCACGCCACTTAAATCTACAAGCGGCTGGTTCGAAAATAAAAACGGCACGGACGAATATGGTTTTGCGGCTATTCCCGGCGGCTACCGAGACGAGGGAGGCAACTACGATTACGAAAGCCGCATCGCGTACTTCTGGAGTGCGTCCGAAAATGGAGAATCCATAGCATCCTACATTTATTTTTTTATTCGGCAACAGCAACGATTTAAACCCCAAGCTCAACATAAAAGACCGAGGAATGAGCGTTCGCTGCGTGAAGAACTAGTTTTAGGATTTTCTAAGCCCAATCGCTTGTAATTCCGCACAAAATAAAGTATATTAAAAAAAGTTTTATAGAAGATTTTTTCGGGCGTAGATAAAATGACGTTGCGTACTAGTTTCATCAAGACATTTGCTATTGGACTTGCCGTAGCCTGCACATTTTTGTTTGCAGAATCTTCCTACATGCCGAATCAGTATCAACAGGATGTGTGGTCTCCCGAATATGGTAGTAGCACCTGGATGTACGAGAACTCGGCAGGGATATTTGAAATGGGTCCGCTCGACGACTACTATGCAGCTAAGCGTCTCTTCTTGAACCGTCAGTTTTTGGATGCGGCTTACGCCTTTGGTAATATCCAGACGATGTATCCGGCCTTCCACTTGGTAGATCAGGCTGCTTTCTACATGGCAAAGTCCTTTGAAAACCTCCTTATGCACAAGGCGGCTAGGGAAATTTACCGAGATGCCATCAAGCGCTATCCGCAGAGTGACCAACTTGCCAAGTATCACTTCCAGTTGATGAACATCGACTATAAGGAAGGCAAGTACGAGGAAGCTATGAACAAGTACCAGTACATTGTCCAGAAGTTCGGCAAAAGCGATGCGAAGGCTGACGCCGACTACGTTGCCGGCCAGATTAAGCTCGAACAGGGCCTCTATCAGGAATCCATTGACTTGCACGCCTCCATCCCTCCGGGTAACGCCAACTACCTCTACGCACGCTATACCATGGGTATCGCCAGCAGCCGTATGCATAAGTGGAACGAAGCCGAGAACTGTTTCCGCGATATTACGGAACAGCAGGTTTCCAACAAATCCGAACGCGACATACAGAATGCGGCTAAGGTGAAGCTTGGTCACCTACTCTTCTCTGCCGAAAAGCCGGACATTGCAGCTGCCGCTCGGATGTATGGCCTGGTGCAGAAGGATTCTCCGGTGTTCGACGAAGCTATGCTTGGTATTGCATGGGCATTTCTTAAGGTTTACAAGATAGATGAAGCAATCAAATATGCCAAGTGGATTATCAACAACCTTCCGGAATCCTTCATCGTGCCCGAAGCTTACCTCGTGGTCGGTTACTGCCACTTCATGAAGAAGGAATATCAGAAGTCTGCCGACGCTTTGACAAAGGCTGAGGATCTTTCTGATAAGCCAATTGTGTCCGTCGCTTCTCGTGACAGTGCCCGTCTGGCCTACGATTCCATGCAGGGCCAGTTCGACTCCGTCCAGGTTTTCGTCTTGGATCTTGCTCGCCAATTGCCGACTCCGCGTGTAGAAAGCAAGCGTAAAGCTTTGCGTCCATCCTTCGATAAGGCTCGTCAGTTTATTGAAGATTATGCGAAGTTCATGCAAAGAGCTATTCAGAGTGACCGCTTTGAATCGAACCGTCAGCGTATTAGAGATGACGCAGGCTTTACACTAGCCCCACCTCGAGGCTGTCCCTATACACCGAATTATAGAAAGTCCGATTTACCCCCGATTGATGATTTAGGTGATTTAGAGTAGTTTATCACTCGAAAAAGTAGTCGGTCCCATAAAACCCATTCCCCATCCTCGAATGGGATCTAATTCTAATTATAATAAGCCCGATTTAAATCTCGGAGATTTAGAAGATGATTTGTAGCGTATGGAATTTAAACAAATCGGTTTTAAAAGCAGTTTGCAAAATGCAAAAAAAGAAAACCCGACTTAGTCGGGCTGGATATTTTGCTTACAAAGGAACGCTATCAAAGTTTTCTTGAGAGAATTTCTTCTTTGGAACGACCGGAAATAACGGCAATCTTTTCAATGGGAATATCGTTGGCAATCATTGCATCAATCCAATCCCAATCTCGTTGAGCCAGTTTTTCCGCCATTTCCTCTTCTTCGACTTCGGCAATAGACTTGTAGCCATAAACTTCGCTGCATTTCTTGAAATCCATTTTGAACTGCTCCTTGGCTTCGCCTTTAAACCAGTGTCTTAAATATATAAAAGTTTGGGTAAGAAAGTCTTCAGCCTCTTCGCGAGGGAGAGACTTGAGTCCAGCCATAGCTGGTTTCAGATATTTTTTTAGTTTTTCCCCGTTAAAAACATACTTCAAAGCAACTAGCGCAAGCGCAATTTTTGGAGATATTTGCGGAATTTCAAAATCTTCGAAGATTTCACTCACGTCGACGACTTCCAATAAGAACGGCAATCCAATCTTGTGATAGTATTCAGGATAATTTGGGTACATTACCTCTTTTTCTATGCGGAACGGATCTTTCCCGTTGTAAAGAACGATGGCGACTGTTGGGATGTTCTTCTGATTGCGGAACATAATCTGAAACCAGTACTTGACTAACTGCGGGATAATTCCCGTTTCAGGATAACTCTTGTGTTCTTCGATAATGCCAACGAGAAGTTCGGCTTGCTTGGGTTCGTCGCTTTCGAGTTTCACAGTAAATGCCAAGTCGCCGTCACCATGTGTAGCCGTGTCACTGAAAGCTTCTGAAATCTCTTGCAAAGTGTCAAGATTTACCGTCGCAAGAAATTGAGCGAGATTACTGTTTTTTCGAGACGCAAGGCGAAGAAGTTCCGCTGTTCGAGCGGGATCTTTCAACACCGAGCGAACATAAGAGTCATGAGAGAATTTTTGAGTCATAGATTAACCTCCTGTTAAGTTCAGAAGCTCTAATCTACAATGAAAAATTTTGAGAAAGTGAAACTTTGCAAATTTTGCAAACAACCGTTAGCAAAAACAGAAAGATTGCAAACTACAGATAACATTGAAAACCATTTCCCAATTGGTCAATTTCGTTAAAATTTGCATAAATTCGGAATATCCGAATAACCAACAGCAATTATGGCGTCAAGATTGTAGATGTTTGTGAGCTTGGTTTGTTCTTTACCTACAATAGCTCCGTGCGGAGTGGTTGTTTCCATTTTGGAAACTACCACTTTTTCATCAAGTTCTCCACTTTCGAAGATATTCTTCAAATGCTTTGATATTGCCGCTTTTTGTACATCAAAAAGCTCGGCCATTTTAGCCTGCGTAAGCCAAAGATTTTCGTTATGCAATAAAATCTCAACTTTGACTTCTTCGTTATCGGTCTTGTATAGCAAAATTTCCTTCATGTATACAAACGTACACTAAAGTAAAGGCTCTGTCAAGCTTGGCCGTATGTTTGCGAACCTGCTACGGTTATGCTGCGGTGGTCAAAATGGCCAAAACAGCCTAAAAACAGCATTTCCGAGGTGATTTTGCTAACCCAGGGTTGGCGTATAAAATGACTTGACAGAGCTCTCCAAAGAGTGCGTATTTGAGCAGTAGCACAAAAGTGCATATTTGGAGAATTTATGATTGAGCGGATTCGTGGCATTTTGGTACAGAAAACCCCTACATTTGTCGTTGTGGAATGTGCAGGGGTCGGTTACGGCGTCAATATTTCGGCCTATACGGCAGGCAAGCACCCCGAAGAGGGTGTCGAGGTCACTTTGCACACGAATCTCGTGGTACGCGAAGATTCCATGACGCTATTCGGTTTTGCCGACACGACCGAAAAGAATCTGTTCCTCATGCTCCTGGACGTGAACGGGGTCGGCCCAAAGATGGCACAGCGCATTCTGAGCGGCGTGACGCCAGCCGACCTTTTGAACATGATAGCAAACGACAACAAGGCCGCCCTCAGCAAAATCAAGGGGTTCGGCAAAAAGACTTGCGAGCAGATGACGCTTACGCTCAAGGATAAAGCGGGCGCGATGTTGCAGTCGTTGGGCGATGTCGAAGGGAGCGGAATCACGGGCATCGGCGCTCTGACGGGCGCAAAGCTGGAGGCGGTTTTGGCTCTGCATACGCTTGGTGTCAAAGACCCGGCAGCAGAGAAGGCGGTGGTCAAGGCGGTCGAAGTTCTTGGCGACAGCGCGGACGCGGCTGCACTTATCCCGGAAGCTCTCAAGTATTTGTAATTTGTAATTAGTAATTAGACGATAGACCATTGACTACTGACCATTGACCAAGAACTAGAATATGGAAGATCGGCGTATAATTTCTCCGCAGAAATGCTCTTTTGACGAAAGCGATTCCGACCGGAACTTGCGCCCGCCTAGCCTAAGCGAATTTACAGGCCAGGACGACATCAAGGAAAGTCTTTCCATCGCCATCGGAGCGGCAAAGCGCCGCGGCGATGCGCTCGACCATTGCCTTTTTGCGGGCCCTCCGGGACTCGGCAAGACGACGCTTTCGAGCATCATCGCGAAAGAAATGGGCGTGAACATCCACATTACGAGCGGGCCCGTTCTCGAAAAGGCATGCAATCTTGCGGGGCTTCTCACAAGCCTGCAAGAAAACGACATTCTGTTCATCGACGAAATCCACCGTTTGAACCGCGTCGTCGAAGAATACCTCTACCCCGCCATGGAAGATTTTAGGCTCGATATCATGCTCGACTCTGGCCCTGCGGCAAGGAGCGTGAATCTCCCGCTCAAGCATTTTACGCTTGTCGGCGCCACAACCCGCAGCGGGCTTTTGACAGGCCCCCTCCGCGACCGTTTCGGCTTACAGTACTGTCTGGAACTTTACAACGAAAAGGACATCGTCAAAATTCTCATGCGTAGCGCCCGCATTTTGGGAGTCAAGCTCACCGGAGATGCAGCCAACATTCTCGGCGGTCGCTGCCGCGGAACGCCCCGTTTCGTCAAACCACATCTTTTTATCGTAGCCGTCCATGTGCATCACGTAAAGTTCGCACTTCGGGAATCGTTCGGCCTTGAACTGTTCGGCAAGTTCGCCAATCGTCTTTGCATGGCGCGTGCGAATGCTATGGAGCCCCACAAAACTCGTGTAATTGAGGTCCAGCACCGGGCCTTCTTCATCCACGCAGTTAATCGGGTTCGGACGGTCCACCACGACCACCGGGATACCCACTTTTTCGCACGCTTTCATGCAGAGGAACAGCGTCCAGATGAACGTGTAATAGCGCGCTCCTACATCCTGCAAATCCACAAGCATCGCGTCCACATGCAAAAGCATTTCCGCCGTCGGCTCGCGATGTTCACCATAAAGGCTGTAAACCGGAATATGCAATTCCGGGTCCTCGTAGCCTTCCCATTCAATCATGTTGTCTTGCGTATGCCCCTTGATGCCGTGCTGCGGACCAAACAAAGCCGAAAGCTTAAAGAGTTTGCCGTCCAAATCCTTGAGCAAATCAAGCGTATAACGCAAATCGGCACAGACCGAAGCCGGATGGAGCACCGCGCCCAGGCGCTTGCCGCGCCATGTTTTTAAAGGTAGTAAAAAGAAAATCGCCCACGAACACAGGATAATACCCGAAGTCGTTAATAGCTATTTCTGAGACAGTCTATAGACAAAACAAGTTTTTTCATGCAAATCAACCTCTTTCTGTAGGGAGAGGCTTCGTGCTACTCTTTGTTTTTGATGCAGCGAACGGAAACGGGGGTACGTTTATTAATATCTTCAGCGATGTAGGAGTCCACATCATCTCTTAACACATATTGAAAGACTCCATTTTGAAACACTTCCGATTCAGTCGTGGACCAGAAGCGAGTAAAATAATCTCCATCTCCAGCAGAGGTTCCGGCAGGGACGGCAGAAAAGCCGAACTCATCTGTAATTTGCTCGCTACGACCCCAAACTTGCTCGAAACGACCAAAATTCCATGCACCCTTGGCCTTTAAAGCCTCTGCAACCGTGTTGGCTTTTTTGTTTTTCTCAACATAGATGTCTAAAGTTTCCCAATCCTTTTTATTGGGTATTCTCCATCCTTCTGGGCAAATGCCTTGCACAGGATCTTCCAATAAACCTTTAGCCTTTTCATTCTGGTATTTCTGCGGCAAAGCAACTGCGGTCGTCCATAAATACAGCGTTCCGCCTTTTTCGCAATTTATGGGTTCAGCAGCCTTGCATGATGCTCCTGTTATAGAATCCGTGTCGTAGGATAGATTCTGGGCAAACCATGTTTGTGTCCCGATATCTACAATCTTGTATGTTTTTCCATTTCGATTATCCGTAAAAGTCTTATAATCAATATCCGGATTTGTATAATCGATAGTTTCTTCATCGTAAATTGTTGCAAGACGCCAGTCAGACGCACAGATGTATTTTAAACCTCTTCCGTCTATAACAACCTCGCCATGGTTTTTTCTTGTACATGATTTCTTTAAATAGATTTCGTTATCAGTAGCGTCATTCCATTTTTGGAAATAACATACGTAGTAATACACCGTTTGATTTACATACATAGAATCCATTTTTCCGAGATTGTCTTCGGTGCATTCTTCAAAGGCTGAACTCGAACTGCTTTCGGCTTTCTTGGAGCTGGAGCTGGACTTTGGCAAGTTACAGGGGCCGGGAGGGTCTCTTTCCCATGCAAACGCAGACATCCATGTGTGCGGATCCATTCCGTCATACTTGGTAAAAAGCTTCGCGAGAGTCGTGTCAAAATCTTGTTTCATATCGGCGTCTTCGGAGCACCATTTGCCGTCCAGACAGCTTATAGCGTATTTCGAATGGAGATAATCCCATATTTTGTACGACTCCGGAGTTGCCAGCACATAGGGCAGTGTATAGGCGTATATGGAATCTATGTCAACCAGACAGCCGAGGGAATCTTGCGGAAGGTACCAGTTTGTGCCAACACGAAGGGTGTCCTGGATGTAATCGTAGTATATCTTGTGCACAACCTCGTCGGTTCCCCTTTTATGAGCGCGAATTATTACAAGGTAAGACAGCAAATCGCTTTCGCGCAAGATATCAATTTTCCCATTGAGTTCGCCAATGTAGGGCGCTTCGATGGTCTTTCTAAAAGACACGGAGAAAGGCTGGAAATAATTGACCGAATCGACCTTGGCCGGGACTTTCCACGATTGGTAATACAGAGCGCAGGTAAGCGAAAAATTCTTACGCGTATCCGTAAACGAGGTAAGCTTGGTGCTGTCCGCGTTTATGTGAGCTAGGGTCCCCAAGCGTTTTTTGTACTTATCGAATGTTATAGGGATGATGAGGCTGTCATCGCCGCTCATCAACTTGCATCGGGAGAGAGTCGTATCGCCTTCGTAGTATTGCGGAGCCACGCTAGGAAATATGGTGAAGAACAAGGAACCATTCTTGTAGCTGAAGGAGTTTATTCTCGGGGAAAAACTCAGGTAAAAGCGATCGACATGCTTGAATATTTTCCCAGGATTTTCGGATGGAACGATGTCAAATGTGACCGTTGTCCGATTACAGGTTGACTCTGCCGAGATTTCAATAGTATGCTTTTCTTCGTCGGGCAGGGAGAGTGCCTGCCGTCCCCATTTCGATTCGACCGTTTCGACCTTTTTACCGTCAATCTTGTATGTCAAGGAACTTGAATCCTTACATTGGTGGAATCTTGGAGAAACATCAAAAACGACGGTGTCGATATAGAAGTTTCGTTCAATGGTATAATGGTCGCCATCGCCAAGTTCTCCGTTGAAGAGATAGGAATCCTGATATGCGGCGAGTTCGTAAATTTTGTCCGTTCCGTTATAATGGAGGATTTTTACGTAAAGCGAATCGGCACGTTCAATAGGCTGTATAGATTCTTTCGGATTTTCTGAAGGGAACGTTGACGAGGAGTCGCTACACCCAGCAATCCATGCGCATAAAAAAATCAAAAAAAGAACTTTTTTCATATGTCACTCAAATTCGTTTATTGGTACTGGTAGTAACCGTCGATATAAGAATAAAGAATGATGGCCGATGGCCGGAGTGTTACGTTTTCCTTGGCTTTCGGGATAATCTTGATGGAGTTCGTGTTCTCGCACAATCCGAATACGGTCTGGTTGTCAAAAGTGAAATTGCCATTGTCATCGATGTCAACTTCGTCACCAGCACTGACCTGTAGGTGGCGTAGCGAGATTTTCTTATCGAAATAGGCGGTATCGAAACCGTCCAGATGCATTGTGGACGTGCCTGTACGTTTTACCATTCGCGGCAGTTCCGTATCAGCCTTGGCAGAATCTACAGTGGCGTTACCGAAGGTGCCCGAAAGTGACCAATGAATTTCTACAGGTTCAGGCTTGACAATTTCAGAAGGGTCATCCGATGTGCAGCCGTAAAGAGCCAACAAAATTGCAAAAATCAGAAACTTCTTCATTATTTTACCATTAATTTATTTGCGCATATAATAGGAAAAGCCTTTCTAGAGTTAAATATACATTTTTGAGCGCAAAAAAGGGACATTTCTTGTTCGGGATAATCCATGAGGCAGCGAATGGAAAAGACAAAACAGAATTGTAATCAACAGAATTGAATCCGGGTACTGAAAAAAAGATAAATAATGCTATAAGACTAGATAGGTTTACTGTCATAACCGCAGTTGAAAAGCGAAAAACAGGCCGCGGAAACGCAATTTTTATGAAAAAATACGATTTAGCTTGACAGAGCCCTCCAAAGGGCTCTGTCAAGTCCAATCAATATGATTTCACACGAAATCAACCTAGATTTTGTATATTCTATCTGTTGTATGCAAATATCGGAAAAAATATTTAAAGCGGTTGAATTTTTTAAAAAGAAGGATTTGTGGGCCAAAATAGCCTTTACCATAGTCGTCCTTTCATATTTGTCTTTTATTCACACGTGTTATAATCCTTATCCCCAAGAAGGGGAAACTTATCCTATTTATGAATATGGAGATAAAAATCTAAAGCAGTGCGAATTGGATGGCAAGAAACTTTTTCTAGAACAAGAGTATCAGAACAAATCCTTTTGGTATTATTTTTTTGTTGATTCTTGGGCTGATTATGTATGGCGCCTTAAGTATCAGGACAAAGATAACGTTAAGAAAGATATTTTAACATATCGGTTTGAACCCCGTAGAGGTATTGGGGCCGTTGTTCAGGGGACGGGTATTGGGATTGATGACAGGCAAGATTCTATCATAATTATTTATGATACTGAACCATTAGATGGCTTTACAATAAAGCCAAGCCCGTTCAGCGATAAAATTGTAATCCAGAAAGAATATCTCAATCGTGGAATTAGCACGGCACGCTGTTTTATGAGGTGGTCCAATTGATTAAGAAATTGATAGATAAGTTCTTTACCTTGACTGCGTTTATTTCTGTGGCGTGCTTGACCGTTCATTATACGCCGGCAGCCTTGATAAAAAGGACCTATAGCTTTTGGTCGGATGACATTGTATATTTGTTATTCCCTTTAATGACGTTGGCTTCGGCTGTTTTGTTGTTGCTTGATTTGTTTTCGTTGAAAATAGAGATTGTCCAAAGAAAGGTATGGATGATTTTTGCAGCGATTGGATTCGCTCCGATTTTGATTTTGCCTATAGCCTTGTTTGGATTAATTTGGTTCGTATTTTTTACTTTCTATTATATAAATCAATTTTTTGATTTTATAGTCGGCTTGTTTTAGTAAGTATATTGAAAAAAGATTGATAGTCCACAAGTAGACAAAAATCCCTAAAAAACTCAAAAATTTTATATTTTTTCGGCAATTATGATTTTACTCGTCGCCGAAAAGCCTTCCGTTGCCAATCAGCATTACAAGCCGATGCTGGAGCGTATTGAGGGTGAAAAGTTTACGCAAGGCGACGGGTGCCTAATCGGCAAGAACCATTGCATCACATGGTGCGTGGGTCACTTGATTACGCTTGCGCCGTTGGACGCCTACCCCGGTTTCGAGGGAGGTTGGCGGCTTTCGAACTTGCCGCTTTTGCCCGAAAAATTCAAGTTGATGGAAATCGAGAGCACGCGAAAGCAGCTCGCGGTTGTGCGTGACATGATGGCAAGAGCGGACGTTCTTGTGAACGGCGCGGACGCGGGCCGTGAAGGTAATTTGATTTTTGACTTGATTCTCGACTACACGCCGGACTTCCGCAAGAAGCAAATCAAGCGCTTGTGGGTGAACAGCTATGTGGCGAAGGATTTGGACAAGGCTTGGAAGAATCTGGAAGATGCTACGGAGCGTTTGAACTTGAGCTATGCGGCAAGGCTCCGCCAGCGTGCCGACTGGATGGTCGGGCTGAATGCGACTCGTGCATACACGCTCACAGCCGGGCGCGGAAAGATGATTTCGGTGGGGCGCGTGCAAACGCCGACGCTGAATCTGGTCGTGGAGCGCGATGCGATTGTCGAGCAGTTCAAGGAACTGTTTTATTACAGCGTTGTAGGAACGTGGAAAGGATATCAGGCGCAGTTACTAGACGATAGACGAGAGACGAAAGACGAAAGAGGGCAACGTCATCCTGAACAACGTGAAGGATCCAGTGAAGTAATAAAAGCCGAAGCCGGAACGGAGTCCGGCATGACAGCAGAAGCGAAGGTCGCGACAGAGGCGAAGGTCGCGACAGACAAGCAAAGCAATCTCAAAGTTGCGATTTTCGAGAAAGAAGAGCCGGCGCAGGCTGTTATAGACAAATGCTCGCCGCCGGAAGAAGCGACGATTGCAAAGATTGACATCCAGCAGAAAAAGCAGTTCCCGCAGAAGCCTTTCGACTTGACGGAACTGCAAAAAGAAGGCAACAAGCGTTTTAAATACAGCGCCCAACAAGTTCTGGATTGCGCACAAAACTTGTACGAAAAGAAGTTGCTCACCTACCCGCGTACGGACTCGCAATATCTGCCGGACACGATGCAGCAAGAGGCATACGCACTTGCACAAAGGCTCGCTACGCCGCAAGAAAAATCCGTCATGCGCGACGGCAATGAGAACTTTGTCTTCATCAACTCCAGTAAAGTCACAGACCACTTTGCCATCATCCCCACAGGAGAAGAACCGCAAAATCTCCCTGAGATGGAAGAGAATATCTACAAGCTCGCCAAGGAACGCTTTGTGCAGGCATGGCTTAAGCCGTATGTCTGGAGCGAGATGGAAGTGACATTGCACAGCAATGTCATCCTGAGTGGCGAAGCCGCGAAGGATCCAGAACTGTTCCGTTTAAAGCTCAAGCGGAACGAGGATTTAGGGTTCCGGGCACTCGCAAAAGAGACGAAAGACGAAAGACGAAAGACGAAAGGAAAGAAAAACGACAACGACACGGCGGTCGATGGCAAGGGCGATGGGGATGATATCACGAACATCGTCGAGACGTTCCCGGAATGGAATGTTGGCGACCACGCGCCTTTCGACAGCCTGGAACTGCAAAAGAAAAAGAAAAGCAAACCCAAGTACTTTACCGAAGCGACGCTCCTTGCCGCAATGAAAACGGCGGGCAAGCAAATCGAAAACGAAGAACTTGCCGAAGCCATGAAGGAACGCGGTCTCGGAACGCCGGCCACGCAGGCAGGCATCATCGAAACACTCAAAAAACGCGGATTCATCGAAGCGCAAAAGAATTACCTTGTCAGTACCCAGCGCGGTCGCGAAGTCATCGCGCTCATGGACGAAAAAGTCAAATCGCCCGAAATGACCGGCGAATGGGAGTTCAAGCTTTCGCAAGTCGAGAAAGGGAAGCTTACGCCGATTGAATTCCGCGACGGCATCGTGAATTATGTCAAGGAACTCTTCGAACACCTGCGTCAAAAATACGGCAGCCAGTTCGAACGCGAAACCGTCACCGATGCGATTCCTTGCCCGAAATGTTCCAGCCCGCTCGAAATTGCGCCGTGGGGCTATGTCTGCAAAAATGAAGAATGCGGTTTCAAGGCAGGCCACACCATTGCAGGCCGCACACTGAGCCACGCCGAAATGCGGACACTCCTCAGAACAGGCAAGTCCGATTTGCTCAGCGGATTCAAGAGCAAAAAAGGAACGACATTCAGCGCCACGCTCACATTAGGCGATGACGGCAACATCGGCTTTGAATTCTCCGACGACGCACGCGCCAAAACGCCGACCAATTACAAGTGCCCCAAGTGCGGCAAAATGCTTTTAGATTCCGGGAACCGCCTCATCTGCGAAGGGAACGACGTCACCACATCGAACAACGAAAATGGCGATCCAACGCTTACGCCGGAAACAGCCCCGACTTGCGACTTCGTTTTCTACAAGACGATTGCCGGGCACGTCATGAACGACGAAGAAATTGCGGAACTTTTCAACAACGGCACGACGCAAATCATCAGCGGATTCTTGACCAAGAAAGGCACGACCTTCAACGCCAAAGTCGTTTGGGACAAAGATTTCAAGGCGACATTCGCGTTCGAGAACGACGGACATTTCCACGGCACCGAAACCAAGTTCAGCTGTCCTCTCTGCAAAAAGAAACTCGAAGAAAACAAGAACGCCATTTTCTGCCCAGCATGTAACTTCACCTTGTTCAAATCCGTTGCTGGCAAAAAGCTCCGCGTGGCAGACATCAAGGCTCTCCTTACCGACGGTAAGACCGAACTTTTGACCGGCTTCAAGAGCAAGAAGGGAACTGAATTCGATGCCTATGTAAAGCTCGGTGCCGATGGTCACACAAGCTTTGAATTCGTACACCGCGACCTCCCCTGCCCTTGCTGCGGCGACCAGCTCCGCTTTAGAAGCGGCATCACCACGCAAGGCGCCAATGGCGAAACCACCAAGACGCTCGCTGCCTACGTTTGCATGAACCCCGCCTGCAATTACGGCATTCCCAAGACGTTCTTCCAGCGCGACTTTACCGACGAAGAAGTCGAAACGCTCCTCAAGAACAAATCCACGCCGATCCTTGAGCCGTTCAAGAAGAACGACACGACGTTCAGGGCTGCGCTAGAACTGCGCGAAGGCGGCAAGATTGCGTTTAACAAGCTGACTGTCGAAGTGATTTCTAAAAAGTAAGGAGATTCCGCCCCGGAACTTGAATCCGCTCGACCACTTTATAAAGCGGGAACTCAAGATTCGTTGTTATGGGCGTTACGTCGATGACATGTATCTTATCCATAAAGACAAGAACGTGCTGAAACAAGCCATCACGCAAATAAGAGATTTTTTAAAGAACAAACTAAAACTCACTTTGCACCCGAAAAAGATTTACCTACAGCCCATCACAAATGGATTCCTGTTCTTGGGGGCATTCATTCTTCCCCATAGGATTTACCCCGGAAGGCGTATTGTTGGGAATTTTAGGCAAGCTGTTTTTAAACCTGATAAAGATACAGCTAAACAAGCAAACAGGATTACAAGCTACAAGGGGCTATTTTCGCATTTCGACTGCTACAAAATGACAAAAAAGTGGACTGGTGATTAAAAATTTTCAGACCGGCTCTGTCGGTCCGTATTTTTTTTTTGGGGGGGCGGCTTCGCCGCCCTTGCTTGGGCATGGCGGGCTACGCTCCGCCTTGCCCTTTTTTGATGGGGCTTGGCCTTTGGCCTAGCCCCGTTGCCTACCGCCCTTGGCGGTTGGCAACCCAGTCGTTGCACTACTTCGTAGTGCACGACATTCGGCTCGGTCATGGCAATTCAAGCACGCTTGATTGCCGCGACTCTCGCCTTGCTAGTCTTTGACGCAACGAACAGAAAACCCGAGGCTCTCGTCGTAGTCGTACAGGGTTGCATCGTCGTCGCCGTAGTCCAAGCACATGCGGTACGCGCGGTTGCTATTGTACTCCGTAGAACTCCAGAAGTACGCATTGTAGCCCCCCCCGCCGTAATCCCCATCGTCGAGCCTGTAGCCGGCAGGCAACGCCGAGAACGAGTAATCATCTGTGCTGTTGCCACTTTTCTTCCAGCCACTTGTCGATTCGAGTTTTGTTCCCGCTGTACTGGAACCACCGACAGCAGTGAACAAAGTTTCAAATTCGGCTTTTGTTGGTAAATGCCAACCACTAGGACAAGCTGATATCGCAGCGTCCCACGTGTAAAGGCGACCGTATTTGGTGCAGTTGGATGCGTTTTCGTTGTAGCAGTAACTGTTCGCCGTTTCGTAATTTAAGTTCTGAGCCATCCACGTCTGAGAGCCTATAGTAACGGTCTTGTAGGAATGACCGTCGCGGGAGTCCGTGAGAAAGCCTTCGACATCGCTTTGAGTGGCTGAGACCACCTTCACATCATCATCTTCGACCCATTTACCATTTTGACAAATGTACCCCTGCTCCTGATCTGCCACGTATGCAGTTTTGCCATCACGCTTCTCGGCACAAGATGGCAACTCGCTGTACGTCCGCACATCCATATCGGCATTGCTTTGCGGACTCGCCCCATTACCGGAATCGCCACATGCGACAAACATAAGAGCTACTGAAGATATCAAGACAAGAGATAAACGATTCATATATCCTTCCAAACTTTTTTTCTTGTAACGAAATATAATAAAGAAAATGAGTATTTGCAAAAATTCCATTTTTGTCAACCATAGATTGCAAAATGAAAAATTTTCTTGAAAAGTTCGTTTTTTCCAAATTCGTTTGCTATATTGTTCACGGCTAGCAGATGGCTGGCCATGCTCAATAAAGAGCCGTTTTCTATATCAAAATAGGAACGGCTCTTTTTTGTTTTGCCAAAGAACGTACAACATAAGCAAAGGAGAAAAATGGAAACAAACCACATCCCGTTCGAAGATCTTCCCATCACGAATCGTTTCATGTTCGCGCTCGTGTTCAGCCACAAGCATATCGCTAAGCCATTCCTCGAAGCGCTCCTCGGAATCAAAATCTTTGATTTGCAGGAACCAGAGCCGGAAAAATCCACCGAAAACAGTCCCTTCAGCAAGGGAGTCCGTTATGACGTATTCGTAAAAGAACGGGAACCCAAGGGGGAAATTCTCCGTGTGTTTGATATCGAGATGCAAATAGAAGATACTCACGAATTACCGAAGCGAACCCGCTACTATCAAGCTCTATGTGACTCCGAGGCCCTGAATAAAGGGGAATCCTACCGCAACCTCAAAGAACAGTACATCATATTCATTTGCCCCGACGACATTTTCAAGCAGGGACGTGCAGTTTACAGGTTCAAGAACCTTGAAATCGGACACCCAGAACATGAATTGGGCGATCTATGCTTCAAGAATTTTTATATATTCAATGAGTACAAGGATGTCGCCGAGAAATCCATCAAGGAATACCTTGAATACTTTGCAACCAACAAGGCGACCTCACAGGAAACAAAGAACATCGAACGCCAGCGGCAATGGTATCTGTCGGACAATGAAACAAGGAAGCGCTATATGACTTGGCAACAGGAATTGGATGACATGGTATATGAAGAACGCGAACGCACTAAGGCAGCTGAAAAACGTGCCAACGAAGAGAAGTCTCGTGCAGACGAAGCGGAATCTCGAGCTGATAAGTACGAGAAGATGCTCAGGGAACACGGACTGCTTTAATTCCGCAATTTTCGTCTTTCGTCCCGAAACTTGACAGACTCAGAGCATTGCAATCTGGAATGACAGAGCAAACAAAGCCTACTATTGCCATAGGCTTATACTGAATTGCAGACCTTTCCATTTGGAGGCTCTCCCACATTTTACTATCTTTGCACTCCTGAGGAGTGCATATAGCACGGCTCGGTCATGACAATTCAATCTAGCGATTGATTGTCGCGACTCTCGCCTTAAGCTATATTTGCTCCCGATTAATACGGGTATAAAATGAGCGAAAATTACAAATACGGATTTGTCACTGATATTGAGAACGAAGCCTTCGAAAAAGGTCTTAACGAGGATATCATCCGCAGGGCGTCAGCGCTCCGTGGCGAACCGCAGTTCATGCTCGATTTTCGCTTGAGAGCCTACGAAAAGCTCAAGACGATGGAACAGCCCAACTGGGGCGAACTCCACTTCAATCCGGTTGATTTGCAGGACATCGTCTATTACTCCGCACCGAAGACCAAGAAGAGCCACGAAAAGATCGAAGATGTCGATCCGGAACTCTTGGCGACTTTTGAAAAGCTCGGCATCCCGCTCGACGAACAGAAGCGACTCGCGAACGTCGCCGTCGATGCCGTGTTCGATTCCGTCAGCATTTACACAAGCCACAAGAAGAAGCTCATGGAAATGGGCATCATCTTCTGCTCCATCAGCGACGCCATCAAGGAATACCCCGAACTTATCGAGGAATATCTCGGTAGCGTGGTCCCCGCTGGCGACAACTACTTTGCGGCCCTCAACAGCGCGGTCTTTGGCGACGGAAGCTTCGTCTATATTCCGCCTGGAGTCAAGTGCCCGATGGACCTTTCCACCTACTTCCGCATCAACAACAAGGAAGCAGGCCAGTTCGAACGCACATTGATTATCGCCGATGACGATGCGAGCGTAAGCTACCTCGAAGGCTGCACCGCGCCGGAATTCTCAAGCAAGCAGTTGCACAGCGCTATCGTGGAACTCGTGGCCAAGGAAAACGCCAGCATTAAATATTCGACAGTCCAAAACTGGTATGCAGGCGACCGAGAAACAGGCGCAGGCGGCGTGTACAACTTCGTCACCAAGCGCGGAAAGTGCCTGGGCAAGAACAGCCGCATCAGCTGGACGCAGGTCGAAACGGGTTCCGCCATCACGTGGAAGTACCCGAGCTGCATTTTGCAGGGCGACAATTCCGTCGGCGAATTCTACAGCGTGGCCCTCACGAACGGCCACATGCAGGCCGACACCGGCACGAAGATGATCCACATCGGCAAAAACACCAAGAGCACGATCATTTCGAAGGGCATCAGCGCCGACTGCTCCAGCAACGCCTACCGTGGCGAAGTGAGCATCCGCAAGTCCGCTACTGGCGCCCGCAACTACACCCAGTGCGACAGCATGCTCGTCGGCACCAAGAGCGCCGCCCACACGTTCCCCTACATCACCGTCGCAAACGCAAGCGCCCAGACCGAGCACGAAGCTACGACCAGCCGCATCAGCGAAGACCAGCTGTTCTACTTCGAAAGCCGCGGCATCAAGCGCGAAGACGCCATTCAGGCCATGGTCGGCGGTTTCTGCAAGGACGTGTTCAAGGAACTCCCGGGCGAATTTGCCACCGAAGCCCGCCAGCTTCTTACCCTCAAGCTCGAACACAGCGTCGGATAAGGCGGTCTGACACCCCCTAATCTCTAACCTCTAAGCCATTGCTTACTGGAACTATGACTGGATCCTTCGGGGAAACCCCTCAGGATGACGTTCCTACAACCTAATAACAATCGTGGACTTTTAATTCTAAAGGAAAGGGCCGGAAATTTTAGTTTCCGACCCTTATTGGTGTATATGGAGTACTTTATATATAGCATTTTTTTCATCGCCAGATATCGTATTTTCCCCATTTTTTTCAAAAAATTTTCACATAAACGAATTTTTTTTCCACAAATTCACCGAGACACACATCAATTAACATATTATAAACCGAATATAAAAAAATCCACAAAAAGGAACTTTTTTGCGGACACAAAAATTCCCTGAGCATCCTCAATAAGGATCCTCCCGATCAAAACCCAGTTTCATAAACCGTTTAGCGGGCGACTATCTGTTTCTTAACTTTTTCAGCAAGTTCTGCACCGCCAATTACAGCAATGCACTTCAATGCAAATTCTTCAGCCGACCCCGGGCCACGGCTCGTAATGACGTTTCCATCGACAACGACTCGTTCTTCGGAAAATTTGCGACAAACAAGATCCACCTCGCATCCCGGATAGCAAGTAACCTTTCTATCGACGAGGACATGGGCCTTGCTCAAGACTGTCGGGGCGGCACAAATGGCAAGCACCCACTTGTTGTCATCATTGAGGGTGCATATCGTATTCTCGACTGCAGAGCTCGCCTTGAGGTTCTGGACGCCGACTCCGCCACCCGGCAAGAATACACCATCAAAATCGGTGGGTTCCAGTTTATCCAGAGCAACATCGGCTTGGATTTTAATTCCATGAAGACCATCAACGAGATCGGCGCCCGAAAGAGAGGCTACGGTCACCTTAAAACCAGCGCGACGCCATAAATCTACGGGGACAACAAACTCGGTTTCCTCAAAACCATCGGCAAGCAAAACGAGAATCTGCATAAAGCCTCCAAATCGTTACCTAACTTTTGATAAATATTATAGCTTTTTTCGGATTTGATAATCATATTTTTAGTGAAAATATTGTGTTTACTTAACACTTTAATGAAAGAAAACACGTTAAATTCTATATTTGGGGTATGAATTTCAAAGATAGGATTATCCGCGCGACGGGCAAAAAGACGCCCTTCCGCCTTATCGTGGTCGATTTGACAGCGACCATGAACGAAATCGGACGCCATCACAACGCCAAAGGTTTTGCGCTCAAGTTGCTAGCCGAGAACTCTATCGCAAGCATTTTTCTCAGCGCAGGTCTCAAATTTGCAGGGACAGTATCCTACACTACGACGTATGGCGGCGAAATCACGAAAATTCAGACAGATTCTACGCCGATGGGCCTTGTCCGTGCGATGATTCCGCAGGACGAACTCCAAGCGATAGGAGCTAACGAACCCGCCCTCGTGCCGCAGCACGTCAGCGTAGTCAAGCTGAACGAACTGGGCAAGCGTGTCCACGAAAGCATTATCGAGGCGCCATCCGTGTCGATGGGACAAAACCTCGCCATGTACCTCTTGCAGTCCGAACAGATTCGATCTGCGGTGGGCATCGAAGCCCGATTCAACGCACAGGATCCCAGTGTACTCGACTACGCCGCCGGGTTCTACATCGAAGCGTTCCCGGACCTCGAAGACAAGGACGTGGGCCTTATCGAAGTCATCGTGCAAAATCTCCCGAAGTTCTGCGACATGTACAAGGCAGACAAGGGCTTTGACCTGGACGAACTTTTGGACCAGCTCCGCGGCCCCTACGACATCGAAGTGGTGCGCGAAATTGACCCGAAGCCGTTCTGCCCGTGCAGCAAGGACCGCATGCTAGCAACTCTTGCCACGCTCCCGCTCAAGGACCTGCAGGAACTCAGCAGCGAGAACAAGGACCTGAACGTCGTCTGCGACTTCTGCCGCACGAACTACACGATAACACCGGCAGATTTGCAAGAAATTATAGACGAGAGAAATGGGCATTGAGCTATGGGGACGCTTGCTACGCAAGCCACTTCCTACCGCCTACTTCCTACTGTTTACTAACCACTAACCACGAATCACTATGTTTACTAAGCAATGTGTTGTCACTCTTGACCTGGAAGGCGTTCTTGCGCCAGAAATCTGGATTGCCGTTTCTGAAAAGACGGGCATCAAGGACCTCCGCCTCACCACTCGCGACGTTCCCGATTACGACGTGCTCATGAAGGGCCGCATCAAGATTCTCGAACGTGAAAACATCAAGCTTTCGGACATCCAGAACGTAATCGCGAACCTCGGACTTTTGGACGGCGCACGCGACTTCATGGACAAACTCCGCGACGAAGCGCAAGTGATTATTCTCTCGGACACGTTCCAGGAATTTGCCTACCCCATCATGAAGAACCTCGGATTCCCGACAATCTTCTGCCATAATCTCGTGGTCGAAAACGACATGATCAAAGGTTACCACTTGCGCATGAGCGACCAGAAGACGAAGGTCGTGAAGCACTTGCAAGAACTCAACTTCAAGGTGTTCGCCTCGGGCGATTCCTTCAACGATACGGGCATGCTCAAGCAGGCCGACAAGGGCTGCTTCTTCTGCGCCCCGGACTCCATCATCGCCCAGTTCCCGCAGCTAGAAGCCACGAAGACCTACGACGAGCTGTTGGACAAGTTCCATAGGTTCCAGGATACTTTATAGCACGGCGCAAGCGCTTTTGGAGTAAAGTACCGAGCGAAGTCGAAGCGATATTTTTCCGCATTAAGAAACGGAATCTGCCAGAGCAGATTCCGTTTGATGTTTAGGAGGAGTATTTCAATGTTCTACTTCAAGCTAGGAGTTTCCCAGTCGATCCATTCAGACTTCTTGAAGCTGATGGTCTGCGTATTCTTGGTGTAATCAATCTTACCCGTCTTGGCATCCTTGCCAAGCAAGAACTTGTTCATGAAGTCCTTGACTTCATCGAACTGTCCGTTCGGAAGCTGGCAGTGACCGTGACCGCCTTCCTGGCTGTAGGTGTAATTTTCCGTTGCACCGAGAGCGTCATAGACTTCCTTCGAAGCTTGTCCGCAGTAGTTCGACGGAACTTCACCCAACCATTCCTGGCCAGCATTGTCGAGAATGAGGAGCGCACGCGGTGCAACCATGGCTACCAACATGTGCTGGTCGAACGGGAGCGTATTTTCCTTGCCATCGTAGTTCTTGAAGCTAGAAATCATCCACTTACCTTCGGTACCGGCACTGCTGAGGCCCTGCACGAACTGCTTGCCCTTCTGCTTGTTGACCTGAGCGCCCACACGCCAGAGGGAAGCACCACCGGAACCGGATTCCTGCGGAATAGTGAGGGCGATACGTTCATCGAATGCACCCACAGCAAGCGTACCCTTGCCCCAGCGAGAGCAACCCGTCATGGCGAGGTGCTTCACATCGATACCTGCTTCCGGAGTCTTTTCGAGAGCGTCGATAATGCGGCTCACGCCCCATGCCCATGCAATAATGGTGCCCTGGCCCTGGTTATAAAGCTGGAAGAACATGCCGCCACCGCTTTCCGGGGCGACGTCATCCGGGTTGAAAGTAATCTGAGCGATGTCGAGACCGTTCGTTGCATTGCCAAGGCTTCCGCAACCGCCCATCATGCCACCGCCAAAACCGATCATGGCCGGCTTCGGCTTATCCTTCGTACCCGCATTGCTGATTTTCACGGAGAACGAACCAGATTTGCCCTTGTCAGTCACCTTGATGGTGAGCTTTCCACCGGAGTAAGAACCTTCGACCTTTTCCGGGTTACGCGGCTTTGTACCGAACATGAGCTTTTCGAACATGGCGCCGAGTTCTTCGCGGCGGCACTTCCAATCGGCCTTCGTGGAAATGCGCTTGCCGTCAAGACCCATGAACGGGTCCGGAAGCTTAGCGTTGTTCACGCTAGAAGGGATATTGCCAATCTGGCATTCGCTGCGGTGGTCTTCCACGAAATCCTTCACCGTAGACGGAGGCGGCTCAGTTGCGCTTGAACTCACCGGTGCAACAGCAGAACTCGACTGAGCAGGAGGAGGTTCCGTAGCCGAGCTGCTGGAACGATGACGATGTCCGCTTGAACTCGTCGCTACCGCCCCAGCGCTGCTCAATGCAGGGCTGCTAAGCGGGGCAGAACCGGAAGAACCGACAACAGGCCCCGCAGCACTGCTCAACGAGTCATGCACAACATTCGGCCCATCAGCTATAGAGGGAGACGAAAGCGTAGCAACGGACATCGGCACAGAGCCATCGCTCGAACTGGATACACCTGCATCCGGAACAATTGCGCTTGAGCTCAATCCGAAATCTGCACCTTCTGACGAAAGACCCGTCTGTGCGCTACAATCTGGAGTTAAACATTCCGCGGGAGAGGACGTATTGTCATCACCGCAGGCCCACAAGCCAAAAGACACTACTGCCATTGGCACTAGATATTTCCAATTTTTCATTTTTTTAACCAACCCCAACATAAACCGTGAATTCGGCCTAGTGGATAGTCTTAAATTAATATTTTCATTTGAATATCGCTGTAAAAAAAAATTTTCCATTGACATTTACAAAGACAAACGTCCAAAAACACCAACACGCATTCATTTATGCTTATTCGGCAGATAACCGTTTTTTCCCTTATTTTTGGCATATTTTCGAAAAATACTTGAAATAAGTATCAAAATATTAGATAAATTGGGATTGATGGATCAGGCTAATTTTACAACGAATCAAGAGCACATTGTAAGTGTGCTCCTTAAGAAGAATCCAAAACTGGATGAAGGGATTCTCAGAAAAGCTATAGCCTTTATCGCCGACGCCCATGATGGTCAGTACCGCAAAAGCGGAATGCCTTATACAGAACACCCTTACGAAGTAGCCAAAATCCTTGCCGATCTAAAGCAGGACCAGGCAACGGTGCTCGCAGGTTTATTGCACGACGTAGTAGAAGACACCCCGCACACGCTCAACGAAATTTCTGAACTTTTTGGCGAAGACACAGCGTTCATGGTCGATGCGGTGACAAAAATCACCGCCGTACAGGAAGCGAGTAAGACGGCGCAAAAGGCAAGTACTTACCGTAAACTCATTACAGCCATGGCAAAAGACCCGCGCGTCATCATGATCAAAATCGCAGACCGCATCCACAACATGCGCACCATGCGATACATGAAGCCGGAGAAGCGAAAGGCCATTGCTCAGGAAACGCTCGACATTTACGTGCCGCTCACGCATAGGTTCGGTCTCTACAAGCTGAAAACCGAGCTCGAAGACTTGAGCTTCAAGTACGTGAACCCGGACGAATACCAGAAACTCGTCGATGCGCTTATCGAGAACAAGGAAAAACGCGAAAACTACGTGCAGTCCGTGATTGGCCCTCTGCAAATTAAGATGGCTCTCGAAGATTTCGACTGCACCATCCAAGGCCGCACCAAGAACATCTACAGCATCTACAACAAGATGCTCGCACGCGGTTGCGGATTCGAGGACATCTTTGACATTTTCGCCATCCGCATTATCGTCGAGACGATTCCCGAATGCTACCTCGCCTTGGGTTACGTGCACAACCTTTGGACGCCCTTGCAGAGCCGTTTCAAGGACTACATCGCGACCCCGAAGCCGAACCTTTACCAGAGCATCCACACGACGGTGATCGGCCCCGAGAACAAGATGGTCGAAGTCCAGATCCGCACAAAAGACATGGACTTGACCGCCGAAAAGGGATTCGCCGCGCACTGGGCGTACAAGATGGAAACGCAGCACGAAGGCGAAGAACTCGCATGGCTAGACCACATGGTCAAGCTGCAATCCGAGATTTCGGACTCGAAGGAATATCTCGACTTCTTGAAGGTCGACCTGAAGCCCGAAGGCATGACCGTGTTTACGCCGAAGGGCGCATCGATTGAACTGCCCGAAGGATCCATCGTCCTCGACTTCGCTTTTGCGGTGCACTCGGAACTCGGGCTCCACTGCATTGGCGCACGCATCAACGATAAAGTCGTGAGTCTCGACGAGCCGGTGCCGCACGGCGCCACCATCCAAATTCTAAAAAGTCCGAACCAGGAACCGAGCCCGGAATGGCTCAATATGGTGAAGACCATCAAGGCGAAGCAGGAACTCCGCAAATGGATGAAGACGAGCATCGTGAACCAATCCCGCAGCCTCGGTAAAGAAATTTGGACACGCGAACTTAGACTCCTGAAAATCGAAAAAGACAAGAGGCCAAAAGAAGAGGACATTCTCCAATATTTCGGCAAGACGAGCCTCAACGAATTTTTTGAACGTCTGGGTCAAGGTGAACTGCCACTCCAGGACATCCATCGTTTTCTCGGCGGAAACGACGTTTCTTCCAAGGAAACAGCCTCGCTCCGCTTCTACCCGACATTCGGGAAAGACAAGAACAGCACGATTACGGACGAAATGCCGTTGATGATCGGGCAAGAAACAAGCCTTCTCATCCATTTCGCAAGCTGCTGCGGTCCCGTTCCAGGCGACAAGATTGTGGGTGTCATGCGCCCGCAAATAGGCATCGAAGTCCATAAGAGCGATTGCCCGTGCCTCAAGGATTTACCAACAGACCAGCGCCTCCCTGTCGATTGGAGCGCCGATGTCACGAAGCCGTTCACGACGCACCTCACCATCGAAACGGACAACCGCAAGAACCTTCCCTTAAGTATTCTGATGGTGCTCAAGGACGAGAACTTGTCGCTTGACAGGATGAGCATCGCGAGCGCTCAATACACAGGCCGCATCCGCATGGAATTCAAGGCGTTCCGCAAGAACCAGGTGGATTCCATCGTGAACAAGATTAGACAAGTCGAAGGCGTAAGGGGGGTCGAAAAAGCATGATATCTTCCCTGCACCATTGCGACTACACACAAAAAAATCGTGCGTTCAACTGCCGCATGAGGAACCGCTATTACGAAGAAGTGTATTACGCATTCCGTGCGCTGTTCCCAAACGAAATCGCCGAAACCAAGAATTCCACGCCCGAAGAAAATAGCACCTGGTACCAGCATTTAAGCAAGGATATCAAGCGTTACGAGCGCCTTTTAATGACGTGTCTCGAATACGCACAAGCTGCGATTTTCTACGGAAAGGCCGAAAATTCTTCGCTCTACTCCAAAGATAAACGCTGGGGTATTTTGCAAGAAGAAATTTTCCTTGTGCACTTTTTGCAGGAACTGCTTTCGACGACGCGCTACGTCATCGCACGAATCGATACGGATAAAGTGTTGCAGCAATGGAGCGGGGCAATGCAGGGTATGAAATCGAGCCCGGTAGTCTACGGCTTCGTAAGTGACATTCAAGAAAAATTGAACACCATGAATGCGGGGACAATTGACGAATTTAAGGACTTGTTAAAACATGTCTTGGACCGTTTCCAAATCGCGAACACGCTGTTCGGAACCATACAGGACTTGCAGAACTTTTATTAGACGAGAGACGAAAGATGAAAAAACGTCATGCTGAGTTCAAAGAACGAAGCATCCAGTTAAGGAAAATCACTGGATCCTTCACTACGTTCAGGATGACGAAATCAAACAACAATTGACGAAAGACCATTAACTATTGACCTTTAACTAACCACTAATCACTAACCACTGTTTACTGCTAATGTCAGAATACATCATTCTATCCATCTTCCTTTTTTTGGGCGCGTTTATCGCGGCGGCGGCAACCGTCACAGGCCTGTTGCTAGGCTACCGCACCAAGAAGACAAAGAACAAGATGGCTCCGTACGAATGCGGTATGGAAACCATCGGCAACGCAAGAATTCAGTTCAAGGTGGGCTACTACCTGTTCGCCTTGCTCTTTCTCGTGTTTGATATCGAAGCGCTGTTCCTCTTCCCCGTCATGATGAACTTCAAGGAAATCATGGCAGGCCACACGGCGCTCCCGCCATCAGTCGTCATTATCGACCTTATCATCTTCATTGCGATTCTCGTTTCGGGCCTTGCTTACGCCTGGAAAAAAGGAATTCTCAAATGGGAATAATCAATTTAGCTCCAAAGATCTTGGACCCGATTCCTGGTGGAAAGTACGTTGTAAACGCCATCGACTATGTTGTGAACTGGGCCCGTGCAAACTCCATTTGGCCTCTGACATACGGTACTAGCTGCTGCGCCATCGAAATGATGTCGAGTTCTATGGCTCGTTATGACATTGCCCGTTTTGGCTCTGAAGTGTTCCGCTCGTCTCCCAGACAGGCGGACTTGTTTATTTTGGCCGGTACGATTACTCGCCGCATGGCACCCGCCATCCAGATGCTTTGGGAACAAATTCCTGGCCCCAAGTATGTGATCGCCATGGGAGCCTGCACGATTAGCGGCGGCCCGTTCATTTACGATAACTATTCCGTTGTCCGTGGTGCACAGAACTTGATTCCGGTCGATGTGTTCGTTCCCGGCTGCCCGCCGCGCCCCGAAGCGTTGTTCCACGGGCTTTTGACGCTCCGCGAAAAGATCCTCAAGGAAACTTGCCGCAACCCGTGGCATGAAGGCGAACCGAAAGACGTTTCGACGATGGACCGCTATCGCGAAGCCGCAAAGACTTGGGCCGCCCTCGAAGAGATGAAAGACGAGCAGATGGCCGAAGCCCGCGCAAAATTCAAGGAAGAACATCCGGACTACAAGAGCGCCTTCAAGCCAATCCGCGTCAAGAAGCCGGACTTCCCGGAAGTGGAACGCGTACCCGCCAAGCGCTTTGGCATGACGCAGCTTGAACTTTACACAAAGCTCCACGCCAAGTTCCCGAACGTGACCGTGCATACGCGCGGCGAAGACACTCCAGAAGATGTCGTCGCCAATTTACCTGCGGACTGCCCGCTCGAAGTCATGCTCGAAAAAGAAGACTACTTGAACGTCGTTGAATTTGTCAAGAACGATCCTGAATTCAAGATGGATTACCTGATCGACGTGACCGCGATCGACTACGACGACCACTTCGACATGGTGACGATGCTCAGGAGCCTTGAAATCGGCCACAAGATTTTCCTCTGCGTGCAGCTCAAGAAAGACTTTTCCATTGACGAAGAAAAGCGCCCGACATCGCTTTTGGCCAGCGTCCCGACCATTTCGCATCTCTATCCCGGTGCAGAAATCAAGGAACGCGAAGTTTACGACATGTTCGGCATCAAATTTGAAAATCACCCCGACCTTCGCCGCATATTCCTCGACAAGGACTTCGTGGGTTACCCGCTCCGTAAAGACTTTACTCACCCGGAAATGATCAGGAGGCCTATATGAGTCATCAGTTACCTCCGGGATTTCGCCTCGAACGCAAATCGAATACTGAAGAATTTTTTATCAACATGGGTCCGCAGCACCCGAGTACGCATGGTGCTTTGCGACTCACGCTCCGTATGGACGGAGAGACCATTGTAGAAGTTGTCCCGCACTTTGGCTATATCCACCGCGGTATGGAAAAGCAAGCGGAATCGATGAGCTACTTGCAGTATATCGCGATGTCGGACCGTCAGGACTATTTGACTGCCATCCAGAATAACTTGGGCGTTGTCATTGCTCTTGAAAAGGGCATGAACGTGGGTGTTCCGCTCCGCGGCGAATACATCCGCGTGATGCTCCAGGAACTTGGCCGCATAGCCTCGCACTTGGTGTTCTATGGTTGCTTTGGCGGTGACCTTGGCGGACAGACTTGCCTCTTGTTCGGCTTCAAGGAACGTGAAATGATTCACGACATGCTCGAAGAAGTGACAGGTTCCCGTCTCACGACGAACTTCTTTAGACCAGGCGGAAGCCGTTACGACGTGCCGGACACGTTTATCCCTCGCGTAAAAGCGTTCCTCGACCACATGGAAGACACGATGAAGGACTACGAAAGGTTCCTTTCGAAAAACATCATCGTGTTGGAACGCAGCATCGGCATTGGCGTACTCTCCAAGGAAGACGCGATTGCTTACGGATGCTCTGGCCCTGTACTCCGCGCCAGCGGCGTGAACTTTGACGTGCGCCGTGCAAACCCGTATAGCATTTACGACCAGCTCGACTTTGACGTGCCCGTGTTCCATAACGGCGACTGCTACGACCGCTACCAGATCCGCATTGCAGAAATTCATGAATCCATGAAGATTCTGCGCCAGTGCGTCGAAAAGTTCCCGACCGAAGGTCCGTGGCGTTCCAAGGAAAAGCCGGTGCGACTCCCCGTGGGCCGCTACTACAGCGAAATCGAAACCGCAAAGGGTCTTTACGCCACTTACGTTGTCGCCGCGACGACCGGTGAAAAGCCGTACCGCATCCACACACGCGGCCCGAGCTTCCCGCATATTGGAGCAATCAACAAGATGGCTCAAGGTCACAAGATTTCGGACCTCGTGACCATCATGGCAACTCTTGACCCCGTGATTCCGGAAATTGACAGGTAGTTTATGTTTGTACCTTCAGTAACACATCCTATTGGCGACTTTATCCGCGACCTGGTACCGCGCGTTGCAGAATACCTGCCCGCAAGCATCCAGTCCGACACGCTCAACAGCGTTATCGCCTTCCTCATCAACGCCGTGATTTGCATTATCGCCGTTTGTATCGTGAATATCGGTTCAGCCCCGATTCTCATTTACATGGAACGAAAGGTATGCGCCCACGTGCAATGCCGCTTGGGTCCGATGCGTCTCGGTTGGCACGGAACGCTCCAGACCATCGCAGACGTCATCAAGATGCTCTTCAAGGAAGTCTACGCCCCGAGTGGCGCGGACAAGCTCATGTTCTACTTGGCTCCGCTCATTGTCTTGATTGCGCCGTTTATCGTCTGCGCCTTGATTCCGTTCGACAAGAATCTCGTGGTCGCCGACGTTTCGATGGGCATTCCCTTGATTATCGCGGTGAACGGCTTTGGCGTGCTCGGCATCTTGCTTGGCGGCTGGAGCAGTAACAACAAGTATTCCTTGCTCGGTGCGCTCCGCAGTGGCGCCCAGATGATCAGCTACGAAATCTCGTTTGCAATGATTCTCCTGTTCGTCGTGATGATTTCGGGGTCTACGAACCTCATGAGCATCACGATGGGCCAGGAAGGAACCATTTTTGACTGGTGGATTTTCAAGATCCCGGTCCTCGGTTTCATTGCATTCATCCTCTTCTTTATTTCTAGTACCGCCGAAATGAACCGCGCTCCGTTCGACATTGCCGAAGCAGAACAGGAACTCACAGGTGGTTACCACACGGAATACAATGGCACTCCGTTTGCCATGTTCTACCTCGCCGAATACATAGCCCTCATCACGAACTCCGCTCTTGCGACCACATGCTTCCTCGGTGGATTCTTCCCGCCGTGCATCGGCATCGCTGCTGTGGACAACGTTTTGAACATGGTGCCTGGCGTCGTATGGTTCTTCGCCAAGATTTACTTTATGGTCTGGTGCTACATGATGGTCCGCTGGACGTTCGTGCGCCCGCGTGTGGACCAGCTCATGGACTTTGAATGGAAATTCCTTTTGCCGGTAAACTTGGTTTTGCTGGTCGCAGGAGCAGCGTTCATTGCAATCGGAGGGTAAGTAATTAGGAATTCGGATTTAGGAATCGTCATGCTGAGTTCAAAGAACGAAGCATCCAGTTAAGTAAAAAATCACTGGATCCTTCGCAAAGCTCAGGATGACGAGTTCAAACGGCTAATGATTATGGAAAAAAATATTTCAACAATTCAATACATTAAACGCTACTTCAAGCGTTGCATTACGGGTCCGTGGAGCCTTATTTGCGGATTGTCCGTGACGCTCAAGTATTTTTTCAATCCTAAGCGCATCGTTACGGAACAGTATCCCGAAAACCGCAAAACGCTTCGGATGCACGACCGCTACCGCGGCCGCCTCGAGATGATTGAAGATGCAGACGGCAACAACCACTGCACCGCTTGCGGCATGTGCGAACGCGCCTGCCCGAACGCTTCCATCAACGTGCTTGCCACAAAGAACATTGCCGGCAAGAAGGTTCTCGGACGTTACGTGTACCACTTCGCCAGCTGCACCCAGTGCGGCCTCTGCGTGGAAGCCTGCCCGTTTGGAGCCATCCAGATGAGCCCCGCTTTCGAAGTCGCGACGACCGACCCGAACGATCTCGAAATGATTTTAAATAAGAAGGAGGGACAAGGTTAATGTTCCCGGATTTGCCTTTATCATTCCCGATGGGTGGCATGGACATTGCGTTCTATGTCGTCGCACTCGTGATATTGTTGACCGCCGTTTGTTGCGTCGCCGTCAAGAACATCTTGCAGAGCGCCGTGTTCCTCATCTTTAGCTTTGTCACAACCGCCATTCTCTACATGCTCATGCACGCAGAATTCATTGCGCTTGCCCAGGTGATGGTTTACGTGGGTGGCGTCGTGATTTTCGTGGTGTTTACGATTCTTCTCACAAGCCACTTGGGAGAAGACGCGTTCTCGACAAAGATGCCGCGAATTTTCACGGCGTTCGTACTCTCCATCGCGTTTGTATTCGTGATGGTCAAGTGCGTTTTGCCGACTCCGGACTTGGCAAGCGGCATCGTGAACTCCCCCGCCGACTATTCTTCACTCCAGAACTTCGCCTTGCGCTTGCTTGGTAACGATCCCAACGGATTCATCATCCCGCATTTGCGCTATCACAATCGCCCGCCGCACCAAGGAAGATGCCGAAGAGGAGGTTTCTAAATGAACCTTTTGAATTGTTTGATTCTCGCCTTTTTGCTGTTCGGGATTGGCGTTTGGGGCCTGATGCGCCGCCGCCATCTCATTGGCATGCTCATTTCCATTGAGCTTATGCTGAATGCGGCAAACATCAACTTTATCAGTTTCGCCTACTTTACCGCACACGATGCGACTGCAGGCGCTCTGTTCAGTATCTTTGTCATTGCCGTGACGGCTTGCGAAATGGCCATCGCCCTTGCGATTATCGTGACCATGTACCGCCGCCA
>CADCDO010000014.1 GCA_902800345.1 Fibrobacter succinogenes
GTGATTTATGCGAAAAAAATGGTTGCTGTCAATTCCGCTATTGATAAATATTTTTTCCTGTGAGATATTTCATACAGGAGGAAATCCTGATGAGGGAAAGTGTTCCTTGATTGTGAAAGAACATGGAAACATGAGAAATAATATTGTTATCAATTGTTCCTTGGAATCGAATTGTAATGTATCGCTTTTATTTTTATTGGTAGGTACGCCAGTCGGTTATGGATGTAGCGATGGTTTTGAATATGAATTTGTACAAAATAATGAAACTAGCGTTGTTAAAAGGAATTATGATAGGTCAAAACCGAGCGAAAATACTAGCATAAAATTAGATCTTGATGCTGATGAACATGTTCGCTTTTCTCTTCTTGATATTAATAACGTAGAGAAAAAATACGACATCGACCTTTCAGGGATAGTCCATTCGTTTACAGTTCGTGGCGATTCAGTCGATGTGAACGTAATGAGGGGATGTAATTTGCATTTGTATTCTTGCAAAAAGGAAACTGTATATGGAAGTAATTTGCTGAATGGCAAATACACGTTCTCAAAAACAGATGGATGCGATCCCGACTATAGCTATAGATGCTCATGGCATAATCAAGGCTCGTTAGAAACTGATGATTTGGACATTTATGCATCTATATATTGGAAGAAGTGATTACCTCCCCGCGCTCCCGATTTCCTTGTTTAAAAAACTTTTTTCAACGCTTTTAAACTGAAACTATTGGCGAAGGTTTCAAAAGTTTTCGCTTTTTCAATCCATTCTGTTTTTTGGGGGATTCCCTTGCTATTCGCAATCGACTTTGTCGAGTGCACCGTTTTCGCCTTTGTTCTCAGCTGCACGTACAGTACATCGCATTCGATTTTGTGAATGGTGATGCTGTGGCGGAATGTTCCGCAAGGCTTGACGGATGTTACTTCGTCCGCATTGATGTATTCTTCGGTGTGGGCGGGGAGTCCGATAGTGGCACCACGCACACTTTCGAAATGCGGGAGAGCGAGTTGCCCGTCCAAGAATTTTTGTCCACCGTTTACGGCAAGAATTTTCTCGTCGGCACTTTCAACGACGAGTACTGTCCCATGCCAATTCTTTTCGCTGCGTTTTTTTGTTGGCGGGAATTCAGCGGTGCGTCCGTCTTTGAATGCCCGACATTCGCCGTGGAGAGGACAGTCCTTGCAGAGAGGCGATTTCGTCTTGCAAATGGTTCTCCCGAGTTCCATCAGCGCTTCGTTGTGCATATACGCTTTGGGCGAATTTGCAATCTCCCGTGCATATTCCCAATAATTTTGGGCGGCGCTTCTGTCGTCCGTCGGCAAAAAATCAAGCTCGTACAGTCTGCTGAAAATCCTGACGAGATTCCCGTCCAGGATTGCTTCGCGCTTGTGGTAAGCGAGACTCAAAATAGCTCCTGCCGTATAGGCGCCGATTCCCGGCAACGCTTCCAATTCTTTGCGCGTCTCGGGCATCTTGCGCATTCCCGTCATCCTCGACGCGGAGCGAAGGGGATCCTGTGAATTTTCTTCGCATATGATTTTCGCTGTCTTCAGTATGTTTCTGGCGCGGCTGTAATACCCGAGCCCTTGCCAATACTTGAAAACCTCGGCTTCGTCTGCTTTGGCAAGCGATTCCACTTCCGGGAATCGCTCCATCCACCGGATAAAATAATCCTTGACCGTCGAAACTTGCGTCTGCTGGAGCATCGTCTCGCTAATCCATACTGCGTAAGGATCGCGCAATGCATCCAAGTTGGCTGGCCGCCACGGGAGTTCCGCCGCATTCGCCTTGAACCACTCGCGCAAATGTTTCAATGAATCAGGAGTCATTAGTTGTTAGCCATTAGTCATTGGTATGTAGGTATGAGCTATGGGCTCGCACCTGCGGCGGTTTGCGCCGTTCTCTCGTCTGACTAAATCCCGTACGTTTCCTGCTTGAGTTTCCTGAAAAATTCGAACTGCGTCTTTGTCGAGCTTTCGAGCGTGTAGCGCTCGCTGCGCTTGTGGCTGTCGATTCGCATTTGTTCGTAACGTTCCGGGTTTTCGAGCTTGATGGTACGGCATTCCTCGAGAGTTTCCATCCATTTCGATTCGTCGATGGGTAAAATGCGTCCGCAGCTGTCGTCCTGCACAATGCTTCTCGGGCCGCCGTAATTGCTCACGATGGCGGGCGTTCCCGTGGACATCGCTTCCACGACAACGTTTCCAAACGTATCGGTCGTGCTCGGGAACAAGAAAAAGTCCGCATCGGCGTAAAGGCTCGCAAGCGTTTCACCGCCCTGCTCGCCCGCAAAGCAGACGCTCGGATTGTCCTTGAACTGTTCCTTGATTTCTTCAAGGTACCAACCGTAGCCCACGTACATGAGTTCCACGTCATCGTACTTCGCCGAGAATTTGCTCCACACGGTGTTCAAAAATTCCAGATTCTTTTCCTTGGAAATGCGTCCGATATACGCAAAGCGTACCTTGCGCTGCGAACGGTCGCTACCGAACTTTTCCCAGGCGCCTTTTCCGCGCAACGCAGGCGAAAAGTTTTCGAGGGGGAGTCCGCGGGGGAGAATTTGTACTTGGTTCGCAGGGACTTTCAAGTCTTTTTGCAGAATGTCTGCGTAGTCGTCGCAGGGGCTGATGACGGGGCGCGCCATCCAGTAGAAAATGCGCATGAGCCAAAGCACGTAAGTGTGCATCCACTTCGCTTTCACGAGCGTCTTTGCGTAAGTAGGGACGTCGGTGCGGTAGTGGCTAAAAACCTTGATGCCCGCAATCCAAGCGCAAATGCAGACGGTCCAGGCGCCAGGGCTTGGCGTCTCGAGTTCAATCATGTCGATAGGGTAGCGCTTGAGCAAGCGTAACACGGGCGAAATGCGGGGAATCGCAAGTTCGCTGTTCGCATAACCGAGTTGCTCCATGCTGAACAAGCGCGGGAGCAAAATGCAGTAGCTGTTTTCTACGACACCGCAGGGGCGTGTGTTGAACGCACTGCCGGCGAGATAAGCCTTCATGCCGTGTGCTCGCATGTACGGGATTACGTTTCGTAAGTTGTTCGCAATGCCGTTCGTCTCGTCCAGGTTGTCCGAATAGAACAAAATGCGCACATCGTCCGGTTCCCTGTGCTTGCGTTCCTTTTTCAGATACGAGCGCAATTTCAGGAGCTTTACCAGATTGATGACGGGCGTGAAAAACACCAATGGCGGAATCCAGCAGGTGCGGATGTTTCCGGGCGGTCTGTGGTTGAACGAGAACATCTTGCGGAATGTACTCGTCACTTTGCGTCCAAAAATGGCAGGGCGCGAATCCAGCTTGTCACTAGTCTTGAGCTTTGTTGAACTTGACGCAGTCGTCATACTTCACTCCTTTGCCACCGAACAAGTCTAATGCGCTACCTATGGTGAGGTCAATCTTTCCGTTCGAAATTTCCTTGCAGTGTTCCAGGTCTTCAAGCGACTTGGCGCCACCGGCGTATGTCACGGGGATGGGGCTGTTCTCGGCGAGGAACTTGATGAGCTCGTCGTCCATGCCTTGTTGCTTGCCTTCGACATCTGCTGCGTGGACCAAGAATTCGTCGCAACTTTTGGCGAGGTCCTCGAGTGTATCCTTGTTGATTTCGATATCGATAATCGTCTGCCAGCGGTTCGTCGCAATTTTCCATTGCGGCTTTCCTTCGGATATCCCGGTGCGTTTGCAGCTCAAGTCCAGAACCAGATGTTCCTTGCCGACCGTTTTCACGAGTTCGTTCAACCGTTCGCGGTCGAGTTTGCCTTCCGGGAAAATCCAGCTTGTCACGATCACATGCGAAGCGCCTGCGTCAATGTATTCCCGAGCGTTCTGTGCGTTGATTCCGCCGCCGACCTGGAGGCCCCCTGGATACGCCGAAAGCGCGTCCTTTGCCGCGCTCTCGTTTCCCTTGCCGAGCATAATCACGTGCCCGCCTTGGATTTTATCTTTTTTGTAGAGTTCCGCAAACCATGCCGGTGATCGGTCGGTTTCAAAATTCGTCTTGAGTCCAGCCCCGCTATCGGAAAGCGAACTTCCGACGATTTGCTTTACTTTCCCATCGTGCAGGTCGATGCAAGGTCTAAACTTTGTCATTAATCCTTGACCCCGGTGATAGCCCAGTCGATTTTTTTGCCAAGACCGTTCTGGCTCCTGCCGCGGTAGAACAGGACTTCGCCGCCTGCAGCGATTTTTGCCGCCTTCTTTGCGAACCATCCATCGACCTTGTCCAGAAGCGATGCTTTTTGCAAAACCTTGTTGACCGGGAATACCAATGCGGGAACTCCGTTCTTCCATTCAAAAGACATTGTAGTCGTCGCGAATTTCTTGCCGTTGTAGTCCGAGCCGCCTTCCTTGACTTTTGTAGGAATGGCGACCTTCATGCCTTGCGGACCATTATAGAGGGCGTATCCCATGAGCTGTCCGTCGGTGGTGAGCGTGATGCGCCCTGCGTGCATGGGGGACTTTTCGTTCGTGCTGAAGTTGATGGTGCGTGCGGCCATGTCCGTTGCTTGCGCCGTTTGCCAAGTCTGGTCCATGTAGGCGTAACCCTTGACCGTCAAGGTGTCTTCGTTGTAGGCAATCTTACCCGAAACGCGACCGTAGGGAATGTGGATGAACTGCGCAAATTTTTCCTTGCCGTAAGTCCAGATGCCGTTTCCTGGAACCATGCCCGGGACGGCGCTTTCGAAAGTCACGTCGAGGAGGAATTTGCCGCCCTTGTCGGCGCTGTAAAATACGCGGTGGCCTTTCCCCGGCTTGTTCTCGAGCTTGTATTCGCCTTTGATGTCGATAGTCGCTTTCTCTTTGTTGGCGACGAGACGTTCGGGCGGGTATTGGCGACCGACGGCGTATGTTTTACCCTTGAAGTTCCAGAAACTCAGATCGCAGCCGATTTTGCGGCCTGAACCCGGGATGTAGAGGATGGAGTAGTTCAAGAACGCACGGGTGCCGTTATCGAACACGATTTGGTAGCTCCAAGTCTCGTTGAATTCCTTGGAGATTGGCGTGTGCGGCATAAAATCGGTGACTGTGAGCGCCCTGTCGTTCCCTTGTGGGGCTGTAACTTGTGCGGCGTTCGTTGCCGTAGAAAGGGCGAGTAGGGCGCAAATGCCCAAGGCTATATTTTTTATTTGTAATCTCATGTTCAAAAAATAAAAAAAAGCTGCCCTTGTGGAACAGCTTTGTTGCAGAATTTCGCTGAACTGCGTTTTTTGCGGAATGAACCGCTAAGGGGTGGAATGGATTACAGGCGCAAGTCGCGTCCCATGCCCATTTTCAGCTCCACGCGGCGCCGGACGACCATCTCGTTGAACAAGTCGGAGAGGCAGTCTTCCATGCAAATCATGGGCTTCCAGCCGAGTGCCATAATTTTTGTGGGGTCGCCGATCAAAAGCGGGATGTCGTTGCTGCGGTCGTAACCGGGGTCGAATCTGAAATCGACGCTGACGCCGGAGATATCGACGAGCATTTCCACGAGCTCGCGGAACGTATAGGATTTTCCGCAGCAGATGTTGAACGCCTCGCCGGATTCGGCGGTATTCAGAATCTGGATGGCGGCTCGGGCCACGTCGCGCACATCGACGACGTCGCGGCTTACGTCAAGGCTTCCCGAATAGATGACCGGCTCGGCTCCGTAATACTTTATCTTGACCAGCTGGTAGGCGATGGAGGGAATCACGAAGCGGCGGCTGTGATGGGGCCCCGTAAAGTGGAACGGGCGTGCGAATACGACGTGCAGGCCGTTCGCGTTGCGGAACTGGTTCCCGAGAATTTCCATGCATGCCTTGGACGTGGCATATGGGGTCAGGGGGTTGGGCGGGTCCGTTTCCTTGTGCAGGTAAGTCAGTTGCTGTTCCGTGCGGCCGTAGATTTCGCTACTGCTGAGGAGCAACACTTTTGCTTTCGGGACGACCTGGCGCACGGCTTCGAGGAGCGTCTGCGTGCCCAACAAGTTGATGTTGAGCGTCTCGTAAGGCTTCTTGTAGCTAAGCCCGACGGAAGACTGGCTTGCCAAGTGATAAATGTGCGTCGGGGAAACTTTCTGGATCATTTCCTGGACGTTCCTGAAGTCCAGCAGGTCGCCGGTCAAATACTGGACGCCTTCGACTTTTTGCCAGGGCTGCGGAAGTTCGTCACTGAAACTGTACAGTTCATGATTGGTGCCGCTCAAGTTCGACAAAATGCTGAACCCGAGCGAGCCCGTACCTCCGGTAACCAAGATACTCATCTAAACCTCACTTGCCCGGATGGCGTTCCAGGCGTTAGCGATAATACCCTTATCAATATTACAAACTTTTTCGACGGTTCCGATTCGTGTGGGCAGAATATAAACGCGGGTGCCCTTTTCGGCCTTCTTGTCGACTGCCATCGCGGCCCAGGCCGCATCGACGTTCACGTTGTAGTTCTTGGGGAATCCAAGCGCATCGAGCAAGTCGTTTTGGCGCTTTTCGTCTTCTTTCGAGAGTTTCCCGAGGAGGACGGCGGCCCGTGCAGCGACTCTCATGCCAAGCGAGACTGCGATTCCGTGGCTGTAAAGTTCGTAATGAGTCAGCTTTTCGATGGCATGGCCGAACGTGTGACCGTAATTGAGAATGGCTCGGAGTCCGGCTTCCTTTTCGTCGATTCCCACGACTTCGGCCTTGATTTCGCAACTGCGGAAAATCATGTGCTTCAGCACGTCAAAATCGTGCGCCTTGATTTTCTCGACGTTGTTTTCGAGATAGGAGAAAAACTCTTCGTCGTAGATGACGCCGTACTTGACGATTTCGGCAAGGCCCGCGAGGTATTCGTTCGGCGGGAGCGTGTTCAGCACCGAAATGTCGCAGACGACAGCCTTTGGCTGGTAGAATGCGCCAATCATGTTCTTGCCTTCGGCATGGTTCACGGCGACTTTCCCTCCGACGGAACTATCGACCATCGACAGAAGCGTTGTCGGGAATTGAACGAACGGAATGCCACGCTGGTAGGTGGCGGCGCCAAATCCTGCCATGTCTCCCACGACGCCGCCGCTGAACTGCAATAGGCAGCTTTTGCGGGTGTAGCCGCGGTGCAGCATGAAACTGTAGAGCTGGTTCAGATTGTGGAGCGTCTTGTGGCCTTCGCCGGCCTGGAATTTGAAGATCGGGCAGCGTCCGGCTTGTCCGCGGAGCTCCGAAAGTTTGACGCTCTGCTCTTTTGCAATCGTCGTGTCCGTACAAATGAGGAATTCATAAGTCGGCGAGAGACGGAGCCCTTCGAGCATGACGGCAGCGTCCGGCACGATGTTTTTTCCGATGAAAATCGGGTAACGGCCGCCTTCGCTCGGATGGACGTCCAAAGCGTGGTTTTCCCAGAACTTGAGCATGTGCATGATGCGTTCCGAGACATGGTTCTCGGAACAATCGTTCGAACTTTCGACGCTGAAATCCGCGTTGGCGTAATTCTTTTCGCGTTCCTTGAGCATCTGCTTGATCTTTTCGAGACGTTCTTCGTCCGAGAGATTCGCTAAGAGCGGACGCGTGTTCTTGCGACCGATTCGCTCGTTCAAAACTTCGGGCTTGGCCCACAGGCGGATGATGGTTCCGTTTTCGCGGATGATTTTCAAGTTCTCGGATTGCGTGAGGGCGCCACCGCCTAGGGAAACGACCAAAGGCTTTTCGCTTTTCGCGATTTCCGCGATGACGTCGTGCTCCATCTTGCGGAACGCGGCTTCGCCATCTTGCTCAAAAATTTCGTTGATGGATTTTCCGGCACGTTCGACAATGACGTTGTCCGTATCGACAAACGGGCGACCGAGACGGTCTGCAAGGGCGCGACCTGTGCGGCTTTTGCCGCTGGCCATGAATCCAGTAAAGTATAGATGCTTTTTCATTTTAGCCCTGCATTCCTTTGCGCATAATCGCTGTAAGTTCTTCGTTTGTCTTTCCTGCGGTTTCTTTGGGGAACCACTTTTTAAAGCTTTCGAGCCCCTGGTGCACGAGCATCCCCTCGCCGGTCACCGTCTTGCAGCCTTTGGCCTCTGCCATTTGCAAAAGCTTTGTGTGAGGCGGCGTATAGACGATGTCGCAGACGACTTGGCCTTGACGCAAGCATTCGTCTGTAATGGGGGACGCGTCAACGTTTGGGCTCATTCCGACCGAAGTCGCATTGATGATGATGTCGATGTTTGTGGAGATGCTCGCAAATTCGGCAAACGTCGTGACTTGCACGGTCTTGAAATCATTGTCGCCTGAATTTGTCTCGAAAAATTTGTTCAAGGAGTCCGCGAGCGATTCTCCTTTTTCCTTTGTTCTGCACACGATTGTGAGATCGTTTTGTTGTTCCACAAGCGTGTAGGCGATGGCCTTTGCAGCGCCGCCGTTTCCAAGGAGCGCAATCTTTTTGTGGGAGGGCGAAACTCCGTTCTCTTCGAGGTTCCTCACGCATCCGTACGGGTCCGTCGTCGTCCCGCATAGAGTCCCGCCGACAAGTCCGTCTTTCCAGTACAGCGTGTTCACGCTGCCGGTGAATCTCGAAATTTCCGAAAGTTCGTCGACTAAGCGTGCAGAACCGTCCGCATTGAAAAATTCCGTCTTGTAGGGAATGGTGACATTGGCGCCGCGAAACTTCATGGCTTTAAAGCCTTTTATGGCATCTGCAAAATTTTCCGGTTCCGGGGCGTAGGGGAGATATGCCGCATTGATGCCGAGCGCATCGAAAAGGGCGTTGTGCATAGCGGGCGATTTGCTGTGTGCAACCGGATGCCCGAATATGCAAAGAGTTTCCGTCATTCCATTTATGGAAGCCAAATTAACCTCGTATGTCCTTCCCACCTGTGGGGAAAAACTCTAAATAATACGCTACAAAGATATATTATTCTTCGCTAAAAATTATGAAATAAGAAATTAACAAAGGCGTGAAGTTGGCGGAAGAACCAAAGCGTAACGCGGGGGTACAAAAAATCCCCTCGGCTAACGCTTCGGGGATGAAATCTTGATTGAACCTAGCTTTTGAAACTACTTGCAGTAGGGTTCCATCTGCTTCTGGAGCGGGGTGAAGTCCGTCTTCTTGATGGCGCTGATGGTTGCATCGACTTCGGTCTTGCCCACGCCCTTCGATGTCGCGAAGAAGTTGGCGTTCGCGCCCTTGATGGAAATGGAAACGTCGTAAGAACCGAGCGAGCCGAGCTTGCCCCTTACGGATGTCGATACATCCACAGTGAGCTCAGGAATGTTTTCGCTGTCGCTGTTGGTGGTAAATATGGACTTCTTGGAAAGGGCGTTCTCGAGGGCGTTGCAGACGTTTGCAATCATGTCGCACTGGAACCTGACTTCGCAGCGGGAACGGCGCACCTGGTAGGGAACTTCGAGGGCGTTCATTTGTCCGGTCTTCTTCAGGAGTTCGTACGGGAAGTTCGGCTCCACGATGATGACGTAAGGACCTTTTTCGAAGTTTACGTTGCGCAAGTTGAAGGTGGCGACGCCGTCGCTTTGCGTGCGACGTTCAGAAAGAGTCCTGCTCTGGCGGGCGACGATCGGGAAACTCGGCACCGGACCCAGCGAGTCTTTCACGACAACGTCCCAGGCGGGCATTTCGGGCCGCGTGAGTTCCATGTTCGATGCCGTCGTTTCGATGGTGATGCTCGAAAGCCTTTCGATGAGAATCTTTTCGATTTCGGGAAGCCCGTGCTGCAGACGGTAGCTGTTGTCTATCGGATAGACGTCGGCGAGCTGGAGCAAGTAATAGTTGTATTCGTTGACCTTTTCTTCGGCCTTGGAAAGATCGTTTGCAACATTGATGTAAACGCGTTCGTCGAGGGCTTGCCTACAGGATTTTTCGAGGTCGGCGATCTCTTGCTTGAGCGTGTTCAGGCGGAACCGGAGGTCTGCCGTGAACTCGTCCATGTCGAGCGTTGCTGTTGCCCTGTAACCCTTTTCCACCTTGACGGGAACGACCTTGACCCCTTTTAGGACAACGTTACTTTTTACCGTGTTGTTCGCCCTGTAGGTCTCGCCGAGCGTGCTCTCGCCGTTGTAGATGTCTTCGAATTTAGTTTGTTTTTGAGTCGCAGAAATCTTGGACTTGACCTGCTTTGCAACACCTGCAATAGCCGCATTGTTGGCTTCTTCTTGAGAAATCTTGGAGGTCGCTGTGTAAGTGACGATTTTCCCCGCCATGGCAGGGATGAACGAAAGACATGCACAAAGGAAAATGGCTTTGATATTCATTATTAGTTCAGCTCCATCAAAATCAACTTACGAGTGATGTTGTTCTTCTTTGTTTCCGCGATGGGCTTGAAAATCTGTCTGAGCTTCGAGTAGATTTCCTGGGAGTCTTTGTACTTGAGCGGGCTTGCGTAAATGACGAAGTCCAAAGTCTTTGCGGTCATCACGTTCACCTTTACGGAACTGAAATTGCTCTTGAGCCCCTTCATGATGGCGTCGTGCAGGTCTTCGGTCTGGCTGTCGGAGTATTCGCCCTTGATGTTCACGACGACCTTGTACTGGGTTCCCTTGGTGAGGTCGTTCTTCCAGTAGCTGAGAATCTTCTTTTCGAGTCCGGGCATCGCCTTGCGGACTGCTGCACCGAGGTTCGAATTGATGTTGATCTTGGACGTGTGGCCGTTGTTACGGACAACAGAGGACTGGGAGCCGAGCAGACGGGAGGTCGAGGTCTCGTAAGCGGAAATTTCGACGCTCACTTCGTCGTTCGTCGTTTCTTGCTTGAACTTGATATAGATGTCTGCGTCAAGGGCAATGCCTGCGAGGTAAGAAAGGTCGTCTTCGGTGTTGGCGATGTCGTTCTGCATCACGAGGATTTCGTTCAGCGTTTCTTGGCCTTCGATGGACTTGACTTCGTAGTTCCTCTTGGTGAGGTAGCTGTTGATGGCTTCTGCAACGGCGCTGGAACTTGGGTCCGTCGCGATTTCCTGGCTACCGCCCTTGTTGCTTATCATCGGGGTGACCATGATGACAGGCTGTGTGTAATTTTGGAGAATTTCCCTCGCTTCGTCGAGGTTCGTCTTTGCCGCGGGTGCTTCTGTTACGATTTCCGCATTGCTCGCATCATTATATGCTGCTGCAGGAGCACTTGTGATGGACTTGGTCGAGGATTTTACGGTTGTTGTCATACCGCCGTCCAACTCGCTGTAGGCGTCTTCGGCGTGTTGACGTGTAGCGGCTGCTTTTTTGCGATTATCGGTGTCCGTGCTGCGAGAAACAGCCTTCGGTGCGGAACAGGCGGTTTCGGCCAGGAGAAGAGCTAGGCAGAGAGATGGTATCAAGTGTTTCATTTTATTAGTCCCTTAAAAGGTTTCCCTCCAAAAACTATACAGATAATATACAAAGTTTTGTCGAGAGAAGTAGTCAAATAATTCAAATTGCAAAATAGTTTTTCATAAGAGTTGCTTTTACAAGGAAATTTGCGTATATATTACATTGAAAGGAGTCTTCACAGGAGTGAGGTTAACATGAACGAAAAGTGGATTTGGTTGCCCGACTGGGCCTCGAATCTTGGTGTTTGGGAAGACGACCTGGCTGATGTTCAACCCTCTGCAAGTCATACCTATACACCGTACGACCAGATGGCAGACTATTTGGAACATCCGATGGATATTCCTGGCCTTAAAAAGGCATCGACGGTCGTCGCTTGGGGGCTTGGCGCGCTGTCTTTGATGTGTTCTTCCTCGACACATCCCAAAGGGCAAAAGTGGATATTGCTTTCGCCGTATGCCGATTTTTGCGATGAAATCGGGCATTGGACTGTCCCAAACCTGCATTTTATGGCGCACCAGTTGCAGACGACCACAGAGCCTGCGCTCAAGGCGTTCATGGAACTTTTCGAGGAGGATTTTGGAGACTGGCAGGACGACTGGTTCGAGAACGCCAAGAAGTACAATGCGGAATCGCTTTCGAAGGGGCTCTTGTATTTGTCGTCGCACCGTGTGGAGTCCGTTGTACCGGGAAGCCGAGATATCCTGGTGCTCTATGGACGCATGGACACGACGGTCGAACCCGCATGGACGTTGAAACTCAAGGAGTTCTTGCCCGAGGCGGAATTCAAGGAACGTCCCAAGGCAGGCCACTGGCCGCCGATGTTGTTGCTTTAAGGGGTGTGGGGTATGGGCTCGACCCCATAGCTTATTTAGCTTCTTGTTTTTAGCTTTTTTAGTTTTGAAACTACAAACACTGCCACTAGATAAACCGCAAGGAACCAGAGCAGGGCGTTCTCGAAGAATCCGCCCACGGCTGTATAGAAGGTGCTTCTCGTCTTGAGAGGCATTTTTCTTTGTATGACACGTGTCTCGAAAATTTTGGTATTTTGGTCGTAATGACCGTACTGGTCGATGAAGGCGGACACGCCGCTATTTGCAAGGCGGGCGACCGGATAACCGTAAGTCACGGCGAGGAGCCGGACGATGTTCAGGTGCTGGTAGGGGGCGGTGCTCCATCCGAACCAGCCGTCATTCGTGATGTTCACCATGAGTCGGGAACCTTCGCGGATGGCGTCTCGGACCAAGTCTCCAAAGATAGCGTCGTAGCAAATGTAAGGAGTCCAATTGTACGGTCCATAGACGGGCGTTTCTTTTCCAGGGACAAAGTCGCCTTCGCCCAAATCCACGTAGTTCAAGATGGGGAAGACTTCGTCAAAAGGAATACGCTCGCTGAAGGGGACGAGGTGCTTTTTGATGTAACGTCTTGGGAAACGGTGATCCCCTGGCGTAAAGAGGAACGATGCATTGTAGATTTCAAAGCGGCGCGGGTTGTTGAGGTCTCTCGAGATGCGCTTGTAGTCCAGCGCACCGGTGAGGATGCTCGCGTCTTTTTCGTCGGCCATCTCGTGCAATCGCTTGATGACCATCGGTTGTCTGCGGATGTGGTCCGGGATGGCCGTCTCCGCAAGGAGTATAATGTTCGTGCCTGGCTTTGTGCTGTCCATGGCCATGCTAAACGTCTTGGTGACGATGGAATCGAAACGTTCCTTGCTCCATTTGGCGCCTTGGGCGATGCTTGGCTGGATCATGGCTATCGTTGGATTTTCTTCGTTGCCGGCATCGTAGAAGGGTGCTGCTTCGGGAGCCGAAAGAACGCTGTTCCCGTGAATCAGGAGCGCAAAGAAAATAATGAAGGGGACTGCGAACAACGCAAATTTTTTACGGCCATTTTGCAGGAATGCATAAGCGACAATTTGGTTCGAGGCCATGATTAAAATGGTATAGCCAAAGACGCCGATGATGGAAAGCGTTTGGATGAGTTCGAGATGGTTGCCTAACGTGTAACCGAGATGGTTCCAAGGGAACGCGAAATCACCGTGGGTACGGAACATTTCGATGGAAGCAAAGAAAATGGGGAAGAGTGCAAGTAGAATAGACTTGCCTTTGAACATGAAATTCTTGACGGTGGAATAGACGAATGCGGCAAGAACATTGAACAAACTCAAGTAGGCGATGAGAAGAATGAGCCCGAGGAAGATGAGTCCTGATGGGGCCGTTTCCACATTCATCACGTTCCTGATCCAGTAATAGTTGACGGTGTTATAGACCATGCTGGCCCAGAACGTCGCAAATACCGCCGTCTCGCGATTAAATTTGTTCAAAACGATGAACCAGGGGACGAGCAAAACGAACATCGCAGGGCCAAGCGGGAGCGGCGGAAACGCAAATGCGACAAATCCCCAGGCGCATGTGGCAAGGCCTAGCGCTATGAGGGAATCTTTTTGCTTGAAGTGCTTTACGTTCCAACGGACGAACTGCGAAAACCAGTAAATTGCCATCGGGATGAACGTCGTCACAATCTGGTAGAGCCCAGCGTGTCCCTCTCCGTTTGTATCGCCGAGGGAGTAATCTAGAGCGAGGAACGTGAAGACGATGATGCCGTAAGTGTTCATGAACCGCGGGAACGGACTGCGCGCGCCCTTCATGAATAAGAACGGGATGGCTGCGACGATAGGCAATAGTTGTGGAATCTGTATGTACAGCCCCGGGGTGTCCGGACGCAAGAAGAAGAGGACGAGTTCGATAGTCGCAAGGACCGCAACGTAAATCTTGTACGCCCGCGGAAGAAATTTCAGTTTGTTTAGAAGTTGGTCAATAGTCATTTTTAGCTATGGGGTCGGCGCGTTGCGCCTTTGAGGTCGCTTTGCTTTGAGGTTGTCAGGCATGGGGTTGTGAGGTTGAGTGTTTTTAGAAATCGCTCGTAGCCCAAAGCGAGTGAAACGAGCGAGCCCATAGCTCAGAGAGCGTAGCTCGACCTCATACCCGAATCTCACAGTCCGCTTTTGTCCTGGGGATTGAAGATGAGTACAAATTCTCCTTTGGGCGGGTGAGCCTTGAAGTGTGCGGAAATTTCTGTTGGCGTTCCGATGAGATGTTCCTCGAACTTCTTGGTGAGTTCCCGCATGAGTGCAATCTTGATGTCACCGAAGACAAGCTTGATTTCTTCGACGAACTTGTCGATGTTGTGCGGGCTTGCGTAGAATATCTGTGTCGCTTCTTCGTCTTTCAGCTTTTCGAGCAAGTGAATTCGCTGGGCGCTCTTTTTGGGCGAAAAATATTGGAATGTAAAATGGTCGGTCGGCATGCCGCACGAGACGAGTGCTGTAATCATCGCGCACGGGCCCGGGATGGCACGCACGTCTATTCCTTCGCGGACGCATTCACGCACAAGGTTGAATGCCGGGTCGGCAACGCCGGGCGTTCCCGCATCGCTCACGAGCGCGATATCGCCCGTGTTCTTGAGAAATTCGACGTACTTGGGAGTGACCTTTTCCTTGTTGAAATCGTGGTAAGCTTCCATCGGTGTCGTGATGCCGTAGTTGTCGAATAGAATCCTCGAATGGCGCGTGTCCTCGGCCAAGACGAGGGGAACTTCCTTGAGAATTCGTACGGCGCGGTACGTGATGTCTTCCATGTTCCCGATGGGAGTCGCTACGATGTATAAAGTGTATGGCATGATGTAAAAATAGATATATCAAAGTGGTTAGTGGTTAGTGGTTAGTGATTAGGATTAGCAATAGGATTGTTTTTCTTGCTGTTCTATATACTAACCACTGTTTACTAACCACTGTTTACTGCGGCATTGCCGCCCAGTCGCTTGCGCTGTTTAAATCCGTGAGCCTGTTCGAGTTGAGTTCAAAGGCGAGACGTTGCACGAGTTTGCGGTGCATTTCCTTGGATGCTTTGTTCACAATGTCCGTGCGGAGACGCCCGTACAAAGTCGCTTTGACTTCTTGCTGTTCTATAAATTCCACATGACGTACGAGCGCTCCGTTGCAGAATACGCGTGCCGTAAGTTTGTACGTCCAGGACTCGTTGACGGGGAGTATTGGCCAAAAAGGAATGAGAACGCCGATGTTCCAGGCGGAAGGAGGCTCGTTTTGCACGACATTTGCCCTGATGGTCGCTTCTCCGCGGCATTCTTCTCGCGGATATTCCATTTCGCTTGCGGCTTTCGTATATGCTCGCAACAAATCTTGCGACAGTTCCAGCGAGTCTTTCCCATAGAGAAAGGGAATGTTCCCGAAAAAGCTGTACTTTTCATCGGTCAGGGGGATACCGTCGAGGTCGCCTTGCGTGAGCTTCATGGAGCATCCGGTGAGAAATGCTGCCAAAACAAGAGCGAAACTCAAAAACTTGACGATGGAGTGCATGCGTTAAAGATATAAAAAAACGGACATCTTAGATTTTATTAAGATTGAAGCTATGGAATTGCCTGCTTATTTTATTAGTGACGCCCATTTGGGAATCGAGCCTCCGGGAGCGGTTCCCGACAGGGAACAGAAGTTGATAGAGCTCCTCGCATCCTGGAAGGGCAAGGCGAGCCATGTCGTCGTGATAGGCGACCTTTTTGAATTTTGGTACGAATACAGTTATTATATAGCGTCGGCACATTTCAATTTGTACCGTGCCTTTGCGGAACTTGTGAAATCGGGCGTCGAGGTTCACCTTTTGCAGGGAAACCATGACTTTGCCTACGGAGACTTTTTCCCGAAACGACTTGGCGTGGCAGTCCACAAGTCGTTGATTCTTGAAATTCAGAACAAGCGCATTTTTGTGACTCATGGGGACGGCGTTCCCAAGTCCGATAGCGGTTACCGTTTTTTGCGCAAGGTGCTCGACTTGCCGTTCAACCGGTTCCTCTTTAAACAAATCCATCCGGATTGGGGAATGGCGCTTGCCCGCTTTGTCGGGCGCAACAGCCGCAAGTATGGCGAAAGCCGAATCATCAAGATCGAAGAATACCTGGAATGGGGCGACCGCGTCCTCAAAAAGGAACACTGTGATTTCTGTATTCATGGTCATCACCATATTTCGGGCATCTGGAACACGCCGAACGGCATTGTGGCGTCTCCCGGAGAGTTTATAAAAAAGCCCGCCATCCTCCGCATGGAGAATGGCGAGCTAAACTTGCAGTCATTTTAAAGTGGAATTGAGTAGAAGTTAATCACCGACATTGTCTACACGACCTTCGGATGATTGAACCATCTTCTTGCTGGAGTTTTCACCCCAGAGCGTAGCGACGAGGTCCATGCTTGCAAACTTTTGCCAGTAGTCCTCTACCCAGCACCAGTGGTGGACTTCACCTTTCTCGTCGGTAATTGTCCAGTCCTTTTTTACGGAGAAGGTCATTTTTTTGACCTGTGGCGTATAGTATGGATCGGATGACTTTTCCGGTTCGACGGTGATTGTCCATGTCCTGCCGTCGGTGCGCTTGTAAATAGCGATGTTGAATGCCAAAAGCAGGACTAGGGTTATGATGCTCCACTTAAAGTTCTTCTTCGACAGCAGGTATATTAAAAGTAGAACTAATAATATAGTGACCGCTGCGAAGTTGTAATGAGTCGGATAAAATACTTTGAATACTTCAATCATTTTATCTTCTCGAGAACTTTATGAATTACTTCTTCTTGGCAGCCTTCTGCTGAGCAACGAGCGCGGCGACGCTGAACGTAAGGACGTTCTTGTCAACCTGGCTTTCGGTACGGAAGCTCTTGAGCGGGAGGGCGATGCCATGGGAAGAAAGTGTACCCATGAACGAGGCGTTTGCATGGCTTGCAATGGTGCGAACGTTGATGAAGCCCTTGTTCTTGCTGAACGTCAGCTTGAAGGTCTTCTTGGCTGCATCGTATTCGGCGACCATGGTCTTGTTTTCCTTGGTGTTCAGAGCATTTTTGGTGTTGTGGTCAAAAATGATGGTACCACGGGTATCGATGGAGAGCATGGTCTTGTTGCCCACAGCGTTACGGCATGCGAGAGTTGTCCATTCGCCTTTCTTCTTGGAGCCTTTAGCTGTGAAGACATACTTGTTGCCTTCCTTGACCAAGGTGTATGCGCCGGTAGCGACTTCGAGGCCGATGGCGTTGAATGCACCCTTGAAGTAGAGGAACTTGGACTTGGAGCCGATGATTCCGTTGATAAAACGGAAGGATGTGGATTTCGGGGTCTTGATCGGCGTGATAGCGATGCGCTTGCCAGCCGGGTCTACCTCGACGTCAACATAAGGGCCAACATCGACGGTTCTGCCATCGTCAGTCTTTTTCTGAGTGGCAAGCTTGTCGAGCTTGAGAGCCTTGACTGCTTCTTCCGGGAATCTGATGAAGCCGCGGACGTCCATTTTAACGATTACGTTTTCCATTTACACCTCTTTTTTTTAGTTTGATTGTTTATCGACAAAATAACAATTTATTTTGTAAATGTCAAAGGTTTTAACAAAAAAAGCATGTACAAAGGATAAAAATAGCTTTTCTGTAACCAATAACATTGTCGTTCTAAAAATAATAATAAAATTGTAAAATGTTGCAATAAATGAAGAAAATTTTTCTTTATTTGCGTTTTATCACGCTAAAAAGTGCCTCGGAGAGGGTTTCTTCGCCTCTTTTTGACCATTTTACCCCCTCAAAAGCTTGTTCTACGGTGTGACTTCTGTCGCTAAAACGTGCTCTGTCCGAAAGAATGAACACGTTTGAGGCCCCGGAAATGTCGTTTTTCGAAATTTTTACATTCGCCCTGACAAGGAATTTCGGATATAGTAAACGATACTTTTCACAAATTGCATCGGCAATGCTCAGTACAGGATCGATTAAAACCACAATGTTGTTCTTTTTTACCTTTTTTGTAGCCAAAATGGCGCCTGTTCCGCGTCCGGCAACGACTTCGGGTTCCCGGCCGTTTATCTGTGAGGCGCATTCATATATCAACTGGGCGTCTTTTTCGAAGGTTTCCTGCGAAGGTGTTCCTTTGTTGTTGCCGCTCCCGCGGTAGTTGAACGTGGCGGCGGCGTAGCCGGGTAGGCTGTCTAATTCGGCCAGGAACTGGGCGGCGTCTTCGTCGGCGTCGGGGTAGTAGAGCAAAACGTTATTATGTTCGTTTCCGACAACGAAACCTTCTAGAACGGTGCCGTCGTCCAGGGTGCAACTGATGTTTCTTGCCTTGTCTGAGATTGCTTCGCGAGCCTCGTTGTGCGTAATGGCGCGAGGGAATGCGTTTCGGCGTTCGGTTAATGCAAGGTAAAAGACCATACTAATATATATAAGGAGAAGAATTCCCGCGTAACGTAAAATGCGGCTAAGTGTTCCCAGGGCGAGTTCTTTTATTTTCATGGATTAGTTAATAGTTGTTGGTCGTTGGTCGATAGTTATTGGTTGTTGTGAATTTAGAAAAGATTTTAGTGGGCGGTAGGCGGAAAGATGTAGGCGGTGGGCAGTCGGTTAAAAATAACTGGATGCTTCGCTGCGCTCAGCATGACGAAATGCGAATGTGCGAATAAAAGGCCAAAACGCCTAAGGCGAGCGATGCTGGAAAAGGTGGAAGGTCAAAAAACACAAACGCCTAAGGCGAGCGAAGCGGGACCGCTTGCACCCCTATATCCGAGCCGCAGTGTTTGGTATATGAGCCGAAGGCGAATATACAAAAGGACTCTCGGTGGAGTACAACCGAGAGTCCGAGGGATGGGATTGGGTGTTCCTTTAAATTAAGCAATTTTTTTCGAAAGCGTATCACTTCGAAAACAAAAAGTGTTCCCAAGGTGTTCTTTTTCACGGATTTTAAAAGGGATGGGTCGCGTTGGACCATATTTTTCTAAAAATAGGTGTTCCCAAAAAAATGAAAAAAAATTAGATTTACTCTTGATGAACGTATATGCCTACTACAATTATCGAAAGTATCTCCAGGACTATTACGATTACCGTAAGTCCGTGCAGAGGTATTTCTCGTACCGGTCTTTCGCAAAGAAGGCTGGGTATTCTTCGTCTGGTCTTTATCTAGACTTGATTCGCGGCCGCAAGTCGCTTACGCCGCAGATGATTCCGAAGTTTATAGCGGCTCTTGGGCTTAATGAAAAGGAAGGTCGCTACTTCGCCTTGATGGTGGATTTCACTCATGCGACTACGGCATCCTCGAAGCAGCAAATCTTTGACCAGATGTCGGCTCTCCTCCCGCGTACCATAAAGAACCTGACCAAGAATCAGCAGGAATATTACAGCAAGTGGTATTACGTTGTTGCTCGCGAGGCTCTTGCAGTCTTGAAAATTAACGACAAGAACATTCAAGAACTTGCGCTTTTTTTAAATCCTAAAATTTCGCTTCCGCAGGCTAAGCAGTCTATTCAACTTCTGCTCAATTTGGGGCTTATAGAGCTCGGCGAAGATGGATTCTACCATTCCGTAAACAAGGCAATTACGAATGGCAGTGAAATCGCCCCGCTTTTCGTTCATCAGTTCCAAAAACAGATGATTGACTTGGGTAAGGATGCGCTTGATCACTACAGCACCGAACGTAGAAATGTATCTTGTATGACGATGAGCGTCTCGGCGCAGGGGTTGGAACGCATTATCAGCAAGATTGACCTTTTCCGCAAAGAAATCGTGGATATTATCCGCTCGGATGAAGGCGAATCGATGGTCTGCGAAATGAACATCCAATTCTTCCCGCTGAGCAAGGAAAAAATTGCGCTTCCTCCGGAAGCTGATGATGGGGAGGGTGAAGATGAAGTGTGTTAGGTCTTATATAGGTTTATTTGCGGTGCTTTGTGCCGGCATGCTCGCTTGCACGAGCGAGAATGGTGACGTGGCTGGAACCGTTACGGATACCGGCAATACGATTGCAACAGGTATCGTGACTCGTTCGGATGGCTCTCGTGCTGTGTCCGCGATGGTTCGCATTGCCCGTGAACCGGAAGCCGGGGACACTGTTGTCAAGATGGATTATATCGAGACGAAGACGGACTCGCAGGGCGTGTTCTCGTTTGATTCTGTATTGGCGGATACGTTCCAGCTTGCGGTCATCGATGCCGAGTACAATGAAATTTCGTACAAGCCGCGTGCCACGAAGAATTCTGGCGAGATTGATAGCATCAAGCTTGAAAAAGCGGCTGTGTTCAGCAGCGTTCTTTATTACGAAAACGTGGTCGAACCGTCGATGGCGGTCGGGTCTCATTTTGAAGTATTTATGCCCGGCACTCCGTTCTCCCAGAGCGTTTTTGCTGGCGATTCCTTCTCGATGTTGATTCCTGCCGGTTCCTGGTGGTTCGGGTTCTGCCCGGGGGATCCCCAGATTGTCGCAAGGCTTACGGATTCCGGAATTGCGGACTCGTTAATTTATCGTACATGGAGCATGGACGGTAAGATCAAGTCGGGCGATACGCTTTCGAAGGGTCCGTTTATCTGGAGTCCGACTGTTGAAGTCGATTCCTTGATAAAGCTCGAAGAAAAGAAGAAAAAGGAAAAGAAGCCTGCTTATCTGTCCGGTGTCGTGCATTGCAAAAAGGATACGGCGTGCTCGAATGTTCAGGTTCAGATGATTACGGACCTCTACGGCTTTGATTTCGTCGAAGGCGATTCTGTTGGATTTGTTGCCCAGACGGAAACGGATAAATCTGGACGCTGGTTCTTGCCGGTGCCGGAATCGGTCCCGTACGACAGCCTCCGCGTGGAATACCGTTTGAATGATAAGAATGGCAAGGTTTCGCTGGCAGGACTTAGCCGTTATGTACGTGCTTCGGAACTCAAGAACTTGAAGGATACGCTTTCGATCGGTACGACGGAACTGATGCCGTTTTCTGTCTTGGTGGGCGGTGTCGTTCTTGTCATCGACAAGCATGATACCACGCAGTCTACGGATTGCCTCTCGAATACTTTCGTGAACAGTATTGTCTTGGGCTTGAAGGGAACGTCCCACTTCATAAGGGGCGTGACATGCAATATGCTGGAAATGGATTATCTCCCGGCCGGAAGCCATGATATCGTTCTGTATTCCGGCGACCCCAGGGTGATAAAGACGCTTCAGGAAGCGGATATGGACTTGGACGACTATGTGACCGTTACGCATGTGCAATTGCCCAAGAACGATACGCTGAACCAGCAATGGATGACTTTTGCACCGCCGACATTACAGAGCATGAAATAATTTTATAAATACCCCTTGCAGAATTGAAGATTATTTTCTAAAATTGTGCGCACCGATGAGCTATGGTGTAACGGTAGCACAACAGATTCTGACTCTGTTTGTCTAGGTTCGAATCCTGGTAGCTCAACTAAAGTCCCTCTACTCCGAGGGGCTTTGCGTAATTTCAGAAAATTTGCACTTAAAGAAATGAAAAATTGAAAAAAACGCGTTTTTTACGTCAAAAAGCCGGAAAATGCTGGGAAATTTACGTAATTTTGTATATAAATTAAGTGAAGTTGGGGCGGAGTTGGTGTTTTTTTCGGTGTTTTGATGTGTTCTGGCTCGAAAAATAGCCATGAAAGGTTGCTAAATGCGCAAAAAGTCAAAAAAAATTACATATAACGTTGAAAAATTACGTAAGAAATGGATGATGTAGGGGAGTTTTTACGTAAATTGGGGCGATTTTCAAAAATTTGGATTTTTACGGATAATTTAGTTTGTTTATACTTGGCTGATTTGACGTTTTTTAATTGGCGATTTTGTCGAGTTTGAATAGCCAATGACTAAGGACTATTGACTAATAACTACATTTGTGTCATGGAATTCTTCGATTACTTTGAACAGGTCTACGGTGAGCGCTGGCCGTCGCTGCTGGAATCGCTGAAGGGTGAAGGTTGTGCGACAAAGCTTCAGTTTGCGGATTCGCTTGAACCGTACTTTTTGGACGAGGCCTCGGTTTTTGCAGCGAAGGCGCTTATGGCTGAGCCTGGGATGGACGTGCTCGACATGTGTGCGGCTCCGGGTGGCAAATCGCTTGTGATTGCGTCGATGCTCAAGGGCGAGGGTACGCTCCAGTGCAATGACCGCTCCCCGGACAGGCGGCTGCGCTTGCAACATGTGCTTGAAAATTCCTTGCCGGAGTCGTGGCGCTCGATTATCAACGTCACGGGCTATGACGGTGTCAAGTTCGGGATGCGCAAGAAGGAATGTTACGACCGTATTCTGCTCGATGCGCCGTGTTCTTCGGACAGGCACGTGCTCAATTCGCCCTCGCATTTGGAAGTGTGGTCGGTGAAGCGCGTAAAGCGCTTGTCGGTGGAACAGGGCTCGCTTTTGGCGTCGGCGGTGGATGCGCTTAGGCCGGGCGGCGAGCTGATTTATGGGACTTGCGCGCTTTCGCCTCTTGAAAACGATGCAGTAGTCGCTAAAATCTTGAAAAAACGCAAGATGATGGAATTTGTTCGTATCGAGGAATTGCCGGAGGGCGCGGACCGAACGGAACTGGGCGTTCATATATTGCCGGACCGGGCTCATGGATGCGGCCCCATTTACTGCGCGAAGATGAGGAAGAGAACTTAGAGCTTAGAGCATGTGGGCTATGAGCTCGGACCTTGCGGTCCTTTGAGCTATGGGCTTAATGTAATTAGAAAAGTTCAATGCTTTATTGGATAAAACAGCTAAAAAAGTTGACGAACGAACAGGTTGCTGAAACCCCAAAGCGGAGCGTGCTGAAAGAGCATGTAGTGCCGAGCCCATACCTCATAGTCCATACCTTCACTGGATCCTGCTCCTTCGAACCTAATTCAACTAAGGCTCTAAAGAGCCAAGTTTCATATATCGGGCTTACGCCCTCAGGATGACGAGATGCGATACGCCCTCAGAATGACGATGTCGCGACGCTCCCTCCAGGATGATAATATCAACTAGAGTTCCACTGGATTGCTGCTCCTTCGAACCTAACTCTACTAAGGGGCTTGAGCCCCTAGTATCGTATATCGCTTCGCTCGCAATGACGTTCACTGCCTACTTCCTACCGTCTACTTCCTACTAAGTTCTGCCGACTAAGTTCTGCCGACTAAAAAATGCTATATTTCTCGCCGTAAATAGGAGAATTTTTATGGCAGCCTTGAATCTTACTGCAGAATCCTTTGATCAAGTTATTTCTAGTGGTCAACTTGTTCTCGTTGACTTTTGGGCGACTTGGTGCCGTCCGTGCATGATGATGGGGCCGGTGGTCGAAGATCTCGCTCAGGAATTTGACGGTCGCGCCGTTATCGCGAAAATCAATGTTGATGACGATGGCGTCTCGGATATCTGCGCTCGCTTTGGCATCACGAACATTCCCAACATGAAGTTGTTCAAAAACGGTGTCGAAGTGGGCAATGTCGTTGGCGCCGTGCCGAAGGCGACTCTCAAGAACGCCATCGAGAAGAATCTCTAAGAGCAAAAATATTTATAATGTTTTTTATCCCGAGTTTTCGATTCGGGATACTTTTTATTGTTTACGCTAGCTTTTGCCAGGATATAAAAGTGTCGGGGAGCGATGGCTTCCGGCGATGAATTGTTTTTTTCTACATTTGAAATATGCTCACGAAACGTTTAATTGTCTGCTTGGATGTCCGTAACCGCAAGGTCACGAAGGGTGTAAAGTTTAAGGGTAATATTGATATTGGCGACCCGGTCGAAATGGGCGCGCGTTATAGCGATGATGGTGTCGATGAACTTGTTTTTTACGACATCACGGCGAGCGCCGAAAACCGTCCGTGCGATATGGAAATGATCCGTCAAATTGCAAAGCGCGTGTTCATCCCGTTTGCTGTGGGTGGCGGTATTCGCAACTTGGACGATATGCATGAGGCGCTCCTTGCCGGTGCGGAAAAAGTCAGCGTGAATAGTCTTGCGGTGCTCCATCCCGAAATTATTGCCGAAGGCGCGAAGGCGTTTGGACGCCAGTGCATCGTGCTTGGCATGGATGCGAAGTTCGTGGGCGTTTCGGACAAGATTCCGAGCGGTTATGAAGTGTTTATCCGTGGTGGTCGCCAGGCGATGGGTATTGACGCATTGGAGTGGGCTAAGCGTGCCGAAGATCTCGGTGTGGGCGAAATTTGTCTGAACTCCATCGATACGGATGGCGTGAAGAACGGCTACGAACTCACGATTACCGACATGATTGCAAAGGCGGTGCAGGTGCCCGTGATTGCAAGCGGTGGTGCTGGTACTCCGGATCACATCGTGGATTTGTTCAGAAAAACAAGTGCTGATGCGGCGCTGGTCGCTTCGATGGTGCATTTTGGCGATTACACGGTTCCTGGAATTAAGGGCGAGATGCTTGCGGCTGGGATTCCCGTGCGCAAGAAGATGAACGGCGAGGTTTGAGATGAATCCGGAAGTTGCCGTAAAGATTTTTGAGGCGGGCAAGAGTGCCGGGGCTGATTTTGTTGAAATTTTCGAAGAAGAAACCCGCAGTTCGAGTCTCGGCCTGAAGGATTGCCAGATTGAGACGGCGACCGCGGGTACCGAGTACGGTATCGGCGTTCGCCTTTTGTACGGGACGGAGGTTCTGTACGGTTTTACGAGCGACGACAGCGAAGAGGCTTTGGTTAAGCTTGTGAAAACGCTTGCTTTCGGGCGCATCGCCGCCGCAGCTGGGGCGGAAGGCTCGGCTGCAAGGCCGTTTGAATTTGCTCCGGAAAAGCGTGTTTGCGATTTTAATATGACGGCCTACAAAGACCCGCGTGTGCTGGGCCAAGCGATGAAGCAGGACTTTTTGTTCCGGGCGGACAAGGCGGCTCGTGCGCTTTCCCCGAAAATCGCACAAGTGGGCGTTAGTGTGACCGACAGTTGCACTTCGATATCGCTTTTGAACAGTGAAGGATTGCGTTTGGAAATGACCCGCGGCCGTTTGCGCGTGAACGTGAACGTGACGGCGACGGACGGCACAGAACGCTTGACAACGCACGAGGCGCCTGGCGCTCTCGGCGGTTATGAACTTTTGGCAAACTATTCTCCGGAAGCTCTTGCGACGGAATGTGGCGAACGCGTGCTCCGCATGCTTGATGCCGGTTACATCTCGGGCGGACAGATGCCGGTCGTGATGGGGAACGGTTTTGGAGGCGTGATTTTCCATGAAGCTTGCGGACATCCGCTGGAGACGGAATCCATCCGTCGTAACGCAAGCCCGTTCTGCGGAAAGCTCGGTGAAGCCATCGGCCAGCCTTGCCTTACCGCTATTGACGACGGCACGATGGACGGCGTGTGGGGAAGCCTCAAGTATGACGACGAAGGAACTCCAACGCAGCGTACGACGCTTATCGAAAATGGCATCTTGAAAACGTACATGAGCGATCGCGTGGGCGCCATGGAAGTGGGCGTTGCCCGTACGGGAAGTGCCCGCCGCGAAAGCTACAAGTACGCTCCCGTAAGCCGCATGCGCAACACGTTTATCGCGCCGGGCAAGGATTCGCTCGATTCCATGATTGCAAGTGTCGATAACGGGCTTTATGCAGCACGCATGGCCGGCGGTTCCGTGAATCCGGCTACAGGCGAGTTCAACTTTGCCGTGGATGAAGGTTATGTCATTCGTAACGGCAAGATTTGCGAGCCTGTCCGCGGTGCAACGCTTATCGGTAAAGGCCATGAAATCATGCCGCGCATTAGTATGGTCGGAACGGACTTTGAGCAGGCCGCTGGCGTTTGCGGCGCCTCGTCGGGACACGTGCCCGTGACCGTCGGACAGCCCTCTATAAAGGTGGATCAAATTCTCGTTGGAGGGCGGTAGCCGATTATCCGATACGAAAAAGCCCTCGCAAAGAGGGCTTTGCAGTATCGAAGGTCATCTCGTTTTTCGGGGGGCGGTAGCCGATTATCCGATACGAAAAAGTCCTCGCAAAGAGGGCTTTGCAGTATCGAAGGTGGTCTCGTTTTTCGGGGGCGGTAGCCGCGATACAAAACATAACTGGATTCCTCACTTCGTTCGGAATGACGAGATTGCGGACTAAACTGGGTGCTTTGTTTTCACTCGGAACAACGAAAAACTGAAAATCCTATAAAGGAAAAGCCCTCGCAAAGAGGGCTTTGGTGTATTATGGGTTGTCATAGAATTAAAAACTTCGAGTAAAGTACAAAACTTGTCCGAATAAAACAAGCAAAAATGAAAAAAAAGAAACAACGGCATCTCGCAAGAGGTGCCGTTGTTTTGGTGTATGGGATGTTTGGTTTTGTATTGATAAAATAGTTTAATTTGGAATATTCGATATCGGTAGGGGTACTTTTCCGATGTAAAGGTTTACAACGCTAAATTGGAATTTCTGGTAAAATGTTAATAAAAATTTACCAAAGTATCTCGGAATAAACATCCGTATAGTTCTAATGGGTTATTGATTCTTGTCTCTGTAGTTCTAATGGGCTATTGATGATTTTGTAGCATTTTGGTAAATTTTTGCAAAGTTTTTCAAAATGGATGCTTTATGACCCATAACCTAATAAACAAATTGTGCTCTGTCCGCATAGGACTGACGTTGATTTTGGCTCTTTTCATGGCGGTAACGTCATGGGCAAAGACCGAACCTATCAGTTACATCGACGAAAATGGCGATGAAAAGTTCCTTGAACCGGGCTCTTATACCTTGCTCGATACCTTGCTTGGTGGGGAATATGGCCAACCTGGTGATAATGGTGTCATCAGCCTCCCCGGGGGCTGGTATGTGGTGTCGAATGACATGAGTACCGATAATCCCGTCGATTTTGCGGACGATGTCCAACTGGTTATTCCAGATGGTGTTACAGTGTTTGTTACTAATGATAACGCCACAAATAAGTTTACGGGTGCAGGGAATTTTACTGTTTACGGCCAGAAAGACGGATCCGGCGAACTTAACATCGATGTCTTTGATGTTCGTAAAAAGCTTACGGTAAATAATATTCATTTAAGTTCGAATAAAAGTATTAAATCGTCTGATTCTTATTTTGTTTTCAATGGAGGTTCTTTAAATGCTTTTTTCGTTGATGGAAAAAACAAACTCCGTTGGAATAAAGGTACTGACTTTGTTCTTGTGGGTACTTTTGATAATTATTGTAGTTCTTCTACCGCTATTGATGAAAACACTCCCTTTGTTGATGAAGATGGCAATCTCTATAGAGGTGACTATGGTAACAGAGTTAGCTCGCTTAATGGTAATATGCTTAAGCCGGTTCTTTTGGTTGATGTTGATTATCAAGACGGCCGTAAGCCGGAAACTTTTGTGGCTACATTTGATGAAAAAAGTAATGCGTTTTTTGTAAAGGAACCGCCTTCAGAACCGACTCTCGATGATGCTAAATTCCTAGGCTGGTCGACTACGGCTACCGGAGAAATCAATGCGTTTGACTGGAAAAAACCGGTTAAGCAAAATACAAATGTATATGCCAGATGGGAGCAGAAGACGGTTAAATACGTGGATGAAAACGGTAAATCGCAGACTATTACTCAATATTTCGAATTGAGCAACTTGCTCAAAATGATTGATAAAGGGGAGATTGAACTTGAATATGGGAGCGTGAGTTTGCCGGGAGGCTGGTATGTGTTTGATGGTGCTTTTGATATTGAAAAGCTCGATTTGAAGTTTAATGGCGATGCTCATGTTGTCTTGATGGACAAGGCTGATATTAAACTAGGCGATATAGATGCTTTGGGCGATATTTCGGTTTATGCCGGCGTAGCCCTGAATAAAGATGATCATCCTGTTGTAGGATCTGGCGTATTGAATGTTGATTATCTTTCTTTGTCTAAAAATGCAGACTTTAATGGCGGTCAATTGCGGGCCTCTCAGATTTATGCATATAATGGTGAAGCATTAGTTGCTATAAATGGAGGAGTTTTTGAAGCTGAAGAGTTTGTTTATACAAAACTTCGCTTAGGCTGGCGCAATGTCGGGGACCTTATTACGGTAAAAAAGTATATGGATCTTAATGAGTATCGTCTTAATGCGTATAACCTTTCATTTGACGACGAAACGGAACTCACAATCGCTGATGGCAAGACCTTTACAGATAAGGAAAAAAATGCCTATAGCGGCACTCTTACCGAAAAGCAAATCGCAGCAATTCAGAGTGTTTCTCTCACGCCTTGCTATACGCTGACGCTTGTTTTGCCGGACGGCAGTGTACTTTCAACTGAAATAGCGTCATTTGACAAAAACGGTGATGCTTGGGCTGAGGTTCCTTATCTGGAACGTCCAGGGATTAAGTTCCTTGGCTGGTACACTATGCCAGATGGCGAAACCGAGGTTGAAATGGGTAGCATTTCCATTACCCGTAATACGACCTTATATGCCAAGCTGGGTGTTGAATATGTTGACAAAAATAGTAAGACGCTGCTTGCTACTCAATTTACGGTACTCAACGACGTGCTTGAAAAGTTGAACAATCCGGATAATACAGAGTATGTGCTTGACAAATATGGAGAGCTCAATCTCCCTGGTGGTACCTATGTGGTGCTGCCAGACGATAATGGCGCAAAAGTGGAATTTGCGAACCCGATTAGTTTCAATGGCGATGTCCTGCTGATTGTTGCGGACGGTGCCGAAATGTCCGTTCTCGACAAGAAAAGTGTTTATATTGATGGCGATCTTGATATTTACGGACAGAAGGATGGCTCTGGCAAGTTGAAAGTTGATAACATGTATGCTTACTATGTTTTTATAAATAACGTTCATGTTGTATCAGAAGAATATATTGATGCTCAGGATGTTCGAGTATATGGTGGTTCTTTGGACCTTGGAACCCTTAAGGGTGATCCGATTCTTGGCTGGAGTAATCCAAACAACTCGATCAAAGTTCAAGAGTTTAAACCTTCTTGTAGCTCGTCTATTGCAATTGCCGATGGCGTGGCTTTTGTAGACGAAAAGGGCCAACTCTATAGCGGAAAGGTTGAATACATCATCAAGGACGGAGATCTTGTCAGCCCGCTCAATGGCAAAAAACTTACGCCGACCTTCGCTGTAACGTTCGATTTGCGTGATGGTTCGCCCGCCAAGACCGTGGCTGCGATCTTTGATGAAAAGCTCAATGGATTTGTTGTGGATCTCCCGAAAGCCCCGGCCCGTTTTGATGGCGTAGAATTCCTTGGCTGGTATACGGCCGATGGCGATGAGATTGACGGAAGTAACCCTGTTGTTATTACCAAGAATACGACGATTTATGCCAAGTGGAACCTGAAGCCGGTCAAGTATGTTGACGCCAAGGGCGCAACGCAGGTTCTCGAAAACTACTTTATGCTCTCGAACGGTATGACTCTGCCGTACGATGAGAAACGTAAAAAATACAGTCTTTCTGGGGGCTGGTACGTTGTTCCGAATTCGAATCCGGATGGTGTAGATTTGTCTTTAGAGGAAGGAATCATTTTCAATGGCGATGCGCACCTGATTCTTGAGGATGGTGCAGAGATGAATCTGACTAAAGGACGTACGCTTGAGGAACTCTTCGAATCTGAAACTGTATGCGCTGTTCAAGCTCAATCTGGAAGTGATAATGGATATGGTCTTTCGATTTATGCAGGCTCCTTCGCTGTTAAAGATGACAGCCCGGTTGTTGGATCTGGCATTTTGAGCGCAGAAGGTGTTTCGGGCTATAATGTGACCCTCAATGGCGGTCATGTAAATGCTACTATGGTCGCTTATCTAGATAAGGTTGCCATAAATGGCGGCGTCACAGAAATTAGTGCTATCATGGGTATGGACAGGGATGTGTTGGGCGTTGTTCTCGACTGGCACAGCTTTGAAGACCGTATTACGGTTGAAAATTATTCCCTTTTCAAGACCGGAACGCTTGCAATCGCTGAAGGCAAGTACTTCAAGGATGAAGAAGGCAATGTCTATAGTGGAACAATAGAAATCGGTCAAAATGGTGTTACGGTTCTTGACGGCAAGACGCTTATCCCGACGTTGTCGCTCGGAGACGAGAACATCGTTGTGGCCGACATTCCTCGCCAGGTACTTGCGGAGTCGGCTCCATGCCCCGAAGTCGTTGTGAAGGATGGCGAAAAGACGCTTGAAGTCAATAAGGACTACCTTGCGGAATGCGTTGACAATGAAGCCGCCTCTGCAACTGCGCCTTATGTGAAAATTACTGGTACGGGCATTTACGCGGGCGAAATCAAGAAGCATTTCGAAATCTGGGAGAAGGTTGCCGAATACGCTGCTATCGGTATTTACAAGGATGGTGGCGATAAACTCCGTGCGGTCATTGACGGCAATTTCAGTGGCGAACTTGCCGAAGTCCTTACCGAAGATGTCAAGGTCGAAAGTGTCGAGTTCAACCGTGAATTCCCGAAGAACGCCTATTCTACCGTTGTGTTGCCGTTCGATGTGAACACGAACGACCTCGAAGGCGTGCTCAAGGTTCTTGCGTTTGATGGTCTGACTGTCGATGAGAAGGGCCAAAAGGCCGCGGGCATGAAAGAAGTCTGGTCGGCAGAAACCTCGACGGAGCATGTCGACTTGAAGGCTTACACGCCGTACATTATGATGATGAGTGGCGAAAATCTCGTCATCAAGTCGAGCGTGACGCTCAAGAAGATGGAAGAATCTGTTGCTGTCGTGGATGGCTGGGCTCTCCGGGGTACTTTGGAATACAAAAAGTGGGAAGAAAACGATCCGGAAATTGGCATTGTCTATGGCTTTGCCGCAGGTGCCGACGAAGATCTCGGCGTGAAAGTGGGCGATTTCGTCAAGGTCGCTGCCGGAGCATGGATCAACCCGATGCGCGCTTACTTGATCAAGGTCTTGCCGAAGAAGGTTGCTGCTCACGGCGCCTACGTCACGCCGGTCCCGAGCATTACCGAAGAACTGCCGGACCGCATGTCTATCGTGATTGTCAAGGGTGACAAGAACGGCGAAGACGTGCATACGACCGTTATTGGCCAGTTCAATACACGTGCAAGCGAGTTCCGCATGAACTTTGTGCCGCGTACGTATGACCTCAAGGGTCGTAGCGTGGGCGAAGGTCGCAAGGCTCGTGGCGTGTATCTGAAAAAGTAAAATTTAACTCTAGACAAAGGAAAACTTATGACGAATAAGATTGAACAAAAGAAGGACTACTCCGTTCCTGCAATGAAAATCGTTGAGCTCAAGCATCAGGTGAATCTGATGTCTGATAGCACTGGTGGCGAACCTCCAAATTGGAAAGACGGACTCGGTTAATCTGAGCCCGGCTTGCTCCGGACACGTTCCGCGGCTTCGGCATTGGGTTTGCCCAAAAGCAAGAGACCTCGCGTTGTGCGGGTCTCTTGTTTGTATAAATAAAAATCACCCGCTAGGCTTGTGTTTCAAAAAAATGCTTTGATTCGTTGTTTTTGAAACGCTGGCGTGTTATTTTTTGAATAGGTGGGGAGCCTATTTTTATTTTTTTTTAGCGAAATTTGACGTTTTTTGAAGTTGGTTTGGGCGTCTTTTGAGGGGTTGCTTTTTTTTGGCATGCTATTTGCAAGAGTAGGGCGATAAAAAAAGAAGGTGTTATATGTCCGATTTTACTAATGATGCAGAAAAAGTTTTGGCCAAAGCGCAGAGTTTGCGCGACCGTTGCTCGCATTCCTACTTGGGGGCGGCGCATTTGGCGGTTGGCCTTGTGGAAGGCCCCGATGCAACCCTGAAGAAACTTTATAAGTCCAAGGGAGTCAAGACCAACGAACTTCGTGGGCGTTTGGAGCCGTTCGTGCAGAAGATTCCGCGCATGGAAGGCGTGAACCCGGATGTGGAACCGGATAGCGACTTGAACCGCATTTTGCGTGCCGCTGTGCAGGCGGCTCGTCAGGTGAGCCGTATGGTGACGCCGGGTGACTTGCTCGTGGCCTTGATGAAGTTCTCGGGAGACCGTGGCCTTGCGAAGGTCTTTGAAGATGCGCTTGGTTCGACCGAAGTGGTGGAAACTTGGCTTTCGGACCCGTTTGCGGGTGCCGCGAATGCCGAGGAACAGTCCCCGCTGAAACTTTATGGTCGTGAACTCGTGGAAATGGCTGCCGACGGAAAGCTCTCGCCGGTGATTGGCCGTGAAGAAGAAATCCGTCGTGTCATCTTGATTTTGAGCCGTAAGACGAAGAATAATCCGTGCTTGGTCGGTGAACCGGGCGTGGGTAAGACCGCTATTGTCGAAGGACTTGCCGAACGTATTTACCGTGGTGATGTGCCGGATGCATTGAAGGGCAAGAAGTTGTTTGCGCTTGATTTGTCCGCATTGATGGCAGGTGCAAAATACCGTGGCGACTTTGAAGAACGTCTCAAAGCTGTGATTGACGCGATTGAAGAAGATGGCAATACGTTGATGTTCATTGACGAACTCCACAACATTGTAGGGGCGGGCAAGACGGAAGGCTCCATGGACTTGGGCAATATGCTCAAACCGAAACTCGCTCGTGGTGAACTCCATTGCATTGGTGCAACGACGACTCAGGAATACCGCAAGTACATTGAAAAGGATTCCGCTCTGGAACGTCGATTCCAGCCGGTGCAGGTTTCGGAGCCGAGCGAAGACGAAGCGATTTCCATCTTGCGTGGCATTAAGGACGGCTTTGATGCGCACCACGGCGTGCGTCTGCACGACAATGCTCTCGTGGCGGCTGTGAAACTTTCGAACCGTTACATCAGTGATAGGTTTTTGCCGGACAAGGCTATTGACTTGATTGACGAGGCGGCAAGCCTTGTGAAAACGCAGATGGATACGGTCCCGGAAGCGCTCGATACCTTACAGCGTAAGGAACTCCAGATGAAGATTGAGGAGCAGGCGCTTTCGAAGGAAACGGATGAAGCGAGCGTCAAGCGCTTGAAAGAACTCCGTGAAGACCTTGCTGTGACCGATGCTGCCGTCAAGCAGATGCAGGAACGCTGGCAGGATCGCCGTGCTGCATTTGCCGAAGTGCAAGACTTGAAGAAATCATTGAAGGCGGCAAAGGACGAGATGGAACAGGCGGAAGCCCGTTACGACTTGAACCGTGCTGCGGAACTCAAGTACAATAAGATCGTGAACATCGAAAAGGAACTTGCCCAGAAGACCGAAGCGCTCCGCAAGAGTGCCGAAGAAGGTGGTTTGAGCGAAGAAGTCACGGAAGAGACGATTGCGCTTGTGGTAAGCCGTTGGACGGGCATTCCGGTGACAAAACTTTGCGAAGGCGAAAAGGCAAAGTTGTTGCACTTGGACGAACGTCTGCATGCCCGCGTGATTGGCCAGGACGAGGCTGTCGAAGCCGTGTCCGAAGCTATTCTGCGTAACCGTAGCGGCCTTAGTCGCGAGAACGCGCCGATTGGCAGTTTCCTCTTCTTGGGCCCGACGGGCGTGGGTAAGACGGAACTTGCGAAGGCGTTGGCTGTGGAACTTTTCGATAGCGAAAATGCGCTTGTCCGTATCGACATGAGCGAATACATGGAAAAGCATAGCGTTAGCCGTTTGATCGGTGCGCCTCCGGGATACGTGGGTTACGAAGAAGGCGGCCAGCTGACCGAAGCTGTGCGTACGCATCCGTACTGCGTGATTCTGCTCGATGAAATCGAGAAGGCGCATCCGGACGTGTTCAACACTTTGTTGCAAGTGCTTGACGATGGACGTTTGACGGACGGCAAGGGCCGTACGGTGAACTTCAAGAACACCTTGATTTTGATGACCTCGAACTTGGGTGCCGAGAAGTTCCGCTTGAGTGCTGCGTCTGCAAAGAACGGCATCCCGCCGCAGGTTGCGCTTTCGGATGTCGAAGCTGATTTGCATGCGTTCTTCCGCCCGGAATTCTTGAACCGCCTGGATGAAGTGCTTGTGTTCCAGAGCCTCTCGAAGAAGCAGATTCGTGAAATCGTGAAACTCAAATTTGCTGATTTGGCAAAGCGTGCTGCTCGTCAGGACTTGGTGCTTACGCTTTCGGATGCGGCTCTTGATGCGATTGCGGAAGGTGCTTACCAGCCGGAATTCGGTGCACGTCCGATTCAGCGTTACATCGAACGTAACATTGAACGCCCGCTGAGTCACGCGATACTCTCGGGAACCGTGAGCGCCGCAAAACCCGCCGTAGTCGATTACAAAGACGGAATGTTTGTGGTGAAATAGTGATTAGTGGTTAGTGGTTGGTGGTTAGGATTGCGACAAGAACGTTTCTTTTTGCATTCCTGTTTACTGCATACTGTTTACTAACCACTTCCTACTACAACGCTGTCATGACGTAGAGACCTATCGTCTTTACGTCATTGTTCTTTTCTTGCATGACGCCGACGTCGAAGTCGAGACGGATATGCGTGCCGCCGAAGGTGAGCTCAATCTTCGGGATGATATCGATCATGAAGTCGTCTTTGAGGAGCCCTATGCTGCCGGAGGACGTGATTTCAAGAAAAATTCGAAACATTTGTCCGAAAACAAGAGTCGGAATCATGGAACCTGAAAATTTTACGTATCCGCTTTGGTCGTTTTTTTTGCCTGCTGCGCCTTCTAGGAAACCTGCGCGGAGTTCGTAGTAGTTGGCGAAGCATTTTGCGATAAATTGTTGTGTCCCGATGGTGAAAACCAATGCGCTTTGGCTAGTTTCGCTCAAATCCAGATAACCGTCGAATGCGATAAAGGAACTGGGCCTATAGCGGAAACGTCCGCCAATGTCAAGAGCCGAGTGAATTTTATCTAGTTTATTGTATGTGTTGATGTCGAGTTTTGCGCCAACGTCGAACTGCTTGTTGAGTCGCCTCGTAAAGTTGATGGGAAAAAGGACATTGGAGTTGAATGGGGAACGTATGCCAAGACCAAAACCGATTTTGGGGGAGGGACGGCTTTCGGGACCGAACGTGTAGCGCATGTCCCACAAGTGGTCCAGCGCAAAAGCATTTGTTACGAGAATGGCAAATAATAGGCAAAGAATGTGTTTCATCGTCATCAAAGTTAGATAAATCGTTTGGTAAAAGCTAAATTTACATGCGTAAAAATGGAGGTATTTGTGGTAGAACCGCGTCCAGAACTTTCAAAACTTTCCGATTACGTCCCGGGCAAGTCCATCGATGAAATTCGTGAACGTTATGGTCTTAAGAATGTTGTAAAGCTTGCGTCTAACGAAAATCCGTTGGGTGCTTCCCCGAAAGCGGTGGAAGCGTTCCACGAAATTGCGAATTCCTTGCACTTGTACCCGCGCGGCGATGCTCCGAAGCTGATTGACGCTATTGCAAAGATGTATGGCGTTGAGACGAACCAGATTGTAATCGGTAACGGTTCCGATGAAATCATCGATATGGTGGGCAAGGCTTTTATCCGCCAGGGCGACAATTGCGTGGGCATCACGCCGACGTTCTCCGTCTACAAGTTTACGACACTTTCGAACGGTGCCGATTTTATTGGCGTGGGCGAAGGTGAAGAAAAGGCTTCGTTGGATAAGCTCGCGGCTGCCGTCAATGACAAGACTCGCGTGGCGTTCATTTGTAACCCGAACAACCCGACCGGTCACTATTACACCGAAGCGGAAATTCGCAGTTTCCTTGCGAAAGTGCCGTCGAACGTTCTCGTGTTCTTGGACGAAGCTTATGCTGAATTTGCAACGGCTGCCGATTATCCGAAGATGGCTCCGCTGCTTTCGGAATACCCGAACTTGTTCCTGAACCGTACATTCAGCAAGATTTACGGCTTGGCCGGGCTCCGTGTGGGTTATGCGATGGCAAGTGTTGAAGTTGTCCGTGCCATGTGGAAAATCAAGCCGCCGTTTGACGTGAACCAGGCTGCTCAGGTGGCTGCCGTGGCGGCTCTTGCCGATACCGCTCACGTTGAAGCGACCCGCAAGAACAACGCTGTTGGCTTTGAATACCTGAACCGCGAACTTGGTGCGCTCGGTTTCAAGGTGCTCCCGACGCAGGCAAACTTTATCTGCGTGCGCATCGGTGAACGTGCCAAGGAACTTGTTGCGTTCTTGGAACAGAATGGCATGATTGTCCGCGGCCTTACGAGCTTTGGCATGCCGGAACACATCCGCATCACGGTCGGCAAGCCCGAAGAAAACGAACTCCTCGTTTCGCTTGTCAAGAAGTGGATCGGCTAGGAGCTTGCTATGGAAAATCGCGAAATTGCAAAGGCCGGTGTCGCTCCCGAGAATTTGGAACTCCTGAAGATTGCGCTCAAGACGGCGGAACTTGCCGAAGAGAACATCCTCAAGTTTTACCAGAACGATGTGGGCGTCGAATGGAAGGCGGATAAGACTCCCGTAACGATTGCGGACAAGGGAACGGAAGAACTCGCCCGCAAATTTTGGGCGAAGGAAACGCCCGGCTTTGGCGTCATTGGCGAAGAATTCGGCATTGAAAGTCCGGATGCGGAATACCAGTGGGTGATTGACCCGATTGACGGAACAAAATCGTTTATTCACGGCGTGCCTTTGTTCGGAACGCTGATTGGACTTTACCGCAAGAACGTTCCGATTGCGAGCGTAATCCGTTTGCCCGCCATGAAGAGCGCTGTGTGGGCGGTGAATGGCGGAGGCGCCTTTTTGGACGGCCGCGAAGTTCGCGCTTCGAAGGTGTCGCAGTTGAGCGATGCGCTTGTGCTTTCGGGAACGGTCAATACGATGGAAGACAAGGGCTTTGGCGAAGGCTTTACGAAGCTCCGCCGCAGTGCCCGCTTGCATCGCGGCTGGGGCGATTGCTATGGGTATTATCTTGTAGCGGCTGGCCGTGCCGAAATTATGGTGGATCCGGTCGTTTCGCTGTGGGACATTGCTCCGTTCCCGCTCTTGATGAAGGAAGCGGGCGGCAAGTTCAGCACCATTGGCGGTAAGACCGAGCTTTTTGATGCCAACGGCAAGCCGACGGCTCCGATTTACGAAGGCTTCACGAGTATCGCGACGAACGGGTTGTTGCACGACGTTGCACTCGATTGCTTGAAAAAGTAAATAGTGGTTAGTGATTGGTGGTTAGGACTGCAGTAAGAAACTTCACTGGATTCCTCGTCGTTTCGCTTTGAGATATGAGCTTTTTGCTCAGTGCAACGAAGTGTACTACGTTATTGTCACTTTGGAAGCACGTAGTGCTGATAGAGTCCATTATTTTCCGCATGGATCCTATCGGCTGACGCCTCCAGAATGGCAGCCAACGGCCAAGCTCTGCCTACTACAAAAGCCCACAGCCCAAAGGGGCGAATGCCCCGAGCCCATAGCCCATACCTTCACAGGCTTCCAGGATGACACCGCACACTTCTTTCGTCTCTCTTTCTGTGCAGTTTTCTTTTGTTCTTTTAAAATAAATTGTAAAAAAAAATTTGGTTTAAGACAATGTTTGGCAAATAAATTATATCCGTAAGGACTTTTATTTGTTTTACTTTTTTAAGGACAAACAAGTACTAGGGGATTATTTATTCGGTTGTGAATAAATATTGGGTTACTATATTCTTTTAAGGGAGTAAAAAATGAAAAAAATCATGTGCTTTATGCTGTGTGCAATGATGCAAACAGCATTTGCTGAATCAGCTAATCAATTGGTTGACGGTAAGTATGTCAACTTTGAAAAATACATTGAAAGCCTTAACAACTTTAGTGTTGTTAATCATGCTGGTGAAAAAAATGTAGGCTCTTGCAGAACTCTACAGCAATATAAAGATAATTGCGTTAATGGGGACAATAATTCCCGACGTTATATATCCAATGGTGATTTGTATAATGCTTTTGAATATGCTCGTAGCATAAAAGCTGTTGGAGTGTATTTGCCCCCTGGAGTGTGGAATTTTAATAACGCGATAATTGTTCCGCATGGGATGACTCTTAAGGGCTCCTATGATCGTCCCCATAATGTTACAAAGGATGATTTATCTGTAGAAAATTCCAAAATGAATTGGAGTAATGATAATGCAAAATGGGATTGGAAAACCGAAACGGTGAGTTGGGAAAGAACTCATGGAACAAATATTGCTTGTTTCGCTGGTTGGAATTATGATCCAAATGTTCCATCCCAAAATGACGTAAACACTTGTATTCTTCTTGAAGGATCCGCGACTCTTGATGGCGTGAATGTTTATTACCCGCAACAGGAAAAACCAGTACCATCTAAAAATTTTAATCCTGTAAAGTACCCTTGGACTATTACTTGTAGGAATGGTGGTGACTTTCAGTATCTTCCTCGATGCGCAATCATGAATACAACTCTAGTTAATTCATATGCGGGTATCGATTTAAACGGTGCCGGAGATCATTATATTAGGGGGGTCAATATGACCGCTTTTTATAAAGGTATTCGTATGGGGGGGATTACATCTCAAGGTTCTATTGAAGATGTTAATATGCATCATCAGTTTAGCGCTTATTATTACGGTCTTCAATATTTCACTATGCCAGAGGGAAATTTAGGACATCAAAATGTAGAGATAAGGAATGTTCATAAAGCATATGACCGTATGGATAATTACATTTTTAGTCACTTAATTGGTATGGAATTAGGTTGGATTGATTGGGGTTGGATAAGTAATGTGTTTATTTTTAAGGCTGCTACTGGTTTCTATTTTACAAGGACTTCTGATAATTTCAAGAGCCAAAATGAAAGTTGCCGTAATGATGAAAATTGTACCATGGCCCGTCGTTTATCTTCTTTAGATATTCAAAATAGTGGTTGTGATTTGTGTAAGTATGCACTAAATGTGGAAGAAGTGAATTCTGGAATCGGTGTGAATTTTAGCAATTGTAATTTGATAGGAGCGATAACTATTAGTGATTACAATTATGGAACACTTCGAATGACCAACTCATACTTGGAATTTAATGCTGCTGCTCCGGGTTATACTACAAGAGAAGGTATTCGCTATTATACAACAAGTCACGTAAAAGTTGGCAAACATACAACTCTTCAGATTTCGAATTCAGAAATACATGATTTCTTGACTGACCTAGAAGGAAAATGGAGTGGTAATACCTTTGATGTTCGTGAGCGTGGCAGACTCCTTGTTGACAATTCAACCTTTGTTTGGTCTAATACAAGTAATTTTAATTTTGGAGCTACTAATGGTATGCCTGCGCCGCATCATTTAAGTTTAGCCCGATATACAATTGCTTCTTTAAGTAATAATTTGTTTAGGGGATATGCGCTAGTTAAAGAGGCTCATGCCCAAGCTCATCTTCATGAGAATGGTATAAATGTTTTTGATGACACTCCCTATAACCCGGTTGATAGGTAGTTCGGTAATTATTGGATTGAATTAAAGTTTTAAAGGAACTTGGAACATCCAGGTTCCTTTTTTGTTTTCAATCCAACATCCCAAAGGGGTGTCGTTTCTGGATCCCTCACACACGTTCAGGATGACAAACTTCGAGAACGTCACCAAGTTCTATCAACTGACTTTACTGGATCCTTCCACCTTCGGTGTCAGGATGACGTGTTTACCACATTGTTGTATAGCTTACGGAATCCGGGGCGAATGTGAACGTTATCGTCCCTTTTTTGGCGGTGTTGATGTAGGGAATGTTTAGCGAATCGAGGCGGTCGGTGACTTGCTTGTGCGGGTGGCGGAAACGGTTTTTGCGACCGCTGGGGATGATGGCGTACGTGGGGGAGACTGCGTTCAGGAACGGTACGCTGCTGGATGTTTTGGAACCGTGGTGTCCGAGTTTCAGCACGTCGCTTTTCAGATAAGCGTTTGTTTTCATGATTTCTTTTTCGCCTTTGACGGTGAGGTCTCCGGTGAGGACGGCAGAGTGCCCGAGTCCTTTGAGCCGAAGCGTGATGCTTCCTTCGTTCGCTTCGACGCAAACATCGTTTTGCGGGTGGATTGTTCGCATCTCGAAGAAGTTTTCTTTCCACAGGATTCCGCGATGGATGTTACGGATGGGGATATTCCGTTTGCGGGCTTCGCCGAGAACTTGTTGCCAATCGGGTTTGCTTTCGTTCATGGAACAATCGCTTGTCCATAGTTCTTTGACGGGGAACATTTTCAAAATAGATTTGGCTCCGCCGAAATGGTCCTTGTCGGGATGCGTGATGATGAGGGCGTCGAGTTCGCTTACGCCGATGTGATGTAGGAATGGAACGATGATGTCCTTGCCGGAATCTTGGCGGCTGTTGTCGCCGGCGTCGATGAGAAAATGTCTGCCGGACGGCGCCTTGACGAGATGGCTGTCGCCTTGCCCGACGTCGATGGTCGTGAGTGTCCACGACGGGTGCAGTACTTCGCGGTAGCTTTCGAATGCGAACAAAGCGGCAGTGACTAGAATGCATAAAAGTGCGTACTTGCGGGCGATGTAATTCTTGTAGCAAACTGGCAAAAGCAGAATCAGGAATCCGAGCGCGAAAAGCACTACGGGCGAAAACGGCCCGACGGTCATCGATGCGGCGGCAGAGTCCGAGAGTATTCTCGTCAAGAGCGATGCCAACCGCAAAAAGAATCTCGCGGCGGCACAGAATGTTCCGCAGACAAAGTCAACGGGTGAAAGTTGTGCGAAAAGTCCCGCCTGCATGCCGAGCGAAATCGCGGGAACGATGATGATGTTCCCGAACCAGGCGAATGGCGAAAGCGTCTTGAAATGATGGATGAGGAACGGTGCTGTCGCGAGCGTCGCACAGAGCGTGACGTAAGTCGGGTCAACCGCAAACGCCTGTATTTTTTGCCAAAGCTTGTTTTGCTTGAGGCTGTCGGGCAAAAACTTTGTCGGGTTGTGCGGCGTTCCGATGATGATGCCTGCGGTGGCGGCAAACGAAAGCTGAAATCCCGGATTCCAGATGACGCTTGGTTCCGGCAAGATGATGAGGAGCAACGCAACTCCCAAGCTGTTGAGCGTATTGGCGGGTTTCCCGAACAACGTTCCAATTTGCGGAATGGCGAACATCATGACGGCACGGCGCACGGCTGGCGAGCCTCCCGTAACGGGGACGTAAATTGCGAGGAGCGTCACGGCGATGATGATGACGATTCTATGCGGAAGTCCAGTCGCTTTCAAAAAAATCATAAGCATTCCTGCGAGCAGAACTACGTGAAATCCGCTAATCGCAAGCACGTGCACAAGGCCTGACCGCTGGAAATCGCTGCGCAGCACTTCTGGAATGCCCGAGCGGTCGCCCGCCAATAATCCCATCAAAAGTCCTGTCTCTGCGGGGTCGAGAAACTTTGCGAACCGTCGTTGCAAAAATTGCCGGAATCCAAAAAAGCTTCGTTCGAACGTCCAATCGCCGCTGTACGCGCTCCAACGCTTGAATTTGCCGTAGGCGGCGAGCCCTTGCGAATTTAACCAGCCTTGCGTATCGAATGCTCCGGGCACGCTCGGCGGTGTCACCGGATACCATGAAGCCTCGAAACAGATGGAATCTCCCGGCAAGGGAAGGTCCGGCAAATTGCGCTTTTCGGTCAGTCGCACCTTGTAATGAGCCTTGCGCGCATTTCCTGGCGCATTTCCGATAGCGGTCTTCTCGGCATCACGCGAAACGTTGATGATAAACGCAGTCCCTTTGGGGCGCGGAAGTCGCGATTCAATTTTCCCGCAGCCCGCGTTGCTGATGGAGCGGCCTTTGCCTACGGTCTGCGAACTTCCCATGCTATAGTTTGCTCGTTCGCTAACGGTGCGGGCGTTCGGCCCATCAATCCATGGAATCCCTTCGTGGACGATGATTCCCGCAGCCATGGAAATGAAAATCACCCATTGAAGGTGCCGCCTGAAGAAATGTGTGAGCAAAAATACCAGTCCCAGCAGTGGAACGGCGAATTTAGGCTCGTCGAGGGCGGCTATCGTGAACGAAAGGGCGAGTGCGCTCACTAAGGCTGGCTTGCCATCTAGCGGTGTAATGAGCTCCTTAAGTGCTATAAATATTTTTTCTTTAATATTTTTCTTCATTTTAATGTATCTTTTGTATTTTAAGTGGGTCTCTATACTTATACACGCTTTTGAGGAGTTCTTGGACTGGCGTTTTATGAAAAATGTTTGTAAAAATTTGATGCGAATCTGTGGCTTGTGTTGCTTTTTGGGGGCTCTTCTTTTTACGGCGTGCTCCGAAATTGTTGGAGCGGATGGGGATGCGACACTTCCGCCTGATGCGAACCGTACGATTGTCCATAAAATTTACCCGAACGATATGGCGAAAAATGATTCCGCCGCAGCGAATTTGGCGCGCGGTATAATGTTGGTCGTCCATCCAAGGGCCTCTTACACGCTCTCTTTTGATGTCGATCCATCGCTGCCCGCTCCGGAACTGCAGCTTTTCCGTACGTTTGAAATCGAGGGGGAAACGGGGCGTGTCGGATTTTCGAAAGTGCGTACTTTGTCGCCAACTGTTGTCAATAATCGTTATGTCTATAAGTTCAATTGCGAAGAAAATAAAATGTCGATATGGTTTACTTCGCTGGGCGTCGATGGTAAGTATTACGAAGGTGATGTGAATAACATCAGTTTTACCGGGGTGGGGGCCTATAGCGACCATTTTTCGATTAACTTGATTGTCGTGGGATCCATGGAAAAAACTAGGGACGGCAAGAGTGTTGAAGAGTTGTCCCGTTACATGCTGAAAATGTTCCGTGAAAAGTACTATGGCGTTAAAATCGATACGCTTTATGTGCGCTATGCCCATGAACATCCGACGCTTGGGCACAAGTATCCGGCCAATAAACCTTGGGTGGCTGGCAAGAATTCGGATGATTATTTTGTAAGCGAATTGGCGGGCTGGCCCGAAGACGGTCTCCGCAATGCGTTGAATATCGTGCTCGTCCATAGCATCGACGACAAGGATATTATGGGATTCTCCCGTTTGTTTGCAGGCGTGATGGGGGCCGGCAAGGAGGGCTCGGTCGTTATAGGAGAGCACGTTCAGAGGTCCAATGTTGAGATAGAGCTGATGTCTTCGAAGAATATCGTCATGACGGCGATTCACGAGACGGGGCACTTTTTTGGTCTGCGCCATACGTCGGCAACGAAAAGGGACATGAGTCAGACATCGATATTGGAAGATGGCTCGAAGATATTTATGAGTGACATGTCCAACGCTGATGATGGATTGACGGATACGCCGTTTTGCAAGTTCGTTCAAGAAAATGCCCTTTACAAGCAGGCGGAAGAGCATGAGTTTGTTCGTGGCGATATTTATTACTTGAAACGTCCCAATCATTTGGCGAAGTCGGATCTTACTTCGTGCCCGGACTTGGATAATGTCATGTTCCCTGTGACGGTGGATGAAGACTTGGACGTTTCGTTTACAAAACAGCAGATGAACCTGGTCCGTTCTTCGCTCATGATTTTCCCGCATTAAAAATGAAGGCGTCTCAATTTTCTGAAAATGCGCAGCTGATTGCGTTTGTGTTGCAAAAGGGATCTGAGTGGGATCCTAGCGTTATTGAACTTTTGGAAAAAACGTGGGGGCCGATTCGCCACAAGGGTCGTCTTTTTGCGTTTGACAAGACCGATTACTATAAACCCGAAATGGGTGATGGCTTGTACCGCGGAGTGGTTTCGTTCGAAAAGGAAATCCCGCCGGAGACGATAGCCGATGAAAAAGAACGCAGCAATGCGTTGGAACTTTCGACGGCCTCGGCTGAAAGTCCGGAGCTGCGCCATTTGAACATAGACATCGGCTACATGGACATGGACAAGGTGGTGCTCCCGAGCTACAAGCGTGGACCGTTCAAGCTTTATGCGGGTAAGGGCGTTTGGCTCGATATGCTTTTGACGTATGCGAAGGGCGTTTTCCATCCGACGGCCTGGGCGTTCGACGACTTCGTTCGGAATCCCTACCAGCACGACTTGCAACTTATCCGAGAAAAGTTCAAAAAAGCGAGAAAAGGCGGGTAGGGCGGCTTGTTCCCTGTGGGTAGAACGGAGTTGACAGTCGGGCTTGTCTGCCTGATCGCTGCCTTTTGAGGGCGATTAAGCCCATTTACGTACTTTAGAAGGATTTTTTGCCAACCAGGTACGTAACGAAATGATGCTTAGTTTGTGTGTTACGTACTAACTGGTTTGATTTTGTGCTTGAAGTACGTAAATTTCATGATTTTTTCGAGAGAAAACGTCAAAAAGCCCTTTTCCCATGCGTTGAAAACGATGAAATGGCGTTTTTCCCTCTCTTTTTTTCAATTTTTACGTACTAAACGCCGCGAAATATTCTTGCTAGTACGTAAAGTTGCAAAAGGGGGGTGAATGCTTACGTACTAGGCGTTTCAAAACAGCCCATTTAGTACGTAAAGTTCCCCAAAGTGTTGGATATTTACGTACTGACGAGCGGAATTCAATGCTCCAAGTACGTAAAACGCACTAATGCGCTTCATTTTCCCGCGAACTCCCTGCAAATGACCCTTGCGGACGTTCCGCGCCCTCCTCCCGCGCCCTCCCTGCGCACTATCCGAGAGTCCTGCGAACTTCCCGAGTCTGCGTTGCGAATTTTCCCGCGAACTCCCTGCAAATGACCCTTGCGGACGTTCCGCGCCCTCCTCCCGCGCCCTCCCTGCGCACTATCCGAGAGTCCCGCAAACTTCCCGAGTCTGCGTTGCGAACTTTCCGCAAACTCCCCGCGAACGCTCTTCAAACTTTCCGTGAACTTCTTGGGCGTTGGAACGGTTCCTTCTAAGTTGTCTTTTTACCGCTGGACAAAATTTCTGGCTTCCGGCCGTCAAATTCCTCTTCTATGCTCTAAAAAAGCTCTCTATGTTCCAAACTCCAAGTTCTAAGTTCTAATTCTTTTTATATTGCATGTTGATGAAAAAAACACATTTATTCCTTGGTCTTTTGACATTATCTCTGTTTGCGTGCTATAGCCCCAAACCGTTCGAGGCGGAGTCTTCGGATGATTCAAAAAAAAGTGATGTCTCTTCTATCGGGAAAGTTTTCCCCTTGAACGGTGGACATCAAACTTGCAACCCTTCCGTCTCGCAAGATACGGTGAACTACCCGGCATCGATGCTGTTGCTGAACTTTGCCAAAATAGATGTTAAAAGTTCGGACAAGTCGTTTCTAAAAGATCAAGTGGATGTGCACGACCGCCTGACAGTCGTGGATACGGCGAACAATGTAAAGTGGTTCTTGATGCGTAACCTTTCTAAAGGGGAGTGCGAGTTCCAGGATCCGGAATGGAGTACGCATGCGGATTTTATCGTGGCCTTGCGCGGTTATGACGTAAATGGTAGCACGGCTTGCGAAGATAAGGATTACGGCATTTTCGCAGTCCGTACATCGGACAAGGAAAAGTTCTGGTTCTTTGAAAAAAATATTATTTCGGAAGCGGCTCCGCATGTGTGGGTGAAACCTTCGGCAAAGGCCGAAAAAGATGGCGACGTCTCTACGGTCGAAGGATTCTTCGGTACGAATCAGGTGCGTCTCACTTATGTTGACGGAACGGAGGGCCATCCGCTAGATATCGTTTTTATTGACTATGCGAACGGCGGCAAGAAGAAAGCGGTTAAGCTCAAGAAACCTGCAGATCGAAACGACTGGGAAATTGATAGCCCGCTGATTTCGCCGGATGGAAATTTTGTTGTGTACAACATGAAAAAGTCCGGAAGTTGGGAAGCTTATATTCAGGAACTTTCTAAGACTTCCGAACCAATCAAGATTGAGCGAACGAAGGATATGATATCGGAACCGGCTCAGCCGCATTGGTTTGAATTTGCGGGGCGCTTGTTTGTGCTGTGGGCCGAGATCCCGGGAATTGAAATGCTCAACAAGAACAAGCTGGAAAACGCTTCTGTCCAAGATGGTTCTGTGGGTCGCACGGTGATGCGCGAAGTCCGCCTGTTTGCGGGCGCTCCTTCGGATATCGCTGTGGAATGGGTGGGTGAAAACCGCGTAGTGGCGACCGTACCCATGATTGGCGGACGTTCCCCTGATGGCAAGTTCCTTGCAACTGGAACGAACCCTGCATATTTGATCAAGCTCCCGTGAGGTTCGACATGAAAAAGAATTTTTTGTTTGAAGGCTGTTCGCTTGTCGCGCTTGTAGCGGTTGCTTTTTATGCCGGTTTTAATTCCCCTGTGACGCCCGCAACTCCGTGGGAGTCCATTGGCGGTTGTGGTGCTGGCGGTTCCGGTGGGGGCTCGGGCGATGGGATCAAGTGGATTGGTCAGGGCGTTTCGGGCGGTTATCTTGAAGCCGAAGTCTTTACAAAGTACAATGTGGGGCAGAATTTCTCGGCACTTTCGGTGAATCCGCATTTTTCCATCAAGCCGACGTGGGATACCAAGGTGGGCGTCTCGTTTCCGTTCATGAGTCATCAGGGCGAAGTGCAGTACCGTAGCAACCAGGCTCCGATGGACCGTAGCACGGGTGGCTTTGGCGATATCTCGTTCGATTTTAGCAAGACGATTGGCAGCGGCGGTGCGGCCTCGCTTTCGGCATCGCTTACGATTCCGACGGGGCAGTACGACATCAAGCGTGGTACGGATGCCGGAAAGGAATTCTTGCCGAGCAGTTTCCAGAAGGGAAGCGGACTTTATTCGCTCACGCTGGGCTGGGACTATAGCCGCGATACGGACAAGGGCATTTGGCTTTATAGCTTGAGTTACACGCATCCCTTTGCGATGCACTTGTTCTCGGGCGAAAATGAGTTCAACGACAGCTATTGGAAGAATATCAAGAACAAGAGCGGAGACCGTTTCAAGTACCGTTTCAAACCGTATGGCGAAAATGACCTGGGCGCATTCACTCCGCCGTCTATTGGCGGTTCTATTGCTTACGGTTATCGTGGACGTTCGGGAATTGTGCAGTCCTTCGGCGTGAACTTCTCGGTGCCGCTGGGGGTCGCGTGGATCGCTTCTGAATCGGTTGATAATTATGACCCGAGGCCGGATCCGGATCACCAGGCGTGGTCGTTGTCGCTTGTCTATGGCTTGGAATTCTCGAACCCTGACTTCCCGGTATTCCTCGCGTTCTCGTTGCCGATTCATGACAAGGCGGGCGGCGCTAACGCCAAGAACGAATATGACGAAAGCCCGATGAAAAAGTGGAACGCCCCGGATTGGAGTGACATCGGCCAGCAATGGACCATAGCCGTAGGCGTGAAAGGAAGCTTCTTTTAATTAGACGAAAGATCGCTTCGCTGGTAGACGAGAGACGAAAGATAAATAGTCGTGCTTTTCGCGCCTGTTTGATGAATAATTCTCTCGTCTTTCGTCTGTAGGACCGAAGGTCCGTTCTCTCGTCTAAAGAGCTATGGGGTCGTGCTCCGCACTTTGGGCACGCTACGCTTTGGGCTGTGAAATCGGCACGTTGTGCCTTTGTTCTACCTACTAAACTCCATAGCCATACCCCATAGGCGCATGGTTCGACAAAAGGTCACTGAGCTGGTATGCTGAGCTTGCCGAAGCACTGCCGAAGTGCACCAACCTTAGCCGTGCCCATACCCCATACCTCAAAGGGGCGCTAGCCCCGAGCTCATACCTCCCTTACGCTCTTGGGTGCGTTTTCTTGAATGCTTGTTTTAGTCGTTCGGCGTTCACGTGCGTATAGACTTGCGTGGTCGAGATGTTTGAATGCCCGAGCATTTCTTTGACGCTCATGATTTCGGCGCCGTTTTCGAGCAAGTGTGTGGCAAAGCTGTGGCGCAGCACGTGCGGGCTCGCTTTTCCTTCCCAGCCGATGCTTCGGAGCAGGTCGTGGATGTCGTTTCGGAGCGTGCGGATTCCGTAAGGCTTTCCGTCTTCACTTAAAAATACGAATCCCGCCGTTGTGGGGGAGTGCCCGGCTTCGATTTCTGTGATCTTGAATTTTTCAAGCCAGGAAATTAGCGTGTCTGTAATCGGCACGATTCGTTCCTTACTGCCTTTGCCGATTACGCGCACGAGTTTCGAGTGCGTGTCGATGCTGTTCCAGGTGATGTTCTGGCATTCCGAAATGCGGAGCCCCGAGCCGTAGATGAGTTCGAGCAGAAGCCTTGCGCGGATTTGCTGGAGCGTCGGATTTTCCAGTTCGGGAAATTTTTCTTCGGCGAGGTCCTTTTGCCCGAGAATGTTGACGAGCCGCTTGGGGCGTTTGGGCATGGGGATTGTTTCGGCGGGGTTCTTTTGCAAAATCTTGGAACGCACGAGATACTTGCCGAAACTCTTCAGCGCGGCGAGGTGCTCGCAGATGCTTGTGGGGGCAAGCTTTTGCCTGATCTTTAAATCCCACACAAAGTTTTTGACGCTCATTTCGGTGAATGTTTCGAGCGGTACTGATGGCGCCTCCGTCGGGATTTTTTGTGATGCACTTGGATTGCCCAGCATATTTCCGGCATAGTTCGGATTGTTCCCGACAGCTTTTGAATGGTTACCGGCTGTTTTCTTGTTGTCCCCAGCGAGTGTCGCGAGGTATTTTTCGAGCGATTTCCGGTACGTGATGACCGTCCTTTCGGAATACCTTCGCTGAGTTTGCAGGTATATCAAAAAATTTTGGATGTATTCGTCTAAAAGCATTGTTTTTAACTGTTTCCCGAAGGAAAAATAATCTATCTTATTTGTCACCAAATGTCTTTTTTGAAAAAAATTATATCTCTGCGGAATTTTTTCCTCGCCAGTGCGCTAGTGTCGTCTGCTTTTGCGGCCGACCGCGTTGTGGGCGCGAATGCGACTCTTGATATCGAGCCGGGGGCGCGCTCTGCGGCTTTGGGTTCTGCGACTTTAGCGGTCGAGGGCGATTATCTGGGCCTCACGACGAATGCGTGGCAGCTTTCTCAGGCGAAGTACATGTGGGCATCGTTCTCGCATACCTCTTATTACGAAGATACCAAGTACGATTACGCGTCGATGGTCATCCCGCTTTCGAACAAGCAGGGACTTGGGGTCGCGTTCTCCAGGTTTGGAGCCGACGATATCCCGTATATCAGGGACGGCGAACCTGTGCCCGAGGGCTCGGACTACAACACGCTTTCCATTGCGGACTGGGTGTTTTCCGTCTCGTGGGGTCGTCGCTTTTTGGACGACCGTTTAGACCTGGGCCTTGCGTTCCATGTGCTTTACCGCGACATGGACCAGAGCGGCTGGGGCTTCCGTGGCGATGCGAGTGCGCGTTACAAGATCATGGACGATTTTTATGTGTCGGGCCTCCTGAAAGGCTGGACTTCGTCGGCTGCGTCCTGGGATTCAGGCGAATTCGAATACTCTGCTCCTGAATTCTACTTGGCGTTGAGCTATGGATTGCCTGTGGAATACCTCTATGGCAGGTTCAATTTCTACTGGCAGAGTGCGGGGCTTTTCCATCACGATTCGAGAGACTTGGACTTTGACGAGGATACTCACGGTGGCGAACGCATCTGGGAAGACCCACTGGACTGGCTGTCCGGTGGTCGTGGAGGTGTCGAGTTCGCGTTTGACTTTGGACTCAAGTTTCGTGTCGGTCTCAGCAGCTTTACGACGTTCAAGAGCGTGACGGCGGGTGCCGGTCTTACGATTATGAACTTCCTTGTCGTGGATTATGCGTTTGAATCCCATCCCGTGTTCTCGCCGGTGCACCGTGTAAGTATTAGCTTTAGCCCGTATCTCTTTGGCCACAAGCCGAAGGGCGAGGGCCATTTGAACAAGACCGCCGCTTCAAAGAAACTCGTGACGGAAGAGCCTGAAGAATTGCTTGTTGAAGATTCGGTAGGCGAAACGGCTCAGGAAGCGCCTGCGACGACGACTCCGGCAGTGCAATCGGAACGGACCGTGGAAAGTGCGGCTCCTGTGAACCCTGCGGTGAACGTTGAGTCTACAGATGCCGCTACAACGACGGCGCCGGTTTCGAAGCCATCGACGAACGCTACTCCGGTACCGATTGTCGAAACGGACGATGAAATACTGGAGTAGTAGTCTCACGCCCAGAACTTGGAAACTGGCCGCTACCCTATACAGTGTTGAGTTAAGACAATCTGGAGTTCGGAATAAAAAAGATTGCGGTGACGCAATCAAATGAAGTAATTGTGCTTTCGTTTTTTGTCGCAGGCTCTAATCCAGAATACGGCTCGATGGACTGAACATGCTTATGTTCGTATAACCGCAAATTATTCAACTTTTTCGGAAATATCGCTCGAACAATAGCTTATATTTGTTTTATGACGCAGGTAAAATTAAAGAATGTAGGTTTATTTTTTGTGCTCCCGGCTCCGCTCAACCCGATTGGTGCTTTCGATGCCGAAAAGTTCAAGGCAAATTTCCGTTCTTTCGTCGATTCGAATGCTGGAGTCCAGTTCGTGGCTGTCGATTTGTCCGGCCTCGATTTTGTCTATAGCGACGCCTATAACGCCTTTATGCAGTTCCATCAGGAACTCTCCAATAAGGGAGGCTTGTTTGCCGTTCTTGCAAGCAAGGAGTCCTTGGCGAGCAGTCTCCGAAAAGTGGGGCTTGAGCGCTTTATCCGCATTTTCTTGAACGAAGAGAGTATGGCGGCCTACGTTCCCGTGCGTTCTCAGACGACTTCTTTGAAAACGACCAAGGCCGGTGCTGATGTTGCCGCCGCAGCCCAGGTCGCTCCCGTTAAAGCTCCAGTCCGGCCGTCTCCCGTGAGGGAACCTGTCAAGCCTGCTCCGCAAGCTAGGCCCGTGCAGGCGCCGCCTGTGGCCAAGACTCCGGTGGTAGAACCGAAAATTCTGGACAAGAATCCGCTTGTAGATGAGGAACCGTCTTCGAAGGGGACGGTCATCACTTTGATTGCGCTCCTGTTGATTGCGATTGCCGTGGTCGTTTATTTTGTCATGTAACCGATGGCTGTAGAGTTCCCCACAGAAATTCAACGGAAAAAAAGAAAGAAGCGCTTACAGCACAAGTTTCCGCTGGTGCGAATCGTTTTCTTTTTTGTCCTGTTCGTTGTCGCCTACGTAAACGGGTGGTTCCGCATGCTTGTCGATAAGCTCCCGCTGCCCGGAAACGAGGAACCGGCTCCTCCGGTTGTCGAGGAGTGGATTGAAGGCTGTACGTCGTATGACGGGACGCCTTTCGAACTCAAGGACGGCTATGGACAGTGTTCGTGGGTGGTGAACGATTCGCTCATGCTCCCGAATGCTTTTTTGCGCTACGTGCGCAATCTTGCGTCGGACGGGGCGAAAATCCATTGGGTCGCCCCCAAGAAGGATTTTGGCGAGGCGTTGCTTGCCGTTCTCGAAGATTCCACACGTCATGTCTTTTTGCACATGACGCGCGAGGATTCCTCAAAAGTCTGGGTCTCGAGCAAGACGGGGTGCCTTTTCCCGGGGCCGTGTCCGCATGTTCCGCTTGGCTGGTCGGCGCTTTCGATTATGGACAACTTTGACTTTGAAGGGCAAGAAAAGCTGCTTTCGGCCGATGTATTCAGCGGCCTAGGCGAGGCGCCGATTTATCCGGTGCTCCCGGGCGTTGTCCTCGAGGCGGGGCGTGATTCTCTGGGCATGTTTGTGGAACTCAACCACGGGAACGGAATCACATCTCGCATGTTCGGCATAGGCTCTTGGAAGATGGCGCCTGTTGTCGGGAGACATCTTGGCGTGAAGGATGTCGTGGGGCGGCTCTCTCCGCAGGACAGTTCCTCGTTCTTTTTGACCGTGCGCCAGAACGGCCTGTTCGTGCGCTGGAAGGATTTCTACAAATCGACGCATCCGGTTGATTCTGCCCAAATTGCTATATTCAAAAAGCATTTGCCTTTTTGAGTGAGTTTATAGATGAAGCGTAAATCCAGAGCGTTGTTCTTTGCCATTTTGATATTCCCGTTGATGGCCTTTTTTGCCTCGTGTACTTGGGATGGCGACGGCCCTCTCGATGTGATGCCGAACGGGCAGTCTGTTGTTGGCAAAGGATATTTTATGGGCGCCAAGCTGGATTCCGGGAAAACGATTCATTTGCTTTCGGACACGCTTTACCTTTCGCTTTCGCAAATCTGGTCGTTCTCGAATTGCTCGCTCAATTCGATTGATGTGGATTACAATGTCCAGGATACGCTCGTTGTCGTTTCGCCGAAGGTGAACATCAAGGTGAATACGGAAGATTGCCCGTCTCCGATGTACCGCCCGGATACGTTGCTCAAACTGTCACTGGATGGGATTCCTCCGGAGGTGACGGGGATTGTCGTCAAGAACGAGGCGGATTCCCTTTTTGCCTCCATCAAGCTCCGTCGCGGAAAGCTTGTCCGCGATACGTTCTCGATTTTTGTGGATTCGACTTTCGCGAGCCCATCGATGCTTCCGTTGAGAACGAAAAAATCTCCGTCGTTTTTGCGCGTGCTCGATTCCATTACGCCGCAAAAGTTCCATTGGCGGACGCTCCGTGCGAAATGTCAGATGCGCGTGGATATGTGCGAAAAAGTCGTTGCCGATACTATTTACCCGACGAACTGGTATGAAAACGATACGGCGCTTGTGCCGGTACGTTCGGCCTGCGCCTCTAAAGATTCCACTTACTGCCTGGATTCCAAGTGGGAATACGATTCGACTGCGCTTGGCAAGGTTAAAACGCGCCTAGATACGATATGGCACATGAGTACGTACTATGTCGAAAAAATTCCCAAGTGCGCGATGGTGTCGTCTTACGCGATCTCGACTTTTACGCTTGGCGCAAAAGTGAATGTCGTGCGGGACCTCTTCGAGCCCGACGAATCGGAACTCTCCTGCGGGCCAGCGACAAAGAAGGACTGGGTTGCCTATCGCCTGGAGTCCAATAGTCTTGTGACCGCCGACGAAAATAAAGCACCTGTAGATAGTTTATATAAAATCTGGAAATCGGCGACGGTTGCACGCGATACGGTTTATGTGGACTCGCTCGCCGCCGATTCGACGGAGTCGAAATGATTGAATACACCTTTGCGGCTGAAATTCCTGAAGAAGACAAACCAGTAATTCTGGAAAGCCGCATTTACAAGCAATGGCTTGAAGCTTCCGAGAAAAAGTTCAACATTACGAAAGTGCATTTTGCATCGGTCGATTACTTTAGCAAGCGCCATGTCCCGCTGTTCATCAAGTTGAACGCGACAGCGTTCTTGCCGGACGGAAAACCGGTGCACGGGATTGTGCTTGTGCGAGGCCATGCCGTGGGCGTTTTGGTCGTGCTCCATTGCGAGGGAAAACGTTACCTGCTCCTGGTGCGCCAGCCGCGGTTCGCCATTTCGGAGACGGCGTCGCTCGAAATCCCGGCGGGGATTCTCGACTGGTCGGGCGATTACCGCAAGGTGGCTCTTTCGGAACTTGAAGAAGAGGCGCAAATCAAGGCCGACGATTCTGAACTTATCGACTTGATGGACTTTTGGTACAAGGGCGCAAGCGACGGCTTTGCCGGGAGCTGCGGTCTTTTGGACGAACGCATTCGTCTTTATGCCATCGAACGCAACGTGACCCGCGAAGAACTCGATGCGATGGACGGCAAGAACCAGACGTACACTGACGAAAACGAATGGATCCGCACGGAAGTTCTGCCTTACGAAGAAGCTGCGCACAAGTTTATCGACGGGAAGAACTTTATCGCGCTGTTCCTCTACGAACGCTGGCTTGCTTCTAGACGATAGGATTTAGAGCGAAGCGAAAGTACAATTGTTGTCGTGTCATCCTGAACGCAGTGAAGGATCCAGTGAAGAATATTACTGGATCTTTCGTCGATACTCTCCTCAAGATGACGAATTAAGTACAATTAGGAATTAGAGCAACTGCGTTTTCTAACAACTAACGTCCAATGACTAATGACCATTGACTAATGACCATTGACTAACAGCTAAAAAATCGTATTGTTGATTGTCAGTCCTGCGAAGAACAGAATCAGGTAGCCGTACCAGAGTCCGGTCGGGACGTAGTTCAAAATGCGCTTGTATTTCTTGGGCTCATCCTTGTTCTTGTCCTTGATGCGGATAATGTTCTTTTTGAGATAGAAACCGCAGAGCGCAAGCCCGGCGATGCTGATAAGAATGAGAAATACGTAAGCCATGCCTTAAATATAGTAATTAGAATTTAGAGCTTAGAGCTTAGAACTTAGCAATTGGTAGACTGTAGGCGGTAGGAGGAACGTGTCATCCTGAGGGGTTCGTGATTAGGGAGAGACGACAACCATACAAGGCGAGCGACGCAACCAACGAAGTTGGGTATGGCCGAGCCGAAGGCGATAGGATCCAGTGAATTCGTGATATTGCGTTATTTATTTTACTGGATTCTTCAGGCTTTCAGCCTTCAGAATGACGTTGAAGCCGAGCGATGCAGAAACATGCTTGCATGTTTCTATATCCGAGGCAAAGTCATGTGCTTGCACAATGACGTGCAAGGTTAGAACAGCACGAACGCTTGCGTTCGTATTGGATTACCGCCGCAGTCAAGCCCCCGTTAGGGAAATGACGTATAAAGTGAATTGCTTACTCATCATAGCAAAACCCCGCTGCGGTGGTTTATAAAAAGTGATTTAGAACAAGTCCTATAACGATGGCGTGATGTAGAACAAACCCTAGTGAAATGTTGTTTGACGGATAAACCTAAAAATGTTACTTTATGGGTATGAAACGTTTACTTTTTACTTTTTTCTTCTTGGTGTTAGCTATAAATTCTTTTGCCACTTATGTGGCCGTCCTAGAAACGGGGGCCGACGGCAGTGCCAAGGATAGCGTTCCATTATTAGACCGTCAGTATTTAACGAACGTTTTGCGTGAACAGGCTGTCAAGGAACTGCCTGCAAAAGAAAACTATACCATCATGACCCGCGAGAACATTTTGCAGATGTTGCCGCCGGGCAAGGCTATCGAGGACTGCGAAGGCAACTGCCTCGTGGAGACGGGCAAGAATATCGCCGCCGATTACATTTGCCAGGCGCGCGTGGGGCGCTTCGGGACATCCCTTACGCTTTCGGCGGAACTTTACGAGACGGCGGGGAACAAACTTATCGCAAGTTTCAATGGCCGTGGGCAAAACGTCGAGGAACTTCTTGTGCTTATCGAAAACAAGTCGCATGAATTCTTTAGCGCTATTCGTGAAATGACGCAGCCGGCAGAAACAAGTGCACCTGTCGATTTACCGAAAGCCGATAAGGTCAATGTCGAACGTAAAATTGACGATAAGGTGAGCAAGGTGGGCGAGAGCGTCCCCGCGAACGTGGATGCCAGCGCTGCGACCCCATCAAAGAAGGGTGTCCATTGGGTGCCGCTTTCTATCAGTGCTGTTGCAACCGTGACCGGAGTCGTGCTTGCCGTGGTCGGGAACAGCAAGGCGAAGAGCGAAAGCGAGAAAAAGCCCACATCGAAGGATGAATACAACAAGCGTCACGACGATATCGGGACTTACCAGACCATGCGGGCGGTGGGTATCGGAGTCGCGATTGCCGGTGGCATTGGCGTTGGCTTGAGTTTTGCTTTTTAGTTTTTGGGGGAATTATGTTAGACGAAAGACGAACGACGAAATGCGAAAGACGAGATATGAAAGGCGAAAGAAAAAACGTCATTGCGAGGACCGAAGGGACGAAGCAATCTATTCTTCATTTTTCACTTTTCATTTTATCATTCTTCATTATCACAGCTTGTACGGATTACCAGGAAGAATTCGAGAATGCGTTCGGGGCGTTGGAATATACGGAAGGCTCCAGCGATTCTACGCCGGACGTTTCTAGCGATAGCGGTTCTGGGAAATCATCGTCCTCGGTCAAGGAAAAATCCAGCAGTTCTGCGAAGTCCTCGTCATCTGTAAAGGATACATCTAATAGCTCTGAAAAATCATCGTCTTCGGCAAAGTCATCTTCGTCGCAGGTGAAGTCGTCAAGCAGTTCGGTAAAATCTTCATCGAGCATGGGCGACACTGGCGAATACACGGATGTACGCAATAACTATGTGTATAAATACATAACGCATAATGGCATTAAATGGATGACCGAAAACTTGAAGTATCCATCGGAAGGAAGGGGCCTTTGCTATGCCACCGTAGAAAGTAATTGCGGTAAGTATGGACGCCTCTATACTTGGAATGACGCTAAGGATGCTTGCCCGGATGAATGGCGATTGCCATCAAAGTCGGAAATGGAAGCGTTCTTCAAGAATCCCTATCCAGATCTTTTGGAGAAAATTGGATACGGGGGCATGGGCTCCAACTGGGGCGGCTACTGGCAATGGGATGATAACACCGGTGTGAATCATTCCGGTGCGCATGGAAAGGATTCCGTCGGGTATTATTGGACCGGCACTAATGACAATGGAAAGAGATATTACTTTAAGCTTAGTGCGGATAACCCGGTTTTCGCTTATTGGGAAGACGATAACCTCTATTCTTACGTGCGTTGCGTGTGGGGCAAGGAATCTACTTCGGCGGCGAGTTCGTCTTCGGTCGTGAACAGCTCTAGTAGTTCGGGAAAAGCATCGGGTTGGGAACCTTGTAAAACATCGGAAACGGGCTGCTATAAAGATGACAGAGATGGTAAGACTTACAGGACTGTCGAGATTAATGGTTTGCTCTGGATGAAGGATAACTTGAATTATAAGGTGTCTGGTGGCAGCTATCTTCCAGATTCTAGTGAAATGGCCTCTGAATACTCCGAATATTTTAGTACTGATTACGTCAAAAATTTTAAAAAATACTCCGATGAATATGGACGGTATTATTCGTGGAGCGGGGCAAAGAATGCTTGTCCGCAAGACTGGCGCTTGCCAACCACATCTGAATTTAGAGAGTTAATTCAATTTGCCGGTGGAAAAAACGAAGCTGCACAGAATCTGAAATCTACATCAGGCTGGGCTAAAAAGAACGGGGTCGATAAGCTCGGTTTCTCGGCTTTGCCTGCTGGTTATATGCAAACTAATGGTTTTTACAGTCGGGTTAGCACTCTTGCAGTGTTTTGGAGTTCTGATGGTGACGACGAAATTTATGGGGAAGCGGAACATTTGACCATAGATGATAACGCTGATACCATAGGAATATCGCACACCTATAAGGAATCCTACGCTCTTTCCGTTCGTTGCATAAAGGGGGCAAAACCGTTAAGCAGCAGTTCTGCGAAGTCGTCTTCGTCGGTCGTATCATCGTCGTCAACTACGGTCTCGTCTAGTTCAATTGGAAAAGTTAAAGATCGTGCAGGAAATGAATATCCTGTCGTGCAAATCGGTGAACAGTACTGGATGGCGGAAAATCTGAATTATAAGACGGAAGGCTCCGCTTGTTACGATGATCAGGAATCAAATTGTGAACTCTACGGAAGGCTTTATACGTGGGAAGCTGCGATGACGGCTTGTCCTGATGGTTATAGATTGCCCTCACGAAATGACTATACCATTTTATGGGAAAAAGCAAATCAGATGAATGGTAATTCTAGACCGCAGGATGCTCTTTGGGTGAATGGAACTTGGGCCCCTAATGCTGATAATAAGACCGGATTTAGCGCATACCCTGGAGGACTTTGGAAAGGTTCGTACGATCGGTGGCTAATGGACGCGTTTTTTTGGACATCGACACCGGGTGAGGTTTATCCTACAACGCAAGCTCGCTCCCTGCATATGAACGAACTAAATGCATATCTAGGACAAGACGACCCAAAAACATATATGATGTCCGTCCGTTGCGTGAAGAATTAATTGTTTATGCATAAAACGGATTGCTAAACAAAGCCCCTCCGGGGGCTTTTTTGTTGTTCTATAGTTCATATGAATTTTTTCATGGTTCTTTATTGACTTGCATTAAAGAAAACATTACATTTTGGCTATGAAACAGTTATTTCTTTCTCTTTCGATTTTGTGTTTGCTTGCAACGAGTTCTTTTGCTACGTATGTGGCTGTGCTTGAAACGGGGGCCGATGCCAGCGCAAAAGAAAGAGTTTCTTTGTCGGATCGCCAGTACCTTACGAACGTTTTGCGCGAACAGGCTGTGCTTGAACTCCCGGCGGTGCAGAACTACACCATCATGACCCGCGAGAACATCCAGCAGATGTTGCCGCCGGGCAAGGCGATTGAGGATTGCGAAGGCAGTTGCCTCGTGGAAACCGGCAAAAATATCGCGGCGGACTACATCTGCCAGGCACGAGTCGGAAGTTTCGGAAATTCTCTCACGCTTTCGGCGGAACTTTACGAGACGGCAGGGAACAAGCTTGTCGCAAGTTTCAACGGGCGCGGTGCGAATGTCGAAGAACTTTTGGATTTAATCAAGCAGAAGTCCCCGGAATTTTTCCGTCAAATTAAAGGGAGTAGCGGTTTCGCGGGTGTAGGTGGAATTGCTGCTGTTGGCAGCGCCGGTAGTTTTAGCTATGGCGGCAAACAGAAGTTTATCGTGGAAATCACTTCGACACCAGCAGGAGCCGTGCCGACGATTGACGGCAAGGCTGTTCCCAAGTGCCTGAGCACTCCGTGTAAGCTTCAAGTCGAAGAAGGCAACCACAGAATCGTAGCTTCGTTCGACCGTTATGAAGATGCGGAAACGCTCGTGGATGTCAAGAGCAACAACCAAAAGGTTGAACTCACGCTTATGCCGAATTTTGGCTGGCTGGAGATGAAACCCGTGCTCGTCGGGGATGTCGCCAAGCGCGGGGTCCTGAACGTGACGGTAGATGGTTTGCGCAAGGATGAATCGAAAATCGAACTGGAAGCTGGGATCCACAGCGTGATGCTTACGCACCCTTGTTTCGACCCTGCTGCATTTAATGTTTCGATTGCGAAAAACAAGACCGAGACTTTTGACAAGGAATTGGCGCGTGGCAAGGGCGGGCTTGAACTCAACGTGGAATACAAGGGCGAACCGCAAATCTTGGCGGTCGTGATCGATGGCGTCGAAGTGGGGAGTACTCCTTATGCGGGCGAGGTCCCTCTTTGCGCCGACGTGTTTCTCAAGGGGAACGGCTGGACCGAAAAAGTCAACGTGCAGCCCAAGTGGCACGAGGTCGTGCAGGTGACGCACAATCTCACCCATACGCCAGAGGGTGTGGCCCCGACCGTAGAAAGCGCTCCGGATAGCGACAAGGTCGAATTGGCGGGTGCCGTTGCGGCACAAGATGCAGCCCAGGTCAAACAGGACAACGCAAGCGAAGCCGCAAAAGACGCAAAGCAAGGCGGCAAGAAAATCCACTGGATCCCGATTGCCATCTCTGGCGGTGTCGCCTTAGTGGGCGGCATCATGGCGGCTGTCTTCAACACGAAGGCGAAGGACGCAACGGCGGTTCCTCCACTGAACCAGTCGGAATACCAGAAAGGCCTTGACGATGCCCGGAAATTCCAGAATATTCGAAATGTTTCACTTGGTTTGATGGCCGCCGGACTTGTCGGTGTAGGCGTTACATTCCTTTTCTGATGGGGGTATGCGATATGAAGAACAGAATTTTGTTGTTGCCGATTGCTGCGATGTGGGGATGTACGGATTATGCGGGCCAGTGGGAAGATTCGTATGGTGTCGCTTTTGCGCAGGGCTCCGCTCCGACGGCTCAAGTCTGTGCGGAAGGTGCGACGACGGCCTTTTCCGACGATAAATGCGTGACGGATTTTCTTTGCGTGAACAACACCTGGGTGCTGCAGAACTATGTCTGCAATGGATCCGTGCAACAGAAAATATGTGACGAGAATGCGACGACCACGGTGACCGATGGCGCATGCACTTCGTATTTCGTCTGTTTTAACAACGCCTGGGTACTTATCGGACAGCCTGTATGTACAGTGCCTCTCGTACAAAGTTCCTCATCGAATATGGTAGCTAAATCGAGCTCTTCTATAAAACGGAGTTCTTCCAGTGTGGCTCGGTCGTCGTCCAGCAAGACAAAAGTATCGAGCAGTTCGGTAAAACGTTCTGACTCTTTCCAGACTTGGATCGGTGCCGAAGGTAGCCCGCAAGTATATACAGGCCTTGATAAAGGTGGATCTTCTGGCTACTGGTTCGATTTTAATGACCATGAAGACGGTGGTGGATCCATGATTGAATGGCCTGCTCCGCTTGGAAACGAATACGCTGAAGACGCTAAGGATTCGGTTATTAATTTCTGCAATGGAATCTGTGGCACTGCGATTCTTGAAAAGGGTGTTATGACCTACAATCCGTTCGTGGGAGTCGGCTTCAATGTCAATGTCCCTTCTGCAAGCCCTTCGGCAGCAGATGCTTCTTCTTGGGGCGGCCTTTGCATCACCTATTCATCCGATTCCGCTCCTGCTCTCGAACTCGGCCTCGGCGAAGATGTTGAACGGAGCATCGGCTATGCAAACCCGTACGCACCGCTCTCGAAATCTTCTGCCGGTACCATGAAAAACCTCGCATGGTCTGACTTCAAACAGCCTTCTTGGTACAGGGGCGACGTTAAGATTGATGGAAAAAAGGCGGCCTCTCAGCTTTTTTCCGTGAAGTTTAAAATTCAGTCTTCAACGGGTAAATACAAATTCAAAATTTGTGCTATCGGTCCGTATAATGGTGGCTGCCCGGAAACTTGTATATGATGGTGATTGAAAGTCTGGTTTTTGAATAAATAAATTAAAACACTAATTGGATGAGGATATGAAAAAACTATTCCCCCTGCTATTACTTCTCTTTTCTATGAACGTCTTTGCGACGTACGTGGCCGTGCTTGAAACAAGTGCGGATGGCAGCGCCAAGGATGGCGTCTCGCTTTCGGACCGCCAGTACCTTACGAACGTCTTGCGGGAGCAGGCCGTCAAGGAGCTTCCCGCGGTGCAGAACTACACCATCATGACGCGCGAGAACATCCAGCAGATGTTGCCGCCGGGCAAGGCCATCGAAGATTGCGAAGGTAGCTGCCTTGTGGAGACGGGCAAGAACATTGCCGCCGACTTTATTTGCCAGGCGCGTGTGGGGCGTTTCGGAAAGTCGCTGACGCTCTCCGCCGAACTCTACGAAACCGCCGGAAACAAGCTTATCGCTAGCTTCAACGGGCGTGGCGCGAACGTCGAAGAGCTTCTTGAACTTATCAAGAAAGAGGCTCCGGAATTTTTCAGGAACGTCAAGAGCACGACAGGCTTTGCCGGCGTTGGTGGAATCGGCGCCTTTGGCGATGCGGGGGATTTTAACTATGGCGGCAAGAAAAAGTTCATCGTGGAAATTACGTCGAACCCGACGGGGGCCGTGCCGACGATTGACGGCAAGGCAGATCCCAAGTGCCTGAGCACTCCGTGCAAGACGCAGATTGAAGAGGGCAACCACAGGATAGTCGCTTCGCTGGAGCGTTACGAAGCCGCCGAAGTGGTCGTGGATATCAAGAGCAACAACCAAAAGGTTGAACTCCAGCTTGTACCGAATTTCGGCTGGCTGGAAATTAACCCTGTGCTTACGGGTGACGTTGCGAACAAGGGACAACTCACAGTAATCGTGGACGGGAACCGCAAGGACGAATCGAAAATAGAGTTGGCCTCGGGAATCCATAGCGTGCGCGTAACGCACCCGTGCTACGATCCGATGGAGTTCAAGGTCTCTATCGCCAAGAACAAGACCCAGGTTTTTGATAAGGAAATGAAACGCGGCAATGGCGGACTGGAGCTTGTCGCGGAACGCAATGGCGAACCCGAGGCCGTTGCCATGTTTGCCGATGGCGTCGAATTGGGAAGCACTCCGTTTACGGGTGTCGTGCCGCTGTGTTCCGATATAGAACTCAGGGGCGATGGCTGGACCGAAAAAGTCAATGTGGAACCCAAGTGGCACGAAGTGGTACATGTGACGCACCAAATTGGCCAGGCGGTGCAGGCCTCCGCTGAGACTCCGGTAGCGGAGCCGGTGCAGGCCGTGGATACGAACAAGGTTGAAGAAGCGAAAGTCGATTTGATCAAGACCGTCGAAAAAGTGGAAGGCAATGAACCTCAGGTAGGCGAGAGCGTTCCCGCGAATGTGAAAGCGAAAGAAAATAAGATCCACTGGGTGCCGATAGGAATCTGCGCTGCCGTGTCCGTGACGGGTATTGCGCTTGCGATAGCCGGCAACAGCAAGGCGAAAAGCGCCGCCGAGAAAAAGTACTCGACGGTGACGGAATTCACGAAGTATCACGACGACGCCAAGTCGGGACAGTCCATGCGCACTGCGGGCTTTGCCCTCGCAATCTTGGGCGCCGCTGGAATTGGTTTAAGCTTTGCTTTCTAGGAGGAAATAATGTTAAACGAAATAAAAAACGTCATTGTAAGCCACGCTTGCTCCGAGCGTCAGCGTGGGAGTCTAGCGAAGCAATCTATAATTATTTTATTCGTTGCAGCTTTCTTCTCCGCTTGCACGGATTACGTGGCGCAGATGGAAGACGATTTCGAGGACTGGAAAAAGCTCCAGGCTGAAATGTACGGAGACGAAATGCCTGCGTCATCTACGAGCGAATGGACTGAATACCCGGAGTTGCTTTCGAGCGCCGTGGAAGATGACGGTCCTTCTACGGAAGTGAAGGCAAGTTCCAGCAGCAAGAAGGGATCCTCCTCGAGCGTGAAGGCGAAATCCAGCAGCAGCAAGAAGGTTTCTTCTTCGAGCGTAAAGGCAAACTCCAGCAGCAAGAAGGTATCCTCTTCGAGCGTAAAGGCAAGCTCCAGCAGCAAAACGGTTTCCTCTTCGAGCGTGATGGCGAGCTCCAGCAGCAAGACGGTGAGTTCGTCGAGCGTGACGAATTCGAGCAACGTTGTGTATCAAGACGATTTCGAGGATCCTCGTGACGGAAAATCGTACAGGACCGTAAAAATCGGCGAGCAGCTGTGGATGGTCGATAATTTGAACTATAAAACGGACGATAGCTATTGCTTGGATGACGACCTTTTCAATTGCAATAAATATGGACGGCTTTATACATGGAACGAAGCGATTGAAGTATGCCCGGATGGATGGCGTTTGCCGCTGAGGACCGATTTTGAAGCCTTGGTTGCGACTGCAGGAGGTCCATCAGTGGCTGCTCGAAAGCTCAAGGCAACCTTTGGCTGGGATGAAGATAATGGTACGGATGAATTCGGGTTTATGGCGTTGCCCTCTGGTTTACGATTTGCTGACGGAAGTTATTATGACTTGACAGGAAAAAACGGAGAGGCTTATTTTTGGAGCTCTATTGAATTTGATGGTAATAGTGCTTACGATATGCAAATGTCGAAAAATGTTAACAATGTGATAATAAATTTATTTAGTGATAAAGAGATGGGCCTTAGTGTTCGTTGCATCAAGGGTGAAAAAATGGTACGTGCATCCATGAAAGACCCGCGCGATGGTCAAGTCTATAAAACGGTCACGTTGGGCTCGCAGACTTGGATGGCTCAAAATTTGAACTATATGACAGATGAAGTATATGGTTATTATGCTTCAGATATTTCTGACTATCGCGGAGATAATGGCCTCCTTTACCCGTGGGATATGGTTCAGGATGTATGCCCGTCCGGTTGGCATTTGCCAAGTCTCGATGAATGGAATGTGTTGTATAAATTTGTGCTTAATGATGTTGGGGGAGATACGACTCTTGTCGGAGCGAAACTGAAAGCTAAATATGGCTGGAGCGGAAGTATTGATGGAACGGATGATTATGGCTTTTCTGCAAGAGGTGCCGGAGTTTTCCTGGATGAAATGATCTATGACATTAGGCTAGGCGCTTATTTCTGGAGTTCTACATTAAATGACCGCGGTCATGGATCTATCGTTTATATGAGAGATGAATTAAGGAGTATGTATGTTGCAGAAACCGTTAATGAAGAAGCTTTCCTTACGGGAGTATCTGTCCGTTGCCTTAAAGACTGATATTGATTTTCTTTAAAGCCTTATTGTAAAAGCCCTGCGGTCGCAGGGCTTTGTTGTGCTGTGAAAAGAATGAAAAATGCGAATTTGAGCTACTAAAACTGCAAAAAATCGGATTTAGTAGCATAAAGTTTGAATAAATTAAAAAAAACAGCGGAAAATCAAAAATAGTAGCATAAAATGGCCAAAAACGCACTTTAAATCGCTTATTCCCCCTGTTTTGTATTCTTGCGGTTGCCCGAACGCGAAAAAATTTCTCTATTTGTATCGGTTTTTAGACTGTTCGTGGATTTTTTCCGTTGAAACCTCGGATTTCGGTCCAAAAGGTTTCGGGAGAAGGTCCGTAAGCGAACGTCTATTTTAGTATAAGAGGTTTATTTGGTCGTCCAAGAAAAACTGAATTCTCTCATTGCCGAGGCATGCAAGTCCGCATCCGTTACGCTTGTGGAAGCTGATGTGTTCCGTGCCGGCAAGCGCAAGACATTGCGGATTTTTATCGACAAGCCCGAAGGTGTTACAATCGATGACTGCACGAACGTGAGTCATTTCCTTTCGGATGCGCTGGACTTGGATCCCGAGTTAATCGAGGGCGCCTACACGCTTGAAGTCTCGTCTCCGGGATTGGACCGCCCCCTCAAGTCTTTGGCGGATTTTAACCGCAACAAGGGGCGTCTGCTCCGCATTACCCGCTCGACGGGCAAGCCAGTGACTGGCGAACTTTTAGATGCCGACGAAGAAAATTTGAAGCTCAAGCTCAAGGGCAATGCCGGCGAAATCGTCATACCGCGGTCCGAAGTACTTTCGGCCAAGGTCGAAGTGAAAATTTAATAGGAAGGTCAACATATGAAGAACGAACCGAAAGTAAACTTGCTCGACGTGCTCAAGGAAGTCGTTGAAGACAAGAGTGTCGATGATTCCGTGATTTTGGACGCCCTCAAGAAGGCTCTCATTTCTGCGGCCCGCAAGTATCTGCACATCGAAAAGAAAATCAACGTCGATATCGACATGGAGACAAACGAAGTCCATGTGTTCCTGAACGTTGAAGTCGTCGATGACTATCCGGACTACGATCCGAACATGACGGCCGACGAAGTGGCCGAGATGGACGAAGGCTACATGCTCGTCGAAGAAGCTCGCGACTTCAACGAAGACGCCCAGGCCGGCGACAGCCTCTACATGGAACTCCCGACGTCCTCCTTCGGTCGTCAGGCCATCCAGACTGCAAAGCAGCTTTTGACGCAGCACATCCGCAGTGCCGAATGCCAGCGCATCATGGACATCTACCGCAGCCGCATCGGTACGATTATCAACGGTACCGTCCTTCGTTTGGAACAACGTAATGTCATCGTTGACCTTGGCAACAAGATTGAAGCGGAACTCCCGGCCCGCGAACAGATTCCGCACGAACGCTTGACTCAGGGCGCTTCCGTGAAGGCTGTGATTGCCCGCGTCGAAGAATCCACGAAGAGCGGCGCTCAAGTTATTTTGTCCAGAGCCAACGCGGACTTCCTCAGGGCGCTTCTCCGCCAGGAAGTTCCTGAAATTTACGAAGGCTCTGTCGAAATCAAGGCGGTGGCTCGTGACTCCAAGAATCGTCGTGCAAAGATTGCCGTCTATTCTCGTGACGAAAAGATTGACCCGGTCGGCGCTTGCGTCGGCATGAAGGGTGCCCGCGTGCAGACGATTGTTCGCGAACTCGGCAACGAACGCATCGACATCGTTCACTGGGACGAAAACTTCGACGTGTTCGTACAACGTTCCTTGGCTCCCGCTACGGTGCTCAAGATGTTCCCGGTTCCGGATACGGACCGCATCGTGATTATCGTCGATGACGAAAACCTCGCTCAGGCTATCGGCAAGGGTGGCCAGAACGTGGAACTCGCCGGTCGCCTGGTGGATCGCAAGCTCGACGTTCACGGCGAACAGGAATGGTCTCAGATGGACGAAGATTCCAAGAACCGCATCCTCATGAGCAATTATGAGGACGAAAAGAGAATGAGAATGAAGCGTATCGACGAAGACAGAAAGGCCAAGGCCGCTGCCGGTAAGGACGTGAACGCTTAAGAACTTTTGCGCAGGGCAATAGTTTAACGGAAGAATAAGAAAAGGAATTGAATAGGCTGTTCATGACGAATGAATCTCAAATGAAACCTAAGGATTGGGCGGATGCTCATGGATTGAAGGTTGATGTGGTGATGAAACTGCTTCGCGATGCAGGCGTTGCGGTTCGTACCCATATGTCCAAATTGGATATGGCAGACTTTGAAAAAATCGAGGAAGCTGCCGCTGCCGAAAAACAGAAGCAGGACGCCCGCAACAAGAATCTGAAGAAGGCCAACACTTCTGAATCGGATTCTTCCGCTTCCGCTCCCGCAAAGAAGAAGGAACCTTCGGTCGCGACGAACAAGCTCGGCTTGAAGGTGAGCCTCAAGAAAGGTCCGGGCGCCCGCAAGGAACCCCCGAAACCGGCTGCCAAGCAGGATCCGAAGTCCCCGCTCGCAAAGCCCGCCGCTCCGGTTGTGAAGCCTGCAGCTCCGGCTCCGGCCGCTCCGGCAAAGTCCGCCGCTCCCGCGGCGCCGACGGCTCCGGTCGTAAAACCGGCCGCTCCTGCAGCTCCTGTTGCAAAGCCCGCCGCTCCGGCACAAGCCCCGGCGCCAGCTCAAGCAGCTCCGGCAAAGCCTGTCGCTCCGGCACAAGCCCCGGTAGCCCCGAAGCCCGCCGCTCCCGCTCCTGTCCAGAAACCGGCTCCCGCCCAGGTCGTAAGGCCCGCTGCTCCGGCTCCGGTTCAAAAGCCGGCAACGTCCCAGCCGACGATGATGTCTGCTTCTACAGAGCTCAAGCAGCCGCCGATGAAGGCGCAGGTGTTCAAGCCCGATGCCGCAATCCTTGCCCGTATCGAAAAGTCCCGCCAGCAGGCGCAGGCCGCCCGCAACAACCACCGCCCGAACGGTTCCCGCAACGGCAATGGAAACAACAACGGCCAGGGTTACACGGGTACGTTCGGCCGTCTTTCGAACAACAATGGCGGTAACGATAACCGCAACAACAATAACAACAATCGTCGCCAGAACGGCGGTAACGCAAGCAGCAGTAGCCGCGGCTATACCGGTCGTAATGGCGGATTCTCCAGCGGTTCCATGCAGGAAGCTTTCAACGCTTCCAGCAACAACCAGTCTCTGGGTCAGAACAACCAGAACGGCAAGGGCAATAATGGCAAGGGCAACAACGGTCGCCACGCCAACGACAAGAACCGCCGTAGCAATACTAAAGATCGTCAGGAAATGCAGAAGGAGCAGCAGCAGGAAGCCGTACGTCAGAACGTTTCCCGCGTGATGGCCTCGCTTTCCAAGAACCCGGTCAAGAAAGTTTATCACAAGGATCATTCCGAAAACAACTCGGGTGAAGAAAAGAAGATCCTCAAGACTTCGGACTTCATTACCGTGGGCGAACTCGCTGGCCTTATGGACCAGATGCCGGCACGCGTTATCGCGAAGTGCATGGAAATGGGCATGATGGTGACCATCAACGCTCGCCTCGATTTCGAAACGATCCAGATTTTGGCTGATGAATTCGGTTACGAAGCTCAGCTGATGGAAGAATACGAAGAAGAAGCTCTTGGCATCGAGGAAGAATCCCAGGAAAATCTCCAGCCGCGTCATCCGGTGGTTACCGTCATGGGCCACGTGGACCACGGTAAGACTTCTCTCCTCGACTGGATTCGTAAGACCCATGTGGTGTCCGGCGAATCGGGTGGCATTACGCAGCACATCGGTGCATACGAAGTCACCACCAAGCAGGGCAAGGTGACCTTCCTCGATACTCCGGGTCACGAAGCGTTCAGCGCTATGCGTGCTCGCGGTTCCCAGGTGACCGACGTTATCGTTCTCGTCGTGGCTGCCGACTCCATGGTCATGCCGCAGACGGTTGAATGTATTGAACTTGCCAAGCGCGAAAATGTGCCGATGGTCGTTGCCATCACGAAGATGGACTTGCCGACCGCAAACCCGGACAAGATTCGCGCCCAGCTCGCAGAACGCGGTGTGGAAGTCGAACAGTGGGGCGGTCAGACCAGCTGTATCGAAGTTTCTGCACGTACGGGTCAGGGCATGGATGTGCTCCTCGAAACGCTCGCTCTCGAAGCTGAAATTTTGGAACTCAAGGCCAACCCGGATACGCACGCCCGTGGCGCTGTCGTCGAATCCAAGCTCGACGTGGGCAAGGGTTCCATGGCGACTATCCTCGTGCAGAACGGTACGCTCCATGTGGGTGACCCGTTTGTTTGCGGTATCTACGCAGGCCGTGTCCGTGCCATGTTCAATGAACGTGGTGTCCAGTTGAAGGAAGTTCCGCCTTCTGCTCCGTGCCAGGTGCTCGGCTTTGACGGTACTCCGCAGGCCGGTGACGAACTTGTCGTGGTGGAAGACGAAAAGACCGCACGTGAAATTGCTTCCCGTGAACGCGATCTCCGCGCCCGTAAGACAGTCTCTCTCGAAAACTCCTTCAACGCAAAGAAAGAAGGCACGCTCTCCGAACTCAACCTCATCGTCAAGGCCGACGTGGGTGGTTCTGCAGAAGCTTTGGCCGCTTCCCTCGAAAAGCTTACCAACAAGGAAGTCCGCGTCAACATCATCCGCAAGGGTGTGGGTACGATTACGGAATCCGATATCCTGTTTGCAACGACTGCACAGGCAATCATTATCTCCTTCCACCTTATGCCGTCTCTCGCTGTCCGCGAAATGGCCCAGAAGGAAGGCATCGAAATCCGCAACTACCGCGTGATTTACGACTGCATTGAAGATATCAAGAACGCTGTGGAAGGCCTCCTCAAGCCGATCATGCGCGAAGAACTCGTTGGCGAAGCCGAAATCCGCCAGGTGTTCAAGGTCCCGAAGGTCGGTCTCATCGCTGGCTGTATGGTTACCGACGGCGAAGTCGACCGCACGAGCCATGTCCGCGTTTACCGCAACGGTATCGAACTCGGTACGACCGCGGTACAGTCCTTGAAGCGCATGAAGGACGACGTCAAGTCTGTCGCTCGTGGCTTCGAGTGCGGTATCGGCCTCAAGGGTTACGACGATATCAAGGAAGGCGATAGTCTCATCTTCTTCAAGGAAGTCAAGGTCGCCCGTACGCTGGAAGACGTTGCCCGCGAAGAAGCTGAAGAAAAGGCCAAGAAGGCCGCTGAAGAAGCAGCCGCCGCGAAGGAAAGTAATACTTAAGTGGTTAGTGGTTGGTGGTTAGTGATTAGGATTGCATTTAAAAGTTCTTTTTATATTCCTGCTTACTAACCACTGTTTACTAATCACTAAATTCATTTCTGTTTACTAACCACTGTTTACTAACCACTGGTACGAATGACTAGAAGAACTGATAGATTAGGCGAGCAATTCCGCGAAGAAATCGGGAAGCTCATCCAGAAGGGCTTGAAGGATCCGCGCGTGAGTTCCCTCGCGAGCATTACCCGTGTGGATATTACCGAAGACTTGAGCTATGCAAAGGCCCTCGTCTCGGTGATGGGCTCCGATAAAGAAAAGCGCGATACGCTTGTCGGGCTCAACAATTCCGCCGGCTTTATCCGTGGCGTCTTGGGCAAGGCCTTGAAAATTTTCAAGGTGCCTGAACTCAAGTTCGTTCTGGACGAGAATCTCGAACATGCCATGCATATTGAAGACATCCTTGCAGAACTGAAGCAGAAAGGGGAACTTTAATTGGCCTCTTCCGGCTTCGTCTTGTTGGACAAAATTGCAGGTGAAACATCTTTTAAGGCCCTTTTCCCTCTGAAAAGGGTCTTTTGTACTAAACGAGTGGGCCATGCGGGGACGCTCGACTTGCGTGCAAGCGGTCTCATCATTGCCGCCACCGGCCGTGCAACGCGCCTTTTGCCCTACATCGAGGCGAAGGACAAGTGCTATACGTTCAGACTCCACCTCGGCTACGAAACCGACACCCTCGAATGGGACGGGGAAGTGGTATGTCAAGACGACAAATGCGTAGGGCGAGAGTCGCAGCCATGCTTGCATGGATATGACCGAGCCCAGCATTTGGGACTTGAGCAAAGCGAAAGTCCAAAGACGAGAGACGAGAGTGGCGAAATACGTCATTGCGAGCGAAGCGAAGCAATCTCTAATGGCAATATAAACCGCGCGGACCTCGAAGCGGTGCTCCCGCAGTTCATCGGCGACATCGACCAGGTTCCTCCGAGTTACAGTGCCGTGAAAATCAACGGCCATCGTGCCAGCGACTTGATGAATCGTGGCCGCGAAATTGAACTCAAGCCCCGCCGCATCCACATTGAATCGCTCAAAGTTATAGGCGAGGGCCTTGTGACGGAAGGCTGTACCGGCAAGTGCTTTGCTACATTTGACTTGGAATGCAACTGCAGCAAGGGAACGTACATCCGTTCGCTCGGTCGAGATTTGGCCCGTGCGCTTGGAACGTGCGGCTGCGTCTCGATGATTCGCCGCCACCGCATTGGAAACGTGACTGTTGACCGTGCTGTTCGCGGGGAAGCCCTCACGCCGGAACATTTGCTCCCTGTCGATCAGGTGCTTGATTTCCCGGTGGTGCGCATGAATGACGACCAGGTGAAGGCCATTCGTTTAGGGAATTGGGTGCCGTGGCATACGCCCGTTGAAAATTTGAGTACGACGCCCGGGACGGAAAAGTTTGTCTTTGTAGCCGATAAAAACGGCAACGTTGTTGGACTTGGCACTTATGATCCGGGCCGCATTTGCCCCAAGTTCTTTTTAGGTGATGATTAAAAAGGTGATTCCCGATCAAGTCGGGAATGACAGATAAGGTGATGATTAAATGAAACGTGCTGTGACAATGGGAAATTTTGATGGGTGCCATTTGGGCCACCAGGCTCTTTTTCGTACACTCAAGGCTGTCGCCGAAGTGAATCATTTGCAGCCGACCGTCATCAGCTTTGAACCGCATTCCAATTATGTGTTGCGTGGGCCGGGTGATCCGCTGCTTCTCACGACGACCGAAGAAAAACGCGAATTTATCGAAAGCTTTGGACTCGAATTTTTGGTGCTGCCGTTCACGCGTGAATTGGCAAAACTTTCGTTTGATGAATTTGTCCGCACGGAACTGATTGAAAAGCGCGAAGTCGTTTCGATGTTCTTTGGGCACGACCATTGCTTTGGTGCTGGCGGCAAGGGCAATTACGAAACGATTACCGCCGCGTTCCCGGAAC
>CADCDO010000015.1 GCA_902800345.1 Fibrobacter succinogenes
GTGAGAAAGGTGTCCACCGTGGTCGAGCTTGAGGCCGAGGACCTTGTCGCCCGGTTTGAGGACGGCGAAGTACACGGCAGCGTTGGCCGGAGAACCGGAAAGCGGCTGGATGTTCACGTGGTCGCAGCCAAAGAGCTTCTTGCAACGTTCGATGGCGAGAGCTTCCATCTTGTCGATCACTTCGTTACCACCGTAGTAGCGCTTGCCAACGTAGCCTTCGCTGTACTTGTTGGTCAGCACGGAACCCATGGCTTCCATGACGGCCTTGGAGGTGTAGTTTTCGGAAGCGATGAGCTCGATGCCGTATTCCTGGCGTTCGGCTTCTTCCTGAATGATGTTGTAGATTTCCGGATCGGTCTGTTGCAATGTTGATTTAAGCATTATAGCTCCTTGATTTGTACGCGGGCAAATATAGCAATTTAGTAGGAAGTAGGAAGCAGAAGTAGGAAGTTATGGAAGCGACTGTTAAATATTTGACCGCAGCAGCAATAAATCCCACCGCGGCCGTCGCCCCTAAAATTCCTTAAACGTGAATCTCAGTTCGCCAAACGGGCTGCAGAAATCCTTGTTCTTTAGGTTGTTCGCTTCAATCCCGGCGAAGAATCTGTAACCGCCACCGATAGAGACCTCGAGCAACTTGGTGACTCGGAAGTTGAACTGCGCCGACACGTCCGTGGTAAAAAATCCGTCTTCGGACTTGAAACCATCTTCGTCGCCCTTGTCCATGAAGCTCACGACGCCACCACCGATGTTCACCGGGATGGAAATGGAGAATATTCCGCTGCGGAATGCAAATGCTTCCGCGAACACGCCGAACGCGTGGTAGTCGATCATCTGCGAATGACGGACCTTCGGGTTCTGCACATCGCTAAGGATGGCCGAGCTGAAAGCACCGAAGCTGATGTAGGGGTTCAGCGCGATACCGATGCGCAAGTTCATGAAGATGGTGCCGTCGCGTGCAATCAGGGAATTGCCGCCACCGACGCCAAGAAGCGCGCTCCAACTGGATGTCGCCTCCTCCTTGGGTTGATAATCATCGGACCCTTGGAGTTTTGCATGGGAACTTACGGCGAAGGTCAATGCCGCAAGCAGAGTTGTCCATAATTTTGTTTTCATCATAGATCGTCCGTTTTTGCCTCCCATCTCCAGTTCTTTGTACTAACTGCCGGCCAGTGGCAAATCGTCCACACGAGACTGTTGCCACACAAAATTATCGACCAGACACCAAAGAGCAGAAACAGGATGAGTGGAATAAAGGCAAGAGAACCGTAGAAAATGGACATGCGCGTGACCATCGCGGTCTGGATGAGCATGAGGATTTTCACGTAAATGTTGATAGCAAGCCAAGAAATCAAAGTCGAAAGCATGGAGGCCAAAAACAGCTTTTTGCGGGTGTAAGGCTTGTGGCCTGCCGGGCGCGCCGGTAGTGCGTAAAGCATAAGGAAAATGACAAGGAGAATCGCCACATGGAATGTGGAGTACCAAAATGCGGAAATCAACGCCTTGATGACTTCCGGAGAGAAGTGGAACCCATCGACGATGATGACGGAAAGCACTTTTTGAACATGGTTCACGAAGCCGGCAAACATTCCGGTGACAGCCGCCCCGATGAGGAGAAACGGCGTATAGACCTTAATCTGGCGCACCAAGGTTCTCGAAGTCTTGTTTTCCCAGACGACGTTGAAGTTCGTCTCCAGGCTTCCGAAAGCGAGGATAAACGTTACGAAAAGGCCGGCTGCGCCGATAAAACCAAGTTTTCCGATGGGAATGTGTTCCGCATTTTCGACGATATCCATGATTTGTTCTGTCGGCCAGTCCAAGTTGAGCATGTCGATCACGATGGGGAGATAATCCGAAATAAAGTTTCCGAACCCGACTGCAAGCGTAATCGAGGTGAGCATAATCAGAAGGGGGACTACGGCCACGAGCGTTGTATAGGTCAAGGAAGCCGCGCGGGTCATCCCATGATAATACAGGAACGACTTTCCGGTAACGACCATGATTTTTACGAACGTCGGCGAACGGGCTGCTATATTGTCGAACAGCCATTCCCAGGAAAAATTTTTCCACCAGTGCGGCATAAGCCTTGCAAATATAGTTAAAGGAATGACTTGTGTGACCTGCATCATCCTTTTGTATTGGTCGTTTGTACGATATCAATGCACATTCGAGCACAAAATATGATTACGAGCCCTTTTAAAGTGTTGACAAATAAATCCGTTCACTTGTGGACTTATCGGTTTAAAATTCAAAAAAGTAAAACATATATATACAATACAATGTGGACTTTTTATAAAAAAATAGATTATATTAAGCAAAAGCGATTTTAAACCTTTCGATTTCAAGAAATTGTTTTTATTGTAAAATTTTTTGAATAGGATGAATTTGTGACCGCAGTAAACTTCGTGAGGAACAATTTTTATGGGATGTAATAAAAATTTTAGGATGATTTTCGCCAGTTCCGTGCTTGCGACGGGTTTGGCTGTTTCTGCATTTGCGGCGCCACGCCAAGTGGAAAAACTCACGCGTGGGCTCACGGTCGCGAATGTGGGCTCGGGAGTGCTCGTGAGCTGGCGCCTGCTCGGGACGGACGACCCGGCGACAGAATTCAACCTTTACCGCGATGGCGAAAAAATCGCCTCTATTGCGAAAAATGCTGGCACGAACTACCTGGACAAGGACGGAAAATCGACTTCCAAGTACGAAGTCTCCGCCATCGTCGGTGGCAAGGAAGGCAAAAAGACTGCTGCCGAAATCGTCTTTACCGATTCGAAAAAGGATGGCAACGTCAATTTCCCGTACAAGGTTTTAAAGCTCGATGTTCCGAAATCGCAAAAGATGCCGGACGGCTCGACGTGTACCTACACCCCGAACGACATGAGCGTGGGTGACCTCGATGGCGACGGCCAGCTGGATTTGGTCCTCAAGTGGGACCCGAGCAACGCGCAGGACAACTCGAAGGACGGCTATACGGGCTCGGTCTTTGTCGACGGCATGAAGCTGGACGGCACAAGACTCTGGAGAATCGACCTCGGCAAGAACATCCGCGCCGGTGCGCACTACACGCAGTTCATGGTCTACGACCTCGATGGCGACGGGATTGCCGAAATCGTGATGAAAACTTCCGACGGCACGGTTGACGGCAAGGGCAAAGTCATTGGCGATGCAAGCAAGGATTACAGAACATCTGCAGGCCGCATCATGAGCGGCAACGAATTCTTGACGGTGTTCAAGGGAAACACGGGTGAAGAAGTGACCACGATTGACTACTGGCCCAAGCGCAATATTACGAATTCCTGGGGCGATACCTACGGCAACCGCAGCGAACGCATGCTTGCGGCCGTGGCCTACCTCGATGGCGAACATCCGAGTGTCATCATGAACCGTGGCTACTACACAATGGCCTACCTTGTCGCTTACGATTTCGACGGCAAGAACCTCAAGGAACGCTGGAAGCATACTTCCGACAAGTCCGGCCAGGGTCTTTATGGTGAAGGCAACCACAACCTTTCCGTGGGCGACCTCGATGGCGACGGAAAGGACGAGATTGTCTTTGGCGCTGCAGCCCTCAAATCCGACGGCACGCTCCTTTACCGCACCGGATTCGGCCACGGCGACGCCATGCACCTTTCGGACATGGATCCGGACCATCCGGGCCTTGAACTTTACGATGTCCACGAGGACAAGCAGAACAAGTACAGCGAAGAATTCCGTGACAAGGACGGCAAGGTCATCTGGGGAACGACCCAGACCGAGGCCGGAAATGTTGACAACGGTCGTGGCATGGCTGCCGATATCGATTCCACGAATCGCGGTTTCGAAATGTGGTCCGGTACCAGCAAGGGCGCCCGCTCCGTTAATGGGAAGGTCGTCACCACGACGGGCCTTTCGCAGAATTTCCGCATCTATTTCGATGGCGACTTGCAGGACGAACTGATGGACGGCACCGGTAGCCCGACAGTGGAAAACGGTGGCGCCACTGGCGGAAAGATTGACAAGTACAATTCCGGCAAGAAGACCGTGGACCGCCTTTTCAGTTTCTACAATGTGGAAGGTGCTTCACTCAATAACTGGACCAAGGCGAATCCCTGCATCGTGGCCGACCTCTTTGGTGACTGGCGCGAGGAATTCATCGTGCGCTCCGCTTCCGACCCTTCGAAGGTCATTATCTTCACGACTCCGTTTACGTCTCCCTACCGCGTTTACACGCTGATGCACGATACCCATTACCGCGTCTCGATTGCCTGGCAGAATGTGGCCTACAACCAGCCGCCTCACTTGGGCTACTACTTGCCCGATGCGGTGAAGGATTTGAAAAAGCCGAACGTGTCAATCGTGGGCGGCGAAGATCCCGACGATTCGTTGACGGCCATCCCTGCGGCCAAAAACTTGCGTAAGGCGGATGGATTCAATTTTGCCGATGGATGGTTGCGCGTAAACAAGACCGGTCTCGCCCGCGTTCGGATCCTGGATTTACAGGGTCGCGAAATCACGAGCGCCTCCCGGAACGTCAAGGCCGGAGAAATGTCCATGATTTTCGGCAAGGATGCTCTTCCGAAGGGTGTATTCGCCGTGACGGTGGATGTGGACGGGATTTTTATCGGAAGGAACGTCACCTCGTTCGCAAAATAGATTAACTTTTTTACGTGGGATGTCTTAGGATAGTCTTTTTCAGTTCAGGTTCAATAACAAGTCTGGAGAAATTATGATAAAACATTCCATTCTTGGAGTTCTTGCGGTTGCTTCGACCTTCTTTCTCTCGCAGCCGCTTCAATCCTTTGCTTCGCCTCGCCAAATGGAGGCTATTGACCGCGGGCTTCTCGTTTCGAATGTTGGAAAATCGGGGATGCTCGTTTCGTGGCGTCTCCTCGGCACGGAAAGTTCCGATACGGAATTCAACCTGTACCGCGATGGTACGAAAATCGCAAGCATCGGGAAAACGGCCGGAACAAACTACCTGGATACGGCCGGAAAGGTGACCTCCCAATATACAGTGGCTGCAGTCGTGGGCGGCAAGGAAGGCTCCAAGAGCGCTCCATCTCTCGTTTTGGATTCATCCATTGTCGATCACGGCAAGTCGTTCCCGTACAAGGTCCTCAAGCTGGACCGCCCTGCAAGCCAGGTGATGCCTGATTCCGTAAATACGGTTTGCGGTTACTATCCGGACGACATGAGTGTCGGCGACTTGGATGGCGACGGTGAATATGAACTGATCGTGAAGTGGTTCCCGGACAATTTCAAGGACAATTCGCAGTCGATGGTAGGCTCCTATACGGGAACGGTTTTCCTCGATGCCTATAAGCTCGACGGTAAAAAGCTTTGGCGCATAAGCCTCGGCAGGAACATCCGCGCGGGGGCGCACTACACGCCGTTCCAGGTGTATGACTACGACGGTGACGGCAAGGCCGAAATTGTCATGAAGACCGGAGACGGAACCATTGATGGCAAGGGCAAGGTCATTGGGGATTCTTCCAAGGATTACCGCAATGCGTCGGGGATGATTATTACAGGTCCGGAATACTTGACGGTGTTCAGGGGTAGCGATGGCTCTGAAATAACGACGATTGACTATCTCCCGTCACGCGATATCAGAAATTTTGGCTCCTATGATTCCCTGGGCTTGAACTGGGGCGATACCTACGGTAACCGCTGCGACCGGTTCCTGTCGGCGACGGCTTACCTCGACGGCGTTCACCCGAGCTTGATTATTGCCCGCGGTTACTATACGGCGGCCTATGTGGTGGCTTATGACTTTGACGGCAAGAACTTGAAGCAACGCTGGTTCCACAAGTCTGAAACACCGGGCGAGGGGCTCTTTGGCCAGGGCAACCTCAATATCGTTGTCGGTGACTTGGATCGCGATGGTAAAGATGAAATTGTCTATGGTGCCGCGGCCCTGAATAGCGATGGAACCGTCCGTTACTCGACCGGGCTTGGTTACGGCTACGCCGCCTATGTTGGCGATTTTGATCCGGATCACGCGGGCCTGGAAGTTTGGGCGATTCACTCGCATTTTGATAGTACCCGGTATGTCGCTGAGCTTCGCGATGACAAGGGAAAATTCCTGTTTGGTGATTTGTCTCCCATGCAGAAGGAAAATGGCCGTGCCATGGCAGCCGATATCGATTCCACTAGCCGCGGTTACGAGTTGTGGTCTTACGTGCCGAGTGAAATGCATTCGGCCAAGGGAACGCCGATTAAGCTCTCTGATTCCCTCGATCCGGAAGATCCCTATCTGGGGCGCGTGATTCCGACGAGCTTCAGGATTTATTTCGACGGCGACCTTCAGGACGAACTCCTGAACGGTCCGGTTGTGAGCAAGTTTAATCAGCAGAATAGGAAAATCGAAACCTATTTTGATGGCGAGACATCGCTTGGGTTGATTGGAAACCAGAGTGCGAAAAATTACCCGAACTTGGTGGCGGACCTTTTTGGCGACTGGCGTGAAGAAATGATTTTCCGTTCGGAAAGCGATTCCTCCAAGATTTACATACTCTCAACTCCGGTGACGACTCCGCACCGCCTTTACACGCTGATGCATGACGCTCAGTACCGTCAGGCGATTGCATGGCAGAATACGGCGTATAACTTGCCGCCTCATCCGAGCTACTACTTGCCCGACATGGTCAAAAAGTTGACCGCCCCAAAAGTTTATACAGTAGGAACAAACGATTATGCCGTTTATCCTGACGCAGTTCTCTCCAAGACAGACTCTGTCAGCGAAAAGCAGACGATTAATTTGGGCCAGTCGATAAAGGATATCGGCTACAGTTACATGTTCTGTACCGGAGTCAAGGCCGAAGGTTTGCCGGCTGGCGTGACGGCCAAGGTGGATTCTGTATCGCAGACGGTCAAAGTTTCGGGCAAGCCGACTAAGGCCGGGACGTTTGCGTTTACGCTTACGACCGTGGGCAGCAAGGCGAAAAACGTATCGCTCAAAGGCGAATTTATTGTGAAGGACACCGTCAAGATTGATACTGCGAAAGTTGACACGACGAAGAAGGATACATCCAAGGTCGATACAGCCAAGATAGATTCCGCGAAAGTTGACACGACCAAGAAAGATACGGCCAAGGTAGATACGGCAAAGATTGACACAACGAAGAAAGATACGGCCAAGGTAGATACGGCAAAGGTTGACACAACGAAGAAGGACACCGCTAAGGTGGTCACGGCAGGTTCTTCTATAGTGGACGCCGCCATCCCGTACAAAGGTGAAGGTTCTACGGAAACCGAAAGTAACGGGTATATCGGAAAGGGTTACTTTGATTTCAAGAATTCAACATCAAGTTTTGCGACATGGCTTGTCAAATCTCCTAAAGAGGATTCGATAACGCTGTCTATACGTTATGCGAACGGCGATAGCGTTTCCCGTGACATGGAACTTGTTGTAAACGACAAGGAAATCGGGATTGTCAAGATGGGAAAAACAGGCAGCTGGTCTGCTTGGAATACGTCCAGCGTAAAGATCAAGTTGAAGAAGGGCAAGAATTCCATTACGCTCAAGTCAACGGTAAAGATTGGCGGTGCAGACGTGGATGCATTCCTCTTTGATATTGCCGGTGTGGAAACCTATACGGACAAAAACTCCGATGCGCTCCCCATCGTACTTTCGGGTTCTGGCTTCCACTATCAACCGGCAACGGGTACGTTGTTCTCTCCGGCATCAGGCTTTGCCGAAATCCAGTTCTACGATGTTTCCGGCACGATGCGCGCTTCGATCTCCAGTCATGTGACTGCTGGAGAAAACGAGGTTGTGCTTGAACAAGGCGTACTTTCGGGAGGAATGTACGTTGTGATGGTGAAACTCGATGGAAAACTGATGCAGAAAACGTTGTTTAATAAAATGAGTCGCTAAAACTAGAATAAGGGATGTTATGAATATGTTATCTAAAATATGGCAATCTGTAGTCGTCGCTTCGATGGTTTTCGCTCCGTTTACGCTAGCGAAAGTCACTATCTATTTGTGCGGTGACTCTACGATGCAAGATTGGGATGCCGGCTACTGTCCCAAGCAGGGCCAAGGCCAGGATTTTCATTACTGGTTTGACCAAAGCAAGGCTGCGGTGGTGAACCGCGGTCAGGGCGGCATGTCTTTGGGCGGTGGCGGCAAGGACAAAAATGGAGGCGTTGCTGTCGGTTACTATGACATGTTCTTCAAAAAGGGGTGCTCGAACGGCAATTGCATTGCAGACAAGTTGCAGAACGGCGATTATGTAGTCATCCAGTTCGGTATAAACGATAACAATTATAGTACCGAAGATTTCTTCAGATCCAACATGAAAAAAATGGTCGATGATGTCCGTGCCAAGGGGGCGAACCCCATCATCATGAGCCCGATTCGCCGTTGTTATTACGATTCGCCGACGGCAATCCACAATAGTTATCGTGGTTATCCGGCATTGAGCAAAAAGTTGGCTGAAGAATATAACGTCCCGTTTATCGACATGAGCGAAATGGTCGCAAATTACATGATATCTGTCGGGGAACGTTATGCGCAACAGTTTGTCTTTAATTATGCAACGAGCGCTGAATATTCGAATCTCAAGGCAGACCAAGCCGACCAAGTCCATTTGCAGATGAACGGCGCAAATGCTTTGGGGCGCATTATCACAGAGCAGATGCGAGCCCACAAGGATCCGGTGGTGAAAAAACTTGGCGATTACATGGCGCCGATGTATATGGTCAACGTGAAGGTTTCGCCCGAAGGTTCAGCCGACGCGACTTCGATTAACGCATACTATCCACAGGGCATGACCGTAATGCTCAAGACGGTTCCCAAGTCTGGCAAAAAGTTCTTGGGCTGGTATGACGGTAACGGCAACAAGGTGAGCGGTCAGGCCGTTTCGACCGTCAAATCGCAGTACATTTACACGTTCAAGATGAAGGATGCCTCAACTCAATATACTGCAGTTTATGAAGGCGGAACGGCTGAAAAATATACCGGTGACGGTAAGGCTTTGACGGCGTTCCCGACGACAACGCCCAAAAACCTTGATGATGTGACATTCGTGCCGTTCACCCCGACGGATGGCAGTCAGGAAACAAAAGTCGAAGTCGACAGGAATATCAAGAAATTCTTCGATGCATTCAAGCCGGATTCTGGCGTCGGTTTCTCGGAAAACAATAACGCCGGATTCCATGGCGAAGGCTTTTGGAACTTTGCAAACGAAAAACTTTCCTTTGCATCGTACAAGGTGAAATTTCCTGGCGCCGGCAATACGACTCTAGCCATTATTTATTCCAATGGTGGTTCCGGCGATCGAACCATCAATGCCTACTTGGATCATGACTATTACATCAGCGCGCCTCCGACGGGCAGCTGGACAACTTGGGATACCACTTATGTTGTCCTTGACGCTCCGGCTGGCGAAGCGGAACTCAAGTTCATGTCGCTTACGGAGGATGGAGGCCCGAATATCGACATGTTCGGATTCAGCATGGAAGATGTTTGCCGTGTGGGCGAAAATTGCAAGACGACGAAGTTGAACGGTTTCAACTCGGTTGCTGGGGTCAAGCTTCGTGGCGATAAGCTTTTGTTGAAGGGAACTGCCGATGTAAGTGTTTATGACATGCACGGTCGCCTTGTGGTGCGTGAACTTGCTCATGGCGCTGGTGAAATACAACTTTCCACGCTTGTAAAAAATGCGGGCCTGTATCGTGTTTTCGTGAAACAAGGAAGTAAGAAATTTGTTGCAACATACGCAAAGGTGAAATAGATGTGAGCTATGAGGTCGTGCTTCGCTTTGGGCATTGCCCATACCCCAAAGGCACGCAGTGCAGAGCCCATACCCCATAGCAACATAGCTAATGACCAATAACTAATGACCATTGACTAATGACTACTGACAAACCACTGTTCACCAACCACTAACCACTGTTTACTAACCACTAACCACCGTCCACTGCTTATGAAATCTATATTCAAATATCTTCTTGTTGCCGCTGTGTTCACGGGAGTTGCCGTCAGCGATTCTACAAGTTTCACGATTCACGTCGTGGGCGATTCAACGGTGCAAACCTATAAAGACAACGCCTACCCGCAAACGGGCTGGGGACAGGTCCTCGGTTATTTCTTTGATGGCGCCCGAGTCAAGGTGAACAATGCCGCACTTGGAGGACGAAGTTCAAGGACGTTCATTGAAGAAGGCCGTTTGGATGGCGTTATCAAATCCGCACAAAAAGGGGATTATCTTTTTGTTCAGTTTGGTCACAACGACCGCGACTACAGCAAGGAAGCCCGTTACGTCGAACCTTCGCAGTTCCCGAGCTACATCCAGAAGTACGTGGATGCCGGACAAAAGAAGGGCATGAACGTGATTCTCATTTCGCCGATGAACTTGAATGGTAGCCGTAACGTATTTTCGACGGGGAGCAACAACTACGATGCCCGCGGCATGATGCAGACTGTGGCGAAGAACAATAAAATTCCGTTTGTCGATTTGAACATGAAGGCGTACAACTTGTATAATACGACGTACAAATCGATGCCGGATTACGTGACACGCTATCTGTACAAAAAATTGGAAAAAGGCGAATACCCGAATTATCCCGATGGCGTCAACGATGGTACGACGCACTTCCAAGAAATGGGTTCGATGGGACATGCGCAATTGATTTGCGAGGAACTCGAAGACAATCTCAAGAACAATACGAATTTGTCCGCAGATGCGAAGGCAGGCCTTACAACGCTTGTGTCAACCATCAAGAAACGTTATACCATCAAGGTGAAGACGAACCTCTCGAATTACAACGGTCTCATTACGCAGACGCAATATTTTCCGGCGGGTTCCCCGATGACGCTCCGCGTGACGCCCAACGGCCAGACATTTGAAAAGTGGGTCGATGACGACTGCAAGGAACTTTCGAACAAAGCGATTTATTACGGATTCAAGACAAAGGCGCGCGATATTACTTATACCGCCATGTTCAAGGGAGGTGATGCTTGTACGCCGATATCGCATGATTCCGAAGAAAATAATGGTGCGGGCAGTTCGTCTTCTGGTAGTCCGGGCAGTTCCGGAAGTGATGTCTCCGTGAAAGAATTAGCAGAAGAACTTTGCTCATTGAGCGCAGGGACGGATGCTTGGCCTTCTGTGATAGAAACTTATCAGCCTGAGAGTGGAGATGGATTTTCCGAAAACAATCACGAGGGCTATACCGGAAAGGGTTTCTTTAACCTCGACAACACAATCAACAGTAAGGCTACGTATATGGTAACCTCGGACCAGTCGGCAGAGCATGCTCGTATGATGATCCGTTACGCTTTTGCGGGCTCCGCGAATCGCGATATGAAGATTACGGTTGACAACGGCGTGTACGACGTGGTGTTCCCGCCGACGGGCAGCTGGGACAAGTGGGATACCGTCTATATTGACGATGTGTGGGTGGACGCACTTGATTTCAAGGTAGTCTTGCAGTCGGCTACGAGTGATGGGGGCCCGAACATAGATTTGATAGCGTTTGACATGGCGAACGTCTATCGCACGGGCTGCAAAGCAGCAAGGCAAAAGACCCTGGCTTCGTTTGCAACGAAAAAACATGCTACATCACCTCGTACAAAGGGTTGGACCGTCAATGCGCTTGGAAAAAAAGTACTGAAAAACGCAGACCGCGAGAATCTGCGAGAACTACCCAAAGGGAATTATTTCAGCTATTAAAAGCGGCAAAAAAAAGTCGAAAATCGAATTTTGGCGAATTTTACGTGAAAAATTGATGTAATAGTCTTGTTTTGACGTAAAATTGAAACGTTGTATGTTATGTTTTGCGGCTTTGTTGGACAACATGAAGCGAAAATGCTCTAAAATGATGCTTCTAAGACGTAAAAGTGCCCTCATTCGATTGAAAAATGCCGAAAATAGCGAAATTTTTCTTAGTTTGTGCAAAATCTTATGTAACAAAACCATAAAAATGGATGATTTTGACGTAAAAAAACGGATTTTTCACATTTCTTAAAAAAAATGGAGCATGTTCTTGCAAAATAATGTGGACTTAAATTTGACGAAAGTGTGGACAATAATGTATATTGTTATAACCAACTCTTTCTAAAAAAGGAGACGCCCGTCCATACTCGACAACGCTCAGTATAGGTGCCGGGCATGACAACCACAAGTTCAGACCTCAAAGGGGCGAACCCCCGACTTCATAGCCCATAGCTCAATGATCAACATCTTTGAATATCTGAATTACCGCGATTTTTTAAAAGACGCTTACGAAGAGCGCCATGCAAGCGATTGGCGCTTCAGCCATCGTTTTATTGCGGATAAGGCAGGTTTTGATTCATCGATGTTCAATAAAATCTTGCAGGGCAAGCGCAATCTGACCGGGCGAATTATCGATGTCTTCGCGTCTATTTTTTGTAATGACGATCGAGAAAAAGCGTACTTTGCCAATATGGTGGCATTCAACCAAGCGAAAACGCACTCTGAAAGCCGCCAGTTTCTAGAAAAGCTAGTGGCATCTAAGGAATGCAAGGTCGAAAATTTAGCGAAGGACCAGTTTGAATATTTTGATCATTGGTACCATGCGGTTGTTCGTGAACTGGTGACTTTTTACCCTTACGTGGGCGATGACGCCGCTTTGGGGCTCATGGTGCGCCCGCCGATTTCGGCAAGCCAGGTCCGTTCTTCGATTGCACTTTTGGAACGTCTCTCGATGATTCGAAAAAACGAGACGACCGGTTTTTACGAACAAACGCAAGGACTTGTTTCGAGCGGCCTGGAATCTTACAATACGGCGGTGAATGCCTATATCCAGCAGAACCTGGATGTAGCGCAAACGGCGATGGACCGTTTCGACCGCGACGAACGCAATCTATCGACACTCGCGTTTGGCTGTGACGAGGAGACGTACAAGGAACTTGTCGAGATGGTGCGCCGTTTCCGCCGTGAAATTCTTGCAAAAGTAGGCGCTTGCAAAAAACCGAATCGCGTATTCCAGCTCGGCATGCAGCTGTTCCCGCTTTCGGACCCGTATCCGCCGCCGCAGAGGCGTGGGCGTAAGCGCCGCATCCGCGGTGCAGAAATCCAGAATTTATCTGCAGCCGAAGACTCACAGAACGAATCTTGTGAAGTTGCGTGCCGTGATGACGCCGATGTCGTTACAAATGACGAATCACGCAAACTTGTTTGCAAGCGCGACGCATGCACTTTAAACGAACCCGCTGAAACGCAAGGAGACAATCATGAAAACTAGCTGGATGATGGTTGCTCAAATGCGATGGATTGCGCTATGGGGAGCGCTTGCGATAATCCTTGTGGCATGCGGCGATGATAAAGTTGCAGGCGGCACGGAAGCGGAATCGACAATAGCTTTGTACGTTCAACAGGCAGACGGAAAACCCGCATCCATGGCGCGTGTCCGGATTCTGCCAGACAATTACCTTTCTAGCGGCCCTGCGGAAAATGCTTGGAACGAAACCAACGAGGATGGGTATGTTTCGTTTGAAGTTCGCAACGGTCGCTACACCATTGAAGCGCGCAACGTAAGTAAATCCAAGGCTTCGGGCGCTGTACATACGATCAAACTCGACGCTAAAGCATCCGATTCCCAAATTGATACAATCAAGCTCGGTAAACTTTCTTCTATTGAAGGTTTCGTAGTACTCGGCGAATCTCCGGTTGTCCGCGTTGTTGGGCTGGACCGTTATGTCGTACCAGACAGCACCGGGCATTTTGTGATCGATTCCTTGCCGCAGGGGCGTTTCAACGTGCAAATTGGCGACCCGCAACAAGTGCATTCGACGAAAGTGCAATCAAAACCGGGTGATACCTTATATGTTGATGGTTCCGACACTTCATCGACAATCAAGGTTGTCAAATCGAAAGAATGGACGGCCAGCGAGTATCCTGAGAATGATTGGAACGCCCACGAATCCTTGCTCCAAGGAATAAACGGCTTTGCCGTTGGAACGCTTGGAGCAGCCGGCGTCACGGACAGCAACGGGAAAATCAAAAAGACAAAGGGCGAAATTTGCGTCGTGACGACGACGGACGATTACGCGGAAGTAGTCGATTCCAGCAAGGTCGATTCTCTTGGAAATCCTGCGAAGGTAATCGTTGTGGCAAAAGGCTCGCTTCGTGAATGTGCCGAAAAGAGCGGTGCGGCTTGGATCCTGTTTAAAAAGAATGGATTGTACAAGTTAAGTTCTCCGCTTCGCATCAAGTCGGACAAGACGATTGATGGGCGTGGTCGCAATGTCCGTATTGCGGGCATGGGCATTTTGACCCAAGAATCGTCAAATCTCATTTTCGAGAATTTGACCTTTACGGCACCTGCAATTACCGCACGGGATACGACAAGCCGTCGGGCACTGTCGATTCACAACCGCACGCATCACGTTTGGGTGGACCATTGCACGTTCGAAGAATACCCGCTCATCGAGTTGGATATTAAGCGTAGTTCGTATGCGGTGACCCTCTCGTGGAACCGTTTTGAAAATGCTCAGTCGGGCATTCTATTCGGGCTTGAGCCGGATATTTTTGTGGACACCGCCCAAACACTCACGATGCACCACAACTATTTTGCGAACATGGAAGCACGTGGTGTGCTTGCCCGTCATGGAAAAATGCACGCTTACAACAACTTCTTCTATGATGTAAAACTGGCAGGAATCGAGTGTACAGACTCGGCCTCTTGTTACATCGAAGGTAACGTGTTCAATAACGAAAAACCAGTAGCGGTTTATCGCCTTCAAAATAAGGACGGAACGCCAGACAAGGCAACGCTAGGTTTTGTCTATATGATAGACAACTGGTTTGGTCGTGGTGGCGAAAATATCTCAGGCAATGCGAGAGGCTTCAAGCCGGATTACAAAGTCTCTGTAAATGAAGCCGATGCAGCACTCGCCGTGCGCATCAAGAACGAAGCCGGTCCCCGGTAAAAAGAAGTTCCCGCAACCTACATGCCCCAGTGGCGTTCGTTCGGCTTAAAGTCGTTAACCTTCAATAAAAATCCGTATTGCAACGGCAAGAAGTTGCTGTAGGCCAGAAGCCTCGGCATGAACTTGAGCTGCTTGCGGATACCGATGGTTCGCTCGATTTCGAGACCGTTTTCTTTCGCAAAACGGCGGAAACTCTTTTTTGTCCAGAACGTTTTGTGGTTGATGTCCAAAACGCCGTAGCAGCGTTCGCCTTGATCTACTCGTACATAGCGGAAGTCGCGGAACACGAGAATCTGGAAAATTGTTTCGATGCTCAAAAAATTCGGAAGCGAAATGAGAATGCGCCCATCCGCGTTCAAGTGCTTCTTGCAAAAGTTCAACATATCGACGGGGTCGTTCACATGTTCCAAGACATCGCAAATGACAATGAGGTCGAACTTGCGGTCCTCTGTATATTGTTCGTAAAAAACGTGGTGGTATTCGTTGAACCCGCCCGGAACCTTGTCCGCCGTCTGCATATCTTCGCGATTTTCGGGCTCGATAGCAACCTTGTAGGAGTCTTTGGGGTAAAGCACGCAGTTCCTGCCGGAGCCGGCTCCAATCTCTAAAACGCTTTTGACACTAGGCGGAACGAGCATGGCGATATCATGGCGAACTTTATTTGGGTACATAAACAATCCTTTTGGGTCTAATATACAAAAAATGGGCCTAAATCAAGGCCTTGCTAAACTTTAATCCTTTACACAACGAACTGAAAAACCATAGTTCTTGCTGTAGTAGTACAGGAACGCATTGTCACGGTCGCAATCCAAGTACATGTGATACACGCCGTCGCTACTGTCCTCTGTAGAACTCCAGAAACTCGCGCCGTCACCCTCGCCGTAATCACTCCCAATGTAGTACCTGTAGCCAGCAGGGAGCGCCGAGAACCCGAAAGCATCCGTGCCGTTGCCATTGCTATACCAACCAGATTTAGACTTGAGTTTTGTGCTAGCTGTAGATTGTCCGCCAACAGCATCGAATAAAGTTTCCCATTCTGTTTTACTGGGCAAGTGCCAACCAGCGGGGCAAACACCGCGAACAGGGTATGACGGCGAGCATGTCTTGCCATATCCGCAGCCATTGCCGCTCTTGTCCCATTTGCCAACGCTGTCCATAGCTGCCGCCCACGTGTAGAAACGACCATATTTGGCACAATTGTTAGCTCTATTGTTATAACAATTGCTACCTGCCGTTTTGTAGTTCAGGTTCTGAGCCATCCAGATCTGCGAACCGATTTGGACAATCTTGTAGGTCTGACCATCACGTGAATCTGTCATAAATCCGTTTCCTTCAGAATCCTTCGAATTATTCTTCGGTGTTGACGAATCGCCGCAAGCAACAAAAAAAAGAGAAAACAAAAAAAGGAACAAAGTATTTTTCATAACTGTAAATATAACACACTTGTGACGATCTTTCGAACCATCTTTTTTTGTAAAAAAGTTTTTCCATCATTCTTACTAACGGTTGATTGCAAAATTTTGAGTATTCTCGTTTTTCGTGATTATCGTTTGTAGATTTAACATCAACCTATAAAACAGCAAAAAGTCCAGAAAACCATGGACCATTGACATCAGATTTTTCAAAAATAATTTTTTAGAGGCAAAAGGCACACAAATGGCATACAAGGCGTTACAAATAGCTCAATTGCTTTTATCAAAAGCAGCAGAAGGAAATCAGGAATTGATGTCCAATCTCAAGCTGCAGAAAATGCTTTATTACGAGCAGGGTTTCCACTTGGCAGCTTTTGACACGCCTTTATTTGACGAAAATATCGAAGCATGGATGTTTGGCCCCGTAGTTCCCGAAGTCTATGAAAAATATGCAAAATATGATGCGAAAGGAATTGAACCGCCTCCCCAAATAAACATCAAACTTAACGAAGAAGAAACAACTTTGTTCAACAACGTCTTTGATGTTTACAATCAGTATTCAGCCGTAAAATTAGTGGAAATGACACACAGCGAGCCGCCATGGAACTCAGTTCCTCCTGGCAAAGGAAATATTATCAGTCAAGAATCAATGAAGAAATTCTTTTTAACAAGGCTCGCCTAAAACTGACATCAATGACGCTTAAATTTAAAATCATTCCACCAATACAAGGAGTCGCTGCAGTATCTAGAACAGCCGTATCTAGCAACGATGTTCTTTTTTCATTCAAATATTTGGTTGAAGAATCATACAACAGGTGCTGCAACTCAAAATTTTTTACTGATTAATTAGGGCGATTCAAAAAATATTCGACATTGGGTTGGCAAGGTATCCGTGCTTCTGGGCGACATCAGCAATCATTGAAAGCTAGTGGGCTTCTGCGGAGTCCCTCGCAGTTAGTCCTTTACGCAACGAACTGAATACCTGCCGGACTTATGGATGTGGTGACTCAAGTATGCATTGTCGCTTATGTCGTGCAAGGACATGTGGTACGCGTACTTGGAACCATAGCTTCCGGAACTCCAGAAGCGCGCGTCGTAGCCCTCGTCGCCGTAACCTATATTGTCGAAAGACCAACCGCCAGCAGGCAACGCCGAGAACGAAAACGCATCCGTGCCATCACCGTCTCTATACCAACCAGAGGTGGACTTGAGAACCCTGCCAGCTGTCGACTCGAACCACAACCACTCCGTGCTGTCAATCCTTTGACCACCAACTGCTGTGAACAGAGTTTTCCATTCTGTCGTATCGGGCAAGTGATAACCACTGGGACAGACTCCGCGAACAGGGTATGTACTCCACCAGCATAACCTGTCATAACCACAGCCCTTGCCGTTCGAGCTCCATATACCAGCACTATCCATAGCCGCAGCCCATGTGTAAAGGCGACCGTACTTAGCACAGTTACTTGAAATATCTTTATAACAATAGCTATCTGCCGTTTTGTAGTTCAGGTTCTGAGCCATCCATACCTGTGTGCCAATTTTCACCGTCTTGTAGGTTTGACCGTCACGGGAGTCCGTCATGGATCCCACAATCACATCGGAGGAATTAACAACCTTAACAGACGAACGACTAGAATTAGACGAAATTTTAAATAGTGGTGTTGACAAATCGCCACATGCAACAAAAAATAACGCGAGCAAAGAGGGAATTAGCAACTTCATGACAAGCCGCTTTCTAGAATAAATATTTTGAAGATGTTTTCTTTATTGAGAATATAGTATTTACACACTTAATAATTATCTTTTAAACGATGCTTGATTACATTTCGATTCGTGGTTGCAGACTCCATAATTTAAAGAATGTCAATGCCCAGTTTCCGCTGGGTAAAATTACGGTTGTATGCGGGCCGTCGGGTTGCGGAAAATCGACGCTCGTAATGGACACGCTCCACGGAGAAAGCAAGCGCCGTTACCTTGAGACGCTTTCGCCTTTTGCAGCCGATATGCTCGGAGGCAAGAGAAACATTCCGCTCGACAGCGCAGAAGGACTCCCGGCAAGTTTAGCGATTGCCGCCACGCGCGGAGAAGCCCCTGCAAAAGCAACGGCTCTTTCGATCGCTGAATGCGATAACGCATTGCGTACATTGTTCGCCGCATTTGCAAAGCCAGCCTGCCCGATTTGCGGAGCTCCGATGGTGAGCCAGAGCCGAGAAGAAATCATCCGCGAAATCGCAGGGATGCCCGTCGGGACAAAGCTACAATTCTTGGCGAAGATTGAGTTGCAAACGGGAAAGGCGACCCCGGAACAAGTCCGGGGTGACATTAAAGTGAACGGGAAAGACAAAAAGGAAGCGCAAAGCAAGAGCCGCACAAATGACGACAAGCGCACAAACCAAGAAAGTCGCACGACGTTAGATAAGCTGTCCGCGGTGTTTTTGGCCCAAGGCTACACACGTGCAATTGCCGATGGCACCATGTATTCGCTCGCAGACTTGCTGCCTGGCGAAAAAGTCTTGACGCCCAAAGAATTTTTCATCATCGTCGACAGAATCATCGTCCGCGAAAACACACGCACGCGAATTGCCGAAGCGGTTGACGGCACATTAAAGCTTACGCATTCTGCAATTACGCTTGACATTGCTGGCGAACGCAAATTTTACAGCACAAAGCCGTGCTGCCCGAACGCGGGCGACAAGCTGCACGAATCACAAATATCCAGCGAAAACAACGCGTCACGAGATGCGGCAAGCACAATCGCCGCACTAGATGCACGGGCATTTTCGCCATACAACCGCGCAAGCGCCTGCGAGTACTGCGACGGCACAGGAATCGTTCAGGAATCCGCCGCAATAAAAGACAAAGAGAACGGGACCCAGAATGGGGGCCGCCGCAAAAAACGCACCGAAAACAATGTAGAAGACAACGAAAACGAAAATACGGAATGCCCGCACTGCAACGGCCTCCGCCTCAAAAAAACATACCTAAACGCCACAGTAGATGAAGTCAGTTACAAGCAAATTCTCACTACGGATTTTGCGGAACTGCCCAAACTTTTGCACCAAATTTTCGATGATAAAATTGGACAAAATTTAAAAGCGGCATTCAATTCGCTCCTCGACCGCATCGAGGCAATTAACGATTTAGGCATCGGCTACCTCACGCCGGGACGCGCGGGGCAAACGCTTTCGGGCGGCGAATTGCAAAGGCTCAAGCTCGCAAGCCTTAGCACTGGGCACTTGAACGGACTCTTGATAGCTCTCGACGAACCCGCTAGCGGGTTACATTCATCGGACGTTGCCGCTCTTTGGAAAGTCCTCGAAAAAATCCGCAAGCGCGGCAACACGCTTGTGCTCATCGAACACAATCCGCAAATCATCAAGCGTGCCGATTACATCATCGAAATGGGTCCGGGCGCAGGCGAAAAAGGCGGCGAGATATTGTTCCAAGGCAACCGCGATGAAGTGCTTGAAAATCCGGAATCGCCAACGGGAAAATGGATTAGGGAACTAAGTGTTAGAAATAATGGATCCCCTACGCTTCGCTCCGAGGATGACAAAGTCAAAGAAAGTGCAGCAATTCTCATTGAAAACTTTGCGAAGTTCGACATGGCACCAGTGAACGCCTCCTTCCCTATCAATAAATTCAGCGTGATTACAGGCCAAAGCGGCAGCGGAAAATCGACACTCCTTTTTGAAAACATCGCCAAACGCGCCAAAGCCGAAGAATTCAAAAAACTCGGCATCGATGCACTTTCCATCCTCACGACCGGAGATTTTCACGGAAGCAAACGCAGCACTGTCATGAGCGCTATCGGCCTCACGTCGCTATTGCGCGACCTGTTCGCGAAGCTCCCCGAAAGCAAAGTACGCGGCTACACTGCATCTAAATTCACGACGCACGCCCCCGGCGGTCGCTGCGAGAACTGTAAAGGCGAAGGTGTCATTTACGATCCGCTCGGCTACGAAGAATCCGAATGCCCCGTTTGCCTCGGCAAGCGCTTCCGCGATGAAGTCTTGGAAATTCGTTTCAAGTCACTCTCCATCGCCGACATCTTGGACATGGAAATCGGCAGTGCATACAAACTGTTCACGAACATGAAGCCGTTCGCCGAAAAGCTAAAACCGCTCGTAGACACAGGCCTCGACTACTTGAAACTCGGACAGACGACAGCCCACCTCTCCGGCGGCGAACGCGCTAGACTCCGACTTTCCATTACGCTTGCGCGCGCAAAGGCGCCGAACACATTGTTCCTCTTTGACGAACCCGCCCGTGGGCTGCATCAAAAGGACATCCAACAATTGCTCGGCCTCATTCACGGACTTTGCAACGCAGGACACACGGTCATTGCCATTGAGCACGCCCAAGACTTTGTGAACACCGCGGATTACGTGGTGGAACTGAAGAGAGGTTAGTAGGCAGTAGGATGTAGACGGTAGGAAGTTAATTGATATTGTTGGGAGTCGTCAACTTGGAGTTTAGAGATGAAAAATAAAGTTTCACACGCAATCAAAACTTTTGCCGCAATTTTCACACTTGCCGGGATAAGCGTCGCACAAGCAGCACCGTTGTTCATCGGCTACTATCCCGATTGGGGAAAATGGCGCAAGCCCGCCTACACCGTAGACAAGGTGCCGTACGAAAAGTTGACACACGTCCTGTGGAGTTTTATCACTCCGAATACGGACGGTTCTCTCAAGGGCGACGCCGCGGATGACCCGAGCGCCCTCGATTCCATGGTAACCCTCGCCCACGCCGTCGGAACAAAAGTCGTCGTCTCGCTCGGCGGTGGCGGACAGAGCGAAAACTTCGTGCCGGTTTCAAAAGATAATACTCTCCGCCAAAAATTCGTCGCCAACCTCGTGCAATTCGTCGCCGACCACAAACTCGACGGCATTGACATGGACTGGGAATGGGAATACAACCCCGTGCCCGAAGCGGACACCATCGCCTATAGCAAATTGCTCACGGAACTCCGTGAAGCCCTCCCCAAAGACAAGAGCCTTTCGGCAGCTCTTCCCTGCTCGCCCTATTACGGAAAATGGTTCACAGCCGAAGTCCTCGTCAAGAATTTAGACTGGTTCGGGTTCATGACCTACGACATGACCGGCGACTGGGACGATAAGGCCATGTTCGACTCGCCGCTCTACCCGCACGAAGGCTACACCACATGGTCGTGGGAAGAAACCCGCGACTACTGGAAAAAACGGGGCGTCCCGACAGAAAAAATGGTTTTCGGCATTCCCTCGTTCGGATTCGAATTCAAGGGCGCCACGGGCCCCGGCACTGACTTCACCAAGGGATCTGCCAAACAAGTTCCGTACAAGGACATTGTCACAAATACGGAATGGGAATATTATTTCGATAGCGTTTCCGTGGAACCCTACGGCGTATCTTCAGCCGGATACGTGACCTTCGAAGATCCGCATTCTTCCGCCGTCAAAAGCCGCTGGGTCAAGGATAACGGCTACGCGGGCATCATGGTCTGGGAACTCTCGCACGACTACATCAAAGACTCCGGGAACCCGATTCTCGACAGCATCGCCATAGCTCTCCGCGATGCCCCAACAACAGCCATACGGCCTGAGCACAAAGTCCTTAGCACGGGTTCGCCGCGACAGCAAAACGCCATGTGCAAACAGGTAGACGCTCTCGGGAAGTTGCAATCCGTTAACCGCGGGCACAACAAGCGGCCAATCATTCTACTCGACGTCGGAGGGATAAGATGAACAAATGGATTGTCTCGGGAATCGCGCTAGCCTCCCTGACCGCAGCCGCTTTCGCGGCCAACCGTTCCGTCGCGCTCAACAAGAGCATCGAATCGCTCGAGCCCATGAAGGGCATCGTGTTCTGGCCCGACCAGGCGAAAGAGCAGAAGAATTTGCAGAGCGCCATTTCGCTCGAATTTTCGTATTGCCTCCCCTGTGCCGTAGTGACAGGCAAGACTGACGGCAAAATCAACTACGACTGGAGCAGTTTCGAGAAGATGCTCGACGGAATCAAGGGCCGCGGGCATCAGGCCATCGTACGCTTCCGCATCGAGTACCCGAACGAGACCATTGAAAACGCCCCCAACTGCACCGAAGGCGTGAAGGGCGCCACCGCAGTCCCCTTGTACATCAAGGCAAACAAGTCTTACTCCGAAACGTACAACAAGGACGCCGGCGAAGACGGTCCCACCTACTACGCCGACTGGAAAAACGAAGAACTCAAGTGGTTCTACAAGCAGTTCTATACCGACTTCGCGGCCAAATACGACACGGATCCGCGTATCGCCTTCGTGCAGGCTGGTTTCGGGCACTGGGCCGAATACCACATCTACGGCACGACGCTCAAACTGGACACGAACTTCGCCGGCAAGGATTACCAAAGCTCATTCCTGCAACACCTCGACACCCTCTTCCATGAAACGCCCTGGAGCATTTCCATTGACGCCGCCGACAAGAAGTATACCCCCATCGCCGGCAACAAGACTTTGCTCGGGCTCAAATTTGGCCTGTTTGACGACTCCTTCATGCACAAGGAACACGACATTTCGCAAGGTGACGGCGACAACGAGAAAAACTGGCAGTCCATCGGCACGGACCGCTGGAAAACATCGCCTGCCGGCGGTGAAATCAGCTACTACGAGGACAAGGACCAGCACGAGTTCCTGAACCCGGCAGGCCTTTACGGCGTCACCTGGGAAGACGCCGCCAAGAAATACCACATGACATACGTGATCGGCAACGACGCGCCCGAAGGCAAGTACGCCACCAAGGACCGCGTTTACGAGGCCAGTTCCTATGCGGGCTACAAGTTCGAAATCACAGGTTACGCTGTCAACAAGGTCTCGGCCGCCATCCGCGTGAAAAACATCGGCATCGCGCCACTCTACCACAACGCCTACGTGACCGTGAAGGGCGTGCGCAGCAAGACATCGCTCAAGGGACTTTTGCCTGGCGAAGAGTCTACCTACACTGTCGCAGGTCTCGAAATCAGTGACAGCGAATCGCCCGAAGTGACCATCACCGGCGACAAGCTTTTGAAAGACGCGACCATTCCCTACAAGGCAAGCCTAGACGGGAGTGCAGAAGTCATAGGAGGACTCGTGGACGAAAGCGGAACCACGGCCATCGCGGGCGGGCGCATTTTAACCCCGGGCAAAGACGCCGCGGACAAGGTTACAAACAAACTCAGCAAATCCCGTGTAAGCAAGCTGACCGACCTCAAGGGCCGTATTCAAAATCATCCCCAAAATCCATCACATAAAGTTTACTTCAAAGTGAAAAAAAATTGATTTTTTCAAGAAGCTTCATCAAAGAATAAACAATGAATTAAAAGGCAAGCGCAAGAGCAACGCCCCCCTGCGGGGTAGGAACAACTTTTACTTGCAAGCTTGTGTCAAAGCCAATGCTCTTGTTATAAATTTCAATAGCCGAATCAACATAACTATTCGAAACAAAGATTAGCAAAAAAGCAACTCCGGTAACGCCCAAACCGCCCAAAGTAAAAGGTCTGCCCACATCGCTATCTCCTTGAATCCACGATGAAATACCATAACCAAAGGCGCCTCCACCAAGTCCGGCAAGAATCAACGCCGGATAAGCAAACATCTTTGAAGTGTTCCATTCGCTAGCCGCATCCGGATTCGACTTTATCAATTCCTCGGCAACCTCGGGAGCCGCCTTGACACCCCCAATATACCATTGCTTGGAAATCAACTCAATTTTCTGTTTCGTCGGAGTATAATACAGAGGTTCCTTTTGGACGTTCACCGGATTAGGATTTTCAACAGGCGTAGAATTACTTGACGGATAGTTATCCCAGACGCCTTGTGCAAATGAAACATTTGCAAGAACAAGCAACATCGTAAATGCAAGAATGAACAATCGCATATGCTCTCCTTTTTTATTCCAACTCCACTTTTATTTCGACACCGGGCACCCACGGTTTCGCGTCATTCAGAATAGGCGCAAGGACTTTGCGCACCGCCGAAAGATTTTGCGTCTTTATATATAGTTTAACCCAGAACACATTCTGTACTTTCGGGACAAACGCATCTGCCGGTCCAAGTACCGACATCGACGATTCCTTGCGCAAGATGTTTTCGAGGCGTTTCACCGTTTCACGAAGCAAGGCCTCGTCACGCGAACCGCAACTGATTTCGATAAGCTTGCAGAACGGCGGGTAAAACGCCATCTGACGATTTGAAGATTCGAGTTTTGCAAAGCCTTCAAAGTCATGATGAATGGCATACTGCATTACAGGCTCTGTCGGATTGAGCGTTTGGATAAACACATGCCCCCCCCCACCAGCACGGCCTGCACGGCCAGCAGTCTGGCTCAAAAGTTGATACAGACGTTCAGTCGATCGGAAATCGGGAATGCCGAGTCCAGAATCGGCACCGACAATACCGACAAGTTTCACGCCCGGAAAATCATGGCCTTTTGCGACCATCTGCGTTCCAAGCAAAATATTGTACTCGCGATTCCTAAACGCGGTCAGGATTTTCTCTACAGCTCCCACGTTCTGCGTTGTATCACGGTCCATGCGGATTACTTTTGCGTCTGCCACCCACTCTATAATTTCTTCCTCAAGTTTTTCAATAGCGCCACCAACAAATTCATATGTTTCGGCACCACACGACGGGCAAGGTGTATCCACAGGATACAGCGCAGCGCAGTAATGGCACATCAACGCATGATACTGTTTATGATACACCAATGGAATATGGCAATGTCTGCAATAAAGCGTTTCACCGCATTCTGTACAAACTCTTATCTTAGAATAACCGCGGCGATTCATGAGGATAATCGCCTGGTCACCACCCGCAATGCAATCGGCAAGGGCCTCGCGCAAGGCCGGCGACATGAGTACGCCTTTTTGCTGACGCACCTTTCCCATATCGACAACGGTCACCTCCGGGAGTGGTGCAGCCGTAGCCCGGTTCTTTAGAGTCAAAAGTTTGAGGTTACCCGCTTTCGCATTGCGGTACGTTTCCAAGCAAGGCGTTGCGCTACCAAGGACGACAAGCGCGCCATGCTTTTGCGCCAAGTGGAACGCCAAGTCACGCGTATGGTAACGCGGAGCCGGGTCCTGCTGTTTGAACGAAGAATCATGTTCTTCATCCAAAATAACAACGTCAAATTCGAACGACGAGAGAATTGCACTGCGCGTTCCAAGCACAACCTTCGCAGAACCGTCAAGCACAGCCAAATAACCGGCACGCTTTTGCGGAGCCGATAACGCCGAATGCAACACGACTACGGGCACTTTCAAATAGTCTTCAAACCTAGAGGCCGTCTGTGGAGTAAGCCCAATTTCGGGCACAAGAATAAGCACACGCTTACCCCGTTTGAGCGCTTCACGCACTAATTCCTGATAAACTCTCGTCTTACCACTACCGGTCACACCATGCAAGAGCGTTCCACGAAAACCACTTTTATCCAAATCTTCCACAAGACTGGCAAGCGCCGTCCCCTGTTCTTCTGTCAAGGGGGGCAAGTCCGAACAAGCGGTCATTTCCGGTTCAGCAGATGGAGCCTCGCCCCGTGGTTCAGCGTTCTTTTCGGCAAACAACGCATCGAGGTACTTGTCAAAATCGGCGGGCCAAAACACGTTCAAAGTACGCATGGGCGTGCTTACATAATACTTAGCGACCCACTCCAGCGATTCCATATAACGTTCGGAAAAAACATAACCCGACTCGTGCGGGCACGCATAGCGGACATCAAAATCAGGCTTTTCGCTATGGACTCGGCTCACCAGGGCCAGCGTCGGCTTACGGCGAGCGAGTTGCACCCAGACAACGCTCCCACGAACAATTTTGACGCCCTCAGGCACTCCATAAGTAAAAACGGAAGGCGCCAAAGGGATATAGACCTCGCAAAAAAGGGATAGAAACGCCGAATTACAGCGTTCCTTGACCATTTCCGGAGCCATCGTCTTTGGGATTCTTTTTACCACGGGGCAAAGATAGTTATTGATACAACCTTAAATGGGCATAAATTCGCTTAAAATTTCCTGACAACAACTTTTTTTTAGTTAGATTATGCTATACGGAGCCGTGAAGTTCCGCCTACCTTTGGAGATATTATGAGCTTTTTTGACGCATTTAAACCGAAATGGCAAAATTCCAACCCTGCAAAGCGCATCGAAGCGATTGCCGAATTGGATGATCTCAGTAGTCAAGATATTGTCGAACGAGTCGCCCTTTCCGATGATAATGTCGAAGTGAAATTGGCTGCAATCAAAAGACTTGCAATTATTAAGACACTTCAGGAAATTTCTAAGAATGACAAGGACTCCAGCGTACGTCGTTTGGCCGAAACCAGAGCCTTCGAGGAAATTGTCAAAAAACTCAAAGGTTATAGTTCCCCGGATCTGGATGATGAAATCCGCGGCTACATCGAAGCCGTGAAGGATACGCGCTATGCCGAAGACGTCCTCAAGGCTACAAACAACTTAACACTCAAACACGAATTGGTCAAACTTTGCAGCAAGCAATCTCTCCTTGCACAAATTGCATCGCGCGACTCTAGCGAAGAAATCGCACTGGCAGCGGCAGACCGTATAACATCAGAATCACTCCAGTCTGATTTGGTCAAGGTTTCCAAGCACAGTTCCGTCCGCAAAATGATTTCGGATAAAGTCCGAGCCAAAAAAGAATCCGAAGACAATGGCAAAAAAGCGGCCGACCTTTTGCAGAGCAAGCGGGAAGCGCTCATCAAGCAGGCCCATTTCCTTGCGGCCCAGAAAGACGCCTTTGCGACCAAACCGCAATTCGACGACTTGATGAATGAAGCAAACGCCCTTGGCATGGGCGACTCCGCCGAAACGCTCAACGAAATTTACGCAAGCTTCAACAAGTTCTATGACGAAGCGAATGCAGCCAAGAAGGCCGCCGAAAACGCCGAAGCCGAAAAGCAAGCCAAGATCCTGCATCTCACCGAAACGCTTGCTGAACTTGAAGGCTTGCTCGAAGCGCACACGACTGAAGAAAACGCCGAACGAGTGAACGCCATCATTGAAGAATGGACTGCAAACAAATCCATCATGGATGCCGCGGCGACCAAGCGCTTCAACAACGCCTACTTCAAGACGCAAGAAGCAAAGAAAATTGTCATCCCGACGGCAGAGTCCGAAAACGCAAGCGAAGAAGAAATTGCAATCCGCAAGAGCCTTCTCGAAAGACTTCAGGCCCTCTCCGAAACAGAAATTGATGAAAACACAGGCAAGCATTTGCATGCGATTGTTCGCGAATGGGAAAAGCTGGACCTTCTCGAAGGCGACGATCCGATTCTCCAATCGTACAATGCCCTGCGCACAAAGTTGAACGAACTGATTACGGCGTACAACGAAAAAGCGCAAAAAGTTATCGAAGAAAATTCCAAGAAACTCCGCGGGCTCATCGAACGCATCCAGAACATCGATGAGAACCAGGAATTCCGTGAAATCCACAAGATTCTCCGCGACACCTATCAGGAATGGAAGGAAATCGTCGGCGAACAAAAGTTCAAATACCACGATCTCTGGCAAGAATACAAGATTGCCACTTCCCGCTTCCAGGAAATGCAGCAGTGGGAAAACTGGCACAACGAAAAAGACCGCGACACCATCATCGAGGAAATGGACGCGCTCTCCAAGGAAACGCCAAGCCAGGCCGTGCTGACCAAGTTCCGCGAACTCTGCAGCAAGTGGCGCGAAATTGGACCGATTTCTGCAGCCAAGTTCCAGGACTATAGGGACCGTTTCCAAGCTCTTGTCGATAAGATCAAGGAAAACTGCGCCCCGTTCATCGAAGAACAGAACGCCGAACGCCAAAAGAACCTGACCGAGAAAGAAGGCCTGTGCCAGAAGGTAGAAGACCTCGTAGCCAATGCCGAAATTTTCTGGAAGGACAAGTTCAAGGCCGTGCAGGAAATCCAAGAAAACTGGAAGAACATCGGCATGGTCCCGAAAGATGCCTTTGCCGCATTGAACAAACGCTTCAAGGACGCCGTGAACGCCTTCTACGCCCAGCACAAAGAAAATGTGAAGCACGAAGACGAAAGCCGCGAAGCGAACTACGAAAAGAAAGTAGCCCTCTGCATCGAAGCCGAAGCCATCAAGGATTCGACCGACTGGAACGCCACCTCCACCAAGCTCAAGCAATTGCAGGACGCTTGGAAGGCGACCGGCCCTGTGCCGAAGAGCAAGTCCGACGAAATTTGGACACGCTTCCGCACGGCATGTGACTCGTTCTTTGAAAAGAAGCGCAACCACTTTGAAGAAATGGATGCTGCAAAGCAAAAGAATCTGGAACAGAAACAAGCCCTCTGCGAAAAACTCGAGGCGTTCGACCTCGATAACATCACTCCTGAAGTTATCGAAGCTTATAAAGCAATCGATGCAGAATGGAAAACGATTGGCATGGTCCCGAAAGAGGCCGTCGAAAGCATCAATGAACGTTACTGTGCCATCGTGAACAGGATTGTCGCAAAGATGGCTGAATCCGATCCGGAACTTCAGGCCAAGATTGCCGATATCAAGAAGAAAAAGCAGGACTCGATTGAGAAGGTTCGCCAGTTCGCCGAAAGCGCGGGCTCCAACCAGCTCGCCGACGCCGTTCGTGATCTCCAAAAGGAATGGATTACGCTCGGGTCTTGCGGTAACGATGACGCAGAATTGCAAAAAGCATTCCGTGATGCTTGCGACGATTTCTTCACGCGCCGTCGTGACCAACTCGACATCCAGGAACAGGCTCGCCAGAACAACCTGCAAAAGAAGATTCTCCTCTGCGAACAGGCCGAAGACCTGCTCACGGAATTGAATGACCAAACGGTTGTAGCATCGATGAACAAGGTCAAGCACTTCCGTCGCTTGTGGAAGGAAGTCGGAGCCGTTCCTCGCGACCAGTCCGAAAAGATCTGGAAGCGCTTCAACACAGCTTGCGACCAGGTGTTCGCCTTTGGCCGCAAGGACGAGAAGAAGGAAGAAGCCACGGCTCAGCCCGCTCTCAGCGAAGCATAAGCGAAACGGCGAAAGCCTCCGCAACATTGTCATGCCCGCCTCCGTGCACTTTGCTCACTTAGCTCTTTAGAGCTTACGTGAGCATGGTCCGCGTATGGGGAGGGCATTTCCTTTTTATACCATAAAATTTTTATTTTTGGGTCATGAAATTTCCACCCTGGACAAGTATAAGCGAAGCTGCCCGTTTCCTCCAAGCTGGCGAAGTCGTCGCCATCCCGACAGAAACTGTTTATGGGCTCGCCGGAAACGCATTCGACCCCAAAGCTCTCGCCAAAATTTTCGCCGCCAAGGAGCGACCGACATTCGACCCACTGATTGTCCACATCGCGGATATCGCTCAACTCACAGACATCGCCAAAGACATTCCCGATAGCGCCTACAGGCTCGCCGAAGCTTATTGGCCTGGCCCGATGACAATTATCCTCCCCAAAAAGGATTGCATCCCAGACCTTTGCACAAGCGCACTCCCCTCAGTCGCCGTACGCTTCCCGAGCCACCCGATTGCTCAAGCAATCATTAAGGAATCTGGCCTCCCGCTGGCCGCCCCGAGTGCAAACCTCTTTAAGCACGTGAGCCCCACGACCGCTGAACACGTTGCCGCCCAGCTCGCCGACCGCATCGCAGGCATTGTCGATGGCGGCCCTTGTTCTGTAGGCGTAGAAAGCTCCATCATCTCGCTTGCAGGCGAAAAGCCCACAGTCCTCCGCCCAGGCGCCATCACGCCAGAGATGTTTGCAAAAGTTCTCGGCGATGTCGCCATTAAAGAATCCACATCCAAACCCGGCCAGCCGATGCTCGCCCCCGGCCAATGCGACACGCATTACCGCCCGCAAGTTCCACTTTACTACGGCGAAGTCCCGGCCGGATACACACTGCCTGAGCACACCGTCCGCATCGCTTTCGGAACGCAACCGGGCCCCATCCCAGCAACAGTAAACTTGTCAGTTACAGGCGACATGGTCGAAGCAACATCCAAGCTTTACGCATTCATGCACGACCTTGACAAATCCGAATACGACCTGATTCTCGTAGACCCCATCCCGAACGTAGGCGTCGGCATGGCGCTGAACGACCGCCTCAAGCGTGCCAGCATCAAGACATTGCCGTAAAAATGGTCCCAAACGGGAAACGCCTCGGAAATGGTCGCTCAAGTAAACTTGGCGACCGCTTCACTCGGCTTGTACGTCCTTGAGGCAACGAACAGAAAACCCGAAGATCTTGTAGCTGCTGCCCAGGTCCGCATCGCCGTCGTCATAGCCCAAGCCCACGTAGTACGCGCAGCCGCTATTGTACTCTGTAGAACTCCAGAAGTGCGCGTAGTCGCCCTCGCCGTAGTAACACCCGTCGTTGTACCTGCCGCCGGCAGGGAGCGCAGAGAAGGCGAAGGCATCCTCGTTGGTGATGCCGCGATACGTCGTCCAGCCAGTCGTGGACTTGAGCACCTTGCCTGCGATTGACTTGCCTACAATGGTTGATTGACCGCCAACTGCAGTGAACAAAGTTTCGAATTCCGCTTTTGTTGGCAGGTGCCAGCCCTTTGGGCAAACACCGCAAACAGGATAAGTCGGAGAGCAGGTTGTGACAGAACCACAGCCCTTGCCGTTCGTGCTCCACGTGCCCACGCTGTCCATCGCAGCGGCCCATGTATAAAGGCGGCCGTACTTGGAGCAGTTGTTTGCGTCGTTGTTGTAGCACCAACTGGTGGAATCAGAGGTATAGTCATAACTTTCATAGGTATAGTCATAACCTTTATAGGGTACATCAGTATAGGCGTAGTTGAGGTTCTGGGCCATCCAAGTCTGAGTGCCGATGGTAACCGTCTTGTACGTTTGGCCGTCGCGGGAATCTGTCATAGTTCCGGTCGTCACTTCGGCAGGCTCAGTGACCTTGCTAGAAGATGATTCTGCTTTTTCTGAACTGCTCGACTGCGGTGTGACGCCATCGCTGCAGGCGACAAGCAGCAGAACGGAAACTGCAGCAACAACAAAAGAAAGTCCATGTTTCGCTTTTAGCACAACCTAACCCCTGAAACCTAGAGCCAAACACCTACTACATCGGAAACAGCGGATAGTGTTCCTTGGTGTAAGCACGCGTAAATGCATTAAAATGCCACCATTCGCTAGGGAGCATCACCCAGCCGGCACGCTTCATGATATTGCGGAGCAAGTTGCGATTGTTAATTTGTTCTTGCGTAAGGCGTCCAGATTTCAAAGCATCCGCCTCGCCCACGATTCCAGCACAACGTTCAAACGAATCGAAATCGGCGCCCATGTCCAGCAAATGGCCCGTGCTGTCGGCAAGTCCTAAATCGAGCGCCAATCCGTAATTGTGCAATCCGCCTGTTTTACCGGACGAAACAAAATGGCTATAAGGCGTTCCCGCCACAGATTGTTTCAGAACCGACTGCGCATACATCGGACGAGCCGCATCAAAAATCACAAGCGTATATCCCGGCAATTCTTTAGCTATTATCGAAAGTGCCCGTTTCAGTTTAGGCAAACCGTCTTTATGGATAAACGCCCGCTGGATACCGCAGTATATATCATGGCCAGTTACGTTGTTAAACGTCGCATAACGCAAGTCCATGCGGAGGCCTTCCATATCCGTTATTTCAACGAGCTTTGGATTGTGCGCGGCATACTCCATCCACTTTTCCGCAGACGAGCAATAACGCAAAGGTTTCTCGGGTTTGGGCGGCACGAACAAACTGTCCGTCTTATGGGAGTAAGCCAAAGCAGCAAAGAAGAGAATAGATAAGAAAAGACGATTCATAAGAAAAAGCTGGTATGGGGTATGGGCACGGGGCTTACGCCCCTTTGGGCTATGGGGTTTGCTCAAGCGAAGCGACCTGAAAGAGCCAAAGCCACGCAATGACATTTTCCTTTCGTCTTTAGTCTCTCGTCTTTCGTCTAATTATATTCCCAATTGCACTTCTACGCCAAAGTCGATATTGAGTCCCATACCCTTCGCGATGAACGGCACCAAGTCATATCCATTAGCGGTATTCTTGTCCTTATCCTTCGCCACCCATGAACGTTCGCGCCAGTTCCGGGAACCCAAGAATCTGAGAGCATCGACATCGAGTTTTGCAAAGATGTTATCGAATTCCAGATAGAATCTTGCATGCTTAAAGAAGAACTTCGACTTCGTCAAATCGAGATTTACACGCAAATCGGTTCTATACAAATCCGTAAACCTGTTGTAATCCCTAAGTTCTCGCGTTCCACTCTTTCCGTCAGCAGTAGGCTTGATGGTGTAATAGTAAAGCGGCCTGTGCCATGCGGCATGGTGCGTCAAGATAACCGACACGATGGAATCCTTGCGCGGATAATATCTAAAGTGAGAAACGATGTCCAAACGGGAATTCGCTTCCCACGGCAAAGATCTGCCACCTTTCAATTCATACTCGCCATATACGGAACTGGCATTCATCGCCATCGAAAAGTGATGCGACGTTTTCCATTCGAGCGAGCCCGAAGCGCCGGAGACCCAAGCATAATCGACAGGCGTTATGTCATTGTAATTTGCAAAAACCTTCGGCAGCGGGAGCAACGGATCAAAGTAGAAACGCCCAAAGCCGGCCACCTGGGCCACCAAGTACTTGGAACGGTAGCCAACGCCCAACTTGAGAGATGTACCAGATTCCAAACGCCCCGTCAAGTCGCCATCGTCAAAGTAATGTTTCCAGTCCGCACGATAAGCCGCATTCGTAAAGAGTCTCCAGTACGCTGAATCCTTTTTGGACAAATTGCGTTCCATATCGAACGAAACCGTCGGCAAAGCCTTGTGTCCTGCAGCATCTGCAACGGCGCCCACGGAGAACATATGTTCCGAATAATCATTTTTCCAATCAAGCGTCGCGGCTCCAGACAAAACGCCGGTCTGGTAATCACTGCTTTCTTCACCACCAGGTATTGGATAACTGCGTTCAACCAAGTGATGTTCGTAGAGAATTGCGCCGCGCAAGTCGGCACCAAAAATATCGGCATTGAAATTTTTATCAGCACCGGCACTCAAAGTCGTGTGCGTTTGGCTGTAACCATCAATAAAAGTCCTCGCGTATTCATCCATAAACGAGCCCGTGCGGAATCCTGTCGTATCGCGGATCGTATCACTCAGGCTTTCACGGACAAGTCCCGCATGGAAACTGGCTCCGAATTTCGAGGCGTATTCACCTCCGATAACCAAGTAGCTTTGGCTCCCTTCGGCAATGTCAATCGTATTGATACTGCTAAAAAGTTTCGACGTATCTTGACGGATCCTATATTCGTCGGAACTGAACAACGTACGCAATGCCCATGTTGTGTTGCCTAGCGAATCCGAGCCGTTCAACTGCGCATAGAGATCAAACGCAGAAAGATCAAACGGATCCGACGACTTCACCTTTTCGCTACCAGAAGAATTGTCATCGCGTTTGCGGAATTCCGTAAAGAACTTTTCGCCCAAAATTTTCAGGATGCCGTCGTCAAGCGTGCGGAACGCAAAGCGGAAACTGTCCCAGATGAAGAACGGAGCGTCAACCAAAACTTCTCGTTGAGCGAGAGTGGCGGAACCTCTCAAGCCCCATTCGCCGTTGGTCTGTTCGGGAATATACTGGATAGAGGTCGCAAGCCCCTGTCCCAAAGGCCCTTGTCCGTAATGGTCATGGACTTCTATCCCGCTCAACGTATGCGGGTTAATGACAGACAAGTTTCCAGGGAAACCGAGATCCAAATGGCGCATGTTCGGAATACGGAGACGTCCCAAATGATATGCGACGTCGCTTGCGCGCGAACCGTCATAATACAAGGCACTGCTAAAATCCTTCTGTCCCGAAATACCAGGCATCTGGCTCAAGTGATCTGTAATATCAAAGCGCATGCCCGCAGCGTCTTCAAGCTTGTCTAGTTGAACAGTACGTTCGACCTCCCACTTGACGAACTCGCCGCCACCGATAATCGTACTCGCCCCAAGGTTCGTGACGTTCGTGCTGAGGGTGATTACCATGTCCATCAAATCGGCAAAATCCTGCAAATCCACAAAGACGCTGTCGAAACCATCTTTCTTGAACACAAGCGAAGCGTTCTTCGACTCGACCGCAAGTTCAAAACGACCACGGGAATCCGTTTCCCCGATCTTCTTGCCGGACTTGTACGAAATAACGACATCCTTGACAGGCAAATCCGATTCCGCTTCAAGGACGACACCAATAACCGTAGTTGGAGAAGCCGCGAGAACCCCTACCACCAGAAATAAGACAAAACTGAAAAATAAACGAAAATTCATATCCCCAAAATAGATAATTTATGCAAGGAAAATTTCAACAGCCCCTCAACATCTTATATTATATGCATGCTTAAAGTTTACCTCGTCCAGATGGATAGCTCCTTGGGCACCAAGTCCGAGAATCTTGCAAGAGCTAAAAAGATGATTCTCGATGCCCATCCTGCCGCCGGGAGCCTAGTGTTGCTGCCCGAAATGTTCGCCACGGGATATATTCCCGCAAGTCTCGACGATGCCGCCGAAGATTTCAGTTCTTGCAATTCCGGCGAAACCGCCCGCATGCTTTCCGAAGCGGCCTCCGCCACAAGCAGCACCATCATGGGAGCGGGCATCACGAGCATACACGATAAATTCCTGAACCACGTGAGCATCTACGAACCAGGCTCCACCGGGGAACATTGCGGCTACGACAAGATGAACCTGTTCTTCCCGGAAAAGGAAAGTTTTAGGGCTGGCGAAAGGATTAATTTATTTAAGATAAAAGAAGTCCCCGCTAGGGAATGCGCAGAACACGACGAAAAGTCGAACTCAAGTCTAATGAACAGTGCGGACGCAGGTGGTGCCATCTGGAATGTGGCTTCGTTTATCTGCTACGATTTGCGTTTTCCGGAGCTGTTCCGCGAAGCGACCAAGCAAGGAGCAAACCTCATCACAGTTCAAGCCGCATGGCCCGCCAAAAGGCATGCCCACTGGGAAACGCTCCTCAAGGCTCGGGCAATCGAAAACCAAGTCTATATTGCCGCCGTAAACGCCGTAAGTTCCCGCACCGACGCCAAGTCTCCGCTCGCAGGAACATCGCTCGTCATCTCGCCATACGGAGACATTCTCGCCGAAGGCCCCGCCCAAAGCGAAGCCGTCATTTACGCAGAACTCGACCTCCAAGCCGAAAAAGAGTACCGCAAGTCATTCCCCGTCCTCGACGGAATCGTCCCACCCACCCCGTAAAAGATATGCAGCTCATTTTAGACATTCCCGCACAGAACGCGACAGGCAATGAAAGACGCAAGGCAGCCGTTATCGCATGCTATAAGGACGGCAGCCTTCTGCTCGACGCCAGAGACAACCTCAAGCCGGCGAGGTTCGCCTTGGCCCCCACCGACATCTTTCCATGGACGGAATTCATCGAAAAACTGCTTGCCGCATGGCAACTTTCAGATTACAGCGACGTCCCGGAGGCTTTCAAGCCCGTCAAGCAAATTCCGACATTTGTCATCGAAGGCATTCTAGGCGAACCCATCCCGCAACAGCTCAAGATTTTAGCAACACTGCGTTCGCAGGGATATTTCGCACCGCTCGGCAATCCTTACAAATAAGCCTCTGCGTCCCATAACGGGTCCGCAGGGCAGAAAAAGAAAGTGCCCTCTCCTAAACCCAAACGATCCTAATTGAAGACACTTTCTTTTGTTTTTTCCAAGGAGAATCCACCCTACCATCTCCTAGTACCAATAATAGTTTTTTTTGACGAAACTAGTTATTATTTAAAAAATATTTTCTGGTCAAAAAATATATATTCGTAATATGAACCTTATCAAATATTTTAGCAAACAACGTTGGTTCATGGGGAAAAACAGAACCATCCTGCGTATTGATACGCTTGATTCCACCGAAGCCGGCGGCACGCGAATCAGGCTAATCAAGGTTTCGTTTGACGATGGCGCAAGCGATGTTTATACGTTCATCGATGACGAGAACAAAGTCGGAAAAATTCTCGAGGACGCGTTTCTCGACGGAGCTCAGCAATCCATGTTCTCCGGAGACAAGGGATTTTTCATGTTCCGCATCGCCTCCCCGCTCCCCAAGGCGCTCCTCTCAACAATCAAGCCTATTTCGAAAGAACAGAGCAATTCCGCATTTTGCGCCCCCGGCAAATTTTTTTTCAAGCTTTACCGCAGACTGGAACCGGGATTACATCCCGAAGCCGAAATTCTCGAAGCGATGAACAAGGCGGACAGCAGTCGCGTCCCGAGACTCTACGCCGTGTGCAACTACAAGTCCAAAAGTGGCGAAATTTACACGTGGGGCATTCTCGAAGAACATTTCCCGAACGCACTTGACGCCTGGAACGAGTTCTGCAACCGCATGGATAGCGCAGACGCTTTCCAGCTCGGAATGTCCACCGCCCAAATGCACGAAAGCCTCAAGAGACTGAGCGGCCCCATGTACAGCAACGACGAGCCGCCCTTCGAAAAACTGGAACAGTTGCTCCAAAGTTCGAAGGATGCCGAATACGCCCCGCAATTGCGCGGAAAGCTCCCGGAACTCAGAATCCGCTACTACGACCTTCTCCGCGAAACATTTAGCGACAAGACGTTCAAGCGCCAGCGCATTCACGGTGACTACCATCTCGGGCAAGTGCTCATCACGCAAAGCGCAAACGGCACAAAGCATTTCGAGATTATCGACTTCGAAGGCGAACCCACGCGCAGCCTCGATTATAGGCGCACCTGCCGTTCGCCCGCCGTCGATATCGCAGGGATGTTGCGAAGCTTTGCCTATGCCAGCGCCGTCGCAAAAACTGACCCTGGCGAAGCACAACTGGCGTTCATCACCGGCTATTCCAAGGTTTCAGGGATTTCAACGGCGGCAATCGAAAAGGCGTCCAAGCCCTACATTTTGGCAAAAGCCATCTACGAAGCATGCTACGAACTCGAATTCCGCCCCGACTGGTTCTGGATTCCCGCCACGGCACTGCTAGAGTTGTAAATTTTCTATATTTGGCGCCATCATGACACCAGAAGAAATGGAACAGATCCTCCGCAAGGAAGCAGAAGAGCTCGTCAAAAGCGAGCCACTTTCCAAATTGATGCTCGAAGAGCAAGTCCTCAACCGCAAGAATTTTGCGGATATGCTCTGCGTTACTCTCGCCTGTCAACTCGCAGGCGAAGTCATCAACCGTGCGGAACTGGAAAAAATGTTCAGCAGCATGTACGAAAAGAACCCCAGTTTGCTCGTTTCGGCAACAAAGGACTTGCGCGCAACAGTCCTCCGCGACCCGGCATGCACCAGCTATCTGGAACCGCTATTACTCTTTAAAGGTTTTCAAGGTTTACAGGCCTACCGCGTAGCGCACGTTCTGTGGGAAGAAAACAGGCATTTTCCGGCCAAGATGCTCCAGAACATCATCAGCCGTAAATTCGGGATGGATTTCCATCCGGCAGCCAAAATCGGTCACGGTCTTTTGATTGACCATGCGACGAACATCGTCATCGGCGAAACGGCAACCGTCGGAAACAACGTGAGCTTTTTACACGGCGTGACCTTGGGCGGAACCGGTAACGAAATCGGCGACCGCCACCCGAAAGTCGGAAACGGAGTCATGCTCGGCGCACACGCCCAGTTGCTCGGAAACATCCACATCGGCGATGGTGCAAAAATCGGAGCAGGCGCAGTCGTTCTTTGCGACGTCCCCGCGCATACGACATATGCCGGAGTCCCAGCCGTCCAAGTGGGCCACCCGCACGACGAAATGCCGAGTTTCAACATGCAGCAGGACTTTACGCGGGATATCTAGACGAAAATTGCGCAAACACATTCGTCATCCTGACACCAAAGGTGGAAGGATCCAGTGAAACTTGAAGAAGCGGGAAATGAACAGAGCTGCGAAAATCAAATTTATCGGTAAAAAGCTGGACGAACTCTATCCGAATCCGCCTATTCCGCTTAATTACACAAACCCGTTCACGATGCTCGTCGCGGTTGTTCTGAGCGCCCAATGCACCGACATCCGCGTGAACCAGGTGACCGCGCATTTGTTCAAGCAAGCAGACTCACCCGCAAAAATGATCAAGCTCGGCGTGGAACGCATTGCCGAAATCATCAAGCCCTGCGGGTTTTTCAATACCAAAAGCGCGAACATTTTCAAGCTTTCGCAGGCGCTTGTCGAGAAATTCGAAGGCGAAGTCCCACACACGTTCGAAGAACTGGAAAGCCTCCCCGGAGTCGGCCACAAGACGGCAAGCGTCATCATGAGCCACATTTTCAAGTTACCGGCGTTCCCCGTCGACACGCACATTCACCGCCTCGCCGAACGTTGGGGGTTAAGCGACGGAAGCAGCGTCGAAAAAACCGAAGCCGATTTAAAAAAAGCTTTTCCCGAAAGCGAATGGGAAAAGCGTCATTTGCAAATCATTTATTTTGGACGCAACTACTGTAAAGCCCGCGGGCACAAAGACGAAGAATGTCCGATATGCGGAGTAGTTAATAGGATTTAGGGGTTGGGAGAACTTAGAGCTTAGTAGACAGTAGGCAGAGACGTCATAGCCCAAGCGAAGCAACCCCATAGCGTAGCGTGCTCAATAGCGTGCAAAACGAGCGTCGCACCCATGCTTGCATGGGTATGACCGAATGCAGCCGCGGACGCCGAAGGCGTCAAAGGAGCTTTAGCTCCGTGCTCATAGCCCAAGCGAAGCGTGCTCAAAGCGAAGCGACCCCAAAGCGAGTTTACGAGCGTGCCCATAGCGAAGCGTGCCCATACCTCGCTTTAAAGCACGCGATTCTTGCAAGGCTAGCGCCTTCCATGGTCACCGCGGCGTGATGGTGGCGGTGCCGGCGGGTTATGATGACGCTCAGAACGGTGCGAACGATTGTCCCAACGGGAATCCTGATTGTCACGGTTCGAACTTGCGGACTGCGAAGGAGGCGGAGGCGGTGCCGGACGTTTGTAACTCGAAGGCGGAGGTGGCGGAGGTGCCGATTTTCTCAAACTATTCGAAGGCGCCGGAGATACGTCCTGGTATTTGCTGAATGGCCGCGACGGAGCCGGTGGCGGCGAAGCAGGACGCCTATCCCACGTAGAATTAGAACGCGGTGGAGGTGGCGCCGGACGGTTATAATTCGATGACGGAGGAGGATTGTCAAGGCGTCGTCTTGGCGGATTCCTCAGACGGTGGCGCGGCGGCGGAGCATAACGGCGCGGATGACGGTAATGCGGGCGGCGATGCACCCAGTCATAGACAAATGGATCCCATCCCCAATAAACCAGCCCCGCTCCAGTCCATACGCCATTCACATAGCGAAGCTGGAAACGGCCATCAGAGACAACATAATAAACAACACGCGGGTCATATTCAGGAACATACACATATTCTTCACGAACAGGCTGGATAGCAATATTATCACCGACCGTCACGGCAACTTTGTCGTCACTCTTCAAATAGCCATTCTTTTGGGCGACCTTGCGCATTCTCTGCACGGCGTCCATCACGTCCGCCTTTTGCATTTCGACAGCTTCGCCGAGCTGATTCGACCACGTGGCGTACTTTGAAAGTTTGTAAAGGACATCCGGGAACGGAATCAAAGCCATAACAGATTCGTCATAACCCAAATCGGCACGTTCAATGGCGTTGGCAAGGTCATCTCCCTTCAAGTTTCGATTGGCGTTCGCAAACGCATACGCATTCGGAAGGTCGTCACCATGCGTTGTCGCATTCAACACATGCACCAAAAGCGGATCCGGGTAAAGCGCGATTGTCGAAACTAGCGTATCCAATTCTGCCGGCGTATAGCGATCCTGGGCAAATACGAATCCCGAAAAGCACAAAAAAAGGACGATTCCGCGACGGAACCATCGAATTACAGAGCATGATTTCTGGACATTTTTACTACTCATGGAAACCTCCTCTATCTTAAAATACATCTATTGGATGCCCCGAACCAACACGCGGTTTCACAAAATGCCATTTTTTGCTTAAAAAAGGCAGGTGTAGAAAAGACTACAACACTTTAATAATATAACAGAGTTTTTTGAGCAAATTTTTTGATTATAAAGATAGATTAGGGATAATTATTGGAGGATATCTTCATGAATATGATTATCAAGGCAACTGCGCTTGCAGGTTGCATCATCGGATCCAGTTATGCACAGACCTATGATTTGCCTATTATTTTCGTTGACACCAAACAAAAGTGCCTAGACAACAAGGTCACCGACAAAATTCCCGCTACAATGAGGGTATTGGACGGCAAGACCAACAACGTGGCCGACAGTGCCAAGGGGACCCTCTATGACATCGGCATCAAGGTCCGTGGCCAGTCTTCCGCCATGTTCCCCAAACCTGGTTATAGCATTGAAATTCGCGACGAAAAGGGCGAAGGCAAGGATGTGAGCCTGTTCGGACTTCCTCCTTTCGACGACTGGGTCTTGCATGGTCCATACGTTGATAAGAGCATGCTCAGAAACGCACTCGCCTACTGGCTCTTTAGGCAGGCAGGCCGTTATGCCCCACGTACCAAGCATTTTGACCTCTACATCAACGGCGTCTATCGTGGCGTCTATGTGCTCGTCGAAAAAATCAAGCGCGGCAAGTACCGCGTGAACATCAGCAAGCTCAAAGAAACAGACATTGCCGGCGACAGCCTTACCGGTGGTTACCTTTGGGCTTTTGACAAAGTCGGAACCAATACCGGCGGCGGCGGCAGCAACAACCAGGGCGGCATCCAAGCCGAAGGTTTCAACACCTCCGACGGTTTGAACGTCATTTTGCACTATCCCAAGAAAGCGAACATTCAAAAAGAACAGGAAGAATACCTGAAGAAATACTTGAACGACCTTGAAGCTTTGTTCAAGAATGGCAAGAACGGTGACGGATTCGAAAAATATGTGGACCTCGGCTCTGCCGTTGACTACGTGTTACACCAAGAAATCACCAACAATGGTGACTCCTACTGGTGCAGCTTCTTCTTGTACAAGCCCAAAGACAAGGGCGGCAAGAACGGCAAGGAATTCAAGGAAGGCAAAGTGACCTTGGGTCCGCCGTGGGACTTCAACCTCGCCATGAGCAATGGTGGCATGATGGGCGGCTATGGCGGCGGCAACAGCTGGCAAATTGAAAGCAAAGGCGGCGGCGGTGGCGGTTTTGGCTTCGGCATGGGCGGCGGCATGGGTAGCCTGAAAGCCCCGAACTGGCTCATTGGACTGTGGAAGAGAAGCGATTACCAGAGCGAAATGAAAAAACGCTGGGCAGAGCTCCGTAGTGGCGTTTGGCACACCAAAGTCATGGACGCCTACCTGGATTCCATGAAGACATATCTGAAGAGCGCAGCCGACAGAAACTTCAAGCGTTGGCCGAACCTAGGGCAAAACAGCGGCCAGGGCGACTCTGACCCGCAGCCAATGAAATACTGTAACGGCAGCGGAAGCTCCGGCATGAAGATGGGCATGGGCGGAAACAACGCCAACACCTGGGACGGCGAAGTGGAACATCTCCGCAAGAAGATGAAAGAAAGAATGCAGTGGATGGACCAGAAGTTCGGATTTACGGAACCGGCACAACCCGTCGTAACGGCTCCTGTGGACCCCTCCATTCACGAACCCGATTGGCAAAAGGATACTGTAACAGTTGACACGCTTGCCAAGGATACCATTCCAAAGGATACAATTCCAAAGGACACCATCAAGCAGGGACACGACACTACAGAAGCTTTGTATGACAATTTCAGCAGACTCTCTCCGATGAATTTCTATGACGTAAACGGTAACGTTCTTGAAATTCATACGAATTGGGGTGGAACGTTCGCCCTTGTTGACCTGAACGGAGCCGTGCTGTACAAGACCCAAATCAAAACGGGCGTCACCAGCCTGACCATTCCGGCCAAGGCGAGGAACAAGCACTGGATTGCAACGCTCAACGGCAAGATGATGAACCGATAGCCGAGCATAGATTCAAGTAGACCAGAAGGGTTTCCCCAAATGGGAAGTCCTTCTTTTTTTTGCAAAATTTCACCATTTTTGGAGAAATTGGCGGATGTTAGAGAATCAACGCTTATAAAGCACAATTTGTAACAAATACATATTCCAGCGGCAAAAAATTATATAGATTCTTTATATGGAGTTTGGTCAAGGAGTATAATATGTTCTGCAAATTGAATAGTTTTTTCTATGGCTTCATCTTAACTATGGTGATTCCGGTATTTGCACAAACATACGATTTGCCTATTGTATTTATTGACACTGAGGGTAAATGTCTTAACCACAATATCCATGCAAAAATACCCGCCACAATAAAGGTCTTGGACGATAAATCAAACAACGTCGCAGACAGTTCTAAAGGCATTCAATACGACATAGGCATAAAAGTTCGCGGGAGTATTTCAAGAACATTCCCCAAGCCAAACTATTCCATCGAATTCCACGATTCAACGGGCAAAGACATAAACGTGAGCCTATTCGGCCTCCCGCCTTCCGACGATTGGATTTTGCTCGGGCCTTATGTCGATAAGAGCATGGTAAGGAACTCCTTTGGCCACTGGCTCTTCCGGCAAACAGGCCGTTACAGCCCTCGCACTAAACATTTCGACTTGTACATCAATGGAGGCTATCGCGGAGTTTACATGCTTGTCGAAAGAATCAAGCGAGGCAAATACCGCGTTGACGTGAACAAGATTAAAGAAACGGACACCGAAGGCGAGAACCTTACCGGAGGCTACATTTGGACATTTGACCTAGCAAAAAGAGACAAGGAAACATCCGACGAAACAGAATTCGAATTTTCGACATCTGGTGGAGCAAACGTCACCCTGCACTACCCTATAACGAAAAAATTAGCGAATGAGCAAAAGGATTACCTAAAAAAATATTTGAACGATCTTGAAGCTTTATTCAAGGACGGCAAAAACGGAAATGAATACGAAAACTACGTAGATGTAGCATCGACGGTGGATTTCATGTTGCTTCAAGAACTCGCCCAAAATACAAAAGGCTATTACAGTAATCTTTTCATGCACAAATCCAAGGATAAAACGGACGAACAAGGCCACAAGACCGCAGGAAAAATAACACTAGGCCCACCGGGAAATTTCTACATCGCCTTCAACAATGATAGAAATGAAGCGGATAGCAACTGGACAATAGAACAGACCTACAAAGCCTTCAATAATCCAGATGGTGGTATCGGCTTGAGACTAGCAGAATGGCCTCTTAAAATATGGAAGGATAGCGTTTTCCAGATTGAGGCCTCAAAACGATGGGCGGAACTCCGTAGTGGCGTTTGGCACACCAAGGTCATGGATGCCTACTTGGACTCCATGAAAACGTACCTGAAAAATGCGGCAGACCGGAACTTCAAACGTTGGCCAAATTTAGGGAAAGTAAGCGGTCAATTTGATGAAGATCCGGAACCCATAAAATACTGCAGAACTACCGAAATACCAGCAATGAATCCGACTATTAAGATTGGATCCAATGCCGATACTTGGGATGGAGAATTCGAATACGTCCGTCAAAAAGCAAAAGAAAGAATCGCCTGGATGGACAAGCAATTCGGTTTTACGGAACCGGCAAGCCCAGTAGTATTCGAACCCATCATCCATGAACCCGATTGGCGAGCAGAAATGGGCGATACAAGTGAAGTACGCATTGATGCCAATAATTTCAGCAGGCTATCCCCGACGAATTTCTATACAGTAAACGGCAACGTTCTTGAAATTCATACAAATTGGGGCGGAACGTTCGCTCTTGTTGACCTGAACGGCGCAGTTCTGTACAAAGTTCATATCAAAACGGGCGTCACCAGCCTGACCATTCCGGCCAAGGCAAGGGACAAGCACTGGATAGCAACACTCAACGGCAAGATGATGAATCGCTAAGAGATAAAAAATGGGGGTGCAGAAAAGATGTTACATCTAAAAAAATTACTTTGCACAGCAGCGTTGCTCATGGCAACCGCTATTTTTGCGCAAACATACGATTTGCCCATTATATTTGTAGACACCAAATATCATCAATGCCTCGACGACAAGATTATCGAAAAAATACCTGCTACAATAAGAGTCCTGGACGGGAAAACAAACAACGTAGCCGATAGTTCCAAAGCAACCCCATACGAAATAGGCATCAAAGTCCGCGGAAGAGGTTCATCGGGCTTTCCCAAGCTAAACTATACCATCGAATTCCACGACTCGACGGACAAAGACATAAACGTGAGCCTTTTAGGCCTCCCGCCTTCCGACGATTGGGTACTGCACGGGCCTTATGTCGATAAAAGCATGGTAAGGAACTCGTTTGGTCACTGGCTCTTTCGGCAAACAGGCCACTACAGCCCACGCACCAAACACTTCGATTTGTACATCAATGGAGTCTATCGAGGCGTCTATGTGCTTATCGAAAGAATCAAGCGCGGCAAATACCGGGTCAACGTGAGCAAGCTTAAGAAAACAGACATCGAAGGCGACAACCTTACCGGTGGCTACATTTTGGCAATCGACCGAAAATATGACAGTTATTCGAAACTCAGCAAAACAGAATCAGAATTCGTGACCTCTGATGGAGTAAAAGTCATCTTGCGCTATCCCAAAAAAGATAAAATGGCGAAAGAGCAGGAAGAATATATACAAAATTATTTGAACGAACTCGAAGCACTATTCAAGGACGGCAAAAACGGGAGCGGATACGAAAACTACGTGGATGTAGCATCCGCAGCAGATTACCTTTTGCATCTAGAACTCACCAACAATATGGATCCTTATTTAGCGAACAACTTTTTCATGTACAAACCCAAGGATAAAACGGACGACCAAGGCAACAAGACCGTTGGCAAAATAACACTTGGCCCACCGTGGGATTTTTACCTAGCCTTCAAAAATAGGCTTACACCAGAAAGTAGCAACGATGATAAAAATGGAACCGATTCCACCATAAGTTCCCAATACCAATACGACAATATCTGGATAATCGAAAAACTCTACACAAGTTTTACTTCTTTTTTAGGTTGGCATCAGGCAAATTGGGTTTTTGAAATGTGGAAGGACAGCATTTTCCAGATTGAAGTGTCAAAGCGATGGGCGGAGCTCCGTAGCGGGGTTTGGCACACCAAGACCATAGACGCCTACCTGGATTCCATGAAGACACACCTCAAGAGCGCCGCCGACAGAAACTTCAAACGCTGGCCAACTCTAGGGAAAGCAAGCGGACAGAACGATCCTGATCCGGAACCCATGAAATATTGCGATACAACCATCAGATCTAGTAATTTCATGGGATTGGCTATAGGCGGATACAACGCAGACACCTGGGAAGGCGAATTCGAACACGTCCGTAAAACAACAAAAGAAAGAATAGCCTGGATGGACAAACAATTCGGCTTTACGGAACCTGCAAGCCCTGTAGTATTCGAGCCCATCATCCATGAACCCGATTGGCGAGCCGAAATGGGCGACACAAGTGAAGTCCGCATCGATGCCAATAATCTCAGCAGGCTATCCCCGACGAATTTCTTTGCCATGAACGGCGACCATCTCGAAATCCACACGAGCGTCGGAGGCTCATTCGCCCTTATGGACTTGAACGGCGCAGTTCTGTACAAGACCCAAATCAAACCCGGGCTCACAACGCTGAAAATCCCGTCCAAAGCCAGACACAAGCACTGGATTGCAACGCTCAACGGCAAGATGCTGAACCGCTAAGAGATAAAAAATTGGGGTGAGGAGAAGATGTTTCATCTAAAAAAATTACTTTGTACAGCAGCACTGCTCATGGCAACCGCTGCTTTTGGATTTGCCCATTATATTTATAGATACCAAACAACAATGCCTCGACCACAATGTTACCGAAAAACTGCCCGCTACAATAAAAGTCTTGGACGGGAAAACAAACAACGTAGCCGATAGTTCCAAAGCAACCCCATACGAAATAGGCATCAAGGTCCGCGGAGAACATGCGGCGAAATTTTCCAAGCCAACCTACAGCATCGAATTCCATGATTCGACAGGCAAAGACATAAACGTGAGCCTTTTAGGCCTCCCACCCTCCGACGACTGGGTTTTGCATGGGCCGTATATCGATAAAAGCATGGTAAGGAACTCGTTTGGCCACTGGCTCTTTCGGCAAACAGGCCACTACAGCCCACGCACCAAGTATTTCGATCTGTACATCAACGGCCTCTATCGCGGAGTCTATGTGCTTATCGAAAGGATCAAGCGTGGCAAATACCGCGTCAACGTGAGCAAACTTAAAGAAACCGACATCGAAGGCGACAACCTTACCGGCGGCTACATTTGGACAATCGACAGAAATCATACCGATTATCTGATTCCCACCAAAACAGAATTAAAATTCGAGACATCTGATGGAGTAAGAGTCCTCTTGCGCTATCCCAAAAGGGATAAATTGGCAAAAGAACAGGAAGAATACATACAAAATTATTTGAACGAACTCGAAGCACTATTCAAGGACGGTAAAAACGGAAGCGGATACGAAAACTACGTGGATGTAGCATCCGCAGCAGATTACATATTACTTGAAGAACTCACCCAAATTAGAGATGCCTATGTGGTTAATTTTTTCATGTACAAGCCCAAGGATAAAACGGACGATCAAGGCAATAAGACCACTGGCAAAATAACACTTGGTCCACCGTGGAATTTCTACCTTGCCTTCAACAATGGCACTGTGAAAAAAAGTAGCAACGATGAAAAAACTGAAACCGATTCCACATTCGGCTTCAGAGACACTGGTAACTGGCTAATAGAACAAATCTACAATGGCTATACTCATTCTGGTTTTAACACGTACATGCCAGCAAAATGGCTTATTGAAATATGGAAGGATAGCGTTTTCCAGATCGAGATTCAAAAACGATGGGCGGAGCTCCGTAGCGGAGTTTGGCACACAAAGACCATGGACGCCTACTTGGACTCCATGAAAACGTACCTGAAAAGTGCCGCAGAGAGGAATTTTAAACGCTGGCCTAATTTAGGAAAAATAAGCGGAACCCAAGATGGAGACCCGGAGCCCATGAAATATTGCGACTCCAGCAGGAATTCAACATTCAGAATGGCTATGGCCGGAAACAACGCAGACACTTGGGACGGCGAATTTGAACACGTCCGCATAACAGTGAAAGAACGAATGAAAAAGATGGACGAACTGTTCGGTTTCACGGAACCCGCAAACCCTGTGGTATTCGAGCCCATCATCCATGAACCCGACTGGCAAGCCGAAATGGGCGATACAAGTAAAGCTCATATTGAAGCCAGTAACTTAAGCAGACTTTCTCCGACGAACTACTTTGTCGTAAACGGCAACCGCATTGAAGTTCAAACAGATATCGGCGGGACATTCGCCATTGTCGATTTGAACGGAGCCGTTCTTTATAAGACTCGCATCAAGACCGGAGTAACGACGTTAGCAGTTCCGACCAACGCACGGAACAAGCATTGGATCGCAACGCTCAACGGCAAGATGATGAACCGCTAAGAGATAAAAAATTGGGGTGAGGAGAAGATGTTTCATCTAAAAAAATTACTTTGTACAGCAGCACTGCTCATGGCAACCGCTGCTTTTGTTAACTACGATGTCATTCAAAAAATACCCGCCACCATAAAAGTCTTGGACGGGAAAACAAACAACGTCGCCGATAGTTCCAAAGGCACGCAATACAACATAGGCATCAAAGTCCGTGGTCGAACCTCGGCCGAATACCCCAAGCCAAACTATACCATCGAATTCCATGACGCGACAGGCAAAGACACAAATGTAAGCCTGCTCGGCCTCCCGCCCTCCGACGACTGGGTTTTGCATGGACCCTATGTCGATAAAAGCATGATAAGGAATTCGTTTGGCCACTGGCTCTTTCGGCAAACAGGCCGTTACAGCCCGCGAACCAAATTTTTCGATTTGTACATCAACGGAGTCTATCGCGGAGTTTATGAGCTAACCGAAAGAATCAAGCGCGACAAATACCGTGTCAACGTAAGCGAACTCAAAGAAACGGACACCGAAGGCGAGAACCTTACCGGAGGCTACATTTGGGAATTCGATAGAAAATTCAATAGGCGTGGAGCAGGGGAAGTGATTGACTATACCACAAGAGATTTCAAGACATCCGGTGGTCATAACGTCGTTTTGCTTTACCCTAGAAAGAAAAAAATCACAAACGAGCAGAAAGAATACATACAAAATTATTTAAGCGAACTCGATTCATTATATAAAGGTGATAAAAGCGGGAGTGGATACGAAAAATACGTGGATATAGTTTCCGCAGCAGATTATCTTTTGCATCTAGAACTCACCAACAATATGGATCCTTATTTAGCGAACAACTTTTTCATGTACAAGTCCAAGGACGAAACGGACGAGCAAGGCAACAAGACCGTAGGCAAAATAAATTTAGGTCCACCATGGGATTTCGAAATAATTCTATGCAACGACTTCCGCCCAGAAAATTACGAAATTAACAGCGATGATTCGGCTTTTTTCGCAACGATCACAAACTGTTATGTTGAAGGATGGGAAATAAATCGCGTTTATAAAAACACTGGTTTAGGCGGTGTTCAACCGATAAAATGGCTTCTTGAAATGTGGAAGGATAGCATTTTCCAGATCGAAATGAAAAAACGATGGGCTGAACTTCGCAGCGGTGTTTGGCACACCAAGACCATGGACACCTATTTGGACTCCATGAAAACGTCCCTGACGAGTGCCGCTGAAAGAAACTTCAAACGATGGCCGAACTTAGGAAAAGTAAGCGGAGCCCATGATGAGGACCCATTCCCCATGAAATACTGCAACACAATCAGGACTCAATGGGCGGGCATGGCTATGGGCGGATTCAACGCCGATACTTGGGACGGCGAATTCGAACATGTCCGCAAAAAAGTGAAAGAAAGAATAGCATGGATGGACGAACAACTCGGTTTTACGGAACCGGCAAACCCTGTAGTATTCGAGCCTATAATTCATGAACCCGACTGGCGAGCGGAAATGGGCGATACAAGTAAAGCCCACATTGACGCCAATCATTTAAGCAGACTCTCTCCAACGAACTACTTCGTTGTCATCGGCAAACGCCTTGAAATCCACACGAGCGTCGGAGGCACATTTGCACTTGTTGACCTGAACGGAGCCGTTCTTTATAAGACTCGCATCAAGACTGGGGTAACGACGTTAGCAGTTCCGACCAATGCCCGGAACAAGCATTGGATCGCAACGCTCAACGGCAAGATGATGAACCGATAGCCGAGCATAGATTCGAGCAGATCAAAAGGACCTCCCCCAGGCGGGATGTCCTTTTTTGTGAATTTTTGCCACTTTTTTTAAAGAAATTTGCGGATGTCAGACTGTCAACACTTATAGTGCATAATCTGTGATAAATGCATACTCCACCTCCCAAATTATATAGATTATTATATGGAGTTTGGTCAAGGAGTATAATATGTTCTGCAAATCAAAAATTTTCTTCTATGGCATCGTCCTAGTCATGGCGATTCCGGTGTTTGCGCAGTCTTACGACCTGCCGCTTATCATCATAAACACGCAAAATAGGCAAGCGCTCCAGAAGGGCGCCGACAAGATTCCCGCCACAATGAGCATCCTGGACAAAGGCACGAACAGCGTTGCAGACAGTTCCAAGGGCGTAAAATACAACATCGGCATCAAGATTCGCGGGCAAACCTCCGCAGACTTCCCCAAAAAGGGTTACGGCATCGAACTCAAGGCGCGCCCCTGCACGAACGTCGCCGATACGGCCTGCCACGACACAAGCCTCAAGGTTTTAGGCATGCCCAAGAACGCCGACTGGGTGTTCCACGGACCGTATGTTGACAAGACGCTCATCCGCAATGCGCTCGCCTACTGGCTCTACCAGCGCACGGGCCGCTACAGTTCCCGATTCAAGTTCTTCGAACTCTACCTGAACGGGCAATACAAGGGCGTGTACCTGTTGCTTGAAAAAATCAAGCGCGCCAAAGCCCGCGTGCATATTGCGAAACTCAAGGAAGAAGATATCAGCGGCGACGACGTGACCGGCGGTTACGTGCTGAGCGTCGACAAGGTGGACAACAACTCTACGCAGGGGCTAGACAAGGAAGGTTTCAAGAGCAAGGACGGCTCCCCTGTCGTGATGCGTTCTCCGAAAAAGGAAAACACCACCAAGGAACAGCAGCAGTATATCCAAAACTTCTTCAACTCCATCGAGCAAAAATGCGACCAAGGCGACATCACCACCAACGGCTGCCTCGACATTCTGGATATTGAAGCAGCAACGGACTACATCATCCACGAAGATGTCACCAACAACACCGACGCCTACATCTGCAGTTTCTACATGTTCAAGGACAAGGACAGCAAGGGCGGCAAGCTCCAGCTCGGTGCACCGTGGGACTTCAACTTGGCTTTCGGAGCCTACCAGCGTGTCGGGGGCGAAAAGGCGGAAGGTTGGCGTATTCCGCAGAGTGCAAATGACGGAGGCTTCGCTTTCGGCATGAACGAATGGTTTGTCGCCAAGTGGATCCAGAACATCTGGAGCAACAACACCTTCCAGCAGAAGTACAAGGCCCGCTGGGCGGAACTGCGCAGTGGCGTGTGGCACACCAAGAACATTGACCACTTCATAGACTCTCTCAAGACCGTCCTCAAGAATGCGGCCAATCGCAATTTCGAACGCTGGCCGAACCTGGGCCAGTCTAGCGGCACCTGCGACGCCGACCCGATGGAATCCGGCAACAATAATGGCGGAAACAACGGCGGCATGTGGGGCGGCTGGGGCGGCGGCGGCATGGGTGGCTTCTGCATGGGCATGAAGATGAACTACTACAACGAACCCACCTGGGATGCCGAAATCGAGCACCTGCGCAAGTATGTCAAGCAAAGGTTCGCATGGATAGACCAGCAGATGAGTTTCAACGAGCCAGCCTCCCCCGTAGTCACCGAAGCCCTCATCATAGACGACTGGGGTTACTACGACAAGGATGACGATGATAACCCGACTACTCCGACAAATCCGAGTTCATCCAGCAGCAATACGAGTTCGTCAAGCCATTCCAGGTTTTCAAGATCTTCAAGCAGCTCAAATCCTGGGAGAGACGCAATCAGAGACCATCTGGAAATAACAAGACTGAACTTCTACACTCTCAACGAAAACAGGATTACCGTCCAGAGCGAGAGAGGTGGCATGTTCAGGCTCATGGACTTCAACGGCAACGTTCTCTTCGAAAAGCAAATCCCAGCAGGCATGCAGTCGTTCCATATTCCGCGAGCGACCCGCAACAAGCATTGGATCGCAACGCTCAACGGCAAAATGATCAGCCGATAAACAGAACTACTCCTCACCATACAAAGGGGATGTCCGTTAGGACGTCCCTAATTTCTTTTTTAGTTGTTGGTCGTTAGTTGTTCATTGGTCATTAGTGATTAGTAAACCGTAAACGAAACATTGCTTAATCCAAATTCGGATTAGAACCAAGCGAGACAAGGCGCGAGCCCCCGTAGCGTACTAAGCGTACGTGAGGGGTTGAGCAACGCCGTATCGCGACGGTTATAATTCGAATTTACTTTGTCGGGTTGAAGGAATCCTTCAGTCCCACCGTGCGGTTGAACACGAGGTGGCCCGGCTTACTGTCTTCGCTATCGAGGCAGAAGTAGCCCTGACGCATGAACTGGAAGCGGTCTTCGAGCTTCGCGTCGGCGAGAGCGGGTTCCACCTTGGCCTGCTTAATGACCATGGAATCCGGGTTCAGGTAATCGTGCCAATCTTCGCCTTCCGGTACCTGAGCAGGATCTTCGAGCGTAAACAAGTTATCGATGAGGCGCACTTCGGCATCCACAGCGTGTGCAGCAGAGACCCAGTGAATGGTGCCCTTGACCTTGCGGCCATCCGGAGATTCACCACCCTTGCTGAGCGGGTCATAGACGCAGTGGATTACCTTGACCTTGCCGTCTGCATCCTTTTCGACGCTCTTGCATGTGACAAAGTAAGCGCCCTTGAGGCGGACTTCGCCTTCCGGCTTCAGGCGGAAGTACTTCTTCGGCGGTTCTTCCATGAAGTCGTCGGCTTCGATGTAGAGTTCACCGCTGAACGGCACCTTGCGCTTGCCTGCGTTCGGGTCGTTCGGGTTGTTCTCGACTTCGATCATTTCGACCTTGCCTGCTTCCCAGTTGTCTATTACGAGCTTGACCGGATCAATCACGGCCATCACGCGGTTAGCAGTTTGGTTCAATTCTTCGCGGATGCAGAAGTAGAGCAAATTCACATCGACCATGGAGTCGGCCTTGGAGACACCGATACGGCTGCAGAACTCACGGATGGAGCTCGGCGTAAAGCCACGGCGACGGAAACCGCAAACGGTCGGCATACGCGGGTCATTCCAACCCATCACGGCCTTCGTCTGCACAAGTTCGAGAAGCTTGCGCTTACTCATCATCGTGTACGTGAGGTTCAAGCGGGCAAATTCAATCTGCTGCGGGCGATTCTGCAAACCAAGTTCAATGAGGAACCAGTCGTAAAGCGGACGGTGGGCTTCGAACTCCAGCGTGCAGATGGAGTGCGTGATGCCTTCAATCCAGTCGCTGAGCGGGTGCGCAAAGTCGTACATCGGGTAGATGCACCACTTGTCGCCCGTGCGGTGGTGTGTGCAATGCTTGATGCGGTAGATGACCGGGTCGCGCATGTTCATGTTCGGGCTAGCAAGATCGACCTTGGCACGGAGGCACTTTTCGCCATCAGCGTACTTGCCATCGCGCATTTCGTGGAAGAGCTTCATGTTCTCTTCGACGCTGCGGTCGCGGTACGGACTCGGGCGGCTTGGCTTGCCGGCATCGTTGCCACGGTATTCCTGCATTTCGTTGCGAGTCAAGTCTTCGACATAGGCCTTGCCCATTTCAATCATCTTTTCGGCAAAGGCGTAAATCTGGTCGTAGTAATCGCTGGCGAAAAATTCTTCTTTCCATTCAAAACCGAGCCATTTCACGTCTTCGCGGATGGAATCGACGTATTCCACATCTTCCTTGGTCGGGTTCGTGTCGTCGAAGCGGAGGTTCGTAAAGCCGCCGAACTTCTTGGCAGTGCCGAAGTTCAAGCAGATGGACTTGGCGTGGCCAATGTGAATATAGCCGTTCGGTTCGGGCGGGAAACGCGTCAACACGTGGTCGCGCTTGCCCGTCTGGAGGTCGTTAACGATAATGTCCTGAATAAAATTCGAAGATTCGGGGATTTCCATAACTGGGTCCTTTTAAAATTTTACGAGGGAAATGTAGAAAAGTAGGAAGTAGGAAGTAGGAAGTAGGAAGTAAATAGTGGCTATAAAATGTTAAAATCATACTCCCAAATCAATTGTCAAAAGAACCAAATGCGGTCATCCAGGTTTCTTCAATATTTCAGCTTGCGGTGCATGTTCTTCAAAAAATTTTTCTTTCAAATGAACAATTGTAATTCGGCTCATTTTTTCCTCAAAAAAAAGCCGTTCTTTATATTTTCTTAAAAAAAAATATAATACAAAAGTCAATAGAGACCTTTTAATTTTTAAGACAACAAACAAGTCTCAAATGACCGGCAAAACTTCAATTTCCGCCTACTTCCTACCGTCTACTGTCTACTGTCTACTTCCTACTAATTTCATCCTTCACGCAGCGGACATACAGATTCGCATCCTCGGATATGTATTCCCAAACAACCGAATTGTAATTCTTCGGCAAACAAAGATCTTCGTTCTTCAAGACATCTATATCATGCGAAGAATCATAGCGATGCCATTGAAGCAATTTTGATGTTGGATATCTATTCTTTTCTTCTTTTTCCTTTTGCAATTCACATCCTAAATCATCATAAGCCCCTCCAAATTTTATAGAATACGTTTTACCATCATTTGTATAGCCCCAAAAATACGCTTTATGCCCCAAATCACGTGCAGAACCATTTATATAGCCACCCGGAAGCGCAGAAAAGCCGTAATCATCCGTACCATTGCCATATTCATTTCCCCTTAAATCTTTCCAGTCGCTAGACGATCTGAGCACACGTCCCACAGATAAAGTATCTTTCACAGTAAAAAACAAAGTCATCCAATCAGTCAGCTTCGGCACATGCCAACCTGTTGGGCAAGCATCCTTAGCACCCTCCCACGAATAAAGGCGACCATATTTAAGGCACTTTGTCGAATCGAAGCCATAGCAATAACTTTTTTCGGTCTTGTAATTCAAATTCTCCGCCATCCAGGTTTGCTTGCCGATTTTCACGGTCTTGTAAGATTGCCCGTCACGAGAATCTGTTATCGATCCAATCGCCTTTGAAGAAACCTTTGTTTCTGAATGCATAGAATCACTCCCTCCGGTCGAGAATGACGTGGCCAAGAATGACGAAGAATCCAATCCCAGCACGGCCTGTGAAACATTTAAAGCAGTGTCCGGGATGACAATTTTTTCCATGTCCTTCACGCAGCGGATAGAATACGCTTGATTCTTGTATTCTTCCGAATAAGTCCAATGTACAGCAGAGCCTCGCAGCCAAACGCTACGCCCATGATTCCAAGACGAATACGGGAGTTCTCTATAATGTCGTCCGCAGTTTCTATCTCTGTAATGTTCAATACTGCCTACCGATGAACTCCAAAAATAAGCCTTATCACCTTTATCTGTATAAGTTGATTCAAAATACCCCGCAGGGAGTGCAGAAAAGCCATAATCATCCGAACCATTATCACTTATTTGCCACCATCGGGTCGGCATCCAGCCACTCTTTGACCTGAGCGCATCGCCAGCCGAAGAGGGTCCGCCCGCCATCAAGAACAAATTATCCCATTCCAATTGTGTTGGCAAATGAAAACCTGCTGGGCAAGCATCCTTCGCTGCTTTCCACGTATAAAGCCTTCCGTATTTAGCACAATTTTCTACACTATCGCCATAACAATAACTGCTGTCGGTTTTATAATTGAGATTCTGAGCCATCCAAGTTTGTACTCCGATAGCCACCGTTTTGTAAGTTTGACCATCACGAGCATCTGTTATGGAATCACGGACAAGTGAAGAGGGCGACACCTTTTTTACATTATTTTTTAGGCAGCGAACGGAAAAGTTTTCAGTTTTATAATTAGCATCAATTTTTGCATGTGCATTCATTCCTGATAAATTCAGGATATAAGCTTCATAGGAACTATACTCCGTAGAACTCCAAAAAGTCACTTCTTCACTACGACCGGCAGGGATTACCGAGAAACCATAATCATCCGAGCCATTGTCTGAGGCATAATAAGCACGCCCCCCCCCCAGCGCAACACAATTAAAAAAAGCCCCTACAACACCCATTCCACCCCAATCACCCATTGCCCTTAGCATTTTGCCAGCTATTTTTTCACCACCAACAGAAGCAATCAAAGTATCCCAATCCGCTTTCATCGGCAAACGCCAACCCGCAGGGCAAGCATCCACAGCTTCGTTCCATGGATACAGACGACCGAATTTAACGCAATTGCTGTCAGCATTTTCATAACAGGAACTCTTTGCCGATTTAAATTTCAAATTTTCCGCTATCCAGGTTTGATTGCCTATCGTCACCGTTCTATATTTCCGACCGTCTCGTTTATCTTTAAAAGTCCCTTTGACGACATCCGAAGGCGGAACAAAAGATGCAACAAACAACGCCTCCGATGAAGATGAAATCGCTCCCGCATCATTTTCTCGTCTTGGATGGCGAGCCTGTCGAACCACATCACTCGCCTGTAGAACCGAAGTTCCGTGCGTTTGTTCAACATCGTCCTTAACGCAACGAACAGAAAGCCGATTATCATGATTCATGTCAGACCAAACTGCTCGTTCATAGTCCTCCGGCAAGCTGTAATCATGTTCTATTTTTAAATCGCAACGATTAAAATAACGTTTTTGACGTTCATACTTTTCATTATCATAATCGCCCCCCAATTTCAAATAAAAGAAAAGATTTTCATAATAAGACGGAGCTTTGCTAGAACTCCAGAAGTAAGCCTTATAATCTTTATTTTCGAATCCACGCGAAAAATAGCCTGCTGGAAGAGCGGAAAAGCCGAAAGCATCCGTACCATTACCGAAATTTTTCCCTTTCAAACTTTTCCAACCCCGCTTAGACTTGAGCATTTTACCAGCTAAAAGCGCTCCACCAGCATTAGAAATCAAGGTATCCCATTCCGCTTTTGTCGGCAAATGCCAACCCGCAGGGCACGCATTCATAGCATCAGCCCATTCATAAAGACTCCCATATTTTGCACAGTTTACGGCACGATTATCATAACAGAAACTGTCATCCATTTTGTAATTGAGATTTTGAGCCATCCAAGTCTGCTTGCCGATTTTTACCGTCTTGTAAGATTTACCATTCCGCGGGTCTGTCATGACCCCCATGATTCGGCGATGCTTACGAACAGTTGCGTTTTTCCCAGAAGTCTTTACTTTTAACGATTTTTCTACGCCCTTATTCCCATTCTCCTCCCGTCTCTCGTCTTTAATCTCTCGTCTTTCGTCTCTTACACAACGTACCGATTTCAACTCACTTTTGTATTGCTTCGCATAATAAAGTTCACTACCATCCAAAATGAAAGATTCCGCAGTAGGGCACCCATACCCCTCATTTTTTCCATAACATTCTGTTGAGCTCCAAAAACGAAACACTTCACTGGAATTACCCCAACCGCTTGCCTTCTTAAAAAACTTGCCCGCAACCTCGTTTCCGCCCAATAGAGAAATCAACCGTTCCCATTCAGACATTGTCGGCAAGTGCCATCCCGCAGGACAAATTTCCATGGCATCTTCCCAATCGTAACGACGACCGTATTTAGCACAACTGCGTTTGTCATCACCAAAACACTCGCTATAGGGAGTTTGAAAGTTAAAATTCTGAGCCATCCAAGTTTGATTGCCAATCGTCATTGTTTTGTATTTCTTTCCATCGCAGCGATCTTTCATAAAGCCGTATTTGATTTTGACTTTTGACGGAGCCTTTCCGCTACTGGATAACATTTCCGTACTCAGACTACTCGAAGAAAGCTCCGAATCACTAGATGAGAAAGTTTCAATCGCCTCGCTGCTACTAGACAACATCTTTGCAATATCGCTAGCCTTGCCGTCAGAATCACCGCACGCAACAAGAGCCGCAAATACGCAAAAAACGCCCAAAGGCAACAAGGCAACTCGTTTACTCATGATTTCCATCCTTTATTTAGAACATAATTACAAATTTACCAAACATGTCGCAAGGATATTTTGGTAAAAAATATTTTTTGGTTGTTGGGCAATTTCTATTTTTACGCAAGAATGGCAGATTTTGGATTTTTGTCGCACAAATCGAAGGAAACGACGTAGGGCCGTTTGCATTCGTGTGCATGCGAAATTTCATTGCGACGGGTATTTTGTTCGGGCTTGCCAACATTTTAGACAAGCTTGGTAAAAATCCAAGGTGCCCCCAAAACAGGGAAGACAAGCGTAAACTTTGGAAGGCAGGAGTGCTCTGCGGAATTGCACTTTTCTTTGCGATGAACTTGCAACAAACCGGACTTTACCTCGGATGTTCCGCCGGAAAAGCAGGATTCCTCACCACTTGCTACATCATTTTCGTCCCGATTCTGAGCACTTTTTTCGGCAAGAGGATTTCCCCAAAAATTTGGCTTTGCGTTACCATCACGGTCATGGGGCTTTACTTGCTCTGCATCAAGGGCGATTTTACCGTCCAGCCATCGGACATTATACTTGTCCTTTGTGCGCTTGCATTTGCGGCACACATTCTCGTAGTCGGAAAATTCGGTCCACACTTGGACAACGTAAGGCTTTCTGCGATTCAGTTTCTCGTAGTAGCAACACTTTCCATTTTCCCGATGTTCTTTGTCGATTTGAAAGGGAGCGCCGCAGGATTTGCGACAATTGCCGAAGTCTATAGCAGTTTCAAGCCATGGATTCCGCTTTTGTACGCGGCCATTCTTTCAAGCTGCGTGGCATTCACATTGCAAATTATCGCGCAAAACAAAATAAGGCCCACCCTAGCATCGCTATTGATGAGCCTTGAATCTGTATTTTCCGTGATTTCTGGATGGGCTGTTCTGGGAGAACGTTTCACAATTCAAGAAGGAATCGGCTGCATTTTAATGTTTACCGCAGTCATCCTCGCCCAAATCGATTTTAAGCATCGTGATATAATCAAAAAAGATCGAATATAAATTTTCTCATCACCCTTCGTCTAAATCAATCTTTCACGCAGCGGACTGAAAATCCATTCGACTTTTGAAATGCTTTCACATAGGGGCCTTCATTATCCATATTCATAAAACTATCGTATTCCAAATAAGTCGCATAAGCATTACCCAAGATGTACTCCGTAGATCCATTACCAGAGCTATACGCCTCCGATGTCCAAAAAAACGCCTCATCGTGTAGGTATTCAAAACTTCCAAACCATCGTCCTGCAGGTAGCATAGTAAATCCATAATCATCTGTACCATTGCCACTTTCAGACGTTTTACAAGAAAATCTGCCTGCCCAACGGCAGGTGGACCAACCGGACCAATCGCTTCTAGACTTAAGTCTTTTTCCAGCCGAATGTTCTCCTCCGGCAAAGGCATACAAAGTTTTAAATTCTTCAGCCGTTGGAAGATGAAATCCTTCAGGGCATATACCTCGCACCGGGTAAGACGGGTTACAGGATTTACCATCACCACAACCCTTACCATGTTGAGAAAAATCGCCAATACTATCCATCGCAGCTGACCATGTATAAAGGCGGCCGTATGTTGCGCAATTGTCAGGATTATCCTTGTAACAATAACTGTTTGCCGCTTGAAAATTCAAATTTTCAGACATCCAAGTCTGATAGCCTATAGTCACAATGCCATAGATTTTTCCATCGCGAGAGTCCGTAAAGGTTTCTTTGGGCAAAGACGACAAGAACAAGGATTTATCTGAAGATGCAAAAGACGACGAGTCTCCAATACCAGAAATTTCCGATGCCTCATCTTTAACACAACGGACAGACATGGCCTCATTTCTCTTAACAAAACCTTGGTTAATATTTTCTTGTCCGAAATACAAATTTAGGTAATACGAATCTTTACCATTAAACCCTGTGGCACCCCAGAAATACGCATCATAGCTTTCGCCAACGTATTTTCCATTTTCATCTTTTTTACCAGCAGGAAGTGCCGAAAAGTCATAATCATCCGTACCCAGTTTTGCATCGGGCCAATAATTCGCCCAACCAGAAACAGCTTTAAGTTTTCTACCCGCTAAAACAAAGCCTCCAACAGAAGCGACCAACGCTCGCCATTCTGTTTGCGTTGGCAAGTGCCAACCAGCAGGGCATACACCTTGTATCGGATAAATCGGGAAACTATCCTCACCTCCCATTGCCTCAGTCCACGTGTAAAGACGACCATATTTAGCGCAATTAAATGGCTTATCTTCGTAACAATAACTATTAGGAGTCTTGAATTTTAAATTTTCAGCCATCCAAACCTGATTGCCAATAGACACTGTCCTGTAAGTTCGATTGTCACGAGAATCTGTAAAAACATTCTTCCTATTCTGTGCCGGGCTTTTTTCCTGAGAACTAGTTCGAGTCAAGCGAGACGATTTGGATTTCGCATTCTTGATACAACGAACCGGAGCCGCATTGATTTTATAATCGTAAACTAGTTTTACACGTTCACTAGAGTAATATGAAACAAAACCAGTCACTCCTTTTTCTCTGACATAATCATCATCATAATCGCCATAGTAGTACAAATTAAGTCCATACGCTTCATTATCACCATGCTCTGTAGAACTCCAAAAATACGTGTGACGTCCAAAAATATCGAAAGCCCCATAACTAAACCGGATGCCAACGGGTAAAGCAGAAAAGCCATAACCATCAACACCATTCCCGTGCCCATACCAGCCCTCCGTTGATTTAAGCACTTTCCCAGCAGTCAAAGCCCCTCCCACAGAATAAACTAAAGTATCCCATTCGGTAAGTGAAGGAAGATGCCAACCAACCGGGCACGCTTTCTCAGCACTAGCCCATGTGTAAAGGCGACCATATTTAGCGCAATTTTCAAGAGAATCGTTGTAGCAGTGACTTTCTGATGAATTATAGTTGAGATTTTCGGCCATCCAAGTTTGGTCACCAATCGTCACAGTCTTGTAAGTTAGTCCGTCACGAGTATCTGTTAGGAGATTCCCTGCCATCCCCGTCGAACTACGACTATCATCGGGAACAACAGCAGTCTGGGGCGACTGTACCGAATCAGGAATTACAGGCTTTTGAACAGAAAATGCCGAAGGAGAGACTATAGAATCCAAGATGCAGCGAACAGAAAAGCCTTTACTTTTTTCATAATCACTGAACTCTATGTCGTTGTCATCACCAGACAAGATTACGCTTACCGCGTTGTCTGTTCCATGTTCCGTAGCACTCCAAAAGAACGTTGTATACCCTTCTGTATTCCATCGCGAGTCATCCCATGAGCTTGCAGGGAGCACGGAGAATCCGTATAAATCAGTCCCATTTGTATGACAACAGCAGTTTTCGCACCGAAAATCAATCGTAGATTCCCCATAAATAGTTTCAGTAATTCCATGATTACACCAACCACTAGATGTCCTAAATTTCAATCCCGCCAAAGAAGGACCTCCTATTGACGAAACAAGAATATTCCATTCCTTTTTCGTTGGTAAACGCCAGCCTGCAGGGCAAGCATTTCTCGCCGCAGCCCATTCATAAAGGCGACCATATTTTTCGCACTTACGTGCTTTATCATCAAGGCAATGACTATTTTCCATTTTGTAGTTGAGATTTTCCGCCATCCAAGTCTGTGAGCCGATCGTCACCGTCTTATATTTTTTTCCATCTCGAGAATCCGTAAATAAGCCTTTAACCGTATTCGATGCAGGAATAACAATCAAAGAAGGTACCCCATCAAATTTGCCAGCAGATTTGATCAAGCTATCAGATTCCATGGATTCATCTTGAACACAACGAACAGAATACGCATAATTCTTTTCGTAGGTGTCAATGCTCGTTTCCCAGTTCCAACGCCTCAATTTCGTGTAATATGCTTTACCGGCATCATGCTCTGCAGAAGTCCAATAATATGCATTTTTATTTGAAAAAATATAACCACCATCAAAATGCCGAAAGCCGCCATAACTCGCTTCAAAACCAGAAGAATCTACAAAAATTTGATAACCCGCAGAAATCAAAGTATTCCATTCTGTTTGAGTCGGCAAATGAAAGCCATCGGGACAAATTCCTCGCACCGGATAAATCATGAAATGGCAATCCTTGCCTTTTCCGCATTCCTTACCTGTTGAGGCATAAATTCCCACGCTGTCCATTGCGGCTGACCACGTGTAAAGCCGCCCATACTTGGCACAATTTTCAGTAGAATCTTTGTAGCAATAACTATTTGGAGTTTCGTAGTTAAGATTTTGGGCCATCCATTTTTGCGAACCGATTTGAACGGTTTTGTAAGTTTGACCGTCACGAGAGTCTGTGATAAAATCATTTTGCTGAGGTTCAGAGGGATTTTCACTAGAACTAATCCGAGGAAAGCTTATCGTGTCGGGAACTTCATCCTTGATACAACGGACTGAAAGCGCACGATTTTTGTTGTCACCAAATAAATCGACATTGTCGGCATTGCAATACATGTACATGCTGTAAGCACTGTCAAGAGTATTTTCCGTAGAACTCCAGAAAAAACCGTAATAGCCCTCAATATTATAATCGTCATCCCTATACCTAATTCCTGCAGGAAGAGCCGCAAAGCCATAACTATCCAACCCATTTCCAACTTTGTTTTCACAATTATTCCAACCACCTGAAGACTTCAACTTTCTACCCGCGGACATTTGGCCACCCGACGTATAGAATAAAGTAACCAGTTCTGCTTGAGACGGTAAATGCCAACCAGCCGGGCAAGCCTCTTTTGCAGCGTCCCACGTATAAAGTCGCCCATACTTTACGCAATTTTCTGCATTTTCTCCATAGCAATAACTATTTGGCATCTTATAATTCAGATTCTCGGCCATCCAAGTTTGCTTGCCAATTTTTACGGTCTTGTATTTTTGGCAATCGCGAGAATCAAACAGGACATTTTTACTCTTTGCAGATTCTAAAGCAAAAGCATCCGCTGTACAAATACAATTAGAGGCTTGGTCACGGCCAGTCATACTGCACGCGACAATCATTGCGAGCAACAAAAAACAAATCAGGGATAAAAGGGGAATTCGTTTACGCATAAACATTGCTCAATATACAAATTTAAGTTCTTCGACTTCATACTACACCAAAGTTTACTTTGAGCCTATAGAAACTTGAAACTTGGCATCACTTCACCTTAGTTGAATTCTACTAACCACTAACCACTTCCTACTGCCTAGAAATCACTGGATCCTTCGGGCATTCGCCCTCAGGATGACGTTGCAAATGTTCTATATTATTGGCGGGGTGCCGTACCCATCGTCGGCTGAGATTATACCCCTTGAACTTGGTTCGTAATTGAACAAAAGGAACGTTTATGTCTGAAACCAATGGCTTTTTCAAGCCGTTTCCGCAGTCTCGCAAGATTTATGTACCCGGTAAGCTTTTCCCGGACTTGAAAGTCGCCATGCGCGAAATTTCGCTCGACGACCCGAAATGCCCCGTGCTCCCTGTTTACGATACGAGTGGCGCTTATGGCGACCCCGACAAGACGATTGATGTAAAGAAAGGACTTGAACGCATTCGTGAACCATGGATCCGCGAACGCTTGGAAAAAGACGGCGCCCACAAGACGCAGATGCAGTACGCCCGCGAAGGCGTCATCACTCGTGAAATGGAATACGTTGCCATTCGCGAAAACCAGAAAATGGACGAAATCTTTGGTAGCAAGGGTGACGCCATCACGCCGGAATTCGTGCGCAAGGAAGTGGCCGAAGGCCGTGCCATCATCCCCGCCAACGTGAACCACCCGGAATGCGAACCGATGATTATCGGCCGCAACTTCCTCACGAAAATCAATTCCAACATCGGTAACTCTTCTGTTGCCTCTTCCATCGAACAGGAAGTCGAAAAGATGGTCTGGTCGGTGCGCTGGGGTGCAGACACGGTGATGGACCTTTCGACCGGCAAGGACATCCACGAGACGCGCGAATGGATTTTGCGCAACAGCCCCGTGCCTATAGGAACGGTGCCGATGTACCAGGCACTCGAAAAGGTGAACGGCATTGCCGACGACCTCACGTGGGAAGTGTTCCGCGATACGCTTATCGAACAGGCCGAACAAGGCGTAGACTACTTTACGATTCATGCCGGGCTTTTGCTCAAGTACGTGCCGTTCGCTTTGGAACGTACGACGGGCATCGTGAGCCGCGGCGGTTCCATCATCGCCCGCTGGTGCATGGTGCACAACCAGGAAAACTTCCTATACACGCACTTTGACGAAATCTGCGACATTCTCGCGAAGTACGACGTTTGCGTTTCCTTGGGCGACGGGCTGCGTCCGGGTTCCATTGCGGATGCAAACGACATGGCCCAGTTCTCCGAACTCGATACGCTCGGCGAACTCACCGAAATTGCATGGAAGAAGGGCGTACAAGTTATTATCGAAGGTCCGGGTCACGTGCCGATGCACAAGATTCGCGAAAACATGGACCGACAGATTGAAATGTGCCACAACGCGCCGTTCTACACGCTTGGCCCTCTCACGACAGACATCGCACCGGGTTACGACCACATCACGTCCGCCATCGGAGCCGCCATGATTGGCTGGTTCGGTACCGCCATGCTCTGCTACGTGACGCCCAAAGAACATTTGGGACTCCCGGACAAGAACGACGTTCGCGAAGGCGTGGTGACGTACAAGCTCGCCGCCCATGCAGCAGACCTTGCCAAGGGCCACTTTGCCGCCCACTTCCGCGACGACGCCCTTTCGCGCGCCCGTTTCGACTTCCGCTGGAACGACCAGTTCGCGCTTTCGCTCGACCCGGAACGTGCCGTGGAATTCCACGACGAGACGCTCCCCGGCAACGGCGCCAAGTCCTCGCATTTCTGCTCGATGTGCGGCCCGAAGTTCTGCTCGATGCGCATTTCCCGAGACATTCAGGAATACGTGAAGACAGGTAAGCTCGACCCGAAAAATGACCCGCTAAAGTAACAACCTGGAGGTGTCCATGGAAAACGGAAAAAGAATTCTCAACGACTTCGTAAAGAGCAAATTCGCCGACTTGAACGAACTAAAGAAAGCTTTGTTCCAGGCCGGCGTTGCCGCTTTAGACGAAGGCTGGACGTTCATGGACGCCACATTCCAGCTGGGCGGAAAAGCTCGCGACGAAGGTCTTTCGGCTGATGAAGTCGAAACGATTTTGCGCAACGCATTCGCCGAAGAAAAAAGAAAAACAGAACGCGAGGAAGAACAAAAGAAGGCTGCAGCACAAGCTGCCGCGCAGGCCCAGGCGCCCCAGGTTGCACATGCCCAGCCACAACCGGGTGTCGCGCCGAATGTCGCCCCTGGCGTTGCCGCCATGGGTCCCACCATCATCTCGCCGATTTCGGCAAGCATGATGGAGCAGATGATTGCGCTTGGGCTAGACACCCAGTCGTTGGAACTCCTGCAAAACTTCAAAATTGACCCCGAAGCGCTTTCGATTCCGTGGCCAGCAGCCGACTGGCGAAAAGACTTGGCAAAACTTTTAGCGGCCACGTTCAAGCCTAACGAAACGGTCGAATTCAAGATTTCGAACACACCGACAAGTTCACAGGAACTTGTATCGAATATTATCGGCCAAGACGAAGCGCTCAAGAAAATCATGAAGCAGCTCGACAGCCCTGACGGAGCGCTCCTGACCATTAACGCCGTCAAGAGCGGTGCGGATGCCACCGACGAAAGCTGGCATTACCGTTATGTTGTCGTCGATAACCCGAAGATGTCGCTTGCCAAGCAGCTCGCCTATTACAAAGCGTTGAACCTCCCCTGCGCAGCGCTTGTCAACACGGGCGCGAATTCCGTGCAGGCATGGATCAAGATTGAAGCGAACGATCTCGAAGAATACAACGAACGTGTCGACTTTTTGTTCCAGACCCTGGATTCGCAAGGGTTCAAGGTCGATGACGGCAACCGCAAGCCCAACCAGATGGTTCGCATGCCGGGTGTGCTACGCAACGGAAAACAGCAATACCTCATCGCTTTGGAACAGGGCGCCAAGAACTTTACGGAATGGCGCGAATGGGCGGAATACTCGCTCGACGGCAAGCCGCTTATTGAACTGGCTAGCGATAGCGAAGAGGCTCCAAAGAAAGATGCCTGCATTATCGAAAACGTTCTGCGCGCCGGCGAATTTTTCTTGTTTACGGCACCGCCCAAAAGCGGCAAATCGCTAGCCCTCATGGACATGGCGCTATCCATTTGCCATGGCGAAGACTGGTTCGGTAACACGACGAATTCGAACGACGTTTTGTTCATTAATATGGAACTTACAAAGTCCGTGTTTTTAAACAGACTCTTTTTGCTGGCCACCAAGCGCAAGCTAAATGCCAGCACGCCAAAGTTCGGTTTCCTGAACCTCCGCGGTACGGCGCTCTCGCCGCTCGAAATCGCACAACTTATCGCAAAGCGTATCCAGGGCGCCAAGAAACTCGAAAACCACGATTACAAGGTTGTCGTCATCGACCCGATTTCAGCAGTGCTCCACAATCCCAAGTCCGCAAGGCTTAGCGGTTCGCCGCACCAAATTCTCATGCAGATGGTCGACACGATTATAGCCCTCACTGGATGCGCCGTAGTCTCTTCGTGCAACATCGATGAATACCCCTACCTCGAAGCGCGCGCCGACAGCGTCATGTCGCTCTCGCCTGTGGAAGGGAGCCTCAACATGTACCAAATTAACGGTTCGTTCCGCGAATTCCCCAAGACTCTCGCCCGCGAATGCTCCTGGATTTATCCTAGATTTGTCGTTTAAACATTCAACACTATTATAAAGATGTACAAACAAAACAATCGTTTTCCCCGCCGTTCCGAAGGCAACAGAATCGGCAAGCCCCTCGCCGGAGGCAAATTCCACGCTTCCAGAAAATCCGATGTCCGGAATAGCGACAAACTCAACGAAGCCAAGAAGGCGGAAAAATCCGCAGCGCCTGTCGTCCGCCGCATCATGACGTTCGATGACATCAAGGCGCAAGTTTCAGCATGGATGGAAAACGACCGCATTCCAGGAAAGTTGCAAGCCTGGTTTACCGCCGACGCCATCCCCGAGCATTCCGACTGGAGAATTGTCAAGGAATACCGCGGGAAACAGGAGTTCTTGACCATCGACGCTCCGACCCGCGACATGAAGCCGATCGAGCTTGTGAACCGTGTCATGGAACAACTTCACAAAGACCATCTCCACATATTCAAGAAAGCATTGCGCCAGATTTGGTTCCGTGCCACGGGCGACGGACGCTTTGCGCTTCTCGTCCAGGTGAATGTCAAAGGGAAACTCTCCGCGCACGGCTACAAGACGTTTATCGATTTCATCGAACGCAGTTGCCCCGAAGTCATCAGCTGCCACCAGATTCAGTGCCTCCCCGACCGGCTTTTCAACCCCGCCGATGCTCAGGGAATGAAGATTGAAACCAAATGCTCCCTCGGCAACGACTTTATGCCTATCGCCGGCACAGGCTTCTGCATGCATGTTCTGGACTGGACGCCCCGCATCAAGGACGCATGGCTGAACCTCCCCGTGCGCATCAAGGACGCTATACATCCGAACCGTGAAGACCGATTCTTTGAATTCTGCTCCGGTTCTTCGTATATCTCGGCTTCGCTTGCCGCATATTTCAAGCAGGTCGAATCGATGGACTGCCGAGAATCCGCCATGCAGTCTTCCAAGCTTAACATCCGGAACCTTTCCACGTCCAACATGCGTTTCCACCGCAGCCACCTGGACGCAAACTTCATTTCGAAATTTTTCTCCAGGAGCGAAAACGCCGAAGGCCGCTGGACGTTCTACATCAACCTGAACGCCGAAGACATTCTCCCCTCGAACGTAGAACAGACGCTAGCCGCGTCAAGGCCCGAAAGGATCCTCCTCCAGACCGGGAACCTCGAAACCGCCTCCCGCGAAATCAAGGCTTTCCGAAACGAAGGATACGTGCTACGCAAGAGCATCCCGCTTTACCTCGAACCGGGCAGCGGACGTTTCGAAATTCTTTTTCTGTTCGTCCCGGACAGAGTAGGCCTCCTGGGCCAGAATCCGGCCATGGCACACCGTTCCAGAAATATCCAGCGCCCCAAGGAACGCCCGCAAAGCTCGAAAAAGTGTGAAATTCCGCATTTTGTGCAACAAACACCATCTTTTAGGCAAAGAAAAGATTAAATTAATGACTGATAACTAAAAAAAACATTAATTATTTGGCGAAGGGAAACGTATGCGATTTTTTAAATGTGCTTCGATCTGTCTCGGTCTTTCGGCTCTGATTGCATCAGCCTATGTGGTTAAAAAAGGCGATACCCTTTGGGACTTAAGTGATGAATTCTTGCACGATCCATTCGCTTGGCCAGACCTTTGGGAAAACAACAGGCACATTGAAGACCCGCACTGGATTTATCCGGGCGACTCCATCTATCTGGGCGAAGGCATCAAGGACGACGGCTACCGTCTCCCGAAAACGAGACCGTGCGAAGCGGCCATCGCCGATTCCAACTTGCCAAAGTATATCAAGGCCGTCGGCTGCGACGAGAGGGACGCCCGCAACGGCGACTTCGAGAACATGCTCGGCAACCTCCGCGACAAGGACAAGAAGCAGAAGAAGAAAAAAATCGCCGATACATACATCTACCAGAAACGTCCCGAGCCGAAAATTTTCAACGGCTACTACCAAATTTTGGCCCCGGAAATCTACACCCTCGATTCCATCAAGAAGGACAAGAGATACTTCTCCATCCAGACTGGTGAAAAGAAGGCGCCGATTATCCATATCCCTGAATCCGAAGTTGTCATAGGCGTCGGACGCAAGACGAACCCCGGCATCAAAAAAGGCGACCTGGTCGAAATCCTGGATGCCCGCTCCATCGAAGTGCCTACGCACAAGGGCAAGAGTTTTGACTACTTCGCGCTCGTCAGGCTTTCGGGCTACGCAAAGATTACAAGCGTGGGCGATACGCTTTCGAGAGCGATGATTGTCCAAAGTTTCAAGGAAATCAAGCTGGACCATGCCAAGGCACGCCTCAAACAGCCTCTCGACATCCTGAATGTTTCCGGCTACACCGCCGTTCCCGAAGCGCGAGTCGAGGAGATGGCGATGATCCGCTATACAATGGACCCGATGCTCATCATCGGTGCATACGCCTACATTTTGGTGGATAAAGGCGAAAAACAGGGCTTCAGTACAGGCGATGCCATTGCCATCTGGGAAGAAGACAATTCCGATGCAGGCCTAGCCCCTAGACTCCTTGGACGGGGCGTCATCGCGAGAGCGACCGACAACGAATCGACGGTTCTCGTCCGTGAAGTTTATTCGAACAGCCGCCATATAGAAGTCGGACACAAGGTTTCCATAACACACAAAGCGAACCTGGCCCAGTGACAAAGAACTTATTGATAATTATCGGTATTGCCATTTCGATTCTTGCGATACTCATGGCCGGAAGTGTCCTCATCCTGAATTATCCTGAATTGTCGGCACATATTCCATTCTAAGGGTATGGCCAGCAATGCGGATATCACGAAGCAATCTTCTCTTTCTTTCCTTTTTTGCAGGGGGAATTGTCCTGCCTACGGCAATTCTTTCGTTTTTGAGCGTCCGGAACATCCAGAACGAAGCGTACCTCGCACAGAAGAACTTCACCGAAAGCACGGCCGCTTTCCGCGAAGAAGTCGAATCGGCTATCAGCAAAGAACAGAGCAAGATTTTCCAGGAAATCAAGTCCGCATCGCTTTACCTTTATGAACAGCCGCACAACCTGCTCGACTTCGGAAATGCAACACAGTTCAAGACCGTAAACGGTATCGAGGCCACGTTCCTTTACAACAAGGGCGTCCTCATCTACCCCGACATTTCGTCAAAGCATTTTTCGAAAACCTCGGACTATTCGAACAGCGTCGCAAGCCGTCTCGAAAAGATGCTGTTCCGCGAAGAAGTCACGTCGGCCATACCGCAACCCGCAAGCCTCTCCCGTTCGGCAAGGCAGCTGCGTTTTTCGTTCGAATCCATCGACGACCAGATCCAGAACATCCTTGGCCTGGTACGCATCGCCTACAAAACAAAAGATTACGACGAAGCGCTCCGTCTTTTAAACATTCTCGAAGAACACCCGCACCAACAGGGCTACCTCCATTCGGACCTCACACGCTCCGTGAACCTGCTTCACTTTGAAATCCTTGTCGCACAAAAGAAGCACAAGGAGGCCGAAGACTACAGCCTCTCCGTCTTGAACCAGTTCCTTCAAAGCAAGAACATCGAGAACCTCCCCTCGACAAAGTTTTTCTTCGAGACGATGTTCACCCAAATTCTCTCCTTCGAAAATCTGAGCCAGGAAAAACGAGAAGCTTTCTGGAACCTGCGCGAGAACTTCAACCGACAGCTCGGCTACATGGACATATTCTTCAACAACAAAGATATCGTCCAGGCGCTTTTGGACAAGGAAACGGTCACCAAGAACGGCATCGACATCATGAACGACCGCAAGGTGACGTTCATCAAGATGAGCTACCCCATCCTGTCGGGCGACCAGGTCGTGCTTGCCAAGGTCAACACCGACGAATACCGCGAACGCATGCGTTCCAAGCTCAAAACCGTGGTGCAGGGTTGGAAGGGCATCCCCTACTCCATTACCGAAGGTTCCGACAAGACGCTCATCTTGGGACACGTTTCGGACAGTTCCGCCGTACTCAGCCAAAGGGTTCTGGACAAGGCTATATCTTGGTCGCTTACCTTATACGAAAAAGGACTGGACGAGATCAAGATGGAAACACGCAAACGCATGTTCCTCATGTACGGTCTTCTGTCGTTCTCGCTTATAACGGTGCTTTTAGGCTCCATCGTCATGTTCCGTTTTCTCACGCAAGAACATAAGCTTTTGGCCATGAAGGCGAACTTCCTTTCGAGCGTTTCGCACGAACTCAAGACTCCGCTCACCTCCATCAAGATGTTCGCCGAAATGATGGCCCGAGGGCGCGTACAGAAAGTCGAGAAAGTGCAAGAATATTCGGGACTTATCGGCAAGGAGGCGACCCGACTGGAAAACCTGATCGGGGCCATTTTGAACTATACGCGCATGGAACACGGCAAGGGCGGTTTCCACTGGGAAAAGCTGGACCTTTCCGCCTGCGTCCAGAAGGTTTTTGACAACGTCGAGGACATCGGCGTCGAAAAAGGACTCACGTTCTACACGAATATCGAACCGAACCTTTTTGTCACCGGGGACTACACGGCCCTCTACAGCCTGGTGCAGAACCTTATCGAAAATGCGATCAAATACACGAACGCCCCGGGCAACATCACCATAAACGTCGAACCGGACGAAGACAGGGTCGTTTTCTCCGTAGCCGATACCGGCATCGGCATTCCCTCTTCGGAGCAAAAAAATATATTTAATGATTTCTACAGGGTCGGTGACGAAATGACGCGCAGCACGAAAGGCTCAGGACTCGGTCTTGCCATCGTGAAACGCGTGGCGGAAACACACCATGCCACCATTTCGCTCACCAGCAAACCCGGCAAGGGTTCCACATTCACCGTAAGATTCAAAAAGGCAGAATGATTATGCAACAACATAGAATTCTCATCGTAGAGGACGAAGAAATCATCCGGCTTGGGCTTCAGGACAACTTCGAGCTCGAAAACTACGAAGTCGAAACGGCATGCGATGGCGAAGAAGCCATCGCCAAGACGGACTCTTTCCAGCCGCACCTGATTTTGCTGGACGTGATGCTCCCCAAAAAAAGCGGCTTCGAAGTCTGTCGCTTCATCCGCAAGAAACACCCGGAATGCATCATCATCATGCTCACCGCAAAGACCGAGGAGACAAGCAAGGTCGCAGGTCTCGACATGGGCGCGGACGACTACGTCACGAAGCCGTTTTCAATCTTGGAACTGCTCGCCCGCGTCAAAGCGTTCCTCCGCAGGATTGACCTGCAAACGCAGGCACGCCCGACAAAGCAGCTCGCTTCCGTCGATGCCATCGACTTTGCGGACATCCACCTGGATTTCAAGAAGTTCATCGCCACCAAGAACGGCGAACCGCTTGAACTTTCGACCAGGGAATTCCAGATTCTCAAGTATTTCTGGCAGCGCCGCGGCGAAGTCGTGTTGCGCGAAGACCTCCTGCAGGACCTCTGGGGCTACACTCCAGAAAACATGCCCTCCACGCGAACGATCGACAACCATATCGTGAACTTGAGGCGCAAGCTGGAAGACGACCAGGCGAACCCGAAAATCATCCTTTCCATCCGCGGAGCGGGCTACAAGTTCGATGCGTAATACCAGACAAAAAAATAGCGGATTCGTCAAGACGTGGATTATAGCAGTCCTCGCCCTCTGTTCGCTATTTTCAAGTCAGGCAATCGCCAGTAAAATGGCATCGCAACTTCAGGAGGCCATCTACCTTTTCGAAATGAAGGGCGAAGTCGATGACGCCATAAGACTGCTCGAAAAAATATCCCGCCAAGGGGACCCCGACGACAAGGAATCCGCATTTTTCTATCTCGGGAAAATCTACGACCTCGCCAACAACAAGGCTCAGGCGAACCATTTTTACAACCGCTGCCAGTCGATAAATACGATGACAAGCAAAGCCTACTGGCTTGCCGAACGGGACGCCGCCACCAGTTTTTCCCCGGAAAAGCTTTTAAAAAAGACACTTACGCTCCGGAGCCCCATCCGAAAAATCTTTGACGGAAAAAACGCGAACATTCTTTTCGAGAACGGTCATATCGCCAAAGTCGAAAATGGTAAAATCACGGAAATTCCCGCCCAAATCGAAGAGGGCGCCCACCTCCTGCATATCGATTCAGATGGAATGTGGTACCAGAATTCCGCAAGGGATTCCCTCTTTTACAAGCCGCACAATTCGCCAAACCAGAAGGTTTCGTACAGCATAAAGAACATCTCGCAGTTTGCAGCCGTCAACGGGAACGCGCTCGCCATGACGGACAGGGATATCTACATCATCAACCGCAAAGGCTCCCTGGTAAGGGGGGACAATGAATTCTCCTCGTGCCGGTTGCAAAACGAGACGTTCAAGAACGACAACTTCATCATGAACTGCTCCGACAACGCGCTGCACTTCATTTCGCCCGCCACGGCCACCGAATCGTTTACCATCGCGCAATACGACATTATCCAGCAAACATTCGTCTATAAAGATTTCATCTACCTGATCGCCGGAAACATCCTGTTCTGCTACTCATCGCAAGACAACAAGGCTCCTCTCTGGAAAGTGAACGTCGGAAACATCGAAAGCATCCAGTCGTTCGAAAACAACATCGTCACGCTGGAAGCCTCCGGGAAAATAACGCTTTACGAAAAATCCACCGGGGCAATTCTTTCGAGCATCCGCGCGAACGCCTCGAACATGTACCCGCTCGCCCAAGGAACTCTTGGACTGTTCTCGAACGAAGGCGCCCTCATCACGGTCGATACGCTACTCCGCCCCCTGTGGAATTTTAACTTCGGCAGGGCCCCCTTGACACGTCCCATCATCAAGCACAAGTACATCTACATTCCCTTTAACGACAAACGGATTTACGCAATAGACGCCCACTATTACGGGCAACGCGCCCTCTATTCCAATAAACTTGCCGCAAAGGCCATATTCCAGGCGAACCAGGGACGCTGGGACAACATCAATACGGTTATCGACACCATCATCAAGAACGAGCCCGGCAACGCCGAAGCCCATTTTCTCAAGGCCTTGAACCTGGAGCAGACCAAATCCTCCGAAAAAGAACGGCAAAAAGCCTGGGCCGAAGCCGTCCGCCTTTCCATCGGGAACGCCCCCATCGCAAACACCATCCTCGGCTACTACGGCAAAGTCATCGGCGCAAAATTCGTAAGCCCGCTCAACATTTCGCCCAAGACCATGTACCCGCAATTTCTCGGTTCCAAAAAGAACCTTTACACGGTCGATCCGGCAACAGAGCAGCTGATATGCATCAACGCCGAAACCGGGGAACAGCGCTGGAGCAAGTATATCGGCAAGATCGGGAACGCCCCAGTCATCCAGTCCGACGAGAACTCCATCGTCATTTCGACCGGCTACCAGATGAACGTCTATGACATGAACAAGGACGCGTTCAACAAGCCCCTGCAATTGCCGGGCAAGGCGTTCAACTTCACGATGTCGGGCGACTACATCTACGCCTCGACATGGAACGGATTCCTGCTCAAGATTTCTCGCCCGTCGAACAGCATCATATGGTCCCGCAAAGTGTATTCCATGCCGTTCCACGTTGTCAAGTTCCAGCGCTACTTGCAACTTTGCAACCTCGACGGAGAACTCATCCGACTAAGCGACGATTCCGGACTCGCCGTGGAGAACTTCACGAACAAGGTGCAACTGAACATCACCGGCATGGAAGGGCTGGACTCCACGTTGGTGCTCGTTTCCAGCACAAATAAACTGTTCCTGCAAAATACGAAAAAGAAGGACTTCACCCCCACTCAAGTGCTCATGGAATATCCCATCGTCTCCATGCAGGTGCTCCGGGACCAAAACGACGACAAGATAATCATCTCGCTTGCCGACCAGTCTATTTTACTTTATTCAAACATCGGGACACCCCTTTGGAAATACCAGGGAAAAAAATCCGTATTCTCCAAGCCCTTCATTTACGATGGAAACGCATGGATCGACCAAGGGACCGAAATCATAGCCCTTTCGCTCAAGGACGGAAAAGTCGTAAAGTCGTTCAGCACACCGGGCGGCGCCGGCACACCCTTTATCTTGAACCACACGCTGTTCAGCGCCTCCCCCAAACGCGTCCTGTACGGATTTCCGCTCTAACATTCTAATTTAGAGTATGGTAAACTAAATTTTAGTAGTCATTTTAACAAAATCTCACTACATTATGCTCATAAACTCCTACAGGTTTTTCAATGAGCGCTATTCTAAAAAAATTAGTCCCGTCATGCGGCCTCTCCCTTGCTGTGGCCCTTACCGCTACAGGCTGCAAGGACGAAATTTCTAAAGCGCCCAAAACACCGGAGAACGCATCCGAATACCCGCGGAACGAGACACTTTATGTCGGCGGTTTCGAATGGGCTCCCCCCACGTCGTTCAACCCGCTAGACCGTAACCCGAACTTTCCGACAGACGGAAAAGTACGGATCATGTACGAGTCGCTCCTCGCCTACAACCAACTCACAGGCAAACTGGACCCGATGCTGGCCGACAGCTACATCACAACCGATTCGAGCATCACCGTGCACCTGGATACGAGAGCCAAATGGAACAACGGGGAAAAAGTCACGCCGGACGATGTCATCTATACGTTCCGAATCGATTCCATCCTCCCGACAGCCCATCACGACAACTGGAAGTACATCAAGACCATTACGGATGACGGGAACAACAATATTACGTTCCATCTTCCCGCCAAGCGTAACCCGCTCATGGCGCTGGACGCCATCGCCGAGACCTCCATCCTCCCCAAGTCCGTTTTCGAGCCGCTGATCAAGTCCGCAAGAAGCGGTAAGACCTACAACATGGAAGTCATTTTCAAGTTCAAGAACGACTCCCTCCCGGTCGCCTCGGGCCCCTATATCCTCAAGACTTACGCCCCCGACAAAATCGTGCTGGAGCGCTCCGAGAACTACTGGGGAATAAGCAGGCACAACGGCAAAAAGCCGGCGCCTAAGTATATCATCCACCCCATTTACGACAACAACGACAACTTCAACAACGCCATGGTTCGCGGGAACCTGGACATATCCTCCATCTACCTTCCAAGAATCTGGGAAAAGTCAAAGGACAACATCCGCGCCTGGAGCCGCGAAGAGCCCTACCAGTTGCCGGCAAACATCACAGTCCTCGTCGTGGCGACGCAAAAGGAACCGTTCAACAACGTAAATTTTAGACGCGCCCTCGCCCACGCCATCAATTTCGAGAAAATCAAGGTCCGTGCGGTTTCCAACTACACGCCGACCATACAGCCCGGTCTCATACTCCCCTTCGGGGCCGAAAAGGCCTACTACAACAAGGAAGACGCCGAACTTTACGGTTACAGCTACAATACGAGCAAGGCCCGTGAAATCCTCGCTAGTGCGGGCTATTCCTGGAACGCCGAGGGAAAACTCCTCGACAAGAAGAAAAAGCCGATTCGAACCATTTCCATTGAATGCCCGCAAGGTTGGACCGACTGGAACGAGGCCATCAACGTCATCGCCGAATCGTTCGCCGAAATCGGGATTGAAGCAGTCCCCAAGTTCGTCGATTACGGAACCTGGAACATGGACCTCCGTCTCGGCACGTTCGATTTGTCCATGAGAACGCCCCCTACAGAGCATTCCGTAGCGAGCCCCTGGAACAGATTCAACCACCTCATGAGCCTTAACGCCTACAAGCCCGCTGGCGAAGAAGCGTTTTCGAACCAGGGACGATTCCAGGACATAAAAATAAACGCCCTGTTAAACATGATTCCGACAATTACAGACGAAAAGGAGCTCAAGCAGGCATACCGCGAACTTAACAAGCGGTTCATGCAGGCCCTTCCCGTCCTGCCAGTCATGTACAGGCCCGCGACCTATTACAACTTTTCCACAAAACACTGGACAAACTTCCCCACAGCCGAAACTCCATACGCACCGCCAGACAATCTCGTCGTGACCACCGGCGTAAGTGCACTTTGGGAAATAAAACCTGTCGAATAACAGCGTAATCAATAAAAAAGTTCCCCTTTTCTTCAAAAAAAATTATCTTTAAGTCACCATTTAAAGGAGTATATGGTGCAGAAACTACGCTTTATTTTGCCAAATGCTTTCACAAGCATGAATTTTTTGCTGGGTGTTTTTTCCATTTGCTGGACAACCGGAGCGTTCAGTTCGTTCAGTACGGCAGACCAAATCCGCATGGGTGCCTACTTTGTCATGCTGAGCGCCCTCTTTGACAAGCTCGACGGTTTTGCCGCGCGACTCGTAAACGCCAGTTCCGAATTCGGAGCCCAGTTCGACAGCCTGGCCGACCTGATAGCCTTCGGTCTCGCCCCGGCGTTCTGCTTTTTCTTCTGCTACAAAATCTACGCCCCTGAATGGTTCTCGAATCACGGACTCCTGATGACGGTGACGCTCGCCATTTACGTACTTTGCGCCGCCATGCGTCTCGCCAAATACAACGCCTGCGATTCCGACACGTACCACCACCACTTCTCCGGGCTTCCCTCCACATTTGCGGGTATGGTGAACGCAACCCTCATCGTATTCCTCATGAGCAAAGGCGTTTTCGCTGATTCCAGCACGTTCCTTTTCTGGCTTCCGCTCATCGTATTTGTCGCTACCGCATTTTTGATGGTGAGCCCGTTGTTCCTCCCGAAACTCCAGCCGCGCAAGAACAAGGCATTCAACATTTTCCAGATTGTGCTGATCGTGCTTACCTACATTGCCGGTCTCCTCTTCTACAACGAAAAGGTGCCGTTCATTCTCGAATACCTGCTCCTTCTCGGTGCCTGCTACATGCTCATCGGCTTTGGCGTAGGAATCGCCTACCGCAAGCAAATCATTGAAGAAGCGAAAGCGGGTAAAAAGTAGTAGGATATAGACGAAAGAACGCCCGCAAAAGCGGGCTACAGACGAAAGACGAAAGAAAGCACCGCAGTCGCGGTGCCATTTTTTTCCTAAGACCTAAAACCTGTTCTTTTTACGATGTCTTCCCGCACAATGTTGCGGGATTTTCTTTTTTATAGTTTCTCACAGCGAAGCGACCTCAAAGCACTTTAGTGCGAGCTCATACCTCATACCCCTGTAAAAATTCCGCAAACGCTTTCCCATAGCGGTCGAACAAATGCTCCAGCGACATGCGCGGGAGTTCCAGCGTCACGCATTCCAGGTTACGTTCGCCACACCACGTCCCGAAGCTACCCGGCGTCGTATAACCGATATCCGGGAGCCAAGGCAAGTTGAACACCCCCATCAAATCTTCGACAAGTTTAGTCTTTTGCGGAGCGTCTATACAACCCATCGGCGCATGCATAGCAAGCACGCTCGCGGGCTTCAACCGTTCCACAAGAGACACAAGCGTCTGCGTCTCCGGTTCGCTCCCGGGCACCGCTCCTGGCGACAATAGCGTATCGCGATCCGATTCTAGGATTGAACGCGAACCGACCTTTTCCGTCGAAAAATTCAGCGTCTTGAAATTGCGGTTCAAGTCAACACCATTAGCGTTTCCGCGCGTACCCAGCGCCACGCCATCCGGATTGGCGCACAAGATAAACGACACCGAATCAAAAGGTTCGTCAAAAGCACGGAGCGCACGACTCAAGAGGAACGTCGTCTCAGGTTCCTCGCCATGAATTCCAGCCATCACAAGCAAGCGACACTGGCCACGGCAAGGAATATAGCGGAGCGGAGCGCCTAAAACGGAGCGCCCATATTCAGAAAACGGCAAACGGATAATTCCGCGAGAGTTAGGAGAGAAGTGCATAGTGGTTAGTCGGTAGAACTTAGTTGGTAGAACTTAGATAGGTTATAGGTTGTAGGCTATAGGGATTAGGCTTGCAAGCAATCCTGCTTCACTCGCCTTACGCAGTTGTCTAAGCTCTAAGTTCTAAATGCTATACAAAATAAGGATAAATGTATTCCTCCGCAAGTTCGGGCAAGCGTGCGAGTACGACTCGTTTGCACGCCATGTCGCATTGTCCATAAATTTCACGCAGCGTCGAAAGCGAAAAATGTTCGAGCAGTTTGCGCGATGTCGGCAAGTGCGCGATGTGCCAGCCTTCGGGTTTGATTTTTCCACGACCCGGGATGAACACACGGCTAAAGCCAAACGACTTGTCCATTTCCATCCGCTCCGTCAGGAACGCATGGAACTTCGCAAACATGCCGTCGCATTCCGCGGGCGTGAGCTCTACTTCGTAGCCCTCCGGGCAAGCCGCTCCATCGACCACGTCGATGTCCGTCCCCAAATGGTGACGGCTCGCCCCCGGAAGTGCGGACCACGTCAAAATTGCATACATCAGTTCCTCTTCGTCCTTCGGGCGCGCCATTCTCTCCCCCGTTTCCGACAAAAGCGGGAGTTCGCCGCTCGCCTTGCGGTTCCAAATCGAGAGTTGCTTTTCAAACGTGCGGTATGCAGACTCCACGCGCAGTTCAAAGCCGTTCGCCTTCGCTTCGCTCGACAACGCTTTCAAATCATCGACAATAGAATTTTCGACAAAATAACCCGGCTGAAATTCCACCAGGTTCGGCGTTCCGAGACCATAAGGCAACAGGTCCGTCATTGAATCGTCCCTCCCATTTTTTCAATAAGGTTCTTCCACTGCTGAACTGTAGATTTCTTTTTCGGTTTCGATTTTTTTCCGACAAGCGACTGAACCAAAGGCGCCGGATTTGCATGAGTCCACGCAATCGCAAGCGCATCGGTCGCATCGAGCGGGAGTTCGGCAGCCTCGATACCCAAACGCGCAAAAACCATGTTCGCCACATGCTCCTTCGATGCCGCCCCATCGCCAGTAATTGCCTGCTTCACGACACGCGGCGGGTATTCCTCGTAAGTCATCCCGCGCCGGTGGCACGCCACGAGAATCGCCCCGCGGATATGCCCGAGCACAAGGGCACTCTTCACGTTCTTCGCAAAAAACACACCTTCCATAGCAAGCGCATCCGGATGGTAATAGTCCAAGCGCGCCTCCAGTTCCGATACGATATGCACAAGCCTGTCTTCCAAATTTTTAGCAGGATTGGCATGAAACGTGCCATATTCAAGCACCTGAATTTCGCAACCCGTCTTTTTCAAGAACGCATACCCGGTCGTGATAGAACCCGGGTCAATACCAAGAATAACCATGCCTCAAAAAATAGATAAGAAATGCTTTTTTTTCAAAAAAACACAATCTACGAAGTCGTTCTTTATTAGATTTCTATTCAGGAGGCTGCCATGCTGATTGATCAAGAACATGCAGATTATATGAGAACCAAAGCCCACCCAAGACAACTGGGAATTCCCCTGAGTCGTTGGGGACGTAACCTTATTGCCTGCTGTCCGTTCCACTCCCCCGAAGAAACATCCCTGTTTTTCTATGATGCACTTGGATATTGGCGTTACCGCTGTCTCCAATGCGGGAGCGAAGGCGACTTGGTCGATTTTGTCATGAGGAGCCGTTTTAACGGCCTGGACGAACAGTCCGCCCGTTCCGAAGCGTTCGATTTTCTCGGCGCCCTGGACATGGAAACCGCAAACACCCAGGATAGCGAACATCCCTGGGTCAAGGAAGTCGGTGGCGAAAAATCCAAAGTGCTCGAATGCTTCGTGCGCTACTGCCACTGGGCCGCAAGCAAGAGTCCTTCCTCAGCAAAGTTCCTCGAAGCACGCGGCTGGAGCATCGGACAGGCGCAACTCTATGGTCTCGGCTACTACAGCGGCGACCCGGAGCCGTTCATCAGCTACTGCATGCTTTCGGGCATCGAACGCCACCAAATCAGTTTTTATCTCGACAACCTCGAAGCCTACCACGAACCTCGACTGACCATTCCCGCTCGCAACTCCAAGGGATTCATCCATTCCGTCTATGGCAGGCTCATCGAAGACAACGAAAAAAGCCACACTTATATCACCTACGCCTCGGGTCCAACAGTCATCCCGTTCAACATCCAGGCCGAAAGCGAGCACCCCATCATCGTCCAAGGCTTCTTTGACGCATTGACGGCGGACCTCGCCGGCATCCCGGGCGTCGTTTCCACGATGTTCCAGGAGCTGAACATAAACCACCTGTACAAGCTCAAGGCATGCGGGGCCGATTCGTTCACGGTCATATTGCGTAGGGAACAGGACCGCAGGGAACAGGAACTGAGAATCCAGAAGTACCTCAAGATGGCCGAGCAGCTCCACATGAGCATCAAGTCCATCGTGCTCCCCAAGGGCGAGTCCGTCGATACGCTTGTCCGCAAGAACGGCGCCGACCAGCTCATCGATCTCATCAACCAGACCGAAGTCGATACGATACACTCCCACCGCCGCTCCATGCTGTTGCAGGACATCAAGGAGAACTTCGACACCGCGATGGCATGTCCGCCCGACCAAAGCGTGGGCTATACGCTGAACACGTTCCCCAAGCTGACCAAGGAAGTCGATGGCATCCAGTCGGGTTGTTTCTTCGTCTCCTCGCAACCGTTTGGACTCAAGACCATTTTGCTTTCGAGCCTCGCGCTCGACCTTATCGAGAGCAATCCCAACCTCAAGGTCATTTACGTCGCCTACGAAACGCCGCGCCGTCAAATTTTCGACCGTTTTGTTTCCATGCTCATCGGGCAGTCCATCCTCACGGTCCGCAAGCAAAACGCCGACAACGAAATCAACAAGAAAGTCATGGAAGCGACCCGTGAACTCATGGGCTACGTGCGCAACAACCGCCTTGAAATTTGGGAAGACATGCCCTCGCTCGACTTTAACGACCTCCTCAAGACGCTAAAGCCAGAACTCAAGGAACATCCGGACTTGGTCCTCATGATCGACGGCATCGACCACTTGAAGATTACCGACCGACCGGAACTCCCGGACATTCACGAAAAACGTTCTTCCGTCATGCTGGACTTGTACAAGGCGCTCGACATCCCCATATTCCTAGGTGGCGAACTCATCGATTCCCCCAACATGGGACTTCTGGGGCCAAGAGCCTACCTCCGCGATTCCGACGCCATCTACTGGATTACGACGAAAAACGACAACCTGACTCTTACGGTCGATTCCAAGCGCTTAGGAACAAGCCATGTCTATGAAGGGGCTATTTCGATTGATCCTCAATCTAGCCGCATGAAAGAAGCTTAATGTTTACCATTGTCGATTTCAACAACTTCTGGAGTCCGTCTGGAGGCGGAGTCCGGCGTTACCATTTACAGAAAATGGCATTTTACGAACGCCAAGGCGAAGTTCTTTCGGTCTTCGTCATGCCGTCGTCGAGCACTTATACAGAAACGCGAAGTGACGGACTGATTATCGAGCACGTAGAAGCATTCCGGTTCCCCGGCAACTGGGAATACCGCTTTATGTGGAAACCGCATCAAATCCGTCCGATTCTCGAGAAGTACAAGCCGGATGTAATCGAGGTGGGCTCGCCCTACATTTTGCCTTCGGCCGTCCGACGCATCGCGAAAAAAGTTGTACCCAACGCCGCTCTGTTCAGTTTCTGGCATGCCGACTTCCCCGTAACATACGTGGGCCGCCCCGTCGCCAAAAAATTCGGCGCAAATGCAGGCGTATTCACCCGAAAAATTGCGTTCTGGTACGCGAAACAAGAATTCAAAGGCTACGATTGCGTACAAGCTTCATCGAAAGAAGCGATGGCGCGCCTCAAGAAAAACGGCCTCCCCAACCCGCGCTGGATTCCGCTCGGATGCGATATCGACACGTTCTCGCCGAGCAGACGCGACGAAGCACTCGTCAAGGAACTCAAGGACGGTTGCCCGGAACGCCTCACGATATTTTTCCCGCACAGGCACTGCAACGAAAAGGGGATTGACCTTGTCCTCGGTGCATACGACATCTTGACGCAAAAGCTCGGGCACGAACCCGCCATAGTCTTTGCGGGCACAGGTCCAAGCCTCCCGCTTGTGCAAGCCGCCGCCGAAAAATATAAGCATGTAAGCTACATCGGATTCGTGAACTCCATCGACGAAATGGCGCGCTATTATGCTAGCGTCGATATGGGGCTTGCCCTCTCCGGCTGGGAAACATTCGGGCTTTCAATCTTGGAAAGCATGGCCAGCGGAAACGCTCTCGTCGGAGCCGCCGCCGGAGCCGCCTACGAACACGTCACAGAATCGGGAGCAGGCACAATCCTCAAGGAACGCACGCCCGAAGCCTTGGCCGAAGCAATTGTAGAACTGTACCATTCCGACCTCACCGACAAAAAGATTAAAGCTCGAAAGTACGCCGAAAAATTCAGCTGGAACGATTGTTTCAAGCGACAGCTCGCTTTGTACAAAGAAATTACCGGACTTAAAAAATGAAAGAATTTATACGGAAAATATCCAAATTCTTTGAGCCGACCAAGAACTTGGTTTTAATATCGCTCGCTTTTTGGGTAACGCATATTCTGCTCCGCATAATGCTCTTGTTCCGCAGCAATCCCTACGGGTTCCCGTTCGTATCAAAGCCGGACTGGTTCATCTTCCACGCCATCTGCATCGACTTCATGTGGATTTGCAATGCGCTTGTGGTGTTCATGATTCTGGGCGGTATTGCCGTAAAAATCGCAAGCCCAAAAGGTTCGCGCAACGCTAATGAGAAAGTCGCGGACATTTCGAAAGGAATCACGACCGCAAAAATCACGACGATTCTCTACACCGTTTTCCACAGTGTCATCTTGCTTTTTACGCTTCTCGATAACGAAGTACAACGATTCCTGGGCGGGCACTTGAGTTTCGGACTCATGGACACCTACAAGGATACCTCGTCCATTACCATGTTCTACGACTACGTGGCAAACGACTTGTCCGTTCCGTACTTGCAATTCGTCGTACTCGTGCTGATGCTCCCGCTGACTTACGGCATTTACAAGTTGCTGAACAGGCATTACCGCACTCCCGACGGATTCCGTATGAAAAAATCCGTCATCGCGATGGTCATCTTTTATATCGCCTCGTACCTGTTCGTTTATTTTATCTGGACCGGAAACGCCCGCATGGCCAAACTCCGTCCAGTCGTATCGCTAGTCTACAACGATCTCTTTATCGCCAAAAAAGCAGCTGGGCTTAACGAAAAAGACCTTGCCATCTACCGCACCGCCTACCAGAATTTATGGCAGCGCGTCGAAGGAGACAACCTCTGGAAATTCTCGGACGATAAGGAAAGCCACGGCCTCCCGCTTTACCGCGTGCCGAGCGCAGAACTTTTGAACAGCAAAAAACTCGCCGCCCAACGCGAAATGCAGCCAAACTTCATACTCGTGCTCATGGAATCGCATCGCGGGCTCAACACGGGTTACATGAATCCGCAAATCCAGCCCACGCCTACGCCGTTTCTCGATTCGCTCGCCGCCAATTCCCACGTGTGGATGCGCATGCACACAAGCGGCGTCCCGACCACCGGAGGAGTCCTTTCGACGCACCTCGGCATCCCGCACCATTCCAGGCTCGCCCAAGCGACCGACCTCGCGCACGTTTCTCTCCCCAGTTTCGTATCCGTTCTGACCGAAAAAGGCTACAGCACGCACTACATGTCCGCCGCCGACCCCGCCTGGGACAACCTCGGCGTTTGGATGGCAAAATGGTACTCCGCCGTACAATACAACCGTGAACGCGAAGACGACTCCACATTCATGGGCCACGCTGCCGAATTTGTGCGGGACACGCTATCGAAACAAGGCAAACCGTTCCTCGCCACGCTCATGACGCGCTCCAACCACTACCCGTTCAACTTTGCCGCCGGCATGACCGACGAACAGAAGGCTCGCCCGCTGCAAGAGCGCATCAACGTCACGATGAACTATGCCGACAGGCAACTCGCACGATTCATCCGCGCCATCCAAAACGAAGAATGGTACAAGAACACGTATGTCATCATCATGGCTGACCACGGATTCCCCTTGGGCGAAAACGGGGTATCTACCATGAACGGCGGCGGTTTTTCGAACGTGAGCTGGATTCCGTTCATTATCCACGGCAAGGGGCTAGATGCAACGCGGGACACGACGACGGCCGCCCAAATCGACATCGCGCCGACCGTACTTGAACTTGCAGGCTTTGCCGTCCCGAACATTTTCATGGGACACAATCTTTTACGCGAGACCGAAACAACTCTTGATGCGGACAGCACGAGCGTAAAAAAAGATCGCGCCGGACTCTCACTAGGTGCTTATTCCGGCTACTCCGCCCTCGGCCTGGACCATTACCGTATAGTTTCCAAGACCAACTCCAACGACGAAGTTTATCTCTTTGCAGACAACGACATGAGGCAGGAACACGACCTCGCCAAAACAGAGTCCGAACGCACAGCAAAAATGCATGCAACGCTCGACACGCTCATCAAAATTTCGGACTATACGCTCGAACACGGACTTTAAGCAAAAATCCGCGCGCCCCGAACAACCTTACAAGTGCACCCATTCACCCTAAAGTCCGCATTAAACGTCCGCAAGCAATAATGCAAAAAAGACTCGTCAATGACGAGTCTTTTTAGTCGGGATGACTGAATTCGAATCAGCGACCTCTTGAACCCCATTCAAGCGCTCTACCAGGCTGAGCGGTGTTTTTTCAAGGCAAAAGCGCGAAAAAAGCGAAATTTAACCCACTCCGGCAGCGCCAGTCCTTCCTAGTCCTTCCAGTAACCGACAATCAGCACTTCGGGAGTCGCCTTCGGGAACTTCTTGCTCTTGAAGCCCACAATCTTGCGGATGCTCTTTTGCTTGAGTTCCCAACCCGTGCGCGTAAGCCCGGCCGTCGAAAGCGTCACCTTGATGCCGGGCACCTTGCCGCCTTCCTTGATTTGATCGACTTTATCGACATTGAGCATCACGTTCTTTGTCTTGATTTTGAATTCCTTCGCCGCATTTTCGTCCAGCACAAGATCCGGACGTTCTTTCTTGTCCGTTCCCCAAACGTAGAACGTCCATTCGCGCTTTTCGTTCGGCGCATAATAGCCGGCGTCAAAAAGCTTTTCGCCAAAGAAAATCGGATTTTTCACATAGCCGTCGAGTTGTGCGGCATACGGCGTACCGTGATTATCGACCATCACCACGACCGGATTGATTTGCCCGTCCATGCCGGCAAAATCCATATCGAATTCAATCGTCACCGGAGCATTCGGCGCAATCTTTTGCGGAAACTTGAAGTTCGACATGCCAATGCCCTGCCCCATCACGGTTTCAAGGACTATTTCTTTATTCGTAACGTTAGCGCCCTTGATGACGATATGCTTGACATCGCCCTGGTCTGCATAACCAATCGGGTACGGATCCGGCACAAAACGGATGACATCATCGGCCATGGCTGTCGCCGAAAAAGCAAGAGCTGCAACAAAAATAGATTTGAAAATTCTAGACATCATGATATGAATATAGCAAATAGTAGTTGGTAAAACTTAGGGACGTCATCCTGAGACGCGAAGCGACGAGGGATCCAGTGAAGGAATGGGCTATGGGGTATGAGGTATGGGCTCGGCACTGCGTGCCTTTGGGGTATGAGATTTAATTGTAAAACTTAGGGACGTCATCCTGAGCAACGAAGACGACTCAGAAGGCGAGCGTTGCAACAATGAGTTTTCTCATTTTTATAATCGAGCCGAAGGATTGGGGCATTAACTAGCTTTTTTTCGTTCCCTACACACGTACAAAGATTCTTCGCGGCACCGCAATTGGACATCGGGATTTTGCGAATTAGAATGCCTGCTAAGGCAAAAATCGTATTTTTCTTGGTCGAGGCATTTTGCATTCTTTTGATCCATCGAATCCCTATCCGTTCCGCCATACCATTCCTCGGCACAGTTGTCAGTAGACGCACATGTACACGCCCACAAAAACGTGCACAAAAGCGCAAGCATAAGCAACAAATAAATCCGCTGAAAAAACATATTAAGAATATAAAATCTACAACAACCAAAGCTACGCTCATCCTCATAATCCCATACCCATCTCACTTTTTCAATGACAAAAGACCATCGACTAACAACCCAACATTTTCTACATTTGGCGCCATGACTTCACTCGACGAAATCAGGGACCTTCTCGCGCAAAAAGAATTGTTCATTTTCGACTTGGACGGCACGCTGTTCAACACGCTTGGCGATTTAGCCCCTGCCGTAAACTACGCGATGACGCAATTCGGGTTCCGCACGCATAGCAACGACGATGTGCGAACATTCATCGGGAACGGTTCCATGAACTTGATTCGCCGGGCAGTCGCCGCAAATTTCATTGACGTGAAACTCGTTCGCAACTTTGACGAAGTCGCCGCCGTTCTAGAACGTGAAGGCTACAACGAAGAGAAAATCAAAGGAATCCATAAAGTTTATTCGGAATTCTACTGGGAGCATTGCACCGAAAATACGGAGCCTTACGAAGGCGTTGTGGAACTCATTAAACGAATTGCCCAAAGCGCGGGATGTGATAGGGACAGCGCGGGAAGTTTCAATCGTAACGAAGACTGCGCGGGAAATGATAAGAACTGCGCAGAAAGCAATGGGAACAGCGCCGGGATTAAACGCGCGGCCATGCTCACAAACAAGCCGGTCGCCCCCGCACAAAAAATTCTCAAAAAATTCGGACTCGAAAATTCGTTCGCCACATACCTCTGCGGCGACACGACGCCCGAACGCAAGCCAAGCCCCGCCGGCATTTACGAGATACTCCGCCAGACCGGAATCGCCCCCGAAAAAGCAATCATGATCGGTGACGACACGCCCGACATTCTAGCCGCCAAAAACGCAAACATCGATTGTATCACGCTTTTCGAGGGCTTCGGCAAAGCAGAAAACTTGCTCCCGCTAGAGCCCCGCTACACCGCTGGGCACATCAAGGACTTTGCGGAATTGATTTAGAAGTAGTTAGTCCTTAGTCAATGGTCATTAGCCGACGACAAGGGCTGTTCAGAACCGCTCGATGAGGCCTCAGGGAATTTTTCGTATAAAGAAATAGGAATCGTAACAGTTCCGCCGTTCTGGGTTTTCGGGAATTTCCAACGGCCTACGGAGTTCCTGACATCCTCATTAATTGTTCTAAAGTTGCTTTTTTCTCCAATTGTCGTCGATTTAATTTCGACATTTTCAACAGAACCGTCCGGAGCGATTTTCAACGTCAAGACAATTTTCGCTTTAAATTCTTTTGTTCGTTTAGAACGATACTTTACATTTGTATAAAGATTCTTATTGCAGATATGGCGGAACGACGGCAAACGTTGACGAGCAATCTTTAATACTGTTTCAAGATCGACATCTGAACCATCCTCAATCACAATATCTTCAGGCTTTAAATCCTCGACAAGACATCTCGCAACAGCCTTTTTCTCTGGGCCTTTGATAAATCCGTCATCCACAGGACGCACGCCATACAGAGTGACCGCATTACCAAAATCCCGTTCAACAACGCCATAAAGTGCCCGGACACGAACAAATTCTTCTTTTACGGAATTCATGGAATCAGCAAACAAAGCCATGCGAGCCCTTGGCTTTTCGGCGACAGCTTCCTTAATTTTCGTAAGTTCGATGGTTTTATCCACATCAGACGGCGCCGAGCCATGCTCATAAAAATAAACGGGGAACGTAATAAAAGATTTTCCCTTTTCACTTTTTGGGAAAACCCAATTTCCAATCGCACTCTTTATTTCTTCATCAAAATCTTTAACACCCGTCGTCGAAGAATCAATCACGGATTTTACAACAGAACCATCCGAACCAATTTCCAACGAAAAGACAATTTTTCCACTAAAAAATGCATCCGCCTTTTTCCTCAGATAACGATTGTAAAGATGGCGAATTCCGGGAGTGCGCATACGCACTGTCTTGACAACGGAATCTTTTCCAAGAACAGATCCCTTTGCAAAAACTATTTCTTCAGACGGAATATTGACAGAGCCATTAGACTTTATGACAACAACTCTATCACACCCGTTGCAACCATAAAGCGTTCCCGTAAGGTTATCGTTAATATTCCCTTCATCTTTTTCAATATGTTTCTTATCGTAAAACTTAGTCACATCCCACGGATGAATGATTTTAGAACCGTCCGCCGGTTCATCCGCCTTCTTATCGGAATCGTTACAACCGGCCCACAACGCAGCTGCGGTCATGAGCGCTACTTTGCCAAGAAACTTGCTGAAATTTTTTGCCATAGCCTAGTAGAAATTTAGAAGTAAACAGTTGAAAGTTTTCAAAAAATGGGAATAAATTATAAGCCGTCAATTCTCATAGAACCTTAACGGGACCTTGTATGTTCCGCGAGTTTTTTTCTTTTCAAATTTCCATCGGCTTACGGCTCGTCTAACATCTTCGTCAAATTCATCATAGCCCGTCGTTGAAGATTCGACCACAATATTTTCCACCGCCCCCAATTCATCAACTTTCAATTTCAGAAGAACAGTTCCGCTAAACTCGGGCCTTTTCATCAGATACTTGTTGTAAATATGACGCAAGCCCGGACTCCTGCGACGAAACTCTTTCCAAGCATAATGCACATCTAAATCGGATCCTTCAACAACAACAATATCCGTTTCTTTGGGGACCTGCACAGGACATTTCGTTTTGACCATGACTCCGCCCCCACTCCCATAAAGGAGCCCAGCGACAATACCATCCCCCATACGTCGATCTTCATCTAGCTGCGGATCGAGCATGCTACGTGTTCCATAAAGAGCAGTCACACCAGAAATAGTTTCGCTCGTTATAGAACTATCGCGGACAGGGAGATATTTGGATTCAACAATAACTTTTTTATTTTGCCTCACAACTTGTTGCTGTTCCGCCTTAATATTTTTTTGCGTGACCGGATCATCCGCCTTCTTATCGGAATCGTTACAACCAGCCCACAACGCAGCTGCGGTCATCAAAGCAACTTTGCCAAGAAATTTGCTGAAATTTTTCGCCATACTTCATAAATAACAAAATTCAAGTCAAAAAAATCAGCGAGAAAAGACAATTTTACACGTTCAAGGGGCATTTTTCGCCAAAATATGCTACCAAAAGTTAAAAATAATGTATTCTGGTAGCATAATTTTTAATTTATATGAATCAGCTGAAGGCAAAAAAGCCGTGATTATGCTACCAAAACGGATAATTTCGGCAATTTGGTAACACAAAATCAGTTCGACAAAGCAAAATCGCCCCCAAAATAGTTAATTTATTCAAATTTTATGATACCAAAATTCCATTTTTTTGCGATTTGGTAGCATTTTTCACATTTTTCGGGTTAGCAAACGGACAAACAATCCTGCATCAAAAGCCCGATTTTATCGTAGTTGTTGCGCGTAAAGCCAAGTATTTGGTTTATTCAAAAAATTGAATAGGCACATAAACAACAATCGTCCCAGATTTAACCTTGGGGAAAGTCCATCGACTTACTACGGTTCTTATATTTTCATCAAATTCTTTAACGCCCGTCGTCGATTTCTTTATTGAAGATTCTTTTACACTTCCATCAGCAGCAATCGTCAATTTTAAAACGATTTTTCCTTGAAATGTATTAGCAGAATCTTTCTTGACAAATTTTCTGTATATATGCCTTAAACCCGGACTTCTTTGTTGAAAGACACGTTTAATTCTAGAAAGCATATCTTGATTAGGAGTTCGTTTGTCTGCGAATTCAATATTTTCATAAAGAACTTTCAGAGTCCATTTAGACGGAAACACATTCGAATTACCCAATAACGATTGAAGAATAGACCCATCATCTACAGAAGAATTTCCAGGACCATTATTAAATCGACCTTCAGAACCATCATTAATGCCAAGACGACGTGGTCTATTCCTATCCGCAATAACACCATAATAACACATAACAGAGCCCAAATCTAATTTTGCTTTCAAAATCGAATCACGATTTTTTGCAAAAATAAACCTCCGCATAAGAGCATATTGATATCCGTCTTTCTTTTTTTCTACATCATTCCATTCAATCGGGAAAAAAGCCTTCATCAAGCTATCTCTAGTCCGCTGTTTTTCAAGCAGTTTCGCAGAATCCAACAATACGACCGCTTGAGAATTTGCATCAAGTGAATCTTTGAGAAATTCACTCGCAAGAGAATCGTCTTTTTCCGATACATGCGGCAACGCTGCAGAATCAGGCGATTCAATGGGCTTGGATTTTTCAGCTACACCGAAACTATTCGAAGCGTTGCTTACCGACTTTTCATTTTTCGAATCTTTATCGACATTGCAACCCGCCCACAGCATCGCTGTAGCCATCAACGCAATTTCACTAAAATATTTGCTAAACAATTTTGCCATGGCCATAAATAACAAAATTCAAAACAAGCAGTCAATGCCAAAAGATTTCTTTTACAATTTTTTTCACATCTTTTTGGTTCAAAGGATTTTCAGAACTTTCCATTGAGATTACGAGATTTTTCCCAAGGACATAGCCGCTTTGGAGGTAAGACGATAATTTTTTTACGGCAAGCGAAGCATACTCAGGATTATCCATCATCCCCAAATGTTCCCATAGCACTTCCTTGCGCGTCCTTAAATTCAGGCAAGTAAAATCTGGATAAACAGTTTTACCTCCATCCTCGAGTTTTAAAGGGCATTCATATTTGTATGGTATCCCCGAACGCTCAAGCGCATCAGCAATAATCACCTCGGACTTTGAGCGAACACGTTCGCCCTTCGCCGTCCGCAAATCAGGAATTTCCGCATCAAAACCTTTCCCTTTATACGATACAGCAAGCCAACGTCTTGCATATTCTTCATCCGAAAGCTGAATCGGCTCGACCAACGATTTGCGCACCTCAATCAAATTTTCATAAACATCAAGCACATCAATCGTCTTATATTTTTCAATAAACGCATCAACTAAATTTAGCTTGCATTCCAAGACGCCAAGCACCTTTTCATCATAATACTTTTGCGCAAGTTTAGACATCAACGCCAAATTACTTTTAGGGATATATTCGCTTTTATCATCCAGAACATGGCAAGCGTAAAAATCACGACCTCGCCTCGCAAGCTTCAAACGGCCCCGCGGTGCGCGAGTCAACGATTTTTTAGTTATTTCAATTGCACGAAGAAGTTCCTCCGCACGGGATTGCAACAAAGGCAGTAAAATATCGGGAGAAAGTCGTTCAAACGATAGCATCGCATCCTCTTGTAGTTGTTCATATAGCAAACGATATAGCAAACCGAGGTGCAGACGCATCCTGCATATAATAAAGGGTCGAACAAGTCATTCTTGCCCAACAAACAATGACAATATGCAAAATTTTTTCATTAAAAACAAGCAGTAGCGAGCTAGAAAGTGCAATTTTTACCAAAAAGTGTTACCAAACTGGTCCAAAAATTAATTTTGGCAACACAAATTTTAGTTTATATGCAACAACTAGGGACTAAATAGACGAAAAAATGTTACCAAAACAAGAAATAAAGCCAATTTGGTAACACACGAAACCCCAAGCGCATCCAAAAATCACAGATTTTAATTAATTTGTATATAAAATTTGATACCATTTTCACTTTTCTACGCACTTTGGTAGCATTTTTTCGCATTTTCAGCACTTTCGAACTCCAACATTCACCATTTGCGCCATTTATCCCTCGTCTCTCGTCACTCATCTCTCGTCTAAAAATCTATTTTTGCGCGCATGAAAAAGTACCACTTGGCCACATACGGCTGCCAGATGAACGAATACGACTCCGCGATGATCGCGCAGGAGTTGGACATGTGCGGTTGCGTCGAGACGAACAACCAGGAAGACGCCGACATCATCATCGTGAACACCTGCAGCGTGCGTGAAAAGGCCGAGGAAACGTGCGGCTGCATGGCCAAGAATCGCGGGCCGGAACTGCTCAAGCGCCTCAAGAACGTGAACTACATCGTGGGCCCGGACCAGTACCGCAAAATTCCGGAACTGCTGTTCGGCGACGCCCAGAGCCCGCTGCACCAGACGCACCACAAGATGTTCATCGACGAAGACCTGAGCGAGAACTACCTCGGCGAATATGCCAAACTCCAGAACGACGTAAGCGCATTCGTCGCCATTCAGCGCGGTTGCAACAAGCGTTGCAGTTACTGCATCGTGCCGTACCTCCGCGGTCCCGAGAAGTACCGCGACATGGACGACGTGCTGACCGAAGTCAAGCGAGCCGCCGACAAAGGCATTACCGAAGTCATGCTGCTCGGCCAGACGGTAAATGCATACAAAACGCCAAATGCGGACTTCACGACATTACTGACAAAAGTTTCTGAAATCGGCGGCATCAAGCGCATCCGCTTTACAAGTCCGCATCCGCGTCACTATACGAACGAACTCATCGACGTACTCCTGAACAACCCGAAAGTTTGCCATTATGCGCACATTCCGCTCCAGAGCGGCTCCGACGCCATCCTCAAGAAGATGCGCCGCCAGCACAACATGGAGCAATACATGACCGTCATCGAGCAGTTGCGCAGCAAGGACCCGTACTACGCAATTTCGACAGACGTCATCTGCGGATTTGTCGGCGAGACCGAAGAAGATTTCGAACAGACTATCAAAGCGTTCGAAGCGTGCCAATTCGACACGGCGTACATGTTCATCTACAGCCCGCGCAAAGGCACCGAATCGTACAAAGAAACAGAAATTCTCACGCCCGAAGAAAAACTCGCCCGCCACACGCGCCTCGTGGAACTCCAGAACGCCATTACGCTCAAGCGCAACCAGATGATGATTGGCCGCACCGAAGAAATTCTCGTCGAAACAAGTTCCACACGCGACGCCACTGAATTTGTCGGCAAGACGGACAACTTCAAGAAAGTCATCTTCAAGCCGGAAGAAGGTCGCATCGTCAAGCCAGGCGATTACGTACAGGTAAAAATCGACGACATCCGCGGTTGGACACTCCGCGGAACGCTCGTCTGATAGTATGGACACTCCGCGGGACGCTCGTCTGATAGTATGGACACTTCGCGGGACGCTCGTCTGATAGTATGGACACTCCGCGGAACGCTCGTCTGATAGTACGGACACTCCGCAGGACGCTCGTTTGATAGTATGGACACTCCGCGGAACGCTCGTCTGATAGTATGGACTTTCCGCGGGACGCTCGTCTGATAGTATGGACACTCCGCGGAACGCTCGTCTGATAATACGGACACTCCGCAGGACGCTCGTCTGACAGGTAACAGGTTTTAGTTTTTGGGGTTTAGGGGGTAAAACAAGAAGGTTGTACCCGCCAAACCATGAGGTTCCTAAACAGACTCCGCCCCTCGGTTCATTTACGTAACTTACGGAATATCAACAACTTACGTATTTTTCAGCTGTCGCTTTATAAAAATATTTGTATCTTTAGTCACGAGGGAAAATAGAGGCTAGCATGGCAAAATACTTTATTCAAAATCTGGTTCTTACGAGTGCTCTGTGCACATTGGCCTCAACTGCATCTTTTGCAGAGGCCTCCCCAACTCTTGCCACCGCTCAAAAGGCATACGTAAACGGCAACTGGAAAGAAGCCGCAGCCGCTTACGAACAGGTCTGTCCGACGCAGGCAGATTCCGTGCGCACCGAATGTTACCTGTGGAATATTCTCGCGCTTTCGCAAACGGGCGTCGCCGCCGATTTCAGCAAGGCGGGCAAACGCCTCGACAGCCTCATCGACAAGACGAGCACACAAAAGCCCATTTACGCCGACCTCATGATGACGAAAGCGCAATTCCAGATGTACCTGGGTCGCTACAACAAGGCCGCCGAATCGCTCATCCACGCCATCGAAACATCGCAGCCGCATCAAGTGACCGTGCTGCAAAAAGTCTGTTCGGCAGTGCAGGACCGAGCCCGCAACGAAGAATTGAACACCGCATGCAAGAACCTCCGCAACCCACAAGCACGAAAGCAAACCGTGACCAAGGCCTCGGAACAGGCACCTGCGGTAAAAACAGAACCAAAACCTGCAGAAGCCAAAGTCGAAGCAAAGGCTGAACAACCAACCGCACCAACAAATGCAGTGCAAGCCCCCGTAACAAAGCCCGCCGAAACCTCTTCCGCTTGGCAATTGCAGCTGGGTGCGTTCGGAGTCAAGTCCAACGCAGACTTGCTCGTCGATAATCTTAAAAAGAGAAACATTTCCTGCACTATCACAGAAAGCACCCTCGAAAGCGGCAAAACGCTCTATATCGTGCGCACCGGGCCATTTGATACAAAGGAAAGCGCAGTTGATTACGGAGCGAAAAAACTCACTCCACTCAACGTAGAGTTCCGTCCCATGCCCATGAAGCAGGCCTTATAAGCTAATAAAATCATACTAAAAAAAATTTTTTACAGTTTTTCTTACATAAAACGGCGTTTTTTACGCAAAGCACCTACAAAAAAAGCAAAAATAGTGCTATATTTGTTGTGCTCCCCCGCCGGGGTGGTGAAATTGGTAGACGCGCTGGACTCAAAATCCAGTACTCGCGAGAGTGTGAGGGTTTGTTCTATTCGCGGGCACATTAGCGTTTGCTCAGAGTGACGATCTTTTTTCCGATGATTTCCAAGACGCAGCTACTGCGGACTCCATCGCTCATGCCAACGCCGAAGCAACCACTCAGGCTAATATCGGCGCAGCCAAGGCTACAAGCGGCCAGTGGGATGGATTCAACTACGAAGACCTGGGTCTTACCCAGTGGGAATACCAGCAGGCAAAGGAACAGGGCGTCACTCGCGAAAAACTTACTAAACTAGTCGAACTTGGCATCCGTCCAACAGAATATCTCCAAAAGCCGTGGAACAGACTCGGCGTGAGTGAAGAAGACTGGCTCAGCCAGCGTGCCGAAGGCATGGAAGACGCCGATATCGACCGTTCCTACCGCTATCGCAGCGGCGATCAGAAAAGCGCTTACATATCACTTTTGATTCCCTCTTATTATCAGTGGAAAACAAAAGCTGTTGCTAAGGCCACATTCATGGACGTCCTTGAAATTGGCAGTATTGCCGTTACGGTCGTTCTCAAAGTTCAAGACAAGAGCTATTGGTGGTATGGATTCCTCGGAATTGCAGCCGCTCATCTTTGGTCTTTCGCAGACGCATTTATCTGCACCCAATGGGACAGCAATCCGGATGCAAACCGATTCAGCTTTGGCGTTCTGCCGACCCCGGATCAGGGCGTCGCAGGCTTCTTTAATGTCAAGTTCTAAGCAGCAAGATGCAGCTAGAATTACTTAAAAGTAAAATTCATCGCGCTACGGTAACTGATGCGAACCTTAATTACCAAGGTTCTATCACCATTGCGCGCGATTTGATGGATGCAGCAAACATCCTCCCCTACGAAAAAGTCGGCGTTCTCGACGTAAACAACGGCAACCGTCTCGATACATACGTTATCGAAGGCAAGGCCGGTTCCGGCGTCATCTGCCTGAACGGTGCAGCGGCTCGTTTAGTACAACCAGGCGACTTAGTCATTATCGTGACTTATGCGACCATGTCTCCAGAAGAAGCAAAAAACTGGAAACCGACAGTCGTTCACGTCAACGGGAAGAACGAAATCATACCGTAAATCGTTTGAGCCACACGCTAGACCCTACAAAATAAGGCAGCTGCAAAAGCGGGCCTTTTTTTATCGCTTTTTTACAGAACACAGCATAATTTCAAAAAAAATTGCAATTTACCGCATAGCGACAAGCTAAATGTTGTATATTATTGACAAATCATAAATAGAGGTCATCAATGCCAGAAAACTTTATCATGCCAGCCATTATCGCTGTGGCCGTATTTTTTCTCATCATCATCTTTGTCATGTCTTACATCAAGGCCGCGCCGGACGAGGCCATCATCGTTTCCGGCATTCGCAAAGAACCGAGAGTCATCATCGGTCGCGCCGGTCTCAGGATTCCGTTCTTCGAACGAGCCGACCACCTTTCTTTGCAATTGATTCAGATAGACGTCAAGACGGGCAGCCCCGTCCCCACCAAGGACTACATCAACGTATCGGTCGATGCCGTCGTAACCGCCAAGATTTCGGATAATCAAGACCGTCTCAAGTCTTCGGCACAGAACTTCTTGAACAAGAAACCCGAAGATATCCGCGCCATGATTGTCGATATTCTCGAAGGTAACATGCGTGAAATCGTCGGTCGCATGCAGTTGGTCGATCTCGTGGGCGACCGCAAGCAAGTTTCTGAACTCGTGCTCGAAAACGCCATCCCGGACTTGGAAAAACTCGGCATCGTGGTGCAGACGTTCAACATCCAGAACTTCGAAGACGCAAACGGCGTGATTGAAAACCTCGGTGTCGATAAGACTTCCGCCATCCGCAAGGCAGCCGCCATTTCCAAGGCAAACGCCGAACGCGATATCAGCGTGGCGCAGTCGCAAGCCAAGAAAGAAGCGAACGACGCAGCCGTTGCCGCCGAGCTCGAAATTGCCCAGAAGCAAAACGATCTCGCCGTGAAGAAAGCAAACCTGCAAAGGATTTCTGACACGGAAAAGGCCGTCGCCGACGCAGCCTACGAAATCCAGAAGCAGACCCAGCAAAAGGCAATTAACGTGGCACAGGCCGAAGCCGAAGTCGCCAAGCAAGAAAAAGAAATTGAAATTCGCGAACGCATGGTCATGGTGACCGAAAAGGAACTTAAGGCCCAAATCGAAAAGAAAGCCGAAGCCGACCGCCAGGCCCAAATCCAGCGCTCCGAAGCAGAACTCTTCCAACAGCAGAAAGACGCCGAAGCCATCCGCTACAAGGAAGAACAGCGCGCCAAGGCCATCAAGCAGATTGCAGAAGCAGAAAAGGAAAAAGCGTTCGCCGAAGCAGAAGCCACGAAGGCAAAGGCATTAGCGGAGGCAGAAGCCACAAAGGCAAAAGGTCTTGCAGAAGCAGAAGCCATCAAGGCACAGGGTCTTGCCGAAGCGGAAGCGCTCAACAAGAAGGCCGAAGCCATGAAACTTTATGGAGATGCAGCCCGCCAGGAAATGCAGCTCAAGACCATTGAAAAGTACTTCGAACAGATGCCGCAAATCGCAGCCGCCATCGCAAAGCCGATGGAAAAGATTGGAAACATCACCATGTACGGCGAAGGCAACACGGCTAAGCTCACGGGCGACATCACCAAGACGCTGACGCAAGTCACGAACGGGCTTACGGACTCGCTCGGTATCGACCTGCGCACGGTGCTCGGTTCCATGTTCGGCGCAAAACTCGCCGGTGTCACCAAAAACGACGAGCCAAAAGTCGATAACAAAAAATAATTCCTGAAAAATCAATCTCAACCTGGAGACTTCGCTTTATTCCGAAGCCTCCTTTTTTTTATATTCACTATATGCGATCCGTGTGTTTTACAGTATTGTTCCTTGCAGCGCTTACCTTTGCCGCCTCCCCCGCGAAGGCGGATTCCACCGCGCTCTCGGAAACTCTCGTTGCAGCACAAGATACAGTTGTCGATACAATATACGTTATCCACAACGACGGTATTCCATGGAATCGCGAACACTTTGACCCCGAGCGTCTCGTACGTCACGACACATTCGACCCCGCCTTGAAAGTCGCCTATACCTATTCTGTGAATTTCATCAGTGGAAGTTTGGGATCATTCGCGCACCAAAGCTTCATGGCTCATTTTGCCTACGAGTTTACGCCGAATCTTCATTTATACGCAAACGTAGGGCTCTGGATGCCATTGTATTCGAGTTTACGTTTCGGGAACCGCATCGCACGTGAAGACGTAAAGCAAGGAAACGTGGGCATTCTGATTCCAGACATTGCGCTTGAATACAAGCCAACCGAGAATATGAAATTCAGAGTCATGTTTGTCAACGAAGGCGATGCATTCAAGGCTTACGGGCCGCATCGATTCTTCTACGACGATTGTCCATGGAGAAACCCGCATTATTGCTGGTAAAATTCGGCATCATTGAATATAGCCGGTTTTTAATTGCAAAGAGAACGTCATGCGGGCGGGGCCCCAGCTATTTTTGCGCAAGCTTGATTTTGCTACTCTCGCCTTGCACACTTTTGACGCTTCGCGTCCGTGGCGGCGGCTCGGAACTTTAGTTCCGTTTATTGTTCTTTTTAATGTTTCAGCCACTGATATGACTTGGTTGTAGTTCTCTTGCTTTAGCAAGTTAGAAATACACCGTTCTCTTGCTTTAGCAAGTTAGAAATACACCAATGTCATTGGGCTACGGCTCGGTAATAAAATCAAGCAAGCTTGATTTTGCTACTCTCGCCTTGCTCACTTTTGTATATTCATTGGCATGAAACAAATTATTTTATCAGCTCTTTGCATAACAACTCTCGCCTTTGCGGAGGTTCCCACAAACATTGAATCTGCCGTAACCGCTTCCAAAATCGTCTCCGAAGCCACGGATCCCGCAAACACCACCAAAGACAACGTTTACGTTATTCAAGATAACGGTATTCCTTGGAACCGAGAACGTTTTGACACCGACCGAATGGTACGTCACCAAACATTCGATCCCGCCTTAAAAGTCGCATACACCTATTCTCTCAATTTCGTAGCGGGGAGTTTCGGGTCGCTCGCAAGCCAAAGCCTCATGGCTAATTTTGCCTACGAATTTACGCCAAATCTTCACTTGTATGCAAACATCGGTCTTGGAATGCCGCTTTATGCGAACATCAGCAACGGTTCCCGAATTGCAAGAGAAGACTTGCGTCAAGGCAACGTCAGCGTGTTGATTCCGGACATTTCGCTAGAATACAAACCTAGCGAGAACACCTATATCAGACTCTCTTATGTGAACGAAAGAGACGCATTAAAGGCCTACGGTCCACGCAGATTCTTCCATGAGCACTGAGCGTCGCAAAATTCAGTACAGAAGCACATCATCACACATCTATTCTACATTGTCCCCTCGCGCACGCCGCGGGGTCTTTTTTATTTTTCTAGATTTTACAGCAAAGAATGTTCCAAAACTATTCTAAAGCACTCCACCTAAACGTTGCCGTAGGGGTTTCTTCGGCTGTTTTTGCGGCATTCCTCTTTGCCGGCTGCGAAGAAGAAAAGCAAGCCCCAGTTGTTCGCGAGGTACGTCGCATCAAAGGCGAAGTGGAAGTGCTGAACAGTTGCAGCATGAAAGGCGCCGCCGTAAAAATGCGTTCCTTTTTACGCAACAACGGTTTTGACGTTGTCCATATCGACAACGAACGGCTCCAGAACTACGACGAGACCATCATCGTGCTCAGAAATCCGGAATGGGAAGGAGCGCAGGCGCTCGCCGCCACCTTAAAAACAAAAAACGTTCTCGTGCTCCTCAACAAGAACGCAACGGTCGATGCCGTAGTGCACACCGGAAGAGATTTTCAACAAATAGTAGAACCCGATCAGGGAGAACAAAATGACAGCAATAAATAACCAAGATTTTTCTGAAACCGTTAAGCTTGGTGCAGGTATCCTTTTCGAGCTCCGCGCCCAGAACGTGCAGCTCATCGACCTCCGCGGCGTCAAGAACGAAGCGGACTACTTCCTCATCGCGACTTGCGAAAGCGAAGCCCAAATGCAGGCTATTTTGAACGAACTCACCAAGGAGTTCAAGGCTCGCAAACTCCACTTCGTCGGTGTCGAATACAAGGAAGGCGTACGTTGGGCCATTTTCGATGCAGGTCTTGACCTGATGGTTCACCTGTTCGAAGAAGAAAAGAGAAACGAAATTTCTTTCGACCGCCTGTACGCAGACGGCAAACTCATGAACCTCGATGAACACGACTTCATCCGCGAAGATGCGAAGAAGTCTGGAGACGACAATGAACTCATTTAATGCAGAAATCGCAAAAGCACTTGCCGCTACGGGTGCATTTGCAGAAGATGCCGCATTGAAACTTATCTCCGTGCCGCCTGATACAAGCCACGGAAACTACACTATTCCGTGTTTTTCTCTTGCAAAGACACTCCGCAAGGCGCCAAAACTCATCGCCGAAGACCTTGCCGCCAAGGTTCAACTCCCCGCCGGGCTTTCCAAGGTTGAAGCCGTCAACGGTTACTTGAACTTTTTCATCGACCGCGGATTTCTCGCCAAATCGACTTTGGACGAAATTGCCGCCAAGGGCTTGGAATACGGTCATGCCGCTCCGAACGGAAAAGTTGTCTGCATCGACTACAGTTCCCCGAACATCGGTAAGGAACTCGCTTTCCATCACTTGCGTTCGACGATGATCGGGAACTCGCTTGCCCGCATCTACAAGGCCGCCGGCTACAAGGTGGAACGCATCAACCACCTGGGCGACTGGGGGACTGCATTCGGCAAGCTCATCGTGATGTACCTCCGCGAAAAGCTCCCGACCGACGAAGCGACTTTGAACGCCCTCACCGTGAAGGAACTCAATATCCTTTACGCAAGCTTCTCCAAGGCCTCCAAGGAAGAACCCGGTCTCGAAGACGAAGCGCGCGCCGCATTCACGAAGCTCGAACAGGGCGACGAATTCTATCGCAAGCTGTGGACGGCATTCCGTGCGGCAACGCTCAAGGAACTCATGCGCATTTACGACATGATGGGCGTTGGTTTTGACCACTATACCGGCGAATCGTTCTTTGAAGACAAGATTCCGGCCGTTCTCGACGAACTCCGTGAAAAGAATTTGTTGGTGAACAGCCAGGAACGTGACGTGGTGATGCTCGACGAATTCGACTTGAATCCGTGCCTTATCCGCAAGAGCGACGGATCTACGTTGTACGCAACCCGCGACCTCGCTGCCGCAATTTACCGCAAGAAGGAATACAACTTTGACAAGTGCCTTTATGTGGTGGACCTCGGACAGGCACTCCACTTCAAGCAAGTGTTCCATGTGCTCAAGAAGATGGGCCGCGAATGGTACAAGGACATGTACCACATTCCATTTGGCGTCATTCTCCAGCTGGTCGACGGCAAGTGGGAAAAGGGCAAGACGCGTACCGGTACGGCAAGTCTCCTCCGCGACGTCATCGAAGCCGCCCAGAAGAAGATTCTCGAATTCATCGACGAAAAGAATCCGACTCTCGAAAACAAGGAACTCATCGCACGCCAGATCGGTATCAGCGCGCTCACCTTCAACGACCTCAAGAACAGCCGTTTGAAGGATGTACGCTTTGACTGGGATGCCGTGATGAGCTTCGAAGGCGATACAGGTCCGTACGTGCAGAACGCACACGTGCGTCTTTGCAGCATTATGCGCAAGGCCGGCTACACGGTTCCGGTAAGCGACGTGGATTACGCACAACTTACCGACGACGCGGCCTACAGCCTCATCAACATTCTCGCGAAGAAGGGCGAAAAGATTCTCGCCGCCGTCAAGGACGATGAACCGAGCGTGCTCGCGCAATACGCACTCGAAATTGCCGAAGCCGCACACAAGTTCATCCACGAAGACCGCGTGCTCGGATCCGTCGAAGAAAAATCCAGACTCTTCCTCGTGCAATCCACGCAGATTGTGCTCGAGAACGTGCTGGATTTACTCGGCCTCTTCCCCATCCGCCAGATGTAATTTAGACGAGAGAACGCCCGCCACGGCGGGCTACAGACGAAAGACGAAAGTAAAAAAGCAAGAACATGAATGTTCTTGCTTTTTTCGTAAATGCTAGACTAAAAAATCTCTCGTCTCTAGTCTCTCGTCTTTCGTCTAAACTAATTTCCGTTAATGCATCTCACAGAATAACCGTTATTCCTAGCCGTTGCAGGCACGAGCTGGCGAACCATCTGGTCGCTCATGCGGCCCATGGCCCAAAGCCAAATCGTTTCGTTACGGCCGTTCTGCGCACTCCAGAAGCCAGCGTATTCGCCCATGTCTTCATAGCGCACAGTCGTTTTGCCGAGGAGTTTACGATAGCCCGATGAGAAAATGGTGAAACCATATTCGTCGGTACCGCCACCGCCCTGCCAGCCAGTCGTAGCCTTCATCTTTGTCGCAAAGTTACCGCACTTGTCAACGCCATCGTAGCAACCCGTAAGTCCCTTGAGCATGTCGGACCATTCGCGGTCACGCGGCAAGTGCCAGCCTTCCGGGCAAGCCTTGCGGGCACCTTCCAGGTCGTACAAACGGCCGCTGCGGGCACAGTAGGAATCCTTGTCTTCGTAGCACCAGGAGTGGCCTTCGACATTGTAGTTCACGTTCTGCGCAAACCATTCACGACCTTCCACCTTGATGACGCGGTAAACCTGTCCGTCGCGCGGATCCGTAAACGAAGTCGACTTGTCGCGGATTTCAGCTCGGTGTTCCTGTTCAGCCTTGCGGAATTCCGAAAGCTGTTCGCGCTTGTATTTCTGGCGGCCTTCAAGTTCGTTCACCCAAGCTTTCTGGGCCTGCGGATTCGTAAACTTTATACGTAAATCCTGGACGTTGAACAAGTCATTACCACAAGCGAAATCGACACCGGCGATATTGATGATAAGCGTTTCGCTTCCGAATTGACGCGGCTTGTCGAAATAAGAAATCCAAGCTTCCATGGTATTGCGGCAGCTTTCATAAAAATCCTTGCTTTCAACCATCTTGGACGGAACCGTCATATTGCCCGCAACAGAGAAATCAAACTTGTCATCCAACACGCGGAACGATACCGGCAAAACACTCTTGTAATGAGTATATTCTCCGAAACGAATATTCCCGTCTATTTTGGCTGCAGAGTATTCACCCTGCCCTTCTGCATTAAAAATGGCATCCCACGTTTTAAGTGGAACCGCAAAAGCCTGCGCAAGAGACATCACAAGCACAGAGCCAACCCCCAATTTGAACAATTTCATTCGCTCCATAGAATCATCCTTTTTAAATACTTTCTAATAATATTGTAATGTTAGTAATAATATCGTAATGTTAGTTATTTTTTATCTATAATAATACAAAATATTTGGTAAAAAGCCCCAATTTTTTTAATATTGTAGTATGTCTATGACTCGTTATATTCTTCAAATCCACTGCCCCGACCAAAAAGGGCTTATCGCAGGCACGACGCAAGTCCTCGCCAAGGCCGGAGCGAACATTATCGACCTCCAGCAGCACACCGCAAAAGACATAGAAACGTTTTTTCTCCGCGCCGTATTCGACATCGAACAAGATGGCATCCCCGAAGTCAAGAGACACCTCGAAACGATTGCCCCGCACCTCCAGTTGAACTGGAAACTGTTCGACACGTCTAAAACAGAACGCGTCGCCATATTCGTCTCCAAGACCGACCACTGCCTGTACGATCTTTTGCTCAAGCGCCGCGACGGCGACCTTCCCTGTGAATTTAGCTGCATTGTCGGAAACCACCCGGACCTGGGCCCCGTCGGCGGGACCTTCGGCGTGCCGTTCTACTATGTGCCGTCCAACCCCGACAAGAGCATCCCCGAAAACCGTTTCCGCGAAATCATTGCCGAAACAAATACCGATACCGTCGTACTCGCACGCTACATGCAAATCTTGAGTGAATCGTTTACCGAAGAATTCAAGTACAGAATCATCAACATCCACCACGGATTCCTCCCGGCGTTCAAAGGAGCGAAGCCATACCACCAGGCATGGCACAAAGGCGTTAAGATTATCGGCGCCACAGCGCACTTTGCAACAGAGGACCTCGACCAGGGCCCGATCATTTGTCAGGACATCCAGCGCGTGCCCGAAACCGCAAGCATCGACGAGCTCGTGGAACTAGGAAAAGATATTGAAAAACGTACCCTGTCTGCTGCACTCAAACTGTGGCTTGAACACCGCGTATTTGTCTATGCAGGCAGAACATTTATATTATAAGTATTAGGAGTTAGGTAATAGGGTTCAGGTATTAGCAAGTAGGAACGATATCTCTACTTAGTCCTAAACCGCGACCCATCGCCTGAAACCTTTATAAGGAGTCCATCATGTCCGAAGAAATCCAGAATGAAGCCCCCGCACAAGAGCCGACTGCACCTGTAAGCTGCGACACGGCACCTGAGGCCACAACCGAAACTCCACAGGCAAGCACTGCGGCACCGTCGGCACCCCCTGCGGCTCCGGATCCAGACAAGGAACTGGTCAACCCCATGACAGGCGAAGTCATTTCTCCCAAGAAACCCAAGGAAGAATCTTCTAACTCGCCGTACAAGAGGTTCAAGCCCGAGACCTACATCAACCCCATGACGGGCGAGGAAGAACAGACCACGATCGGTTCGCAGGTCATCATCAAGAAAGACCGCGGACTGGCCTACTACGTCGGATTTACACTGCTCGTGGTTCTCAGCATGGCTTTCTTCTTCATGCCGGGAATTACAATCACGTTTGCCGTAAGCCGCCTCGTGGAACTGAACACATCCGCGGCATGGGTCTTTAGCGCTATCCTGAGCTTTGTCGTATGGCTCCTCTTCAAAATGAAAATCAAGGGATTCGAAAAATCCTTCCACTGGTATTTGGTTCTTTGCGTCTCATGCCTTGTCGCAATGTTCGCCATCCAGCTGCTTACCGAATACAACATAATCTCTGAAGTTATAGCGCTCCTCCTCGGAGCCAAAGGCTAGGAATTTTCAATGAACAAGACAGATACTTTCGTACACTTTCTCGTAGAATCAGGCGCACTCAAGTTTGGCAACTTCGTGACCAAGAGCGGCCGCGAAACGCCTTACTTTATCAACACCGGAGAGTTCCGCACCGGAGCGTCCCTTTCGAAACTCGCCGAATTCTACGCAGCCGCATTCATGGAGCACTTTGCAGACAAAGCACAAAACCTCTACGGTCCGGCCTACAAAGGCATCCCGCTGTGCGCAGCTACCGCCATGAAGCTCTCCGACGTCTATGCCAAGAACCTGACTTTTACATATAACAGAAAAGAAGTCAAGGACCATGGCGAAGGCGGTTCGCTCGTCGGCTACAAATACGCCGAAAAGACGAACATCGTGATCATCGAAGACGTGATTACGGCAGGGACCTCCGTGAACGAGACCATGCAGGCGCTTTCGCAAATTGAAAACGCGAACGTCGTGGGCCTCCTCATCTCGGTTGACCGCAAGGAAAAACTCGAAAACGGGAAATCCGCACTGCAGACCGTTCAAGACGAATACGGCATCGAAGCCCACTCCATCGTGAACATAAACGACATCATTGCATTCCTCGAAAGCGAAGAGAACCGCAAGGCCATCAATGCCCCCGAAGGAATCCTCGACCGCGTTTACGCCTACCGCGAAAAGTGGGGCGCCGTCTAAGATATTTATCCATAATTTACGAGAGCTAATGACGTTCAAAAAGTCCATACTTATCCTTGGATTAGCAATCTGCATGCTCGCCGGGTGTGCAGATTCTAGTCATTGGACTGCAAGCCATCCATCGTACCATAAGGCCCCTTATGGCGGTATTGCGGTAACAGGTATAGAAAATGCCTTTGTCATCACGCGATCTTCGTGGTTTGCCAAACGTCTTGAAATAGAAAGGGATAGCGTACAAATTATCGCCACGCGTCATTGCAGGAACATTTTTGAAGACGAAATGCGCAAAGGCTACGGGAACCTCCTGGTCCTCCCCGATTCCGTCAACGCAAAGTCGCCCGAAGAAAGTCTAAGAATCGATGAACGCATTTTCATCAAAGGGCACATCCCGGAACAAGGCATATCGCTCAAGGATTCCTCGGGAAATGTACCGCCCTTGGTGTTGATTCTACACGAATTCATCATCGGAACAGACCTGAAACGGGAAAATTTCTTTGATTACGCCCTGATCCACAACGAAAGCGGCAGCATCCGCAAGCCGGATAACGTAAGCGCAATCTTTTCTTATACGCTTTGGGACAACCTAAAGCAGAGACCGCTATTCAGCGCCATCGAAGAAATCCAGCAGCCCATCACGACATATAAAATCAGCAACTTGACAAAACTCATCCAAATTGCGGTCCAAAAAATTCGCAAGAGCCTTTACACGGGAGCTTCCAAATGAAAAAGTTCCTAGCCATACTCTTGTTTGTCGCCATCTGGGCCGGGGCCTCCGAAGTTTACTTCGATTCCCGCTTTACGCTTTGGAAAGACGCGACCATTCTCATTTGGTCTCCCGAAGGCAACTCCCCCATCAACACCTCGGATTTTTGCCATTCGCTCCGCCGCAACAATACAGGAATCGGCGAGCCCAAGTGCCGTGAACTCGGAGAATGGGAACGCGACTCCATCGCCCTGCGCTATGGCACATGGTTGACGAACAACATAGAGAACGGATTGGCCTCCCACTACCTGCGGGCAAGGCATCCCGGCATGGCCGCAAAAATCCAGACCCTGGAAGACAACATCGTCCTGTTCCTCGCCCCACAGGGGAAAAACATCCTCGTCGCCATATTTGACGAAACCGCCCTGGAACCCAAAGCCGTAGGCACCGTCAGGGCGAATAACGACAAAATCGCCCTTGGCGACGACATCGCCGCCACCTTCTTCGACAAACGCACCAAGCGGCGCCTGACAAAAGAAGAACGCCTCAAGCAGCAAACGGAACCCGACGACCTTTACAAAGAAGTCCCCGGCCTAAAAATTTGGGCAGGAGTGGGCATCGGTTATTCGCAAGCGCATTTCCCGCTCACCCCCGACAACTGGACCAGCAGCCACACCAGGAGCCGCGTCAAGAACTACCGCATCACAAAAGATTCCGTAAGCCTTTGGAACTTTATCGAAGACTCGGCCCCGTTCTTATCGCTATACGCAGGCCTCACCTGGCACGGCTTTATCGGACTGGAAATCATGTACCGCTATTCCAGCCGCGACATGAAAACGGACAATTCCGACACCGTCTACCGAGAACTGGACCACTGGAATTTCGGACAACACGACATCGGCCTCAACGTGCTGTTCTCCATGACATACCCGATAACGCCATGGCTTACCATTACACCACTAGCATTCATCGGATTCCAGTACACGTTCTATTCCGAAGACATCGATGTCAAAAGCGGCGTTCAAAAACCGTCTAGAGCCTACCAGTACCGCATTCAATTTGAAGACGCCTACAAAGGAGCGCTAATAGGCATCGGCGGGCAATTCGTATTCAAGAAACATTACGGCCTGGATTTGCGCGCAGGCGTATCGAGCCGCGGCAGGGACCTCTACGAAGCCCCCTCTCCCGACGCAGGCGCCGCCCCCACGACCATCGGAAAATCCACCATCGATTGCTTTATAAGCCTCGGGTTTGAATACCACTGGACGCTGTAACACCCTGCTTTTCTCCCGTCTATCGTCCCCGTCTCTCGTCTAATTTCTAAATTTGCCGTCACTATGAGTGAAGACATTAAAGAAGAAACGAAAGAAAGAGTCAATCCGTTTTTAACGCCTGTCAAAATTATCGAGCCAAAGAACAAGCTCCCCGACTATACATTCGACATGCTTCCCGAAGAACAGAAGGCAATTCTCCGGGAACACGGCTGGACCGAACTCATGCCCGTCCAGCGCAAGTCCATCCCCTACATGCTCGCCGCACGCGACATGCTCGTGCAATCAAAGACCGGTTCGGGAAAGACCGGCGCATACGCCCTTCCGCTTCTGCAGGTCATCGTCCGCGACCATCCGTATCCGCAGGCACTCATTCTCGTTCCGACGCGAGAACTCTGCATCCAGGTGCAAGAAGAATTTGAAAAACTTTCGAAGGGCACCGGCATCAAGTCCGTCGCGATTTTTGGCGGCGTGAACTACGAACCGCAAATCAAGGCGCTCCGCGCAGGTGTCCACGTCATCGTCGCCACCCCGGGCCGCCTCATGGACCACATCCAGCGCGGCAATGTCGACTTGCTCTCCATCCGCGACCTCGTGCTTGACGAAGCCGACGAAATGCTCTCGATGGGTTTCTACCCCGACATGCAGAAAATTCGCAAGTGCTTGCCGAAGGCCATCTCTTGCACAATGTACAGCGCCACGATACCGCAGACAGTCAAGAGCCTCGCCCGCGAATTCCAGCGCCCGAGCGCCGAATTCCTTTCACTCAGCTACGACAAAGTCATCGCGAACAACCTCGAACACCGCTACTACCTCTGCGACGTGATGGAAAAGGATTCCATGACCATCAAGGTTCTGGAATACTACAATCCCGAAAGCTGCATGATTTTCTGCAACTACAAGCGCGATGTGAGCTACTTGGAACAAGTGCTTTCCGGCTACGGCTTTGAAGTCGGCGCGCTCAGCGGCGACGTGGCCCAGAGCCTCCGCGAAAAGACGCTCAACGCCTTCCGCGACAAGAAGCTCAAGATTCTCATCTGCACGGACGTTGCCGCACGCGGCATCGACGTCGACCACGTGACGCACGTTCTCGTCTATGACCACCCCGCCGACCACGAAGTCTACGTGCACCGCAGCGGACGTACCGCACGTGCAGGCCGCAGCGGCCTTTGCGTCTCGCTCATCACGCCCGTCGAAGAAATCGAACTCCGCCAGACCGCAGTCGATTTCGGCATCAACTTCATCAAGATGGATCCGCTTACAAACGAAGAAATCGCACAGAAAGTAAGCGAACGTACCAAAGTCCGCCTCGAAGAAGTCCGCAAGCACTTCGGCGGTCAAAAAGCAACCGAACGCATCAGCCGCATGCTCCCGCTCGTCAAAGACCTTGCAAACGGCACCACCGACGACCAGATGCTCCTCGCGTACCTGTTAGACAAATTTGCATGGAAGAAGTGATTTAGACGAAAGAACGGACCTACGGTCCTACAGACGAAAGAATTTTAAGTAACAACCTCAAAGCGAGCAACGCGAGCGACCTCAGACCCCAAAGCGCGAAGCGCGAGCTCAATCCCTAAAAATGGCTAAGATCAAAGTAAAATCCGCAAAAGAAATCGAATTGATCCGCGATGCAGGCGCTCTCGCCGCCGAAACGCTGATCCGCGCGGGAGAAATGTGCAAGCCCGGCGTCTCCACGCTCGAAATCGACGAATTCATCGGCGACTACACCCGCCAGCACAAAGGCATCTCCGCCTGCATGGGCTATCACGGCTATCCGCGCTACGCCTGCATCAGCCTCAACGAAGTTGTCTGCCACGGCATCCCGAACGCGAACACCATCCTCAAGGATGGCGACATCGTGAACATCGACATCACCACGATCCTCTCCGGCTACCACGGCGACACCTCCGCCATGTTCTGCGTCGGCAAGGTCTCTGACATTGCCCGCGAACTTGTCGATACCGCCAAGTTCTGCATGGAAGAAGGCATCCGTGCCGCCGGCGAACAAGGCGCCCACTGGAACGACATCGGCTGCGCTATCCAGGACATCGCCGACGAACACGGCTTCAGCGTCGTCGAAGACTACTGCGGTCACGGCATCGGCCGCGGCTTCCACGAAGAACCGACCGTCTATCACTTCCGCAACTACGAACGCTGCCCGTTCATCGAAGTCGGCAACGTCTTTACCGTAGAACCGATGATCAACGTCGGACGCCCGGGCACCAAGACGCTCAAGGACGGCTGGACCGCAGTCACCCGCGACGGAAGCCTCAGCGCACAGTGGGAACACACCGTCGTAAAGACCAAGGACGGCATCGACATTTTGACGCTCCCGCGATAGACGAAAGAACGGGCTACGCCCTACAGACGAAAGAGATATAGAACGCCTCGCGCAAAACGTGCGAGGTGTTATTTTTTCTTCTTGGACTTGTTTGGACTACAGTTATACCGAGTCTTACTCTCACAAGCTTTGTTTGTTTCACGTACATATTTTGCATTCATTTGCTTTTTCTGAGCACAACATATATAGTTTATTTAGTAAAAAAAACTAGAAACAAAAGCTTCACTCAAAAACACCTCCGCATACGCGGAGAAAACAAGGCGTTCAATGCGCCTCTCAAGTGTCCGGCGGAAACACCTCCGCGTACGCGGAGCAATTCTGTGCGGAGTGGAGATGTTGATAATCGAGAAGCTGTAGCCGCTGCATATTACTGGAAAGAAATTTTCCCTGACATTCCCGATTTCGTCCGAGACAGAAACGGAGTACCACCCAACAATATGTTAAACTACGGATACGCTATATTGCGTGGCGTAGTTGCAAGAGCTTTGGTTTCAAGTGGACTTTTACCGACTTTGGGTATACACCACCATAATCGTTATAACGCCTATTGTTTGGCTGATGATATTATGGAACCATACCGCCCTATTGTAGATAAATTAGTTTTAGATATTCTAGCAGAAATGGATGAATATCCTACAGATCTATCTACCGAAATAAAAGCAAAGCTTTTAAATATTCCTGTACTTGATTGTGTTATAGATGGAAACCGAAGCCCGTTGATGAACGCCGTTTCAACAACTACGGCGTCGCTAGCCAAGTGCTATTTAGGAACAACAAGGAAATTGCTCTATCCGGAGATGTAGGATGGATCGATTTAGCGAGTACAGAATTATGTGGATCATGTGTTTCTTTGATTTGCCGACGGAAACGAAAATTGAGCGACAAAGGCACAGCGAGTTTCGCAAAAATCTGTTAAAAGACGGATTTTTCAAGATTCCAATTGTCCATATACATTCGGCATTGCGCTTCTGTTGAAAATGCCGAAGTTCATATAGCTCGCGTAAAAAGCTTTATGCCGCCAGATGGCTCGGTAAGTATTCTTTGTATCACAGATAAGCAATTCGGTAAAATACAAGTTTTTTATGGCCGTAAGGAAAAGCCTAAACCAAAATCAACGGGGCAATTAGAGCTTTTTCTGTAGAAAAAAGTAGCTCTAAAAAAGAAAAAATCGGCTCATTAGTGCCGATTTTTTTTGCAATATCAAGTCTAACTCGTTTATAGCTGTATAGTTACAACAAGTCAGTTGTTATTGCACTATCGAAGATAGAAAATCTGAAAGCAATTCATTACTCAGACAAATTAAAAAAAACTAATAATTAATAGTTGTTATAGCACAAGTAAAGCAAACTTCCCAGATAAGAAGAATCCACCACGCGAATGATAGAGTCCAAAATTCAATATTTCCCCCAAATTTCTCAAAAAAACACTTTTGCTGAATTATCCGATTTTAAAGACCTAATCGGAAAATGTATATTGAAGGAAAAACTTAGCACTAACCATCAAGCACGAATTACTTCTCAAGCCCTACTACCTAACCCCTACCCCCTATTACCTACTCATGTCCTTCCTCAGCAACGCACGCGATAAAGCAATCCAAATATTTTTCCAGCGGAACGAATTCATCAGAAAGTTCGGCGAAATCCAGGGCGTCGATATCGACACCTTGGAGAACTGCGCAAGCGTCACGATTCTTTTGCATGGCGAATACATCCCGACAACGTTCTGCGCACACTACTGTTTCGAAGACACAGACGAAGGGACGCTGATTGTCATAAACAAAGTAGATAGCGAAAGGGAGATGATCAACGCCATCGCCGCATGGTGGTTCAGGGATCATTCCATTAAAAAGGCTCTGCCCAAGGGTACGGGCTTATTCGCCAAAATTTTGTTCTAGCATTTCATCGAAGGATTTTCCATGGACGAACTACTTCAAAAAAATTTAAACAACGTATCTTTCAGCGTCAATGCGAACAAGCAAACTATGGACTTGACCGTTCTCCCCCATGGCGAGAGCGCTCCTATTTCGTTTCATCTGAACTACAGGCTTGTAGAGAAGGGCGACGATACAGAGATTATCGTCCAGAACATAGCGTCCGACAGGCTCTGGGTCGATGAATTCGTCAAAATGTGGCTTGAAAAAAGCAATTTCCAATACAAGCTCCCGCCAAAGGTCGCAGGAATTGTTAAAATGTTTTTGAAATAGGAGAAAGGAGCCTGCCCATGTTGAATTTTAAAGAATACAAAGACAAAAAAGAAGAATCCGTCCAGGAACTGGTTTATTCCATCATCTTCAACTTGATAACGGACATCCCGGACTCGCTCCTTTGCCCCAACACGGATCCCGACAAGCGTGCCGAGCTTTTGATTAAACAGGCGGCGTTAAAGGCCGCCACCGTAAGTACGTCGCTTTCCATCCCGGCGGGTTTAACCGGCGTATTGACGTCCATTCCGGATATCGCCGCCGTCTGGCGCATCCAGGCGCAGCTCGTCTCCGACATCGCCTGCACCTACGGCAAGTTCGCCATGCTCTCCCGCGAGGCTATGGTCTGGTGCCTTTTCCGCCACAGTGCAGCATCGCTACTGCGTGATGTTGCGGTCCGCACCGGTAGCCGCATCGTCGTGCAAAAGCTCTCGCTAAGCGCCCTGCAAAAGTTGCTCCAGAAGATTGGAGTCAAGATTTCGGCGAACTTCCTCGGCCGCATCGCTCTCCGCGCGATTCCCGCGATTGGCGCCATCGGCAACGGGGCCTATACGTACTTCGACACGAACGAGGTCGGCAAGACCGCGATGGCTTATTTCAAGGCGCTCGAAGGGATCGAAAAGCCGGAACTTGTCGAGAATTCAATCGACAAGGATCCCGAGCCGGACCATTCCGAAGAGAATAACGAATTTGCAGACGATCCGGACGAGAACGTTTAACGGATCCGCTTAGCATCATTATCCGCCAGTGTCCGTCCTTTTTAAATTACGTGAAAAATTCAGGCCGCATGGGTTCTCCGCATTCCTTGCGGTTGTCCTTCTTTTTTTCTTTGCGCTTTCGTTAACGGGCGAAAAGGTTCCGCTCAACGACGGGGTCGGCTACGACGGAGCCTTTTACTACAACGTAGCCCAGAATTTTTCCACGGACTTTTGGGCGACGGGCTATGACAAATTCCGTATTTTCCGCATATTCCCGTTTTTTCTGATAAACTTGTTCTTTTCTTTTTTCAGCATCGAGCCTTCGCATGCAAACTTGATGCGCTCGATGTACGTTCTGCATGTTTTCAATTTGGTTCTCCAGTTGGTTTTCTTTTTCAAGATTGTCCGCCTGAACGCATGGAAAAAAACAACGACGGCGCTTATCTTCGGCTGTTTCTTTTTCAATTATTTTATCCTTAAAAGTTGCGGCTACGAGGTTTTCCAGACAGACGCTTTTGCCTGCACCATTTTTCTTGTTTCCTATTATTACTTGCTCCGGCAAAAGTTCATCCGGGCCGTTTCCATTTCTTTCTTGGGGATTCTCACCTGGCCTACCATCACCTACACGATTTGGCTTCTTTACTTTTTCAAGGACAAGTTCCCGCAAAGCGCACCGCGTCTGAAATTCGAGACCGGCAAGGCCGTTTCGCTCGTTTTCCCGCTGATGTCTGCCGGCGCCGTCGCAACTCTTTATCTGTTGCACAAGCACGCGCTTCTCGAAAGCATGCTCTTTACGCAGGTTTCCATACCGCTACTTTTCACGGGTACCGTTTTCTGGGGAATTTTCCTCTACCTTGTCCTGCGCAGCTGCGATTACCGATTCCACACCCCGCTCACTTACATCCGTGAATTCGTCCATCAATCGCCTTGGAAAAGTCTTGCGTTCGTCGCCATTCCTTTCATCGCCATCAATCTCTACCTCCGCACCCATACCAACGACGAGTTTTTCTTCAACGAAACGGCGTTCATCCTGCAGATTTTCCTGCGGCCGCTCAAGTATCCGCTTATCACTCCCGTCGCGCATGTCTGCTACTTCGGGATTGTGCCGCTGCTCGTGATTTTCCTGTTCCGCGATTTTTCACGGGAGATTTTCAACCGTAGCGCGGGTTACGCGCTGGCCTTCCTCGCATTCCTCTTCTTCGCGACCGACAGCGAATCAAGGCATGTCATCCCGCTTCTCCCGATGGTTCTCGTCCCGCTCGGATGCGTCCTCGACAAGATGGACCTCAGCGCAAAAGCGGTCGCCGCTTTGCTCGCCCTCCAAATTTTCCTCAGCCATTTTTATATACCTATAAATGTCGATGGTATTGCCGAGGCTTTCGCGAACAACGACTACAGCACGGTGGTCGCCCAGCGTTACTTTATGAACTATGGCCCATGGATGTCACCCAAGTTCTATGTAATTTGGTTCATTATCACCATCTTAGCGGCTGTTTTAGTGCGATTTATCATAAAAAGGCGCAAAATTTAGCCTATTCGGCCCCGTTTTATATAGTCAAGTGAAAAACCGCCCTTGAGTTCCCCCCCATTTTTTTCTATTTTTGGGCGCAACATTCAATAACATTAACTCCATCAGTGGAATAAAATATGAAAGACATTCAATTTCACAGAAATATTGGTATTTCTGCCCACATCGACTCCGGTAAGACGACTCTTACCGAACGTATCCTCTACTTCACAAAGCGCATTCACGCTATCCACGAAGTTCGTGGTAAAGACGGCGTCGGTGCCACGATGGACTCCATGGAACTTGAACGCGAACGCGGCATCACGATTCAGTCTGCCGCTACGTTCGCAAACTGGACTCACACCAAGAGCGGTGAAAAGGACTCCATCAACATCATCGATACCCCGGGGCACGTGGACTTCACGATCGAAGTGGAACGTTCTCTCCGCGTGTTGGACGGTGCAATCCTCGTTCTGACCGGCGTTGAAGGCGTCCAGTCCCAGTCTATTACCGTTGACCGCCAAATGCGCCGCTACCATGTGCCGCGCGTCGTGTTCGTGAACAAGTGCGACCGCTCTGGTGCAAATCCGCTCCGCGTTGCCGTCATGCTCAAGGAAAAGCTCAACCACAAGCCCTGCGTCATGCAGATTCCTATAGGTTTGGAATCCAATCTTAAGGGTGTGGTCGACCTTATCGAAATGAAGGCCTACTACTTCGAAGGCGACAACGGCGACGACATGATCGAAAAGGAAATCCCGGCCGAACTCGTCGACCAGGCCAACGAATACCGCGAAAAGCTCGTTGACTGCTGCGCTGACTACAGCGACGAAGTCATGGAAAAGGCTATGGAAGGCCAGTATGGCGTCGACCAGATCGACAAGGCCCTCCTCAAGAAGGTTATCCGCGAAGCTACCATCCGTCTCGACATCACTCCGGTGTTCATGGGTTCCGCTCACAAGAACATTGGCGTCCAGAAACTCCTCGACGGTGTTATCGACTTCCTCCCGTGCCCGACCGACGTTGAAAACAAGGCTCTCGACCTCGACAACAACGAAGCCGAAGTGATCCTCAAGTCCGAAGACAACGCACCGCTCGTCTGCTACGCATTCAAGCTCGTGAACGACCGCTATGGCCAGCTCACCTACGTCCGCGTTTACCAGGGTACCCTCAAGAAGGGCGACATGATCACCAACATGGCAACCGGCAAGAAGGTTTCCGTTGGCCGTCTCGTCCGTATGCACGCTGACGAAATGGTGGATATTACCGAAGCCGGTGCAGGCGACATCGTTGCCCTGTTCGGTATCGACTGCGCATCCGGTACGACTTTCACGGATGGCAAGAACCACTACAACATGACTTCCATGCACGTTCCTAACCCGGTTATCGAACTTGTTATCGAAGCCAAGAACCGTGACGACCTCGACAACATGTCCAAGGCCCTCAACCGCTTCACGAAGGAAGACCCGACGTTCCAGGTCGAAGTGGACAAGGAATCTGGTCAGACCATCATCAAGGGTATGGGCGAACTCCACCTTGACGTTTATATCGAACGTATGCGCCGTGAATACAAGTGCGACGTGACGACTGGTGCTCCGCAGGTTGCTTACCGCGAAACCATCACCCGCCCGGCCAAGTTCGACTACACCCACAAGAAGCAGACCGGTGGTTCTGGTCAGTACGCTAAGGTCGTCGGCGAAATGCGTCCGATGGCTGTCGAAGGCGACCAGGAAAAGGTCTACAACTTCGTCAACTCCGTCGTCGGCGGCCGTATTCCGAAGGAATACATCCCGTCTTGCGACAAGGGTTTCCAGAGCTGCATGGAAGCTGGTTCCTTGATCGGCTTCCCGGTTGTGGGTATCGAAATGGAAGTTCAGGATGGTGCATTCCACCCGGTCGACTCCTCTGACATGGCGTTCCAGGTTGCAGCCCGTATGGCCTTCCGCGAAGCTTTCGCTAAGGCAGGGGCTCAGATTCTCGAACCGATCATGAAGGTCGAAATCCAGACTCCGACCGAATTCCAGGGTTCTGTCGTGGGTAACGTTTCCCAGCGCCGTGGTGCCATCACCGGCACGACCGAAGAACAGGGCATGACCACGATCGACGCAGAAGTCCCGCTTTCCGAAATGTTCGGTTACGCTACGGACCTCCGTTCCATGACCCAGGGTAAGGCTGAATTCACGATGGAATTCTGCAAGTACCTCCCGGTTCCGAAGAACATCCAGGAAGAACTCATCAAGAAGTACGGCGACAAGGTCAAGGCTCCCAAAGTTTAGGCCCGCAACGAAAGTTGCGGGCTTTTTTCATACGGCGGCGGCGCACATCCCTGCGCAAAGACACCCAGTTTCGCACCCGCAGAATCGCCAACACCGCCCCCCCCCTCCGCAAAAATGCACCCAATTTCGCAAGCGCAAAAAGGCGCAGCCCTGCAAGCGTAAAAATGCCTAGGCTCTCGTTTAGAACAAATTAAATAATCCGTAAAAAAATCCAAATTTCGAAAAAAACGCCAAATTTACGTGAAAAACTTCGTAATTTTCAATTTTTCACGTAAAAAACGCCCAAAAGTCGATTTCAGCATAAGTCCCGTCCCAAAACAGTCCCAAAAGTGCAAAAAGAAAGGGCCCCGCGAACAATGGGTCACGGGGTCCTTGTAAATTCGTAACACTGGTAAATTCTACTCCACGATTCGATCCGGCCTCCCGTCTCAGAACCAGAACTTACGACTGTCACATAAAGTAAAATACAACAAGATCTGTAGAAATGAAAATTTTTTTTCACAAACCATATTCCAACGTGGAACAAAAAGCTGAAAAAAAATTTTTTTCCATATATATGGAGTTTCAACCATTTTTTGAACACAAATTTTATATTTTGCGCCATACAAAGATAGGAGAACTTATGAAATCCAAAAAGGTGCTTGCAAAGGCAAGCGCACTTGCAATAGCAATTGCTATAAATTTTACCGCTTGCAGCGGCATTGGCGGAACCGATTCCTGTGACGAAGTCTATCATCCAAAATACAAACTCGCCAAATGCCAAAAAAGCGTCGGCAAATTCAAAAAAGGAAAAACAACCCACTACATCCATTCCAATGGATTCGAGTTCGACTTGACTGTAGTCAAGGATACCACATACATCGAGCATTGGGACGACTTTTGCGTAGAGGCCGAAGAAGAAGACCGCTCCGTTCTGCTCACTTCCTCCTACCCCATCATGAGCGTCGATGTCAAATTTCATGGCGGTACAGATAAAGAAATGGACAAATCCATGCTAGGCCAGAAGCACCAAATGACAATAAGTCACGGAGGCACCGCATATCTCATTGAGCTTGATTCCGCCGGTTCGCCAACGTCGTCAGGCATTGATGGCGACGTAACCATGCTCGATACGATTACATTCAACGGAGTAACTTACGACAGCGTATTCGTCATCATGGATAGCAAGCATTACAACGCATTGAACTACAAAGACGATTCATTCGCCGACGGCAAACTTGCGCATCTTTATTTCTCGAAGAAAAAGGGCATCTTGAAATTTGAAACGACAGACAATAAGAGTTTCACCGTCAAGGAAGGAGACGATAAATGAAGAACTTCAAGATAAACGCACTCGCAATCGTCATAAGTTCATTCTTATCAGTCTCGTGCGGGCTTGACATGAGAGAAGAATACGTCGGAGGCGCTTTTGAAAGACTTGTCCTAAAAGAACAAGATTGGAGCGACACCGTCCAAGTCATCGACAACTTGGGCATCAAGGATTCCTATAACGAACGCCTCTACAGCCACAAGCCCGAGAATTTCGACTTTACCGCATCTGGCAACATCAACGAAATCTACGTGCACGCCCGCATAGAATGTACCGACGATGGCGGAAACATGATCATCTACTGTAACAATTATCAAAACAACAATGTCTGGTTTGACGGTCCTGAAATTGGTTTCAACAATCTCGCCGGAACCAAGATGACTCACAAAGACGGTTATACAATCCGCATGCTGGATTCGCTAAAGGTGGGCAAAAAAACGTACAAGGACGTTCTGGAATTCGATGCGTCCGGCGCCAAAAAGAACAAATGTAATTACGACAGGTTCTATATAGCCGCTACAAAGGGGCTCCTCCGCATAGACCTGCAAGACTCTATCAGAATCGAGCGAAAATAAAGGAACCTAGTCTTTATGACTAGCCACTCGTTTTCGCTTCTTTCCAAAGCTTTTGTAGGCCTTCCAGCCCAACGTCCTTGATTTCTCGCCCCTGCTCCTTGACTAGGCGCTCCACTTCGCGGAAGCGTTTTTCGAACTTGTTGTTCGCACGCTGCAAGGCAATGTTCGCGTTGAAGCCGCAATGGCGCGCCACATTTACCAGGCTGAACATGATGTCGCCGAATTCGTCTTCGAGGCGGTCGATGTTCGCATTTTCGGGAGTGACCTTTTCCATCTCGTTCCGGAATTCAGCAAATTCCTCTTGGGCCTTGTCGAACACGGGGGCAGCGTCCCCCCAGTCAAATCCGACTTTCGCAACTCTACGGATAATGTCTTGCGAGCGTGCGAGCGTCGGCATACTCTTGCTCACTTTATCCATAATGGAATCGCCCGCATGCTTCAGGTTGTTCTTCTCCTGCGCCTTGATGCGATCCCAGCGACGGCTCACATCGCTTGCCGTATCCACGTGCGCATCGCCAAACACATGCGGATGTCTGCGAACCATTTTCTCGCACAAGCCCTGCACCACATCGTCAATCGTAAAGTCGCCCTGTTCCTTGCACACCTGCGAATGGAAAATCACCTGGAAAAGCACATCGCCGAGTTCCTCGCACATGTGTTCCTTGTCGCCGTCCTGCGCAGCATCGATAAACTCACAACTTTCCTCGACCAAATACGGCAACAGCGAATGCGTAGTCTGCTGACGGTCCCACGGGCAGCCGTTTTCCGAGCGCAGACGCGCCATGATATCGACAAGATCATTAAATGTATACTTCATGCGACCAAAGATAGAAAGTAAACGCGCCCCCTTGTTTTTATACAACAAATTCAGTAAATTAGTTAAGCCGTTATTATATCGTTAGTTTTATCGTTTCTTATATCCCCACCTTATTTTCAAGTTCAAAACGCCCGTCCAACAGCAGGCATGACAAAAATGGAAACGAAACTTTTATACAGCGAACCATACCGCGAACTTTCCCCCGAAAATTTTCCGTTTTCGTTGCGGAATTCAAAATATTGTCCCAAGCGCCTCTTTTGCAAAGGTATGCTCCCTACCGCCGATAAAATCGGCATCGCCATGGTCGGCACACGCCGCCCTTCCACATCGGCCGAAGAGCTCTGTCGGCGGCTCGTCACATCGCTCCAACACACAAACGCGGTCGTCGTTTCGGGACTTGCGCAGGGCATCGACAGCTATTGCCACCGCGCAGCGCTGGACTCGGGCATTCCAACGATTGCCGTCCTAGCGCAAGGGCTCAACGCAAAAATAGAAGGCGAACGGGCCGTGCTTGCCGAACGGATTATCGATGCCGGAGGCGCCCTCCTGAGCGAATACGAAAGCGACACCCCCGCCTACAAAGGGAACTTCGTCGCGAGGAACCGCATCATCAGCGGCCTCAGCCAAACAACGCTCGTCGTGCAAAGCCGCAAGAAAGGCGGCGCCCTCCTCACGGCGCAATTCTGCATGGACGAAAACAAACAGCTCCTCGCCTGCCCCGGGAATTTCGACGACGAACTTTACAGCGGCACAAACGCACTCCTCGACAGCGGACGCGCAAAACCGGTATTCGTTCCCGAAAGTTTGCGGTCAGCCGCAGGAATTCCCCTCCTCGACGGGACTAAAATCGGAGAACTCGCCACTTGCGGCGTACAGCTTTCTACCGGAGCGCAAGATGTCTTTAAGCGTTTTAACGGATTCCGCAAAACATTTTCGGAACTTCAGCAAGAAATTGGGTTTAAGACACCAGAACTTTTAGCTATATTGACGGAATTAGAAATATCAGGTCTAGTCACATCAAAGGACAACTTCCAATTCTATTTTAACGGAGCATAATTAGTTGCGCATACGACTTCTTATTGGAATTGCCACCGTGATCGCATTTGCGTTTCTGGTGTTCCACTTGCTGTTCGGCAAGGACAGCATTCCGGAACAACATAGAATCGCAAAAGAAATCGAGCTTTACCAGAAGCAGATTGACTCCCTGAGCAAAGTCGTCGAGCAACGAGACGAACTTATCCAAAAGCTAAAGACCGATTCCCTCTACAAAGAAGAAATTCTCCGCACCCGCTACGGCATGAGCCGCGAAGACGAAAAAGTGTTTCAGCTGGTGAAATAGGCATGGGGTCGGCGCATAGCGCCTTTCGGCACGCTTCGCTTTGGGGTATGAGCTATGAGTTTTTCTCATGATCTCGTTTTCTAATAGCATTATTCAGCAAAACCTTGAGTTTTTCTATTACATTAAGCTCAAAGGACCGCAAGTGCCCACAGCCCTACGCCATTTTGCTAGCGTCGGTGCTGGTGCATTCGACTTTTCCAGCGAAGAAGCTGTATGCTGCTGGCACAATGAAGAGCGACATGAACGTCGCGAACGTAAGGCCGCCGGCAATCGCAATGCCCATCGCGATGCGGCTAGGCGTGCCGGTCATGATGAGCGGCACGGCGCCCAATACCGTCGACAAGCTCGTCATGAGGATTGGGCGGAAGCGGCGTTCCGCCGCCATCCTAGCCGCTTCAAGCTTGCTGCATCCCGTATTCTCGGCAATCTGGTTTGCAAATTCCACAATCAAGATACCGTTCTTCGTCACAAGCGCAATCAACAAAATCAAAGCAATTTCGCTAAAGATGTTGAGCGTCTGGCCTGTAACAAACAAGCTCACCAGCGCCCCCGAGAGCGCGAGCGGCACCGTAAAGAAAATCACGAACGGTGCACGGAAACTTTCGAACTGCCCCGCAAGCACCAAGAACACAAGCGCAAGCGCAAGCAAGAACACCACGTACAAGCCCGAAGAACTTTCCTCGAATTCCTTGGACGAACCGCTCAAAGTTGTGCTCACGCTCGGGTAATCCTTCAGGAGCTTTTTCGCGATGCGGCGCATCTCTTCCACGCCGTCGCCAATCGTCTTGCCCGGCACAAGACCCGCCTGGATTGTCGCCGCGCTAAAGCGGTTGTAACGCGGGAGCGACGGCGATGCAGACTGTTCCTTATACGTGATAAAGTTATCCAAGCTCACCAATTCACCCTTGCCGTTCTTGACCGTGAGCATCGAGAGATTTTCCGGCGTATCGCGGTACTGGTAACCGACAGCTCCGATGATATCGTACTGGCGGCCGTCCTTGTAGTAATCGCCATAAGTCTGGTCGCTAATTGCAAGCTGCACCGCCTGCGCAATATCGTTCACCGAGACGCCTTCTTCGTTCGCCTTGTCGCGTAAAATCTCGATATGGAGTTCCGGCTTGGTAAAGCGCAAGTTGCTGTTCACCACGCTGAATACCGGACTCTTGCTAGCAGCCTCTTCAAATTTCGGCACGAGGTCGCGCAGCACTTCGATGTTCGGGGCCTGCAACACGAACTGCACCGGGAGCCCGCCGCGCTGCGTACTGATGCTCTGCGGTTCAAACACCATCACTCGCAAATCCGGATATTCGTTACCGAGAACCTGGATTGCACGGGCAATTTCGCTCTGCGGACGGCGCGCTTTCTTGTCGTCGTTCAAGAACAAACGCATTCTAGAGTTGCCGGCGTTCCACGCACCCGCCTGGAATTCCGTATATTCGTTCGTATCGAGAATAGAAATCACCTCGTCAGCAAACTCGTCCGCCATGCGTTTCGTTCTGGCCAGGTTCACGCCTTCGGGCATGCTCATGTTCACCATGACCGCATTCGCATCTTCGGTAGGCGCCATTTCGCTACTCATGTTGTTGAAGCAGTAGTACGCCGCAAAGAACAGCACCGCCACAACCGGGAACAGGAGAAAACGCATTCTGAGGAATCCGCTCAGCAAGCGCGAATAGAAAGCATTAAACCAATCGAAGAACGGTTCCGTGACGCGAAAGAACCATCCCTGTTTCTGGCGTTTCAAGAATTTAGAACAAAGCATCGGCGAAAGCGTGAGCGCACAAAGCGTCGAAAGGAACACCGTCCCGATCATCACCGCCACAAATTCGCGGAACAAGAGCCCAGTCGTACCGCCCAGCGCAAGCACAGGCACGAACACAGCCATCAGCACGACAGATGTCGCAATCACCGCAAAAAAGATTTCATTCGTTCCGGCAACAGCCGCCTGCTTGGGCGTCATGCCGCCTTCAATCTTGTGGTATATGTTTTCCACAATCACAATCGCATCATCCACGACAAGCCCAATCGCAAGGACCATCGCCAAGAGCGTAAGCACGTTGATACTGAACCCGCAAAGGTAAAGCACAAAGAAGCTACCGATAACAGACACCGGCACCACGACCATCGGGATAAACGTCGTACGGCCTTCGCGGAGGAACGCAAAGATAATCGCAATCACGAGCACGAACGCAATAAAGATGGTCTCCACCACTTCCTTGATGGAGGCTCGGATATTAATCGAAGTATCACGACCGTAAAGCAATTCCACGCTTTCCGGGATTTCACGACGGATATCCTCCACGCGCTTGTAAAACTCGTTTGCAATTTCAACGTGGTTACTGCCCGGCTGCGCCATGAGCGCAAGCGTAATCGAGTTCTTGCCGTTGCGCCTAAAACCCGTACGCGTATCCTTCGGTTCATAATGGATGTCTGCCACATCGGAAATACGGATAACGTTTCCGTCAGCGGCCGTCTTGACGGCGATATTGCCGAACGATTTGGGGTCGAGGATTCGCCCAAGCGTACGGATAGAAAGAGTCGTTTCAGTTCCTTCGATGGAACCGGAAGGGAGTTCGAGGTTGCCCTGCTTCAATGCCGCCGCCATCTGTGCGCCCGAAACGCCCAGCGCCTGCATGCGGATGGGGTCAATCCACAAGCGCACTACCGGACGCTTTTCGCCCCAGATGGCCACTTCGGAAACGCCGTTGATCGTCTGCAAGCGTTCCTTCACATGGTTGTTCGCGATTTCCGAAACTTCCATCGGGTCGAGCTTGTCGCTCACGAGGCTCACCATCAAAATCGGGTCGTTATCGCTATCGGACTTATACACAGTCGGTTCATCGACATCGTCCGGCAAACGACGGCGCACACGGCTTACACGGTCGCGAATTTCGTTCGCAGCCGCTTCCAGATCCATGCCCGTTTCAAATTCAATGCTGATGTAAGAGAATCCGTCACGGCTCGTCGAAGTCAACGCCTTGATGCCGGACGCACTGTTGATGGACGCTTCCAAAATTTCTGTGACTTCCGCTTCGACAACGGCTGCGTTCGCGCCCGGATAAGACGTACGCACCTGAATCAAAGGATAATCGACGTTCGGGTATTCACGAATGCCCAAGGAGCTGAGCCCGAAAAAACCAAGCAAAACGATGACAAGCGCCATCACTGTCATCAGAACCGGGCGGCGAACGGAGAGCTGGCTTACGCTCATTACTCCACCTCGTAATTGATCGAGTGGCGAAGTCCCTTAATTTTTACATCCGCACCCGGACGGAGACTCACGATACCAGAAACAATGACCGTATCACCCGCATCAAGCCCCGAAAGCACTTGCACGGACATCGGCGTGCGCAGTCCTGTTTTGATATGCTTGATTTTAGCCTTGCCGCCTTGGCTTACAAACACGTAAGCCCCTTCCCTATCGAGAATCATCGCTTCGGAAGGAATCGTAAAGCTCTGCACACCGCTAGACTCCATGGCGACATTCACGCTCACAAAGCTCCCCGCAATAAGTTCGCCTTTCGTGTTATCGACTTCCACCATTACACCGCGTGTGCGGCTACTCTCAGAAATCACGGCGTCTAAAGCAGAGACAACGCCTTGCTTTTCGACATTGCGTTCAGAATCCTTGAGCGAAATCTTGTCGCCCACCTTGATGACGGATGCATACCGCTGCGGGAGGGCAAACTTCGCCTTGAGACGATCGACCTCGCTGAGTTCGGCAATCGGCGTCCCGGAGTTGAGCCAGGCGCCCACAGAAACATCCACAAATCCAAGCTTGCCGCTAAACGGCGCACGGACTTCGGTTTTTGCAAGCTGCGCACGGATGAGTTCCACGCTCGCCTGGGCAGACTTGAGCGAAGCTTCAACCGATTCCAAATCCTGCTTGGTCGCTCCGTTCTTTTCATAGAGTCCGCGAATGCGCTGCTCCTTCTGTTCGGCGAGCATCTTGTTCGATTCCGCCTGTTTGAGCTGCGCACGGAGCTCCGAATCGTCAATCTTTGCAAGGAGCGTACCCTTCTTTACGACTGCGCCATCTTTCGCCGTAAGGCTCACCAAACGCCCCGAAGTCGCCGCCGAAAGCGAAACACTGTTTCTCGGCACGAGCGTCGCCATCGTCTGGAACACCTTGCTTTGCATACCAAGCTCAGCTACATAGCCTTCGACATTCAGCACACGCTGGGCACCGCCCTTTTTACCACCGGAACCATCTTTACCCCCAGACGCAGGAGCCCCCTTAGCATCATCGCCTTTACTACCACAAGCAGCAAGAAAAAGAGAAGTCAAAGCAAGAATAAGAAAGTGTTTCATATGTAGTTTGAAGTAAAAAGTAGACTGTAGTAGGTGGTTTGATTTTATTCCGTCATTCTGACACCGAAGGTGGAAGAATCCAAAGCAGTTCAATTTCGCCGATTTAGATGCCTATGGGTTACAATAGGTTGCAAAATCTAGAAAAAAAACTACGCCTCAATCCCAACCGAACTCCAAACGGATCCAGGCGCTCAAACTTTCAGCATCCGCAAGCGCCTTTTCCTTAACCGGGTGGAAACCATCATTCGGTTCAAACGAAAACCTGTACACCCCCATGATTCCCTCGCCTTCGAGAGTCGCCTTGGCCACATCCAGATACTGACGGCACTTGACCAAATTTTCCCCATACAACATCGGTCCATCCAATAGCACGATCTTTGCATCCGCATGGTAAGAACGAATATTTCGAACAAAATCAACAGTTTTTTTTATAAACATGGTAGAATCGTTTTTGCCGCTTGCAAAATCATTCGTTCCTAAGTTAATCACGACTATATCCGGATGCCACTGGCCATGATCCCAGAGAACAAACGACGATGATATCGACGATGTTTTGCGGTACATTACGGGCAAGGTTAGCGCTTTCGAACCGTTCAAGTTGACATAAATTCCGTGCCCACCGCTGCATATGTTATGTTCTTCAGCATGGAGAATTCTTGCCGTTTGCCCTGCATAGCTGTAGAACGAACTTTCATATATCAACTCAAAATCCTGGCCAGGTACAGGCACCAAGACATCGTCACCACAGGTTATGGAATTTCCGACAAACTCAATTTTACGTTTAGGCATTGGGGGCAAGAGTTCCTTTTCGGCTTTCCCCAACACGCGCATTCCATACACATACCAATCGCCAAAATTGCTTCCGCTTCTTTTATACAAGGTGACAACATGCGTATCCAGGGGCAAGCCCGATACCACAGGCACAATAGACGGAGCAGCAAGATCAGAATTCGTCAGAAAAATCAAAGAGGACGGCGTTTCTTCCCCATCTACAAAGACATCTAAATAAACGTTATTATTCGTCCTCGCATTCAATTCCAGGGCAGTCCCGACAAAAGCAATCGTAATAGAGGATGCAGACCACGACAGAATTACGAATTCGCCCTTTTCATAATTAGTCCGTCCAGAAATCCGCAACAAATCCGAGTCATAAGGGACCCAGGTCCATCCATCCTCTAAAGGTTTATTCGCAAAAGCATCCGAATCAAGCGTACTGTCGCTGCATCCGGCAACAAAAAGCAAAGCAGCAAACAATCCAGCTAAATATTTCATAAACAGCAAGTCGGAAACTAATGGTTTGAAGTTCTTTTCCAGAATTACAGCCCCAAAATTTTAGATTCTAGAACTTCACGTTCATCAAGAGCCCGCCACCATCTTCAAAGAACTCGGGAGCAAATTCCAACCGCTGAGAAAAAGACTTGGTCGAAGTCGCACGATAAATACGCACCGCATCGAGTATGGAAATGACGCGGTTCAGAATCAACGCACCCACAGAGACCTGGAACACGATCCGGCTCACTCGATAATGACGCATACGGCTCTTGAACTCGTCGATATGCTTTGTCGATTCCGGATTGTCGGAACTTCCCCAGTCCCACTGGATTTCGCTCGAAAATTCTTCGTCAACCTTCTTTCCCGAACGAATCATCGCCTGGTCGTAATCTTCATTCATGTCCGGCGACGAGTTCTGTCCAAACACGCCGGAACGGCTACGGTAAGAACCAACCGTATTCAGCAAAGAAACGTTCTTGTTGCCATTAAAACCCGCATGGCGAACCGCATAATTTTGGGCAGACGCCACATAGCGGTCACCCACCACATAAGACCCGATAGCGGCAACCCAAAGCGCAAGATCCGTCCACACGAACGGGCGTACCAGATCTTTTTCGTTCAGGTAAAGTTCACCCATGCCCGGTAAAAGTGCCGATGCACCAACAGCCAAGAACACGTTCTTGTCGCTGTTCTTATAGACGCTTTCATCCACACTCACTACAATCTGCGAGAACGCGGCAACCGAGGCTAGCAGTATGGCTAAAATAACGCGCATTAAAATCCCCAATTTGCACGGACAGACCAACCGAACGAATCCGTAAACGAGAAACCGCTATCGAAATGCAGGCGGTCAAACCAGGAAACGTCCTCTTCATAAAGAACCTTGTTGTGCGCATTCGCAGTAAGGGCAGCATCAACAGCAGAAATGATATGGTTCAAAATCAAGCCGCCGATGAACCACGCCTGCATGTCTGCATAATCATTTGCGTCGCGGCGCATGGAACGATACTTATTCAAACGTTCGGACTCGCCCAACGAAACGATTTCGGAATTCGGATCTTCAAGTTGAAGGTCGCCGACAAGCGTCGGATTTTCAACATCATCCCAGCCCAGCACGTATGCGTTTTCGGAAATCAACTGGAACACCTCGGATTCCTTGTTGAAGTCATGCTTGAAATCCCTCATTTCGTCACCCAAATTCTTGTCTTTTTCATCGAAAACATTCAAATGCTTGGAATCATCCACAAATAAGGAATTTTCGTGATAGCAGCCACCATCGTTGCCGGAGCCATAAATGGCTTCGCAGAACGACTTGCGCGTTCCCATGTAACGATTATTAAAGGCACTGCCATAGAGGTCGGCATCCGTATTGTACAAGTTACGCATTTCGTATTCATAACGGCCGATGGAGTAATGCTCCTTGGCGAACTTCTTGTACTTTTTCACCTGTTCGTTGTACTTATGGATAGAGAAGTATCCCCAGCCGCTCCACATGAGCGCTTCCAAGGCCAAATAGACGCCACCGCGCACATACGTCGCCGTCGTTCCGCCCACATAAATCTGGCCTGCGCCGGGCACTAAAAGCGAGAGGAACAAAGCCTTGCGCGGATTCTTGTAACGTCCCTTCATCTCGTCAATGCCGTGAACCTTGGATACTTTCACCGGTCCAAGCAAATCGCGACGGCTCATGCTATTAGACGATGCCGCCACAGAACTGCTGCTCAAGTTCGCAAGCCCAGCCGCCTGTGCCTGCGCAAGGGAATCGGCCTTTCTCGTCGAATCCGCACGAGCACGAATCTTTTCGGCCTCGGCAATTGCCGCTTCGCGCATCAGAGAATCTCGTGCCGCAGAATCAAGTACAGACGTGTCCGCGACGGCCACGGCGGGTACCGTATCGGCAACCGAAGAACTCGATTCCACCGGAACGATCGTAGACGAACTGACCGCAACAGCAGGAGCAACGCTCTCGGACGAAGAGCTCAATACAACAACTTCAGAAGAAGAACTTAAGACAACCACCGAGGAACTTGCCGGAAGTTCGACAGATGAACTTGAAACCGTCTTGCTGCTAGAAGACTTCGCCTTCGACTTTTTAGCAGAATTCGCCGTAGCCTTGGCAGAAGAACTCACCGGAGCAACCGCCGGAGAACTTACGGCGGCAGAACTTGCAGGAGTTTGGACAGCCGGGGTTTGAACAGCCGGAGTCGCCGGAGCAGCAGACGCAGAACTCGCAGCAACAGGCGCCTTGGAGGCAGCTTCTTCTTCGAATTCAGCAAAGAGGTCCCGCACCTGGGCAAAAGAGACCTGAGCGAGAGAAAGACCTAAAAACAAGGGTAAAAGAGCAAACTTGCGCATATGTCTCTAAAATAGCAAAAAATGTTGTCAAAACAAAAAGTCCCGGACATAAATCCAGGACTTTTGAGATTAAAATTTTAACAAAGGCTTACTTGACACGAATGCGCTGAGAATAACGGCCCATGCGAACCATGTAAATGCCTGCGTTCGGGACCGTGACTTCAAAGTTGGAAGAATTCACAATACCCGTGCGGACAACTTTTCCCTGCATGTCGAGAATCGCAAAGTCGCTGCCCACCGTAGAGCCGCTCACCTGAATGCGACGCCCGACAGAAGAAAGCCCGAACTTCGTCGCGGCCTTGGCCACGGCAAGTTTCGTCGGATGTTCTTCGCAATCGTCCTTTATAACCAAAGATGCAGAAGCGCTCACTAAATCGGTAAACACGATATTTGTAAAGTTCGGCGAATTATTGGTAAAATCATTAAAATTCAGGTTCATAGGATAAACATACTTGGTCGTCTTTGTAATTGTGGTGGTGGCATTCGTATAGGACACGTACTCCGGCTTATAGGCCAATTCCTCGGGCAACGGATTACTACCGAAATACAGTATAAAGAAATCATAGCCCTCGGATACCGGAACCGTAATTTCTTCGCCTGTATAGACTTTGCAAACTCTCAAACCTTGAATAGTAACTTTAATCTCATCCGTGTAAGGAGTAATCGTAAACTTGCCCTGAGTTGTCTTCACATTATAATTGGGGTTGGGATCATTAGAGGCAAAGGCCAAAGAAATGGAGTACGGTTTTTCAGGACGCACATTTTCACCCGCTTCGCGAGCCACAGTGTATGTTCCCAAATTATCGCCTTCAAGCAGGCCATCGATAGTCACCCTATAATTTTCAGGATCCGGCTGGCCATAGACCTTCGACGTATCGGCAATCGTAACGGTAGCGTTTTTCCTAGCCACTTTAAACTTCGCAGGAACGTACTTCGTTACAACATAATTCTTGTTCGTCGGGTTCTTCTTGTCAAATTCAAGATTATATTCTCCGGCAACGAGGCGTCCCGTCTTCGAAATTCCCACATGGATATTGTCCAGAGCATCACCCGTCAAAAGACTATCGGCAGTCCACTTGAATTCGGTCGGAGTCGCATCGCCATAGGTAATGGAATCGGCCACAGCCGTGACGATAATCGATTTCGGCGTAATTTTCAAGGAGCCGTCCGTAACTTCAAATTCCACCTTCGGATAGTTGACGGAAGTGTTCTTGAAGTTTGTCTTATCAAGACCCATGGCATAAGTAGCGGCATCAGTCCCCGACACAGTGGAATCACCCGTAAATTCGACAAACTTCAAGTCATAGGCTTTACTGCTGGTCGAAATATCATAACCCGTAACGGTCTGTTTCTTGCCGTCGTACGTGACCGTCTTCGTATGTCCCTTAATGGAAACAACAATCTTGTCATCGTTCGCGATAATCGTGAGCGAACCGCCATCCGCAACCGTCACGACGTAATTCGGATTCGCCTTGGCGTCGACCGTTGCCGTAATGGCATACGTTCCAGCGTCTTCACCGGATTTGCGAGTCAATTTCACTCCGCTTAACTTGTCTTCAACACCGGCAAACGAAACGAGACCTTCAACTTTATAAGTAAATTCAGGATCCTGTTCACCGAACTTTTTCGAAACATCGTCAGCAGTCAAAGTGACATCCTTTGGAGTAACCGTAAGCGTCCCCTCTTTGACAGTCACCGTATAGTTCGGATTAGAGCCCGTTTCAAAATCGACGCTCACTTTATACGTACCGACATCTTCACCATCGGCACGAGCAATTGTAGCCTTTTCTAGCTTTTCATTATCGCCAACAAGGCCTTCCGTTTCAAACGTAAATGTCGGATCCTTTTCGCCATAAACTTTTTCGGCATCTTTAACCGTGACCGTCACGGCCTTCGGAGTCACCGTAAGCTTACCAGGCGTAGTCGTAATAGTGTAGTTCGGATTGGATCCTTCCTTTATGGATGCTGTAATTTCATACTCACCGACATTTTCAAGATTGTCCGAAGCGCACTTTGCACAAACAAGTGTAACATCTTTTAGTTCATCCTGACCCACAAGGCCCGTCGCTTTGTATGTAAATTCCTTGGTAGCATTCCCATAGCCCTTCGTCATGTCATCAATTGTCAAAGAAACTGCGATAGGCGTGATGGTGAATTTAGCAGGAACAGTCGAGACAACATAACCATGATCGTCCGCCGGCTGATCAACAGACACCGCAATTTCATATTCACCGGCATCTTCGCCATCGGCTCTAGTCAAAGTAATTTTTCCTAATTTGTCATAATCAGACGCTTTGATATTGCCGGTAATCGTATATTCGAACGTTTTTGGATCGGCTTCACCATAGGCCTTGGATGCGTCTTTCGCCGTCACGGTAATCTTAGTCTTTGTAATAGTTAATGTACCTGGCTGAACTTGGATCATATAGTTGGGGAAAAGCTTATCCAGTTCAAGACTTTCGTCAAGGGTAATATCGAATACATCACCCACTTTTTCAACGCCATCGGCAACAGCCATTTTCAAGGTACTCTTCAAAGTTTTCTTGAAATTAGCCAAAGTATCAGCTTCCAGAGAATTCAAATTATCTTCGTCTTCTATTTCGTATTCGAATTCCGGATTTTCTGCACCTAATTCTTTTTCGTAGTCTAGAATTTTCAGTCCCACTTCTTTTTGCAGAATTTCAAATTTATGATTAATGACCGTACCATCTTTCAGTTCAATCGTGACCGTACCGGCATCCACACCGGCATTTATATTCTGTCCATATTTCACACTTTTGAATTCTGTAAAATCATCAGTCCCACAACGGACGCGCTTGACTTCTGGAGTCCACTGAGTACCCCTAAAAGTACAGGATGATGTTCCTAAAAAGACACTGCATTCCGGATCAGCCGCAAATGCATTTGATAACACCGCAGACACGGCAAAAGCAACCATTGCGATTTTTTTAATCATAAACCACTCTCTTTTTTAAAACCCAGTAAAAAAATTTCATTTAAATCTATCCTTTTGAAAAATATATTTTTTTGCTTACGTTTTCAACTTATGTTACGACAAAATGTTGTATTATTCAACTTTTTTTGGATAAAAAGGACATTATTAGAAAAAAAACCGCCCCGAAAGGGGCGGTCCGTAAGATTTTCAGTGAATCTGAAGAGAATTACTTCTCTGCGACCACCCAAACCTTGACCTGAGCTTCAACGTCGCTGAAGACCTTGATCGTCACGGTGTAAACACCGAGCTGCTTGATCGGTTCTTCGAGGGCAACCTGAGCACGGGTAACCTTGACGCCTTGCTTGGTGATTGCGTCGGCAATGTCAGCTGCGGTCACAGAACCGTAGAGACGTTCGCCTTCGACAACGCGGCGTTCGAGGTTGACAGAAACCTGAGAAAGCTTTGCAGCCACGTCACCAGCAGCGGCGAGTTCCTTCTGGAACTGGGCTTCAACGGCGGCACGGTTGTTTTCGATTTCGAGCTTGGCTTCTTTAGTTGCGCGAACAGCGAGCTTGCGCGGGAAGAGGTAGTTACGTGCGTAACCGTCCTTAACCTTCACGACGTCGAGCATCTTGCCCAAGTGGGGGACGTTAGCCTTAAGAATAATTTCCATAGTCTAGTTCCTCCTATTAGCGCATGCTGTC
>CADCDO010000016.1 GCA_902800345.1 Fibrobacter succinogenes
GAATCTGCGGAAGATGTCGCAAAGGCGCTCACCTCCATCGGTCTCGAAGTTGAAGGCATGGAAGAACCGGGCAAGGTCTATGACAAGTTGCTCGTTGCAAAGGTTCTCACTTGCGATCCACACCCGGATAGCGATCACCTGCACATCACTACCGTGAACGATGGCACGAACACCATCCAGGTGGTTTGCGGAGCCCCGAACGTCGCTGCAGGCCAGACGGTTGTGCTCGCCCCGATTGGCGCAGAACTCCCGCTCCCTGACGGCACCAAGCTCAAGATGAAGAAATCCAAGATTCGCGGTGTCGAAAGCTTCGGCATGATTTGCGCCGAAGATGAAATCGGCCTTTCTGACGACCACGGTGGAATCATGGTTCTCGACGATTCCATCCCGGCAGGTACGCCGTTCGTAAGCCTCGGCATGTACGACGTCTGCTTCGAACTGAACGTCACGCCGAACCGCCCGGACGCCCTCAGCCACCGCGGGTAAGCCTCGGCATGTACGACGTCTGCTTCGAACTGAACGTCACGCCGAACCGCCCGGACGCCCTCAGCCACCGCGGTGTCGCTCGCGAACTCGCCGCCAAGTTTAACCGTCCGCTCAAGCCGCTCGCTTACAACTTCAAGGAAGATTCCGAAGATGCAAGCGCCGCCATCAGCCTCGAAGTCGTTCCGGGTTGCGGTTGCTCCCGCTATGTGGGCCGCGTCATCAAGGACGTGAAGGTTGAAAAGTCCCCGGCTTGGCTTGCAAAGCTCTTGCACGCTGTCGGCATGAACAGCATCAACAACGTCGTCGATATCACGAACTTCATCTTGATGGACGTCGGTCAGCCGCTCCACAGCTTTGACATGGACCAGCTCCACGGGAACAAGATCAAAGTCCGCCGCGCCGTCAAGGGCGAGCATATTGAAACGATCGACCATACCGCACACGAACTCATCGAAAACGACCTCGTGATTTGCGACGGTGACCGTCCGGCTTGCGTCGCTGGCGTTATGGGCGGTGTCGAATCCGAAATCGTCGATGCCACGAAGAACGTGTTCCTCGAAAGCGCATGGTTCAACCCGACCGTTATCCGCAAGCAGGCCAAGCGCCTCTGCATCTCCACGGACTCCAGCTACCGCTTCGAACGCGAAATCGACTTTGCTACGCAGGACGAATACAGCAAGTACGCTTGCGCCATGATCCAGGAAGTCGCTGGTGGCCGCATCCTCAAGGGTTCCGTCGAATACACCGGCGAAGACCACAAGAAGGAAAACAACCAGGTCACACTCCGCGTCGCCCGCGCCGCTAAGGTCATCGGCATGGAAGTTTCCGCCGAACAAATTGAAAAGTTCCTCACGGGTATCGCACTCGAAGTCGTGAAGAAGGACGCTGAATCCCTCACGTTCAAGATCCCGAGCTTCCGCCCGGACCTCGAACGCGAAGTCGACCTCATCGAAGAAATTGCTCGTCTCATCGGCTTTGACAACATTCCGTACAGCCTGCCGAAGTTCACGATGCAGCCGAACGAACTCCCGGCTATCGAAGTTTTGAACCGCAAGATCCGCAAGACGCTTTCTGCCATGGGCCTCCACGAATGCTTGAGCCTCCGCTTCACGAGCAAGGCCCGCACCGAAGCCATCTTCGGCCCCGAAAGCGAAGACCGTCGCAGCAAGCCGGCACTCCTCTTGAACCCGCTTTCCGAAGAACTCGGTGCTGTGCCGACGAGTCTCCTCCCGAACTTGCTCAAGGCTGTTGCCGAAAACGAAAAGAACCGTCCGGGTTCTGTTCGTCTGTTCGAAGTAGCCAAGGGCCAGTTCAAGCGCGACCGCAAGGACGAACGCGATACGGGCTTTGACGAATCCAACCTCGTCGCCCTCACCATCGCCGGTAACTTTGACACAGATCCGCTGAACGACAAGCCGAAGCAGATTGACTTCGCCGCCTTCAAGGGCTTTGTCCAGAGCTTCTTCAAGCGTCTCGGCCTCGTCGTGGAATTCCGCGCCGCCGCCAAGCCGGAACTATTCCTCCACCCGGGCAAGCAGGCCGAAATCGTCTGCAACGGCACGGTACTTGGAACGATGGGCGAACTCCACCCGAACTGCCTCAAGGCTAACGAAATCAGCTACGAGACTTACGTGATGGAAGCCGATATGGACAAGATGGAACACGAAAGCCACAAGAAGATTGTGTTCCAGCCGTTCAGCCGCCAGGTGCCTTCGACCCGCGACATCTCTATCGAAGTTGCAAAGTCGATGACTCACGAAGACGTGCTCGCCCGCATCAAGGCTCTCAACCCGAAGAACCTCGCGAAGATTACTCTCAAGAGCATCTACGAAGGCGAAAAGATTGAAGCCGGCAAGAAGAACATGGTTTACAGCCTCACCTACCAGGCTATGGACCGCACGCTCACGGACGACGAAGTCAACAAGGCTCACAACAAGCTCCGCGACAAGCTCGTCGCGAACGGCGACATCGTTCTCCGCTAGTAGCGACTGCGCCGCATCCCGTCATCCTGAACGTAGAGAAGACAACCTCAGAAGGCGAGTATGCCACAAGGCGAATGCCGCAGTTGTGCTTGCACAAATATGGCTGAGCCGTTTAGCAAGACGCGAAGCGTCAATGTCGCAGCCATGGTTGACGCTTCGCGTCCGCAACTTCAGCTCAGCCATAAAAAATGCAAGCATTTTTTGCGACATTCGCTTTGTATGCTCTTGCATGGATATGACCGAGCCAAAGAGGTTGGGGCTTGCCCCATCCAGTTAAATTCACACAAAAAAAGAGTTGGTCATGTGGCCAACTCTTTTTGCTTTTTAAAATCATCTTGAGAGAAGCGACAGCCCCTCCAAAATTACTTCTTAATCGGTGTATTTTCCAAAACCGTAGAAACAGTCTTTTCAACAACGTTTTCCCAATCACTCAAAGAAACTGTAAACGTGTAGCCGGACTTTGCTTCAATATCTCCGTAGCCAAGCCTCTTACCAGTTTTTGCATCATAATAAGCATAGCGGCCTTTGGCGGTGAAATCCTTATTTTGAGAGCATGTTGTGCCCATGCCCACTCCACCACCAACACCAAAGCCACCGCCCATCGAACAGGTCGTTTCAGACACAATACGACCAATCCAAATATCATTTATGACAAGATAAACATCCGCTTCTGGATTCATCTCGCTAATTGTCGGGACCCAGAAACTCGAGCCATTTTCAGAAACCGTTTCGGTCTTGATAAGGTCCTGAGAAATTCTTTCCACAGAATAAAGAACGCCCTTCGTTTGGGCTCCAAGATTCGTTTCCAATTGAGACTTATACCAATCCGAGAAATTGTTCACATAATCGGGCAAGTCGTCTTGTAAGTCCTTCGGACTATCAATATGCGGTTCCGTAAAAACGACCTTCACTTTGGCTGGTTTTTGAGTCCAAGACTGATCAATCACGGAATGCGACGAAGCGCAACCCACCAAAATGGAACAGGCAAAAATCATTGCCACAGCTAATTTCAATTTCGTCATTCAAACTCCTTTTTGTAACTATCTTTTTGTTTTTGTAAAAACAATATAACTTCACCAATCAATTTATCAACAAATTATCAAAAAAAAATCAGTAAAATTTTTTGTAGTCTCAGAACACTTAGATTCTATTTTATAACGACGAGCAACGGCACCAACACCTATAAAACAGGCAATAGCCATGGGACCATATCAAAAAATTTTCAATCGCTTGTAAATGAGTATAGAAGAAACTAGTGGGTTCCATGTTTTTCACATACAACTGGAATTGTACCACCCGTCAAAATCGCGGCCGCAATCGAGCCGTAGCAGAGACCTTTCCCTACATTAGACATTGTCTCATTAAAGTTCATTCTGTCTTCGGAGCCAATCGCAAGCGATGGGTTATGGAACCCCGCCGGAATTGTTTTCGGCTGCTCCGGAGTTTCATCGCGGAACTCTTTTTCAGGAGGATTGTAAACAAAATATTTCTCATCGATCACAGGGAGTTCATCAACCGCCGGGATTGAATCCACTTCAATTTTTCCCAACAATTTGCGAGTATAAAGAGAAAAATACGCAGGTGCACTGCACCCAGTGCTACAAAGCCATATCGGAAACATATAACGATCCGTAGAGTCCAGATTTTTCATCAAGACACTAGCGGCAATAGCACCAAAAGAAGCTCCCAATGGCAAAAAAGAATTATTACAACCGATCAACAAAGTACAATATGTATCATGAGTATGCAACGCACAGAATACTTCATACGGGCTCGGGGGCGGCGGGTATGCCGGGGTATAGCTAATAATCCTTATTGAATCAGAAGCCCCCTTAGCCGTATCCCGAGATGGCCAAAAGTGACCAGACATATCGTACGAATTACCGGCGCACACCCAACAAAACGAGCATCCGACAAAGATGGCTACAGCAATAGACTTTAATTGAACCATAAACGCACTCCCCCAAGCACATGTTTAATTCAATCCCAGTTGCTCGCGAACGCCCTTGATAAATTCGTATTCTTCGGGCGACATATTGCTTTCGTTATCGTCTTCGCGAGAAGCGTTCGCAATACGCGTCATGCAGTTCGTCACCTGAACTTTAAAATCCCGGGATTCCGATTGGAGCGCCTTGACGCAAGCCTTGGTACGATCACTTGCCGACCTGAAACTCGCATAGAGATTGTTGAATTCATCCCAACTGGCGTTCGGGGTCATTTCATCATGAATTTTGTCGAGTTCGGCGCTTTCCGCTTCCGTTGCCGATGATGCTCCCGGCAAAAGTTTTCCGTTTTCGTGTTCATGGGAAAGGCAGGCCGTCTGCCAGCACAAAATCAAAAGCGCCATATTGGAATTCATAAGTACCTCGTTTTTACAATAATAAAGATACGAAAAAAAAGTGATTAGTAAACAGTGGTTAGTAAACAGTGGTTAGTAAACAGGAATGTAAAAAAGAACATTTTAATTGTAATCCTAACCACTAACCACTAATCACTAACCACTAACCACTAATCACTAACCATCAACCACTACCACTAACCACCAACCACTAACCACCAACCACTAACCACCAACCACTAGCCATACCCCATACCCCACTGGATTCTTCGTTCCCGCTCAGGATGACGCCACCCTTCCTACTGTCTACCGTCCACTTGCCCACAAAAATCCTAACCACTAACCACCAACCACTAACCACTTTACTATACTTTAGCCATGGCATACATCGCAATGGCGCGTAAGTGGCGCCCGCAATCATTCAGCGATATGGTCGGTCAGGAACATATCGCAAAGACTCTCGAGAACGCCATTCAGGGCGGTCGTCTCCATCATGCATTCCTTTTTACCGGCACCCGTGGTGTGGGCAAGACTACTAGCGCCCGTATCCTCGCCCGCACGCTCAACTGCAAAGGCAACGACCCGCTGCACCCGTGCGGTGTATGCGACAGCTGCAAGGATATCGCCGGCGGAAACCCGATGGACGTCTATGAAATAGATGCGGCATCCAACACTAGCGTCGACAACATCCGCGATGTGATTGAACGCGTGCAGTACCCGCCCGTCATCGGCAAGTACAAGATTTTCATCATCGACGAAGTCCACATGCTCTCGACAGGCGCCTTCAACGCTCTCCTCAAGACGCTCGAAGAACCGCCGTCCCACGTGATTTTCATCTTTGCGACGACCGAAGTCAACAAGGTCCCGCAGACGATTTTGAGCCGCGTGCAGCGTTTTGACTTCAAGCGCCTGACCGTAGACCAAATCCGCAGCCGCCTCCGCTACATCTGCGAACAGGAAGGCATCAAGGCCACCGACGAAGCCCTCGACATCTTTGCCGAAAAGGCCGACGGTTCCATGCGTGACGGTCTCACCTACTTTGACCAGGCATACGCCTTTACCGGGAACGAGATGACCGCGGAATCCGTCCGCTCCGTCCTCGGCATCCCACCTGTAGAACTTTTCTTCTCGCTCATCCAGTCCATTGAGAACCACGACATCAAGGGTTGCTTCCGCATGGTGGATGACGCTGTGAAAATCGGTATCGAGTTCATCCCGCTGCTCGACGGCTTCGGCAAGTTCCTCCGCAACTTGCTCTACGCCCGCCTCGACGCCTTCACGCCGGACGCGCTCAACATCACCGAAGAACTCTACACCAAGTACAAGAGCTGCGCACAAGGTCTTACCAACGGCGACATTCTCCGCATAAGCAAGATGCTCATCGACTTGCAAGGCACGCTCCGCTACAGTACGAACCCGCGCCTCCTCGTCGAGACGACGTTCGCCCGAATGGCCTGGCTCGACCGGTTGGTCGATTTGCGAAAAGCTCTTGCAGCCATCAACGATCCTAAAAGCGCCGAAAACGACGCGGTAAAAAAAAAAGTAACTGAAGTTGCCGCCATGATAGACGCCCAGGAAGAAGTCCAGGCGTCTTATGACGATCCGTTTGCAGGCTACGAACAGAGCAGCGTGCAAGCGTTTTCGCGTTACGAGATTTCTGCCGCATGGCCCTCCATTCTTTCAAACATCGCAAATGACGGGGACTACGTGTTTTCTGCCGCAATTGCGAACACGACGCTCGAAACGGGCGATCCCGAAATGACCCCGTTCCCGGTGACTCTCACATACGCGGGCACGACCGAAAACGCAGACAACTGGGGCTACCGCCAGATGATGGAACATTCCGAATACGTGGAACGCGTGACACGCATCTTGGAAGACCGCCTGCAGACGAAAATTGCGCTTTCCATCCGCACGCGCGCCTTCACCGAATCGGAGCTTGCCGAACAGCGAGCCGCCAAGATGAGCCCCTACGAACTTGACCTGGAAAAGGAACCGGGGCTCGCGAAACTTCAACAGATGTTCGCTGCCGAGTTGGTATATTCGAAGAAACTGAGGCGAGCCGCGATGGTCGCACAAACCGACGACGAGGATTGCGACGCGTAGTGGCGATGAGGTAGCTATGAGCCGTCAGCAATGAGCGGGGAGTAATGAATTTTATTAGGCGGCTATGCCGCGACTATTAAAAAGCTCATAGCTCAAAGGGAGCCGAAGGCGACCGACCTCATAGCTCACTACCTCAAAAATTCTATAATTGCAAACGGAAAACGGTCATCCTGACACGTAAGTGGAAGGATCCAGTAACATTTAATACACTCAAAAAGCGAGGATATATTCATGGACATGAGCAAGATGCTTAAGGACCTTCAGAAAATGCAGAGCAAGATGCTGAGAGCGCAGAACGACCTCAAGGCACAAAGCTTTGACGCAGAAGCCGGAGGCGGAATGGTGAAAGTTGCCATGAACGGAAAGGGCATTCTGACGATGGTGAAAATCAACCCGGATGCCGTCGATAAGGACGATGTCGAAGCTCTCGAAGATCTCATCATGGCTGCCATCAACGCCGCCGTCAAGAAGAAAGACGACGCCCAGCAGGCAAGCATCTCGGACATCACAGGCGGCATGAAAATCCCCGGTTTGATGTAATTTCCGTCAAATTTCGAAAAAAACGTCAAATGGGGTGCATTTCATCCCCTATTTTTGCACTTCATCACAAACAGAAAAGAGCACCCTTATAGAAAGTGTGCTTTTTTTTTACATTTGGCGCGTTAAATATATTCAGGAGAGCGAATGTCAAGGAAAATTTTAGTCCTTTCCGCCCTTGCGTTAGGGTTGATTGTACCGGCCTCGGCAAAAGTCTATACCCGAGAGGATGCGATTAAAACCGCCATGGAAAACTCGGCTGACATCAAATCAGCTGAAGAAGAACTCATTAAGGCAACTTCTCAAGTAGAGGCAGGTTACGGGAACGCCTATCCCTCTGTAGACCTTAACGCCACTGTCACCCGAATATTTGGACTCAACGACGTCAAGGGTGGCACGCCGATTACGAACGCCTCCAAGGATTCCTCCATGGAAGCCAACAAGTTCGACAAGAGCGTTTTAGCCCCGGCCATTGACAAGATGGTTAACGGAATGAGCGCCCAGGGATACCGCTGGCAGTCCAGCATCGGCCTTACCGTAACCCAGGTACTTTACGCAGCTGGCAAAGTAGGCACGGCAATCGAAATCGCCAAGGCCTACAAGCAAAAGCAGGAAATCAATCTCGAAAACACAAAGTCGCTTATCCGCTACAACATCGATATCGCATTCGACCAGTTTATCCTGGCTGATTCGGCCATGGCGATTATCGAGGAAAGCCTCAAGTTGAACGAAAGCACGCTCGAATTTGTAAAACAGCAATTTCAGAGTGGGCTTACGACCGAACTGGAAGTTGCAAGACTTCAACTTGCATACGATGTTCTCACCGTTAACAAAAAGACCGCCGAAGAAAAACTTCTACAGGCAAAGAACGACCTTCTCGGTCTCATGGGCATCCAATACGATGGCGACGTGCAATTTGTTGGCGAGCTCCGCACACCGGATGCGAACCGCCCTTATCCCGACACCGCTATGGCCAACATAAAAAAGCGCCGCAGGGATATCCAAATGCTTGAAGCCACTGAAACCATGACCGAAAAGAACATCGAAATCGAGAATGGTGGCTACAAGCCGACAGTAGCCTTGCTTGGTGGACTCAAGTATGCCAACAACCAGAACGAGTTCTACAAGTGGGATGCCCCCAAGTGGGACAAGCTCAACAAATATATCGCGCTGAACGTTTCTATGAACCTGTTCAACGGCATGCAGACCAAGGAAGCCGTTGTTCAAGCAAAATCAAATCTCCGCTCCGTACAGATTCAAAAAGAAAATATCGAACGCAAAATTCGCCTGCAAATTGAATCCATAGCCAAGGCCTTGGAAAATTCAGAAAGAAATCTCATTGTTCTAAAGAACAACGTCGATTTGGCTGAAAAAATCTACGATATGACAGAAACATCCTATAAGAACGGGATGGCCTCCCAGCTCGAACTGCTTCAGGCAAATCTCGAACTTCGAAATGCAAAAAACAATTATCTCACAGCAGTCATGGCTTGGAACGTCAACTACAACAGCATGCTTCAAGCCACCGGTGAGTACTAAGATTTAAGAGGAAGGCAACAAACATGAAGACGATTACAAACTCACTCATTACCATTTCTGCCCTGTCGCTCCTCCTGATTGGATGCGGCGAAATCAAGAAAGACGCAAAGGCCGCACAAAAGCCCACCACCATCGAAGAAATCCAGAAGGTCAACGGCAAGCCAGCCCGCGTGGTAAAAGCCTCCACCATCAAACTTACGGACGTGCGTTCCTTTAGCGGAACCATCGAAGGAAGCCAGCAGACCTACGCTGTTGCCAAGCTCGGCGACCCGATTTCCAAGATACACGTCCGCGTGGGTTCCAAAGTCAAGAAGGACCAGGTGCTCGCCGAATTCTTGTACACGGGCGATAACACAAGCTACCAGCAAGCATTGGCCAACATAGACCTTCAACAGAAGACACTTTCCCGCATGAAGGAAGTGCAGGCCAAGGGCGGTGTTTCCCAGCAAACCATCGACCAGCAGGAAACCCAGTTGAACGTAGCCAAGATGAACCTCGAAGCCGCACGCCGTGCAACGTTCGTGCTCGCCCCCTCTTCGGGAACCATCACCGAAGTCAAGTTCAAGGCGGGTGAAGTTCCGGGTGTCGGCGGTGCCATGTTCACCATCGCAAATCTCGACAAAGTCATTCTCAAGTTGAACGTCACGAGCAGCGAAATCGGATTCTTCAAGAAGGGCGCCAAGGCGACCATCGACTTGAACGGAGAAAAGATCCAGGGCGAAGTCACCCTCATTCCGCTCGCCGCCGACAAGACCACGCGTTTCTTCCCGGTCGAAGTGACCTTCAAGAACAAGAGCCGCAAGCTCCTCCCCGGCATGTACCTCACGGCAAAGCTTGACGCCCGCGAAGTCACTGGCGTTACCGTCCCGACCGAAGCGATAGTCTATGGCAATGGCGTGAATGCAGTCTGGATTGTCGATAACGAAGGCAAGGCCAAGCGCAAGATTGTGCAGCTCGGTGTGCAGACCAAGAACGAAATCCAGATTACCGAAGGCATAAGCGAAGGCGATGTCGTGATGATCGAAGGCCAAAACCGCATGAACGACGGTGACAAGGTGCTGATTGTCGAATAATCGACACTGGAGAATAGTCAATGATTAAAGCCAGTATTTACAAACCAATCACCATGCTCATGGTCATCTTGACCGTGGTGGTGTTCGGTCTTTATACCTATTCCATGATGGTCGTCGATTTGATGCCGAAATTCGAAGTCCCGGTCGTCACCGCCACCATCATCTATAAGGGAGCAAACCCTGAAGAAATCGAAACGACGATTATCAAGCCGATTGAAGAACAGGTGGAACTCGTCGATGGTATCGACTACGTGCAGTCCATCTGCTTGGAAAACTACGGCATTATCGTCGCCATGTTCAACATGGGCGTAAACGTGGATGTCGCAGCAAACGACGTGCGTTCCAAAGTAGATCTTGCCGGAGCGAACTTCCCGGATGCTGTGCAGGCTCCGATTATTTCAAAGGTCGATATTAACGGTGCCGCCATCATGGCCATCTCGTTTACCGGTCCTCTGAACTCTACGGAACTCCGCCAGAAAGTCGAAGACGAAATTGAACCGCTCTTCACGTCCGTTTCCGGCGTGGCCAGTGTCGATATTTTCGGTGGAACGACCCGCCAGATTTCTATCGAAGTCGATAAAGAAAAGATGAAAGACCGTGGAGTCGATATCGGCACCATGATGGGCCTCTATGGCATGTCCAACGTGAACCTCCCCGTGGGCGAAGTTATCGGCAAACGCAAGAACACCACAGTGCGTACCGCCGGTAAGTTCAGAAGCCTCGACGAAATGCGCAACATGGAAATTCCGACGGCTACCGGAGTGGTCAAGCTCTCCGAAATCGCTGTCGTGAAAGATACCATCGAAACGATTACTTCGACATCCCGCTTCAACGGCATCAACTCTGTCGCACTCGATATCAAGAAACGTTCCGACGCCAACGTGGTGGAAGTTTCCAAAGGCGTGCTCAAGCGCATGGAAGAAGTCAACAAGACTCTCCCCGAAGGGTTCAAGCTGACTTTGATTTACGACAAGTCCGAAGCCGTGAATGAATCTATTGACAACGTTATCCAAAACATTGTCATCGCAATCTGCCTTACCGCAGGTCTCTTGCTCTTGTTCCTCGGCAAGTTCTCCACGATGATTATCGCAGCCCTCACGATGCCTATTTCCGTGATTGGCGCGTTCACGCTCATGTACTTTGCAGGCTTTGGCATCAATATGATGTCCCTCATGGCTCTTTCGAGTTCCGTGGGTCTGTTGGTGACGAACTCCATCGTCGTTCTTGAAAACATCAACAACAAGCTGAACCAAGGCCTTGACCCGAAGGAAGCCGCCTACAAGGGCACTTCCGAAATCATGATTGCCATCATGGCATCGACGCTCACCAACGTCTGCGTGTTTGTGCCTATCGCGTTCATGAAGTCCATCGTAGGTATCTTCTTTAGAACATTCGGTATGACCATGGTGTTTGCTACGTTCGTGTCGCTCCTCGTGACATTCACGCTTACGCCACTTATGGCCGCCTACTTGTTCAAGGGCAAGAAGAAAGACGAAAACGGAAACATTATCGAAGAAAAGCCGGGCATTATAGCAAGCGCTTTGGGAATTTTCCCGAAGATTTTGAACGGAATCCGCTTCGTTTATTTGAAGTTCCTTGGATTCTGCCTTTCTGTTCCGGGTGTTCTTTTCCAAGTTGTCGCCCTTGGCGCAACGCTTTTCTTTGTCGGCGTTTTGGCCAAGAATTTCTTGACTGTCGAAATCACGCCTAGACAAGATCAGGGTATGATATCCATCAAGCTCGAAATGCCTGTAGGTACGAACATCGAAACGACCGACAGTGTCGCACGCATTATCGAATCCCGTGTCAGGGATATTCCTGAAATCGTGCACTACAGCATGAACGTCGGTGGCTCCAACGGCTTTACAACAGTAAACCAGGCCACCATGCGTATAAGACTCTTGAAAGACTGGGAAAAGAAGAACAATCCTAATTGGAAGGGCAGGCATCGCAGCACGGACGAAATCGTCGATTCCATCCGTCCATACCTAGCCAATATCCCTGACGCCTACATTTCCGTAAAATCGACATCTGCTTCCGAAATGCAGAACAATTCTGCCGGTGACGTGGTGCTGGAAGTGAGCGGTCTCCACGCTGACTCCGTGATTAAGGCCTCGCAACTCGTTCTCGACCGAGTACAGCAAAAGATTGACGGTATTGTAGATATCAAGACAAGCTACGAAGCCGGTAAACCAGAAATCCGTTTGATTCCGAACCGCGCCGCCATGGCAGACTACGGTGTAACGCTTGAAACCATCGCCAACTACAACTACATTGCGGTAAGCGGTTACGAAGCAGGCCAATATACCGAAGACGGCGAAGAATACGACGTATATGTGCGCATGAAGGAAAAGGACAGACAGAGCCACGCCGATATCGAAGATTTGCCCATCAAGACGCCTAAAGGCTACGTGAGCGCCAGCGAGCTCTTCCACATCGAAGACGGTGCAGGCCCGACACGAATCGACCGTAAGCGCAAGATGAGACGTATTGACGTATCGATGAACTTGCTCCCGGGACACACGACCGGCGAAATCATGGGTAAGTTGACCGAACTGACCACAAGCATGAAGGATGAGCTGCCAGAAGGCATCAGCTTCAGCTTCGGTGCTCAGGCTGACATGCAAAAAGACATGGTGGCGGAATTCAAGGTGGCTATTATCATGGCAATTCTCCTCACCTACATTTTGCTTGTGGCCCTCCTCGAAAGTTTCGCACAACCGTTCATCATCATGACGACCATCCCGATGGGTGCTATCGGCGTTATCCTCGCCCTTATCATTACGGGCAAGGCGCTTTCGATGATTGCCCTCATGGCTATCGTGATGTTGATTGGTGTGGTGGTGAACAACGCTATTCTATTGCTTGACGAAGCGAACCGCTTGCTGCGTAGCGGAAGCATGGGCCGCCGCTCTGCTGTGTTGACCGCGGCAAAGTCCAAGTTCCAGCCAATTGTGCTTGCGACGCTTGCATCCGTAATTGCTCAGCTCCCGCTCGCATTAGCCCTCGGTGGCAACGTCGCCGCCATGACCCAGCCGATGGGTATCGCCTCCGTGGGTGGCTTGATTGTGTCCGCCATCCTCACGATGTTCCTCGTGCCGACATTCTTCTGGCTGCCGAACGCGATCTTCAGCAAAGCACCGAAAGGCATCAAGAACATACAAAAGAAACTGATGCGAAAGGCATAATAAGTTTCATTAGACAATTCCACAAAGTCTCCCACCCGGGGGACTTTTTTGTGTTTTAGTCGTTTAACAATTGACTAAGGACCATTGACAAACGACTGCATTGCAAACGGTTGTTGACAAAATTTGCATCAAAGTGATTTCATAGAATCCTTGTTTGTATTTTACGGGAATGAATCAAAGAAACTTGTCAAAGAAATGGTGCCAGAAAAACGGGATTGCGGTTATGGAAGACAACGTTGACAGCCGAGAAAGCGATATTCCGCTGAAAATCGCAGTACCAAACTCCTACGACGAATTTTTACTCGAAAAAATCCGTTTCGTCACGCAACAAAGAATTGTCCCTGAGCAGCACTCCCCCGCCGAAATAAGGCTCATGCACAGCCGCGCCGAAGCGATGGACGACGAGGATTTGCTCCAGGACCTCAAACGGCTTGAACAATCACGAATCACATCGTGGGAATCAGAACCTATTATCAATCTCGTCGATAGCCTTATCGTAAAAGCGCTCCAGAAAAAAGCGACCGACATTCACCTCGAACCGATGGCCGACGCACTCCGCGTACGGTTCCGCATCGACGGCATGCTGACAGAATACCGTACGTTCCCGCAATGGTTTGCCGAACCAGTGCTCATCCGCCTAAAAGTCATGGCGAACGTCGATATCACGGAACGACGTCTGCCACACGACGGAAGTTTTGCATTTGAAAATTTCCGTGAAAAGGTGAACGTGCGACTGAGTACAATTCCGATTAGCAACGGCGAAAAATGCGTGTTGCGACTGCACCCCGCAAACGATACCGCCGAAACGTTGGACTCGCTCCATTTCAGCGAAACGGCGCTCCATGCAATTCGCCGTATTTTCGGCGCCCCGCAAGGGCTCTTCCTCGTCACAGGCCCCACCGGCAGCGGCAAGACGACAACGCTTTACGCCGGCCTCCGCGAAATCATCCAGCGGAAAATCAATGTCACGACGATCGAAGACCCTGTTGAATACGAACTCCGTGGAGCCAATCAAGTTCCCGTAAACGAAAAATGCGGTTTCACATTTGCGGTCGCATTACGTTCCATACTGCGCCAAGACCCGGACGTGATTCTCGTCGGCGAAATACGCGATGCAGAAACGGCACAAATAGCACTCCGCGCCGCCCAAACAGGGCACCTCGTCTTGAGCACGCTGCACACGAATAGCGCAGAAGCAGCCACAGCCCGGCTTCTCGATTTAGGCGTTCAGAAAAGCATCTTGGACGAAGCGTTGCTTGGCGTTTTCGCCCAGCGCCTTGTGAGGAAAAAAGCATCGACGAGCAATGAAAACGAGCCACAAAGTTACGCGACATGTTATAACGGAAGAACTGTCGTCTGCGAACTACTACTCCCCGGTGGTTCCTACGCCGACGGGACCATACAAGAGAACGCCACACGCCTCATACAACAAGGAATCACCGACGAAGAAGAAGTTAAGAGAGTGTTAGGCTCATAACAAATCTTATTCCGCAAATCAAAATGCGTTGAATCTGTTTAAAGCGAGATCAAAATGATAAAATAAAAAGTCAGTCAACGTCGAGAGAATAAAGCGTCGGCCAAGGAATACCTTCGCAAAAGTCTGCAAGGTGAGTGTCGCGACGGGCTGCATGCAGACCAGCATGACCGAACCGTAGCGACGGACGCCGCAGGCGTCAAAAGCATCAAAGGCGAATGCTGCGGTTGCGCTTGTGCAAACATAGCTGAGCCGTAATTGCTGATGCTGAAAGCATCCACTCCGAGCTGGGGCCCCGCCCGCATGACGTACATTTTTACTTTAAAATAAAATATAAGAAGTGAACTATTTCCTAGTTCACTTCTTCCCGCCAAACCAATCGTTGATGTCTTCGCCTTCTTTCATTGTCATCTTTTCAAAATGTTCCAATCCCTTTCCCTCGCCGAGCACAACCGTGCGGATTCCCGCCTGTTCAAAGACGGTTTGCAAATATTCCGTAGCGCTGCGTCCCGCCTCGTCCTTGTCCAAACAAAGTACAACACTCTTGTTCTTGAAAAGCGGGAGCCATTCCGTCTTGAACGAGCGTACACCAGGAATCCCGATTGCAGCAATACGCTGTCCCAAAAACGTGAGCGTATCGACCACGCCCTCGCACAAATACACCCAACCCGGTCTCTGGTCCAACGCAGAAACGTTGTACGGATATGGAACCGTTCCGCGCAAATTGAGTTCCTTGGGAACAACTGTACTGTCTATCGCCCGTGCCTGGAAATAGCATGAACGTCGTTTTGTATCGAGATACGGGAAAAACAGCGGATGCTTGTAATACCTCAAGTTTCCTTTTTCGTTGAAAAGCCCGACATACTTTAAGACCTCCAAATCGTACGTTTCCTTGAGTTTGTTGTTCAGTGCACCATAATCCGTAATCGTGCGTAAAAGCATCCGGTCCCAAATCGGCTTGTAAATGCGGCGACGAGCGAGGTATGCCGCAGCAGGAGTCTTATCGACCGGACTCAACATCTTCAAAAACGAGAGGATGATCTTTTTACGTTCATCTTCACTGACGAGTTCTTTCGCGGGTTCCGGAGGCTGGTATTCAAGAGCGGCTTCTCGCATCGCGACTTTCGCCACAAGCGCCGCATTTTGTTCTACCGTACGGTTCTGCACAGGCACCGGATTCGAAGCAGCCCCCGGCACCAAAAACCCATACGATTCCTTGAGCCAATTCAAAGCCTCCAGAAACGAACAATTCTTGACGATTTGAACAAGCGAAATTACATCGCCACGGACATCGTCGCAGACCCAGCAACGGAACGTTCCGCGTTCCTCGGAAAACGAAACCGAAGGCGTTCTGTCGCCATGCGCATGACGAGTCGGATAAAAGCAACGACAGCGACCGTGCACCACGGGCACGCCTAAAGCAGTCGCCACGGCGGTAATCGAGAGCGAAGCCTTGAATTGTTTGAGTTCCTCTTCTGTCATTGCACAAAGAATATATATATTTTCGTCATGATAATTCAAGAAAATGTACCGATGAGCGAACACACGTCCTTTAAAGTAGGCGGACACGCAAAATATTTTATCAGGACGGAATCTATCGATGATATCAAAGAGGCTTTACAATTCGCCAAAACGCGCTCGCTCCCAGTTTTCATTCTCGGCAAAGGCACGAACCTGCTCGTCTCCGACAACGGATACAACGGCGTCATCATCCAGCTCGGTAAATTTTTCTCTGAAATAACGGACCTCGGCAAAGGAATGATTTGCGCCAAAGGCGCCACGCCACTCGCCCGCCTCGCCCGCTACACAATAAACGAAGGCCTCGCCGGAATCCACAAGCTCGCCGGCATTCCCGGAAGTCTCGGCGGCGCCATCTACATGAACGCAGGCGCTTATGGTCAGGAAATCGCAAATTGCTGCGTTTCCGTGACCTCCATTGACGAAAACGGAACCGTTCGCGAACGTTACGCAAATGAATGCAGTTTCGGTTACCGCCACAGCGTTTTCCAAGATATTGCAAAACGCGAGTCCAAGATTCCTGAGCCAGCCGAAGGGATTCGCTGCAATTTCCTTTCAGAAATTATCCTCTCCGCCACATTCCAGCTTACCCCCGCCGCAGACCTCGGCAAAACCGCCAAGGACCTTGAAAACGAAATGCAAGAATGCATGACGAAGCGACGCAATTCGCAACCGCTCTCCATGCCAAACGCAGGCAGCACCTTCAAGCGCCTCGAAACAGGTGCCGCCGAAACGCCTGCACAAATTGCCCCCGGCTACTACATCGAACAGGCCGGATTAAAAGGATTCCGCATCGGTGGTGCCGAAGTGAGCCGCATCCATGCAAACTTTATCGTAAACGCAGGCGGTGCAACCGCTGCTGACATCAAAACACTCAGCGAATACGTCCAAAAAACCGTCACCGAAAAATTCGGCATCAACCTTCACAGAGAAGTGATTTTGCTCGGAAAATTTTAGTATTTTATCAAAAAATTTGGAGTTTGAATGATTTGCAAAAAATGCGGTAAGGAATACGAAGACGACATGCCCAATTGCCTTTGGTGCGATGCCCCCAACGAAGAACATCCCAATTTCACAAAAAGACAACCTCTAGAAGAACACGCCAAAACTGAAGACGTCCCACCAGAAACGGCCGAGCCTTCAAACAATCGCGTTGCCGGTTCATTTATGTGGAGTTGCATGATATTCAACTGCAGCGGTTTCGGTTACATTTACGTCAGCATCATCCAAACTTTATTGCACTACAAAGAATTACACAAAGGCAAAGTTGCACTCCGCTTTTTTATAGGAATGCTCCTTGCCAACTTAGCATTATATTTCATAACGCTCCCCGTCATCAACGTACTAGTAGAAGCGACGAATAGCACCCTCGTCAACCTCGGTATAGGTTTGGCCTACGCAATCGTACAGGGTGTCATTGGAGCGAAACTGGTCAATTTCTATGCGCCAAACTACGATAAAAGCGAGTACCGTAAAAAAGAACATATCGCTATAGCCATCGCGATTGTCGTTTTCATCATCACCGTAATCGTTTTAATGAATAAACAATAATTTGCCTGATCCCTACGGCCTACTTTACCAGCGGATCGTACTTGTTCAAAATTTTCACGATCAGCACGTAGACAGAGCCGCCGATAAGACCTCCAATGGAATCGGCGATCAAATCCATGGCATCACAACTGCGACCTTCGACAAAGAGCTGGTGATATTCGTCCGTGCAACCGTAAGCAAGCGCAAGCCCCATTACAATCAGAACCTTGAGCCACGGTTTTAAAGACCACTGGCCACGACTCCACCACAAGCAGAAACAACCCGCCAAAGTCGCATATTCGCATGTATGCGCTAGCTTGTCCCAAACATGCGGAAAATCCTTCAAATCTGCAGAGGTCATCGAAGAAAGCTTGAAGATTATGGCCATGCAAAGGATGGCTGGAACTTTTCTGAAAAAAGGATACTTGTCAAATAGAGATTCAAACATGCGCCCAAATGTAGCTTTTTCCAAAAGCTATTCATTCACAAGGAGGCCTTTTGACACTACGTTTTTGTATTCTTCTTCGGCGGTCATGTCGTATATGCGGTTGCTCTTTTTGCCACCTTCATAATTGTCGAAGAAGCAGTAAGTTTCATAAACTTTTTTTGCGCTTATAGTCTTGCCATCGGCCAAAGTCACGGACACTTCAAAATGAGCAATCCTGTTCTGCTTCAAACGGATCGGGAACCTGAAAGAATTGGTCGTCAAGTCCTCGCCCCTATAAGTCTTGATAACGGCACCCTTGCGCATAATGACAAGTCTTTTGATCTGCTTCAAATCAGCGCCCATGAGTCCTGTCACGCTGAAACGAAGTGTCGCCGGAATATCACGTTCTTCAGGCAATACATGTATCCGCTCGCGACCGGACCCTTCTATGACAACGGCCAACTCACGTTTTTGAGGCTGTAACGCAGAATCGTTTAAGGCAACCGCCTTACGTTCATCGGCCTTCGTAAGGACTTCTGCCATCTTGGCAGAGACAAAGTTCGTATTCCACGTGTAGCATATATATTCCACTTCGTCGTTTGCGCAATTGACAATAAAGCGCTTTGCCCCAAAAGCCGTCGAATCATCCCATTCAAATGTCCGCCTGTACAGACCGCTTTCCGGAATCGTATCGCGAATTCCTTGGACTGTAATATACGCACCCGGAACAAACATCGCTTCTAGGAGAACTTTCGGCTGACCGATATATTCGTTCAACGTTTTCGACTTGAACTCCGGCTGCGTTTGCATAAGGAACTCTTCGGTCTTTTGCTTATAGACCTTATCGTAAGCCAACAGTTTCGCTTTTACCATTTCAAGGCTTAACCGCGACGCCCGAATTCCCAGTTCCGCAGCCGCTTCGGTTACGATGGAATCCAACGCACGCGCTAGGAACAAGGTCCCAGAACTCGAAAGCGGAAACACCTTGACTCCACGGGAATTGACAAGCAAAGTGAGCCCGCTCGAAATAACAGATGATGGATTGTTTTCAAAACCAACTTCCAGCCGGCCATCCTTGAGTGAAAAGACATCCAGACCATCTACGCTTTCTACAAAACCTGCCGTGCTGCTGGCAACCGCAAATAACTTATCGGCACGGATTTCAAATTCATCCTTTACGGCCTGTTTCTGGACATCAAACATCAGCCGTCCATGGCGAAGCAGAACCGAGACTTTGTGCCTGAGGGATTCCACGATCTTCGCATCCAGTTCGACATCGGACTTGCCATCCATCTTGAGAGTCGATCCATCAGAAACGGAAATTACGACAGACGATTTCGATTCTGTCCCAAGCTTGTTCTTCTCAAAAATTTTCTGGCCGACACTCAAACGACCCAGTTCGCCGTCACGAGTCCTAATTAGCGCATCGCCCTGAATTTCACGGACGGTTCCCCTAAAAATATGTTCGGCAGACGATTCCCCGGGTTTACCACGAGGCGAGTCGGAATCCTCTTCGCACGCCACCAGCATCAAAAAAGAAAAAACACAAAGTACTACGCACAATAGTCCCTTCACCTTTTTCTTTGACTGGTGTATGCAAAACATACATTTCAATCTAGTAATTATAATTTCAGAAAAGAAATTTACAATCACTTTCTCCCCTCGATAAGCTCCCAAATTAACAATAGCCTAGAATAATTTACAAAAAGAAATATAACAAAATTTTCTAATTTTTCACGCATGAAAGCGATTATACTCAAAGCCGGACGAGACAAGTCCGCCCTCCGTTACCATCCCTGGATTTTTAGCGGCGCCATTGACGAAGTCGTTGGCGACCCCGCACTTGGCGATACAGTCGAGGTCTATAGCTACCGCAGCGATTTTTTGGGCCTTGCCGCCTATTCTCCCAATTCCCAGATTCGAGGACGTTTCTGGACGTTCGGAAGCGAAGGGAAAAACGTAAAAATCGACCGTGAATTCTTTAGCGACATTCTGGACCGAGCCATCGCCTCCCGCAAGAGCCGCGGTTTCGACATCCACGACAAAGAATCCGCATTCCGCCTGGTGAACGCCGAAAACGACGGAATTCCCGGCTGCATCATCGACAAGTACGCCGACATCTACTCCGTCGAAATCCTCGCCGCAGGGGCCGAAGTTCACCGCAAGGACATTTACGAGCTGCTCGCCGAAAAAACGGGATGCCGCGGCATCTACGAACGCTGCGATTCCGAAGTCCGCAAAAAAGAAGGGCTCCCCCTCCGCACCGGAGCCGTTTTTGGCGAGGTGCCCGACGAGCCCGTCATCATCAACGAAAACGGCATTTTATTCCCCATCGACGTGAAAAACGGTCACAAGACGGGCTACTACCTCGACCAGCGCGATGCCCGCAGACGCATCGGCGAGCTCTCCAAGGGCAAAAAAGTCTTGAACTGTTTCTGCTACACCGGCGGATTCGGTCTTTATGCACTCCGCGGCGGCTGCGAAAAAGTCTATCAGGTCGACGTTTCCAAGGACGCCCTCAAACTGGCAAAAGACGGAATCATGCGCAACAAGCTCAGCACTGCGCACGCCACCCATGTCGAAGCCGACGTATTCCAATACCTGCGCAAATGCCGCGACAAAGCCGAAACTTTCGACCTCATCGTGCTCGACCCGCCAAAATTCGTCGAAAGCAAGGACAACCTGCAAAAAGGCGCCCGTGGCTACAAGGACATTAACCTGCTCGCGATGAAACTCCTCGCCGAAGGCGGCATGCTCGCAACCTTCAGCTGCTCCGGCCTCATGGAAATGGACCTGTTCCAGAAAATCATTGCGGATGCAGCCGCCGACGCCCATCGCCACATGCAAATAATCGAACGCTTCGGCCAGCCGATGGACCACCCTGTAAACACAGCTTTCCCCGAAGGTCAATACCTCAAGGGGCTCCTGGTACAGGTCGTTTAACCGCTCCGCTACGGCAAAACAGTTAAATTTATTACATAAAACTTACTTTTTAGTGACGTCATAGACATTTTTTTTATATTATTAGTGTAGGAGCAATGAAAAATGGACCGATTTTTTAAAGGATAAAGAAATGTATTTGATGACATATGACATAGGCACGTCCTTTATAAAAACGGCACTCACAAACATAACCGACAAGATCGAGTTCGTGGGAGCGACCGTAGTAGGAACCCACAACACAACGACAATCGACGGCAAGGGCGACGAGCAAAGCACCCATGAGTGGTGGGACACGATTTGCCGTAGCACCAAGGAACTTCTTAAAAGTTACAGCATCTCGAGCGAGGAAATCAAGGGCATCAGTTTCTGTTCGCAACTCAACGGTACCGTCCTCGTCGATGAAAACGGCGACGCCGTCCGCCCTCCGATGACGTTCCTCGACAGGCGAGCCGACCAAGAATTCAAAAAATACTTCGACAACGGGCTACGCCTCCACGGAATGAACATCTGGAAACTTTGGAAAGCAATCCACCACACAAGAATGGTGCCCGCCGGGACATACAGCCCCATCTGGAAATACAAGTGGGTGCAGAACAACGAGCCCGAAATTTTTGCAAAAGTCCATAAGTTTCTTGACGTCGGCGACTACCTTTTATACAAGACGACAGGCCGTTTTGTACGCACCGAAGATTCCGCATTCTGCACGGCGCTCAATGACTGCCGCGACGGACATTCTGGCTGGAGCCACATCATGGCAAAAGCTTACGGCATAGACGAAAAGCACCTCCCTGAAATTGTCCAAAGCACCGATATCGTCGGGCAACTTTCCGCAGACGTTGCCGAGCAGATGGGCCTTAGCGAAGGGACTCCCGTCATCGCAGGCGCCGGGGACGTATCCATGGTCGCCATCGGAAGCGGCAACACCCAGAACAACCTTACAGGCATCTATTGCGGCACGTCCGGATCGGTCTGCACCGTTGTCCAACGGGAACTGCAATTTTCCGACATCATGATGATATCCATCAAGGGACCAAACCCATCCCAGAAATACCTTTACGGCGAACTCGAAACTGCGGGCAGGTGTTTCACCTGGGCAAGGCACATGATCGGCAAACTCGACGATACACAATACAGCTACGATGAATGCGCCTCGCTGATTTCAAAAACAGTCCCCGGTTCGCGAGGTCTATTCTTCACGCCGTTCCTGCACGGTTGCAAGACGCCCTTCGAGGACGGCAAAATTCGCGGGACGCTCACCGGTCTGGACCTTGAAACAAGCCGCGGAGAACTGCTCCGGGCTGTAGTCGAAGGCATCTGTTTCCATTTCCGCTGGATGCTCGAAAGCCAGGCGAAAAAATGCAGAATTTCCGACACCATACGCTTTGCCGGAGGCCTTGCGAGGATAAACATCGTCGGGCAAATTCTCGCCGATATCACGGGACACACAATTGAAACCGTCAAGCACCCGCAATACGTCGGCGCATTGGGAGCAGCCGCCATCGCCGCCATCGGCCTTGGCAAGCTCAAGTTCGAAGACATTCACAACTACATTGAAATCACGAATACATACACCCCGAATCCCGACGTCCACGAGACTTACAACAACCTTTATAAGAAATATCTTGCAAAAGTCAAAAGTGACAGAAACCTCGCGAACGGGTAACTATTTCAATCTAAATATTTGATTATGAATTTTTAGAACAACGGGAAGCATCGGAGTTTGGACAATTCCGGAAACCACACGCCCTTGTTTTAACACCTTTCCATTTAGGTCAAACAGGGTATAGGCGGTCCCATTTTCAGTATTTTGCAAATAGAACCTGTTTGTGCCCATTTTTACAACATGAATATTTGAGGCATCAAACAAAATCGTAGGCAATGCATTTTGTGACGAATTTACTAAAGAACAGCAACTTTTACTATCATCTCTAAGGAAATAACCTCCATTATATTCGTCATATGAAGCCAAGTCAATGTCTTCACATGGATATGCTTCTTTCATTTTTTCAATCGCAGTTTTTAAATAAGTTTCCAGCGAATCACGGTCATTCTTTATGACGCCATATTGTTGCAGCCGCATCAGTTCTGCAAAGAGAACTTCACTAAATTGCGCCGTTCCCGGAGTTCCTTCAACTTTTCCCCGAAAAGGATCTGTGCATGTTTGATTAGTTCTTCGAACTTCCAAAAAGGAGCCATCACCATATCCCCCACGCGGCAAAATAAAAAGCAACTGAATAATCTAAAGGAGAATTATATTCCATATCACTGCCATCAACCCAACACAACCTACGATATTTTTGTCTATCACTACTCAAAGAGCCCAAATATATCGAATCACATAGTTCATTACCCATCTGTGATGTATCTATATCCAAGAACTTAAAATAAATTTCATGAGTTTTCGGATATCCAGCAAATAAGTTTATGCTAAAAAAAGCAACAATGAATAAAATTATCTTCATAATCACTCCATTTTAAAAACTAGATTTGACATTATTTCAGGATTGAAATAAAGTGCGTCCAAAAAGCCGATGCTGGGAAAAACCCGGCATGACATTGTTAGAAACACAAAAAACTAACACAAGTTGTCATCCGTCAGCAACAACAAACTAACAAACAACAACTACGGACTAACGACTAATGACCAGCAACCATAAACTAACAGCCAATGACTATTGGCCATTGACCAACAACTAGTTTATCGTTTATTGCGCGGAAGTTCGCTGGCGTGCTTTTCGAGCCATACGGCATCTTCCAAGGCACGTTCGGCTTCTGTCGCCCAGTCGGAATCCGGAAATTCACGAACAACGTCACGGTAGCGAGTCACGGCGCTATGGAAGTCGCGCATTTCACGATAGATGTTGCCCATCTGGAGCATCGCGAAGTAGCGTTCATCCGGCGTGATTTCGTTTTCGAGCAAAGCCTTGTACATCTGTAAAGCGGCTTCGTTGTAGCCATCGGCAAACAGCGCATTCGCATTAGCGATAGAGTTCGTCGCCGACGGAGCGACTTCGTCATTACGCGGAGCCGTAACCGTTTCAGCAGACCTCGCCTTGTCGTTCCCCGTCTTTTTTGCATCCTTCAATGCCTTGGCCTCAGCTTCTTTCATAGCCTTTTCTTCGGCTGCAGCATTGGCGACGGCATTGATTTCTGCCATACGGTCTTCAGCAGCCTTGCGGAACTTCGCATCTGGAGCGGCTTTTTTCAAATACGCAGACAGGTACTTTTTTTCTTGATCCGTACGGTTGCCCTTCTGATGGATTTTCGCCAAGTAGTAGTTCGCATCATTGCCACAAACCTTGTACGAAAGGCCCTTTTTCAAGTTGAACTCGGCCTTGTCGTATTCGCCCATTTCATAACGGGTTACGCCAGCATAGAAATAGGCGCCCGCATCGCCAGGCTTCTTGGAAAGCACAGTTCTCCAAAGCGGAGCTGCCTCTTCATACCGGCCTGCGGCAAGCAAGGCCTTCCCTTTTTCAAAAGGATCTTCGGAAGGATCGGCAGGAGCAGCTGTCTTTTGCGCAACCGGAGCCGCTGGCAGAGCCTTGGGAGACTCCGTTTTTGCAGGTTCAGTCTTCGCCGTTTCGGCCTTTGGCGCCGACGGTTGAGCATTGGATGCCGTTGCAGACGCTGCCGGAGCAGGTTTTTCACCCCTAGCCTTAGCGCGTTCGGCATCGGCCTTGGCCTGTTGCCCCATCGCCTCGTAAGCCTTCGCTGCACCTTCATACGCTTCGGTCAAGCTAGGATCATATTGGTACGCCAGGCGGAAATTCGCCACAGCCCCCTTGTAATCCTTCATCTTCATGCGAACCTTGCCCGCAGCCATATACGCTTCGGTATTTTTCTTGTTTTCGGCCAACATGGCTCGATATTCACCAAGGGCCTTGTCGTACTGTCCCTTCGCCTCAAAACGGGCTCCCTGTTCAATACGGGGATCAACAGCCCAAGATTGGGACATTCCCAACAAAAAAGCAAGCGCAATAAAAGCAAATTTTCTATTCATAGAAAAAAAATTAGTAAAAACCATTGACTTTATAACTTAGATTGACGATATTACAAGCAGTAATGCAGATATTTTAATCTGCGAAGGAGAAAAAATGAAAATCACCGAAGTTGTCGATAAGTATAAACCAGATGAACAGGAACTCATCATCGAGGCTTATGAACGCGAAGGCGGCGATACCGAAGATGTCGACCTCATTTTACTGGACCGCATTTGTGCACGACTCGGACTTGGACTGGACAGCGACATCGACAATGACGATATCGCCGAAGAAATAAATTTCGACGAGTATGGAAGCCACTTCGAAGACGTCACCGAAAGCGATGATGAACTGTAGTGGATTAGTTGGTAGAATTTAGTTGGTAGAGCTTAGCTGGTTGAACTTAGAGAAAAAAGCAATATTCTAAGCTCTAAGCTCTAAGTTCTAAGTTCTAAGTTCTAAATCATTCTTCCAAATCCGCGACACAACGGACGTAAAGCCCCTTGTAAACACTAGCATCCGTGCGGTCGATATCCCTCACCAGGCGCCGGAATTCCCAAGAACGCGCGGAATTTTTCAAGATAGATGTTGACGACCAGTAATGCCCTGTCGCAGCACCATCGCAATAATTATCCCAGTCTTGACAACCGCCACGGCCTAGGCCTTCCCAGTCAAGCGTCGCACGTTCCTTCTGGTAATCTCTCCATTCGCCATCATCCGGCAAGTGCCAACCCACAGGGCAAACTTTAAGGGCCTCGCTATAAGTGTAATAACGTCCATACTTTTCGCAATACGTTTTATCTTCCAGATAGCACTGTTTTTCGGACGTGACACTGAAAGCCAAATTTTGTTTCATCCAAGCCTTACCGGCACGGACTTCGACCATGTATTGTTTATTATCACGGTTGTCCGTAAGGAGCATGGTCTTTTTGTCCACGCCCTTTTCAGCAAGCAAGTCTCTATCATAAATGCAGCGCACCTGCACGGCATCGGCATCTTCGATTCGAACAAGTTTTGCAACGCCACGTTTCGTATCGAGCATCATCACTTGCGTACCGACTCCACCCACTGCGGCGTAATAGGCGGCATAATCTCTTTTATTCACAACATCGTCTTCTTCGAATTTATAATAACCCATCGAAGAACCACTCACAAACGATTTCATGTTCTGCACTTTGCGCGGACCCATGAATTTATCATGAATTAATTTATCCCAATCAAGAGCATCGGGCAAACGAGTGCCTTCAGGGCACGAAAGTTCCCACCGTTCATTACGGTAAAAAGAACGCCCTTCATCGTCAGAAAAATTTGCAGTCTTGCGGAAATTAAGATCTTGACTGAACCAGTTCAGCGAACCTGATTTAATCGTCTGATATACATGCCCGTCTCTAAAATCCTTGAGTTCGTCGGCATAGTTATTTGCGACCACAGACACGGTCAAAAGAATGGTAGCGCACAAATGACGCGCAAAATAGCTAAACATCAAAAACCTCGTTAATTATGAGGATATCCTTTTGGATACCCACAGGTAATATATATACGGATTTTTGAAAAAAAGTTATAAAAATGTTTTAAAAATATAGAACAGCGCCGATATTGCCCGGATTTGCCGAAAACGAAATTTTCTTTTTACAAACCTCATGCATTTTGAGGACTCCAAAACTCACTCCTGTACCTACAAGAGCGCCAACAACCACGTCTGTAATATAATGTTTACCGGCCACGACACGCAACGCGGCAACAATGGCAGCCAACGAAAGTGATGTAGCCCACACTAAATTCTTGTACTTGGAATTCGGGTAAACATCAGAGAACCACTTGCCTGTAAAAATGGCAACCGTAAACGCCGACGAAGAATGCCCCGAATAAAACGAGCCGTAAGCTTCCCCACGAGCGGACTTCGCCTTTTCACGGCCTTCCCCACTTTTCGCATACATGAACGGACGTGGCCAAAGTTGCGTGGAGCGTACAATCTGGTTCAACGCACTCTGCAATGCAAACGCCTCCACAAACATGAGCGAAAACGCACCGAAATCATGAGCATCAACATCACCTCTGTAGAGCGAATAACCCGCCAACGCAAGCGGAGCAACCGCCAACGCCCCGGAATAATGGCTCACCGTCGTAGCCCATCCGCTGTAGCGCCCTGCCAACGGGCGATCCCACGGCAAAAGTTCAGACTTCGGTTTCAAATCGTCTACGGAACCTTTTTCCATGCCGTAATACCGCAAAACGCCCAACGTCGCCATCAACGAAACACCAAGCACAAGCGGGACATCGAGACGAACCGAGACTTCGTAATGGCGAGAATCATCTGCGCCAGGCGCACCCATGGCAAGCGTTGCCGCCAACAACACCGCAAAACACACCCGAAACAAGCTTTTAAAGTGCCACTTATCCATCAGAACTCCATTAAAAATTTATATTCGCAATGATAAACATACAAAAGTATTGGCGGACAACGTGACAAATTCGAATTTAAACCAGAACCGAGAACCCATAATCCCGAACATGGAACTCTTCGGAGCCATTTCCGACGAAATGCGCCTCAAGATACTGCTCCTACTGGACCAGTCCGAATTCACTGTCAACGAAATCAAGGACATTCTGGACATTCACCAAAGTAACGCAAGCCGCCACTTGGCAAAGCTTTCGCAATGCGGGCTCGTCAAAGACAGGCGCGACGGCATCAAGGCGTATTACCGCCTGAGTGAAGAACTCTACATGAGTAGCCGCTTGCTGCAGATTATTCGCGAGGCATACGACGAACTGCAAGACAAAGACATTCTAAAATGCCGTGCCGCACAAGCGCTCGAAGAACGCACCGACAAGACGAAAGGGCAAATTCACAAGTTGGACCAAGCCGGCGGTAGTCTCAAAGCGCAAATCAGTCTGTTCAGCAAACTCATGGTGCCGTTCGAAAACGCCGTCGATATCGGATGCGGCGAAGGCGGTGACCTCTCGCTCATGCTCGCGAGCCGCTGCAAAAACGTGACCGCGCTCGACTACGATCCGAAAATCATCAGCGGGCTCCGTCAAATTTTACAACAAAAAAACATCAACAACGTAACACCGAAAGTTGCCGACATGACGCAGACCGGCCTTCCCTCCGACTACGCGGATCTTGTCTTGATGAGCCAGGTGCTGCACCACGCAACCGACCCTCGCCTCGCCCTCAAGGAAGCGACTCGCATCTTGAAACCGGGTGGAAGGCTCGCGCTTTTGGACCTCGCCCAGCACAAGGAAGAATCGTTCCGCACGACTCACGGTCACATTTGGCTCGGTTTTGAACGCAGCCAGCTCGAATTCTTTGTAAAGGAACTCAACTGCAAGGTGCTCGAAAGCGAAATCATCCCGAGCGAAAACGAAGTCGATAAAAAGCTCCCCGTCATCTGCATGATCATTACTAAAGAGTAGGCAGTAGGCGGTAGGAAGTAGACTGTAAACTGTAAGACGAGAGAGATGTCATCCTGAGCGAGCACAGCGAGTCGAAGGATCCAGTAAAAGTTAAAAATAGACAGCGTCATCCTGGAGGCCAAAGGCCGATAGGATCCATTAAAAAAAATTCATTTCTCACTTAAATTTTATATATTACAAATAAAATCGAGAGAGTGATTTATGGATAAAAAAATTTTGTTCATTGCAGCGCTTTGTACTGTTTCAACAACTTTGGCCCTTGATACTTGGTACGGCGATACCGAGTCTATAAAAACGGGGCTTGATAACGGACTGGAAACATCAGGTTATTGGTACACCTACAATGACAACAAGGAAGGTGGCCAATCTAAAATCATATTGCCGACACAAACACAAGCCTATGAAGGAACAGATTATATTCCTTCGGATGCAATCCTTAATTGCGGCGGCGTTTGCGGAGACGCAGTCCTTACAAAAGGTTCATTAACATACCACCCCTTTGTTGGAGTTGCATTCAATGTTGTCGGAGAATCTTCGGCAACAGACCCGACGCCAGCCGTAGGCGATGCTTCCAGTTGGGGAGGCATTTGCATCACCTACAAGTCTGACGCGGCACCAAGTCTTGAACTCGGATTCAGCGAAGATGTCGATAAAGCCATCGGCGGTGCAAATCCTTCGGCTGCACTCCCCAAAAGCACAGTGTCAACCAAAAAAATTCTTGCATGGTCAGACTTTAAACAGCCATCCTGGTATAAAGGAGAAACAAAGATTTCCGGAATCGAAGCAGCAAAGCAACTCGCTTCGGTCCGATTCAAAATTCAAGCACAAGAAGGCACCTACAATTTCCGCATTGAAAGAATCGACGCGTACAACAATTGCACGACAGACGATATCAAGACAATTCGGGAATCACCTGCAACAAAAGTTCTTCTTTCCGGTCGCACGCTCGAATTCGCAGGAGTTTCCACCGCAACGGCAGAAGTCTTCAACCTCCAAGGTCAAGTCGTCGTCAAGGGTTCCATCGACAACACGACCTCGGTACTCAACCTCGCCACACTTGATGCAGGAATTTACATGATCCATGTTGCAGGCAAAGCCGTCAATTTCACACAAAAAATCATACTGAAGTAGGTTGATATTAGTTGGTAGAACTTAGTGACGTCATCCTGAACGTAGTGAAGGATCCAGTGAAGTTTTAGTCGGTAGAGCTTAGATAGGTTTTAGGTTGTAGGCTATAGGGATTAGGTTAGCCAAGCGCCTACGGCGCGATTATAAAAAACTATTACCTAACACCCTTCTCTAAGTTCTTTTTCAAAAATCACTTGACCGTTGCACGAAAAACAAATATCTTTATCAAAAAAGACAAGGAGAATCCTAATGGGCAAGTTCATCAAATATACAGTTTTCATTGCCATCTGCATCATCTCGGCATTTGGTATTTACAGCCTCGTCAAGACGGCCAAGACCGACGAAAATACGCTCGAATAATTTTCATTCGAAAACTTATTCGTTCAACGGCGAACAATTTAACAAACCGTAGTGGGTTTCCTCTGCGGTATTTTTATATTTCCTTATATGAATTTCCTCAACAAGAAACCTGCATTTTTTGTGGCCATGGCCGCATTTTTCTTTGCGATTTTGCTGATTGTTTTCCGCAATTTCGCGTTCGATTCCAGTCAACTCATGCTCAACAGCGACCAGCTGAACGGCATCGGAAGTCGCATTCTGCGTACATTCAATGTATTCCTCACGGAATGGGACGATAGCCGCCTCGGCGGCATCCCGACGATTGACGCTCTCTTCGCAGACGCTTATCATCCGCTCGTGTGGACGCAGTTCCTGATGGATCCGGCACGTGCCGTCGGTTTCAAGTTCATCTTGACCGTGTGGGTCGCGTTCATGAGCGCGATGCTCCTCGCTTGGAACCTGACCGGCAATAAATGGTGGGGCTCGCTTCTCGGTTTCCTCTATGCGTTCTCGCCGGAATACTTCACCTACATTTACGGCGGTCATGACGGAAAGATGATGGTGTTTGCCATCGCTCCCTTGGCGCTCCTCGCCGTCCGCAAGATTGTCCGCGACGGAAGCCTCCCCTACCTCATCGTCTTTGCGCTCAGCATCACATGGATGATTCTCGGGAGCCACTTGCAACTTACCTACTTGTTCTTATGGGGCGCAGGGCTCTACACGCTTTACGAAGCGGCATTCCATTGCGATACGCTTGCCATCCGCGGTAAACGCATCGGGCTTGCCGCAGCGGCGCTCGCCTTTGGTCTTGCGCTTAGCTGTTTCCAAATTATCCCGCCGTACCTTTACACCACGACGCAGTCCGTCCGCGGTGAAGGCGACCACACCAATTACGGTCACGCCGTAAGCTGGTCGTTCCACCAAGAAGAAATGGCCCAGATGCTCATCCCGGGATTCATCGGCGTCGATGTCTATGAACAGGACGAAAATTCAAATTCGTTCAAGGGCAGTTCCTTCGTCGATGTGACGATGGACGAATACCGCAAGATGGCTGAAGCCGGCAGCCAGGGCAGCCCGTTCTACTGGGGACACAACAGTTTCAAGCTCGACCACAACAACGCAGGTGCGCTCCTCACCTTCCTCGGGTTCCTCTGCCTGTTTCTCCCCGGCAAGCGCCGTTGGGCATGTTTCTGGGGACTCGGTGCAGTTGTCGCTTTGAGCTACGGCATGGGCGACCATTCCCCGCTATTCAAGCTTTGGTACAACATCTTGCCGGGCGTCAAGAATTTCCGTGCTCCGGGCATGGCGCTTTTCTGGCTCCCGCTGTTGCTCGTGATGATGGCTGGCCCCGTACTCAAGGCTCTCTCGGAAGAAAGTGAAAACGCAGCCAAGAACCGTCGCGCCCTCTTGCACGGCACCGCGATGTTCGTCATCTTGCTTTTGCTCGTCGTCATCGCCCGTTTCAACTGGACGCTCTTTATCAGCCCGTTCGGCTTTATCGTTTGCCTCGCTTACGCAGCGGCATGCCTCGGCGTGATGAGTCTCGACGATCAAAACAAGGCTATTAACGTCAACAACTTTATCGATGCGTTCAAGTCCAAGCTTCCCGGCACATCGAGAGGCGTCCAAGCCGCCGTCGTCATCGGATTTGCGGTCATCGGCATGTTCCTCATGAGCGGCCAAAAACTCTTGAACGACCCTATCACCGCGCCGTACTTCAAGCCACTGAACGAAGTCGTGATGAGCATGACCGCCTCCAAGATTATCCCGAGCTTTATCCTGATTCTCGTAGTCATTGCAGCCACCCTCGCCGTGTTCAAGTGGAAAGGGAGTACGCCCGCCAAGGTCGGCATCCTCGCGCTTATCGCCGGCATTGAACTCATGACCATCAACGGGGCGTTTATCCAAAACGTTGCCGCGAGCGAATACTTGCAGCCGAAAAACGGAGTTGTCGCCGCAATCAAGGCCCCTTACAAAGCAGACTCCATCAACACGCCGCGCGTACTTTCGCTTTCACGCAGCAAAGCCCTCAGCGGGAACATTTTCCCCCAATACCACTTGCGTAACGCCGACGGCTTCCACGACAACGAACTCGCCAGTTACCGTGAATTCCGTGGTGGACAAGGTAATTCCAACTACATGCTGAACATCAACAGCCCGGAAGCAGCCCACCCGTTCCTCGACTTGATGAACATCGGCGCCATCATATTCGACTCGCAACGCGGCACCACCTACATGCCGATTCCGACCGCCATGGGCGAAGCGTATATCTACGGCGAATCCACCACGATGGAAGATTCCAAGGCTATTGACGCGCTCAAGAACGGATTTGCCTACCGCGAAAAAGTCATCCTCTCCGAAGAACCACAAAACAAGGGCGAAGGCGGAGTCGCACAAGGCAAGGCTAAACTTGTCGCAAGCCCCAAGATGGACACGCAAGTGTTCCAGGTCGAAAGCGACCGCGCAGGCTTCATGGTTGTCGCAGGCAACTACCACCCCTACTGGAAAGCAACCGTCAACGGCAAGGAAGCCAAAGTCTATAAGGCTTTCGGCGACCTCCGCGCTGTCGAAATTCCGAAGGGCAAATCCGAAGTCCGCATGGAATACCGCTCTAAACCGTTCCACGCCTGCATCAAGGTGAGCATCTTCGCTGCGATTCTCCTTATCGCATTTGGCGCATTCCTCTTCGTGAGAGCAAAGAAAGTTCAAGGGAAATAAAGCCTCACATTTCTGCAAACCATACAAGCACAGGCCACCATAAAAGGGTGGCTTGTTCTTTATTTTTCTATTTTTGGCACACTTATGGTCGATGTTTTGTTGAATAAATTCTATAAACCGTCAAAATTCAAAAAAAACGGGGACGTAAAGGATGTGCTTGTAGTGGCACTTCCGATGCTTTTGTCGATGTCGTTCGACACTTTCATGACTTTTATCGACCGTTTGTTTCTTTCAAAGCTAGGACCTGCCGAAATGAATGCGGCGCTTGGCGCAGGTGCCGTACAGCTTGCGCTCACGACATTTTTTACGGGAGCCATCAGCTACACGACGGCAATGGTCGCACAGCGACTCGGAGCGAAAAAGAAATGGGATTGCGCACGCGTTTTTATGCAATCCGTGTATTTATCACTGATTAGCGTGCCGCTTTTATACTTGACCATTCCAATTGGACATTTCATCTTTGGACTAGAGCATCTACCCGCAGACCAACTGGAATACCAAAAGACATATTTCAACATTTTAATGTTCGGCGGCATTATAAACCTTATTCGCAACGCGGCTCCTTGTTTCTTTAGTGGAATTGGAGAAACGAAAATAGTCATGAAGGCGGCGTTTGCCGGAATGGTCGTAAATATAGTTTGTAACTTTATTCTAATTTATGGATGCGGTCCAATCCCTGCGCTAGGAGTTGCAGGAGCCGCTTACGGAACTCTCATTGGGAATCTCGTTTCCACCATTATCTTATTTATAAAGCTTTTTGGAAAGAGTTGCCATAAACGTTTCCGCACGCGTTTTGCATTCGCCTTTAGTTGGCCCTTGACACGGGAACTTTTGCAGAAGGGAATCCCGTCTGGCGTGGAAATGTTCTTGAACATGTCGGCGTTCCAGATGTTGATCCTGATGTTCCATGCGCTAGGCCCCGAAGCAGCAACGGCATCATCAATAATGTTCAACTGGGACATGGTGGCGTATGTGCCGCTGATGGGGCTTGAAGTCGCCTCGACAAGCCTAGTAGGGCGCTACGTGGGCGCAAAAGACGGTGCGGCGGCGACGCGTTCGACTTATTCCGGGCTCAAACTCGGCTGGGGATATTCGCTGGTGATGGGCATTTTCTTCATATTCCTGCCGGGCGTTTTGACGGATATCTTTAAACCCGATGTGGCCGACGCAACCGAAGGTGCACTTGCTATTTTTGCAGCTGCTCGCCCAATGAGCATTTTCATGCTGCGCATTGCAACATTCTACATTTTTGTGGAAGTTCTGCTCGTAATCTATGCGGGCGCGCTCCGCGGGGCTGGCGATACAGTCTGGGTGATGTTCGCTTGCGCCATCATGAACTGGTGCGTAGCGGGAGCGTTGTACGTAGTCGCTTACATATTCCACTTGCCAGCGCATTACGCCTGGATTGCAGTCGTTGCGGTCTATAGCACGGCCCCGATTATTTTCTGGCGGCGATGGAAAAGCGGGAAATGGCGTAAACACGTGATGAACGCCCGATAAAACTGATCCAGGCCTCCCCTCTCTATTGCATTTTTGCATAAAAAAACATAGATTCAGTAAAAGGATTTATGAGAGGTAGGATATGTTCACAAAGTTGAAATTTTTCGCCGCATCGGCAATGCTAGTAGCTACGTTCTCTGCTTGTAGCGATGACAGTTCCCCTAATGGTATTAGCAATGATTTGAACATCGTAAATAATACCGACAAGACCCAGGCCTCGACAAAGCTGGTTTCGGAAACTCCGTCAGACGAAATTTCGGATAAAATTCCAGGAGAAAGTATAGTCGAAGACGTGCAACAATCAATCCTTGAACAACCTTCTAACGTTGATTCGGCTTCTCTAGATTCTATTATCACCATCCTTTTCCCCGATGGCATTACGGTTGACACCTCTCGTCACGACCCGGACAGCGTGGGCGTTTGGCATTTCTACGATTCCAAGGAATCGCACATGAATCCCGCCTTCGCTTACGGCGAGATGACGGACCCCCGCGATGGCAACATCTATAAGACGACGACTATCGGTGGACAGGTATGGATGGCCGAGAACCTGAACTACTTCGATATCGAAGGAGCTGCAAGCTCTGTCAAGAACGACTGGTGCTACTGGGACAAGCCCGAGAACTGCGAATCGGCAGGACGCCTTTACACGTGGAAAGTTGCGCAAAGGATTTGCCCCGAAGGCTGGCGTTTGCCCACGAACGAAGACTGGGCGGCGCTTTTGACGGCGGTCGGTGCTGACTCCGTCAACACGATTCTTTGGAGAGGTGCCGGCAAACTCAAGTCCGTCAACGGCTGGGAAAATGAGGGCAGCGGTACGGATGACTTCGGCTTTACAGCGTTACCTGCCGGCAAGAGGTTCTTCGGCAAGGTCCAGGACGGGTTCTCGTTTCACGGATGCAGTTCGCTCATGTGGTCTTCGACAGAAGCCGAAGACGGTGCTGCGGATACATTGGCTTTCCAGATGAGCTTAGATTGCAGCAACGATAACGTTATCATCAATACGGTGAAAAAGATTGACGGTCTGTCGGTTCGTTGCGTGAAGGAGTAGGTTATAGGTTTTAGGCCGTAGGTATTACGATCATAAAAAGAGATTATGAATGTTTTTATAAGTTTTTAACTTGGATAAATTTAATACCGTAGGTATATTTATTGTGCCTACGTTTTTTGTAGGTGAGGATTGGAAATGGATATGAAAAAGAATCACATCATTGCGAGCCACACTTGCTCCGAGCGTCAGCGTGGGAGGTTCGCGAAGCAATCTGCTATTGTTTTATTAGCCTTGTCGGCGAGTGTTTTTGCCGATCCGCCGTCTAATTTTAGCGGTTGGGAACTTGTATTCGAAGACAACTTCGACGGCACGAGTCTTGACAAGAAAAAATGGAATCCGACGTATAATTGGGGCCCGACGCACAACCATCGAGCCTATTGCGCCGAAGAAAACGTAATCGTCTCCGACGGTACGCTCAAGCTTAAGGGCGAAAAGAAAAAACACCCCAAAGCTACGGGAGATAGGGCTAAGGCAAAGTTCAACAACAAGGAAATTCCGGTTGACTACACTTCGGGTGCTATTGACACCAAGGGAAAATTTGAAGTCAAGTACGGCTATATCGAAGGCCGCTTCAAAGCCCCGTGGCAAAAAGGAACCTGGCCTGCATTCTGGACACTCCAAGACGGCTGGCCTCCCGAAATTGACATTTTGGAAATTCCGGCATCGCGCAAACAGCACCATTACTACCTGCATTACACGGATCCGAGCTGGTACAACAGTCACGGATCGGCGTGGGACCACGAAGCTTCTTTCGGTGGACATAAGGACGACAACACGGACCGTTCAGCCGGTTTCCACACATATGCGGTGGAATGGGATGAATCGACCCTCAGTTTTTACTTTGACGACAAGAAGTTTGCGAGCTACAACCGACCGACCGAAATCAAGCAGCTTTCGGCACAGTACATCATCGTGAACCTAGCCATTGGAGGCTGGGCGGGCGACGATATTGAAATCACAGCGGACAAGCCCGCATATTTCGAAGCGGACTGGGTGCGAGTCTGGCAGGCAAAACCTGCGAAGCCGGATACAGTTCGCATCATGTCGATGAACTTCGGAACTTGCATGGTCAAGACGTCTGAAGATAAGCTTGCGCTCGGAGACTGCAAAGGCAATAACGCTATCGCAACGGTTACGCCCCTCTCGGGCTCCGCTTACCGCATAAACTTTGGTGACGTCGTGGTGGAAATCCCGAATGAAAAGACGGATGCAGGCGTTTCTGCGGGACTGTACAAGTGGAATGGCGGGGCCCATCAAAAAATTGCGTTGGAAAAGCAATCCGGTTACGAAGGCAATGTAGTTCGCATGAAAATGCAAAATAGCGGACACTATCTGCGCGCAACGACAGATGGCGAACGCGTCGTGCAAAGTTGGAATGACGATTGGCCATGGTACCAGGTGTGGCGTCTGCTCAAACCCGATGAGGAAATTCCAGCGAAGGATACAACGGGAAAAGGCTCAACGACAGCACTTCAAAGCATTCCGCAACTTTCCACCCCAACATATAGCAGTAAAGTTTATCGTAAAAACGGAAAGCTGTATGTAGAGTTCGGAGACGAAAATGGAACAAAACGTGAATTTCGTTCTTACGACTTCAAGGGCAGATTGTTGAAATAAATATGGCCAAATGAAGTAAAAAATCCTCGGGAAAGTCCGAGGATTTTTTGTTTAGCATAAATAAATTACTGTCCGGAATGTATGGTAAATAGTTACGATTGGCGTTTGCTCTTGTATCCGCTGAGTCCAAGCAAAATCAAGGCCGGCGTGTAGAAATACCACACAAAGTTATTGGCAACGGTCGCCACAATTTCTTGAACAGAGTGATTTTCACCCGTTGCAAGAGAAATGCCAACGCACACATCGCAGCAGACGAACAGAATCATGCCGCGCTTGATGTTTCTTGCATTTTTTGCCGGGAAGTAGCCTTTTTTCGGAACCTGGAGGGCGACAGCTAGCGAGCAGAACAGGAATGCCGCGTAAGTCGCGATTATAGGGATGGTCGGGCCCTCGAAAATGCGGAACAAATGGAGTGCGTTCGTAATGAACATGACGGCGAAAGGAATGCAAAGAATCCACGGGGAACTGTTGTCTGTGTCGCTCGTACGCGTGTGGCGGTAGATGAACAGCGCTTGCACCACCATGAAAAAGCAGATGCCGAGCAACGTGTAATCGCTACGGTGATCTAGGAAATGTGAATAGTTGTGCAGAATTTTCAGGCAGAAGTCTGCGCACAGAGCCATGGCGAAACCCGCTTGCAAGAAATTTCGGTCACGCTTGCAAATACAGTGCTTGCCAATGAAAAATACGACAATCGTCATGATGGCGGTTACCGCGAACTTGGCAATATTCTGGTAGTTGCTGCTTTCCACGAGACATTGCTCGACGGCGCCGCATTTGTAAAACACAAGCCAGTCCATCACGAAGAAGGTTATCATGAGAATACTGACGACAGTTAAAAGCAAGGCAATGAGTGTTCTCTTTTTCATGAAAATAATATAAATTTTTTTTTCGTAAAGTGATTTTTTTGTTCAATGATTTTAATATAAACAATTTTTGATATTTAACATCTAAAACCAACATATTCTACGAATGCTTTGCCATTATCTGCATCCAAAAAATCCTTGAATGTACTGTAAGCAGGAGGCTTCGGCCCTTTTGACTTTATTTCAAATCTGGCTGTTTGTTTATTCCATTTGAGCGTCATTTGGACACATTCTAAAGACGAATAAATGTCGTACATTTTCTTTAAATCATTGGCAATTAAAAGAATATCCTTTGTAGAAACTTTTCCATTGCCAAATTTTTTTATTGTGTTGTCGAATATCTGCTTTTGCTGGGGCGGTATTTTATCGTACTTTCCTTCTGCTGCCAAAAGAAGGGTGGCGTTATCTACATGGGCTGCAATCTCCCTAAAACGAAGTAATGGTTCTTCAAATTCTGAAACTTTCCTCGTTTGTTTGTATGTAAGACCGTTCACATCATTAGGGGCTAAACCGAATGGCAGTATTTTAAGATGAATATCCATTTCGGTGCCAATTTTAGGAATGTCAAATGTTAATAAGAAAGAGACTGTGCTTGGCTTTTCTACATGATGGCCAACAAAAGAATCAAGACCGAAACCTTCTGGCATAACATCTTTGATGTCTCTACTGGCTGTTGATTCTTCATAATACCTGCAATAATACAGTTCGTACTTGACGTATGTGTATTTCCCTTTTGCATCCTTGAATGCTGCCGCTTTAGCTTTGCATTCATTCATGAATGGAGGATCTGCATCAGTTATTCCACTTGTTTCTACATAGCCGTTGGGTATATCGTACGTTATATCTCCGTATCCAAAATCCTTTAGTTCCGCGTCGTCGCTAGCCCATCCTTCTGCTTTTGCTTTTTCCCATGCGTTATAGCAATTCGACACCATGTTGAACAAGCTTTCTTTCATCGTCTGGGCACAGACGAATGATGCGAATGCGAAGAATGCCAAAATAAAACTTTTAAGGAACATGCTGTTGTTCGTGTACTAAAGGTTGTTGCTTTGTTACAATACATACTAAATTACAAAAAATGATGTTTTAGTATGTAAAAATGTATGGAAAAACGACGAAAATAGCGTTAAAATTGTTTTTTATGGTTCTTTTTGCCCCAAAGGTACTCAAAGTAGTCATTTTTAGACAAAAATTACATACTAAATTCCTTAAATTTGATTTTTAGTATGTAATGAGAAAAATAACGATTTGTCAATTACATACTAAAACGCTTAAAACGCGTTTTTAGTATGTAATTCATACGTGAAGTTTTGCCGCTAAACAACAGATTTTAGGTCCACAAGTTCAAAACGGTATTTCTGTTGAACGTCTGGGTATTTCTCGTGATCGACTTCGCTTAGAAACATCGATTTTTCGCGAAGCCAGACCGTATTGTCTCCGTAAAGGGCTCGGTAAATGACGTATTCGTCTTCGGTTTCGGAATGCTTGGCTACGCCTTCGACGATGTAATAGCGATTTTTGAAGTGCCTGTAGATGCCGTGAATTTTGAGTTCTCTATTTTTCATAAAACTTTATCCTAAATGCTCATGAGTGACCATATTTTGTAATCTGTTACAATTCATGAAAATCTCTTTTACACCAAGCGTAATAATTCGAGTTGTAAAAATTTAATTTTTTTTATAATTTACTTTATTTCGCGCGAAACCGCAAACGCTTTTGTTATATTACTTCGTGTAAGCCGCCAATAAATGGCTTCGGGAGAAGTAAAATGATTTCTTTGAATGATTACCTGTTTTCTGGGAACACGGTGCTGAAAATCTTGCATCAATATTCAAACGACCTCAGAAACAGTGCGAAAGGAACGCGGAATAGCATTGACCTGGCTCATTCAAATTTTCTGATACAGATTATTGAATTGCTGGAGCACAACGACTTCTTGACATCGCAGTCCCAAAGAATCAAAGAGTTCTACAAGTACATGACAAGGGAGTACCCGTTCCTTGCGTTTACCTTTAAAGGACGAATAAAGTCATTGATTCGCGCCGAAGAAAAATTCAATGGATACATTCTTGAATTTATTTACAACTATTATCAAAAAAACGGATGTTTTCCGTCCGAAGCCGAAATTAAAAGCAAACTGAACTTTCGCGACCTGATTGCTTACCGTATCGTAATTTCGATGCCGGTTTGCCATATCAAAAAAGGCGAAGAGCGTAGTGAAGTGGAACGGAAATATCTGTATGAAATAGCGAACGCGATGCCTGAATTTTTGGAAGAACGCGGCTTTACTCCAGAAATTTCCAAGCATGCGGACGGCGGACATTGCGAGTTGCTTAAAGAGGCTGTTCAACCGTATTATCATGACTCGGTCGCGACTCCAAGAAGTTCTGGCTACCAGTCGTTGCACATAACGTTCTACGACAACCTTGCACGTTGCTATACGGAGGTACAGCTCCGCACCAAGGATATGGACGATTTTGCAGAAATTGGCGAAGCGAACCACTTCGGCTACGAAAAAACGCAAGAGACAAGGCGTACCAAGCACGACCAGATTCCCAGCGGCGAATGCGTTTACTTCGACGAGGCGTATGAACGCTTGACAAAACTTCAGGAACTTGAACTTGCGAAAATCGATGTGAACATGTTCAAGGCCATCAACAACCAGCTGATTAACGATGGCTGCGGACTGTTCAGAGGCCGTCAAATCTTGCCGTTCGAACACCTATCAAGATTCCAGAACGACTTGATTGATTAAATCCGCACGATACTAATAATTTTTTTGTGTTTAACGGCAATTTATGATTTTTTTTTTACAGGAAACCATATATAAATGATGTTTTTAAAGAATAAATTTTGTATGTTATTATATTGAAAAAATAAGGAAAAGTTTATGCTCAGAAAAATTTCTATGTTGCTACTGCTTGCGACAAGCCTGATTTTCGCAAATGCCGATCGTTACGACTATAATGCAAGCGAGAACAACGGCTTCGAGTACGTTTCCAAACCACAGCCCCAAGAGCCGGCGGAATCGGAAGACCATAAAATTTCATTTGCGGTGCATCCTCTTTCTCTTATGATATATAGGGTTGTAGGTCTAACGATGCTTTACGGCTCTCTTGAAATTGGATTTGGGAACCGCTTTTCTTTAATCACCCGTCCAACCTATATTGATGGTACTATGAAAAAAGTTACAATGTCAGGATTTGGTATAACAGAGGGTTTCCGTGTTTATATGGGCCATCGTGGTCATCGAGGCTGGTATCTAGAACCAGAAGTTCAGTATGTGTCTATTGATGGTCATAATTCTCGTGCAAGTGCAACGGCATCCGGCGTGGGAATCTATTTCCTTTCGGGATATAAACTCATGGTCAGTCACTTCGTATTTGGTGCTGATGGCGGCATTGGATTTAATTTCATTTCCGGTTCGTCTAATGACGTCGATTTTGAAGTATCTAAAAATGGCTTTGGATTCGACATGAACATTTATGTAGGTGCGGCGTTCTAGTTCCACATTTAAAAGTTTCAAGAATTTCTTGCTTTACCCCAGCTCAATAAGAGGCACAATAAGGCTTAATATTGTCAGGTAGTGATTTCATATCGATACCGGTACCGTTGAGGACTATTTTTTTAAGCTTCGTGAGCTTGCTTAAATCAGGAAGACTGGTAACGTGTTTAAGATCCTCTAGTCTTATGATCTCAAGGTTTGTCATATCTTCAAGGAATGAAATGTCGTCCAGCTTATTTATTCGCCAAAGTTCTATCTCATGAAGATTCTTGAGTTTTGCCAATTCATGCAAGTCATTATTTGAATTCCAAAGAAGCGCCAGTTTTTCCAGTTTCATCTTATGAAGGAACGAAAAATCCGTAATCTTAATACCTCTTAAAGACAATTCCTTGAGTTTAGGAAGTTGACTCAACAATTCAATATTCTTTTTCGCTTTCTTGCCTAGCCACAAACTTTTCAGGTTTACATATTTCAGAAGCCATGCGCAGTCAAATACGATTCCCGGTCCCATCGTATCAGCTGTAATGAGCAAATCTTCCAAATCGTCTGAAAGATATTTGATGAATTCGTAGTTTCTCAAATCAAAACAATCGATATAAAATTGTTTTAATCGCAATCGGGCCAGCACATCGAAATTAATCTTTTGTTGATTTTTTCTGAAATCGATGCAGTCGATACAAAGGTTTTTCAGATGAGGCATTTTCAAAAGGAACGAAATATCTACTTTATCTTCATCATAAAAACCAAAAAGCCTGAAAGTGATGTCTGGTCGTAATGAAAGAATCTCGTCTATTATCTGGTAAGCTTTGTCTGGCAAGGGCTTTGATATCTGAATACGTTTAATTTTCTTGTTGTCAACGATTGCACGGATTACCTGGTCATCAATGTCCTTATACCCGAGAAACTCGAAACAACCGTCAGTCCGTGTCTCGTTCGTTACATGAACCAAGTTTGTATGATTTATATAAGCTCCCATTATAGTTTTCCTTCGTCCAATATAAGCCTTTTGTTAAATATACTCATAATTTATACTTCTTGCAACTTGTCATGTGGGTAGCTGGCGATACTATTGATGGGTTGCTGACATAATTCCATGAATGGTAATTCAATAGTTGACAAAAAGAACAAGTTTGCAAACAGTTATTTGCAAAATTTGCAAGGTTTTGCTTTTCGAGTTTTTTCCATTGTAGATTAAGCCTCTAAACTTAACGGAGGTACAACAATGAATCAATTTATTTCAGAAACCTTGAAAGGAAAAACCTACATAGATCCGAGAACCGATACGGGATTCAAGAGCTTGTTCGCAAGTAAGGATGCTATCAAGGATTTTGTTGATGGAATCTTGCAGCTGAAGGGTGATGACCAAATCAAGGATTTGAACTATTCGTTTGAACATACGTTACGGTTTATGATTCCTGAAGAACGTAAGGTCATCTTGGATGCGTTTGCAACTACGGGTTCTAAGCGTTTTCTCAATATTGAAATGCAGAAGGCGGATCACAGTTTCTTTATCGACCGTACTATATTGTACAAAGCGTTCTTGATTATTAATGGTAAGCACGAAATGGAAAAAACGGAAGAGTTCAAGGCTCTTTCAAAAGAAGAAAAAGAATACAGGCGTTATGAAATCCCTGAAACTGTTTCCATTTGGATTTGCGACTTTGAATTGCCTCGCCGCATGGAAAATTACATCGATGAATGGGCTATTTATAGCAAGGAAATGTTGAATAGTGGAACCGTCGAGACGATTTTCCCTAAAAATAAGTATATTATTGTAAGTCTGCCAAAGTTCAATAAAACCGCAGACGAGGTAAAAGACCCTGTTGACGTTTGGCTTTACGTGCTCAAGCATGCGCATGAGGGCGATCCACTCCCGGACTTTGGGAATGGAATCGTCAACGAAGCTTTGAAACGCATCAAAATCGAGAACTTGGACAAAAACACCTTGACCGAACTGGAGCGAGAAATGATTGCAAAAGAAGAGATTGAATGCCGTTTGGCCGGTGCCAAAATTGAAACTCGCTATGAAATGGTCGATGCGATGCTTGCTAATGATATTCCTATCGAGAAAATCGCGGTTATTTCTGGCATTCCGCAAGAAGAAATCCAGAAGCGTCGAAATCAACGCTAATGTTCTAAAAATCTTTGTTTGTAGATTGCGCTTTCGCCCTGGTTCAGTCACCCACCTTTTTCATTAAAAGACTGTATCCTTGAATGACTACATAAACATTTTTACAATAAATGCAACTAAGTAAATACTTATTAGCAAATACGGCCAATTTTCGTCTCTTGTGAATTTAATAGCATCCGTGTGCCAACAAATAAGCCAAGTAATGGATACTATCATAATCCCTAAACCAAATGCTATTGCTGATTGTCCATAAAAATCAGAGAAAAAACTGACAAATTTTTTATAGCAAATTGTATGTAGTCCACCATATAACATTAATGATATTGAAAAGGCGGTGGCTAATTTGTGTTTCATATCTTACTTTTCCTTTGCTCCGTTCACTTTACTGATTTTTCCGTCGAAGTAAACGTAATCGCCGTCTTTGTTTTTCCATACAGCTCGAAAAACGGTGGGGCGTTTGATGCCATCGGAATAGGTTTTGTAGTTTTCGCATTGCGCTTCCCACGGGGTGTATTCAATTGTTCCGTCGGGTGAAATTTGAAAGTGGAAAATGCCGGTTGCAGTTACGCCTTTGTTTGTAATCGTGGCTTCTACGGCGTGCTCGTCGATTTGCTTGAACGTGATGAAATCTTTCAAGAGTGTTTCTGGCAAAAAGAGAGCTTCGGCGAGATAGGTGATGAGACAAGCTTTGTCCATTGTAGGGCCGGTCTGGTCAAATAGCGTAAAGAGTTTCGCGAGAACTCCCTTCATGCCGCCTTTGCCGTTCATGTAGTAATCGTAGCCTTGGAACGGGATGCCGAACATTCTACTGTCGATAAAAGCGAGCCTGTCTGGCGAATCAGCAAAATCTACATGCGTATAGTCGATTTTGAGTTGCGGCTTGTTTACGCCCATGCCGAAATCGACATCTTTATATTCCATGGTTAAATGCGTACGCCTTTCGCTACCGATGTAACCGTTCGTTTCGAGATATTTTTGAATAAGGGGCGGGAGGCTTGCGATGGCCGCAGAGTCTAGTGTTCTGGAGATTGTCGCGGAACTGTCGGCGTTTGCGTTTGTGAAAGTCGCGGCGCTTTGCAACCTAGCCTCGACATCGTTCTGAAACTGCGTTTTGACGGGCGAATAGGGAATGTTGAACCAAATTGCCAAAAGCAAAATGATGGCGGCGATGATAATCAGGATAGTCATGAAAATTCTCTTTGCGGGTTTCATTTTTTGCATGATTTTTTAATGCTTGAAATTAATTGGAGCAACCTTTTGTCGGGTCTATTTTTGAATCTTTTACAAGGCTCTTGATTTTTTTTGCTAAACGCCGGGCGTTGGGATGATATTCATCAAGGTCCGGAAGGTACAATTTTATTGTTGTTGCGTTTCTATTGTCAGCTAGTTCAATAGATGCCGATGGATGAAGGCACGCATCTGCAAAAGGGCTATATTCAATCTCTTGTTGGTAATAGGTGATTTCTTCAATGATGTCTTGAATCAAGTCTGGAGGTAAATCATTGCGATAACATGAATCAATTTCCGATTTGCCGTCGCCAATATAATTGCTTTCGATTGTTTTTAAGATAATAGAATCTTTATATACAGATATATTCGCTGTGAACTCTCTTACTCCGTTTTGTATTGATGCAAATACGTTGATGTCACTGTTTTTATCGGCTTCTGGGTGGTCTGTATAAAATTCATTTATGGATAGTTCTTCTCGTTCCGTTTGAAAAACGAATCCAAAAGCACGATTGTATAGAAATTCAAAACCTGAAAGGATTACAAAAAATGCAATAAACGAGAGGGTGAGATAACATGCTCTTTGTTTTTTTGTCTTTTTGCATGTGGTAAAGTGAAATGTAGATAAGGGAATGAATGCTGTGATCAGCCCGCAAAAGTAGCATGCGTAAATGTAGGATGGTCGCGCTTCGAATGCATTTTCAGTGACAAAAACTATTCCGACAGAAAGACCTGCCGCAATAGAAACGGCTAGCAGAATAGAAATGATTCTTCCGGCAATAAAAAATACTTTGTGGAACTTGGTGGAAATGTTGGAAAATACACCAAATAAAAATGGAATTATTGCAAAAATGATAATAAGTACAATCTTTAAAATAATCATGAATAATGTTTCTGTCGGTTCCATAATTTTAATCCTTCTTTATCTTTCTGCGCGACATGTTCCATGCAATGGCATCTATAATTAAAAGCACAACGACAATCGGCTCTCCAATCAGCAAAGTCAATTCGCCTAAGATTCCTGCGAATTCACCTTCAGCGGTATTGAGGTCATAGATAGCAAAGCCTAATATCAAAAGGCCAATGATGATATCTGCGATGGCAAATAGCAAATAGGGAGACGCTTTCTTTGCAAATTTTTTAAGAATCTTTGCTATGATAAACGAAGATAACGTAATTATTATGATTGCAGCCATTAAAGTTGAATTCATAAGATCCCCGTTTAAAATAAATCTAATGTACTGTCCAGATAAATTTCTTCACGAACTTTAAGCTGATGCTCGGGCTTCGTCATGTAATAAAGTAGAAATTCTAAAATGAGGGCACTGCCGAGGCTGCGGCCTTCGATTTTAAAGTGTTGGAAACCTGCAGGGGCGTAGATGTTTTGGAAGTCTTCAATTCCAATAAAGCTTGGATTTTTCATTGCATCGGAAAAGCGGTAGCCTCTTTGGGCTGTGGGCGAAACGCAAACGTGGTCTTCGCATTTTTCGCCGAGGCTTTTTTGACTCACGTTCTCGTAGCATTTTTTGCGGTCGTAGCAGCCGAACCAACAGCATTCATTGCACAAAAATTCGACCTTTTGCTTTTGCGCATCTGTGAGAGCATTCAATTTGTCGAATTGCTTGTTCAGGCGGAAGTCCGGCACCACATAGCGGAATTCTTCGCGGTTCAGCTCTGCTTTGAACTGCTCGAAGTTTGTGATGACTTTTGTGGTTGAAGAGACAAAGTAATAATTGGGGTACTTGGTTTTGATGTAATTCAGTAACAGGTCGGAATGAATGATGATGCCGTTTTGAACCGCGCACGTTTCTTTTGCATCGGGATTTTCGCTTTTGCCTTGGCCTGCGCGGCCTCCATCGGACGTTGCTCCGTCCATAGATGCATTGCCTATTTCAAACATTTCGCACAACTTATTGCTTTTTTTATCGTCAAGGTGTTCTTTGCGGATCAAAGAATTGCTAAATGTGAGCCTCGCCGAAATTCCATGTTCCTTCATGAGTTCCGCAACTTTCTGTGGCTGTGCATCCCCGAAGCCCACGCGGCCTCCTCCCCAGATACAGTCGCTCGGCGCTCCGTAAACAGAACCAATTTCGCACCAGTCGTAAAAATATTCCCGGTGTTCGCGGAATAGCGGCAGAAACGCCTTGTACAAGTCGTAAAATTCAAATAGTCCGGGGAGATGGTAGTAGATTTTCATTTTGGTAAATCTTGATTAGAGTCTAGATTGTCCATTGTTCCGCGAAACAGTACACTACAAAAAGCACTGCGTCCTTCAAAAACGCAGCCGGACAATAGAAAAAGCAAATGTACGAAGACGAAAAACATGATCTTGAATATACCTTATTTAAGATGAATTTGCAAGTTACACAAATCTAGCGACCTATTGTTATGAAGCTCAAAAAGAAATGTTGAAAAAAGGATATTTTTTATTCAGTCCTTGATTTTAAGCCGTTTTTAGGTTATTTTTGAAAGAACCCTTTCCACACTTAGTTTGGAAGACTTCAAAGAAAATCCAAATAATCTTTATGTAGGCAAAAATTGTACAACAGGCTATGCAGGAATTGTTTTTAACGGCGCAAATGAAATAGCAGACAGGAGAATGTTATGCAAATTGATAAGGACTTATTTTACGAGTCATTGTACAAAAAGCTTAATCCAAGAAGCGGAGTATTTCAGCCGATAGATAATACAAATGAGACTGGCTGGAAAAAGGTACTTGACATCAAATGGAAAGGCGGTATTCATTTTATTGTTGAAGGATATAGTCATTATAAATGGGGGTGGTGTTATGTTATGCGAAATGGACAGTTTATATCTACAATGTCTTACATTGCTTTGCGCTGTGATGATGGACTTAAATTTTTGCAACATCATATAGATGATATAGAAGACGGAAAATACAGAAATAAAAAGACCTGGCATGAACAGATAAAATCATTTGTTGAAGAAAAAAGTCTTGTGTCGTATATGAACAATACCAAGTGGCGTGAATTGGTGAATGACCTCATGGAAAAAGCTACTTGGGACTGTGTGCAGTATAAAACTTTATTTGAGAAAAACGCACCCGAACCTGATGTTTTCTGGAATTTGCATGGTGATGAAGACTTTAACTTTGGGAGTGAAACTCTGGACTTGTCGGATATCGAATGGATGAAGATAAAGCATGTTGAAACGGTTCGTGAACACATCGGATTGCTTGTTCCGGATAAAATTCAGACCATTGATCATAAGTCTTTAATTCTGGAGATTTTGCAGAAACACAGTATTCCGTACGAGTATAACGAAGCGGAACAAACTTTTATTATTTACGGGTATAGATAAAATATGCGAAGCGTAAATGCTTCGCATTTTTTAAAATGATGTGTCCTGATAAAATTCTACTTCACCGTTATTTTTTGCATTTGTGTTCCGCTTGCAGTTCTGATGTTCACGAAGAAATGGCCCTTGCCGAGAACTTCGTTTGCGATGCGGATGTTTCCGCGGGCGATGGCGTGCATTCGCAGTACGTTTTGACCGAGGCTGTTGAACACGCTTACGCTGCGCACGTTGCCTGAGCCGTTGTCGATAAACCAGTTGCCGCTTTCATGGTGCAGCAGGTTGCCTGCGAGTGCGCTTCTCGCGGGGGTAATGGCGTCGATGACCTTTGGTGTAGTGGTGGTGAGCAAAACGGCGGTGATGGATTTGGCGGGGAGCGTCATCTTGAAACTGTTTATGCTGTAGCTCGTCGCAGTGGTGGTTCCGCCCTGCGCATTTGCTCCAACGGCATTTTCTTTCAACGCGTTGCTTGTGTGCGAAACGAACGTTTCACCTTTGAGGTTCTGCAAGGTGAGCGTTTTGACCTTTCCGTCGGAGGCGAAGTTCGCCAAATTGAGGTTCACATCCTGGGCGTCCTTTTCGGCGCGGTTCACGAAGATGACTGTGAGCGAATCGCCCTTGTTGCTTATGGAACTGTAGGCGGATACCAGCGAGTCGTTGCTGGAAGTTGATTGCACTCGGTTCGGGTGGCCGTAGCGGCTGAACAGGTGCACCGTTTCGTACATTCCGTCGCCCCACGTCCACGGGGTGAAAATCTCCACACCGTTATCTTGCATGGTGCCGAGGAACGATGCGTAAATGAGGGCCGTTACCATGGGGTCGTTGTCAATGATGCTTGTTTCGGTAATGCCGAGCGT
>CADCDO010000017.1 GCA_902800345.1 Fibrobacter succinogenes
GTCCTTGTTCGTCTGGAGGATGATAAATTGTCCTGCCTTACGTTCTTGCGCGATCAGCGGGGCGTGGACGCGGAATTGGAATACCGCGGGAGATAACTGTTTTTTAAAGAGAATCTTTGCCATAATGCGTGGCAATATAGAAAATTTTTCTCGCCAACCATAGTAAAAAAGTATGTAAAGAGCACTTTATTACACGTCTTTTCAGGCAAACAACTTGACGGATTCTTTCGAAACAGCCAACTATAGTTATAGGTTTTATCAATAAATAATGTATATTTCAACCGTAAAGGGGTCATGAAACCATGAGAGTATCTACGAAAGGTCGATACGCTGTCCGCGTTATAATTGATATGGCAGAAAACGGAGAAACAGAATTCCACCCGTTGCACAATTTGGCAGAACGTCAAAAACTATCTGAAAAATACCTCGAAGCTATTCTCGGAACTCTCGTCAAACACAAAATTCTCGAAGGCGCCCGCGGCAAAGGCGGCGGCTACAAACTCGCCAAACCCGCCGCAAAGCTCACCGTCTGGGAAATCTTGAACGTCATCGAAACCTCGATGGGGCCCGTGGAATGTGTCGATAACGGCAAAAGCGGCTGCGACCGTGCGGACATCTGCCCCACGCTCCCCATGTGGAAAACTCTCGAAGGAATCATCCACGACTACTTCTCCGGAATCACCATCGAGCAACTCGTGAGAAGAAAGCCGATTAAAATAAAGTAGTGGTTTTTACTTCGCGTAGCCCACAGGATTGTTCAACAGCGGGGTTTCCGCATCGGACAGTTTCAACAACTTCTTTATAGCCGGAATGTCCATCGTCATGCGTGGACGCGTGACAAAGCCCGCACCAGAACAGAATAAATTCACATTCTCACTTACGATACCCGCATCAATCGCCATCGCCAGTTTCGCATGCGTATCGCTGCTCCCGAACTTCTTTTCGTCAGCTACAATCAAAAGGCTCACCGGAGCCGTTTTCGCCCAATCCTGACGGTCTGCAATTAATCCGCGATGGTCGCCCTTTGCCACCTGTTTCAGGGAATTTTCTTTGTTCAAATATTCAGAAACGCCCTTCGCCGTAAATACGAACACGCGAATTTCCTGGAAGTTGCGCGCTGTGGGCGACGTGATTTTCCCTTCGGAGGGGCGGTTCACACCGATAGCCGCGAAGAGCAAGTTCGACAAATCCTGATCGCTCAGCATCTTGTCGCTGAACTCGGTTCCCGAACTGCGGCTCCAAAGAGCCTCCATCACGTTCTTGCCGAGAGACTTGGCCGGTGCCGGAAGTTTTTGGACCTGTGCCATGGAAAGAGCACTGCAAAGCAGCGTCGTCAAAAGCATAAAGACAATTTGTTTTTTCATAGGAATCCCCTTGCTGAATAAAAGAAAGATAATCAAAAAATTATTGAGGAAAAAACAGCGCCATCCCAATTACGCCTTCAGGCATGAAGTCCACAAACGCTTCGACGATTTCGGCGTTGATTTCGTCGAGAGGCACTTTTTTTCATACTATTTTCCTTTAGTTGGTTGATTTGCTCTTATTTAGGATTTTCCAGCAACCTCCAAAATCCCCGCCGTTTCGAACAATAATCTTTTGTTTTTTCAGTTTGTTGATGTGCTTTTGCACTGCAGATGGCGACACTCCAACAAGTTCAGAAAGTCTCACCCTGCTTATTGACGGATCTTTTGCAATTGCTTTCAGAATGGCAATAGTTGTATCATTTCCCGCTGTCTGACCACCTGTCTGACCACCCGTCTGACCACCCGTCTGACCACCCGCCTTTCTATTTTCGTCACATGACGACACCAACTTAGCTTTCAACACAAAATCATACTGTTTATATTCTGGAGCGGGGTTTCCGGCCGCTTCCATCTCGCGAAACATACGGTCAACCCCTTCGCCGAATTCTTTGACCAATTCATATTCATGCATAAATTGAGCGATTTTAGGATTCCTAGAAAAATGAATATGTCGGATATTATTTATTCGAACCATCCCCGGAAGCAATCCGGGGCTTTCTACAACAAGATGATGATCGAATATCTTCACGATGATATCCGTACCCATAATGCTGTAGTCACGATGAACAACGGCATTGACTAAAAGTTCTGTCCAACAGAATTCTGGATATTGCGGAATGGTTACAAACCGAGCCCCTTCACCTAAGAACGAACGTTCTTTTATTTGCGTCGAAATGAATTTCAGAGAATTTTGCACAATATCAAGTAATTTCCCGCCAAATTCCACATCTTTCACAACATTCATCTCGCGACCAAATCGCTCTTCGTCACCATCAAACCGGACTATACGAACTCTCGCTCGCGGGAAAAACTTTTGCGGATATTTTCCGAATAAAAGAATTGCGGCACTAGACACCTTCTCTTCCCCGTCAATAATTTTTATAAACTCCTTATTGGTTCGCAAATAGATTTCGGGCTTTTTTGCAAAGCCTATCTTACGGCAATATTCTGAGACAAACTTTAAATCGATATCACAAATACTAGCTCCATACACCGGAGTGTCCTCAAAAAATCTTTTTCCCTTGGCGTATAGTAACTGAACCCTTTGATCAAAATTCATCTTCTTGGATTTATCACCTACTCGATAAAAGCATTCATCGGCTTGATTTGTGTGTAAGTCAGCACTTTGCAAAACATGCATCAAAAGAATTCGATTTTCTTTATTTTGAAAATCTCTGCAATTTATAAATTCCGTTTCGACTTCTACAGATGGAACGCAATAATCAAAAGGGACCCGTAACAATTCATTTAAATGTTTTTGATTGTGGTTTATTCCAGTTATCCTTCCATCATCTTCTATGCCAATTGCAACATCTCCTCCGTCAGCATTAGCAAAAGCCACAATGATATTAGCAAGGCTTTTCGTTTCAATCAAGAAACTCTTTCTGTCAAAAATCTGGTTTTCTGTTGCCAGAACAAGTGATTTTATCTTGCTTAATCCTTGCGATGTTTTTTTAGCCATATTAGCCTCCATGTGGTCACAATTTGCGACCGATTGATGTTAGAGGCGTCTCCTTATTCCAAAATCAAGGAATAAAAAAAGACGCATTTCTCCATTAGACGGAGAAACACGTCGGGCATTAATGTACCTAATATTCAGAAAATTGGCACAAATGCGTAAGGCGAGAGTCGCAGCCATGCTTGCATGGATATGACATACTGTATTAAATGTCAAGAGGCTTTTGTACAAAAATTTGGTACATAGGCCTCTTTTTTCGTAAGGACTGCATAAAGTTGTCGAAGCAGCTTGTTCGCCACTGCAATCAAGGCTACTTTGCTAGGCTTGCCCGATTCCTTCAATCGTGTATAGAATGACCTGCAATCAGGATTGTATTTTATCGCGACGACAGCACACATATAGAATTGCCCTCGCAGCCTTGTGCAGCCCATTCTCGAAATACTTCCGTTTTTATGGATGCTTGTCCCTGATTGTGCATTCCGTGGAGTCAGGCCTATCCAGGAAATCAGGCTTCTGGAACTGCCAAACCTTTCGATGTTCCCAACGTGTGTGAAAAACTTCAGCGATGTTTCCAGACCGATCCCGGGAATGGAACATGCCAAGGCGATTTCTTCTTTCTTGCCGGTCTCGACCATTTCAAGTTGTCTGTTCCTGGCTTTTTCCATGAGGGCTTCCAGACTGGATATTGTTTTCTTGATGATGGAAACGGCCTGGTCGTCTCGTAAATTGACCTGGGTTAGCGAATGCAGTATGTTCTTGCTTTGACGGATCTGTTTCTGCAAGTTGTCTATAACGGCATCAAGATGCTTGAGCCTTATTTCGTCGTCTGTCGGGCATGTCCAGCAATCGGTATTCTTTTCCGCTGCGAATTTCGCTATCGAATAGGCGTCGGCCCTGTCGTTCTTGCAACGCCTGAGGTCGCTTTGCATATGCATTTTCACGGCAAATGGGTTCAAGACAGCAACCGGATTTCCGCGGCTGGATAGGTATCTGGCACAGTTCAGGTGATATTCTCCTGTAGCTTCCATCGCAAAACGGGACTCAGCCGGCACTTCGTTCAGAAGACGTTTGAAACCGTTGGAACTATTTTCCAACTTCAGATGATTCTTCTTGCCGTCCATAATCCAGGCTGCGTCGAAAGTGTCCTTGGAGATGTCAATGCCGACCCATGTTTCCATTTTAAGATTCCTTTGCTATATTGTTAACGGGTAATCACCCCACGCCCCATTGTCCAAAGGTATTCGGCATCTGCGTTTTGCCAGCATACTTGTTCGGGGTCCTGGGTTGAGGGAGATGGGTCCCAATGTCATACACTGCGTCTAGCGCTACCGAGCCGACGGGTTGCCCATCTCCTACCCATTTCTAAAAATAGACTAATGAAGGGGTGATTTTCGTCCTTTTTAAATATAGGACCGAGCCTAGCATTTGGCGCTTGCGCAACGGGGGCAAGAAAACTTTACAAGAGGAACTTGTAAGCAATCCTTACAAGTTGGGAACCACGAAAGGGTGAACTTATGTTCTCCCTCTATTTCGTAAACACCGTTTCCGAAATTCGGAGAAGTCCAAATCGTTCGCCAATGGCGAACGATTTATAAAATGAATCCAGCTTAATGTGAAATTTGGGGTATCCGAGATTTGACAATCACCGTCTGTCAAATTGCTGTATATTTTCCCAGCCATTTCACCGGATTGGGTGGTATTGGGTAGTTTATTGGGTAAATCCTTCACTTCCCGCTCCTGGCTGCGGCGATCTCGGCGTTGATTTCGTTGAGCGTCATGTCTGCAGCAGGGCCGCGCTGGGCCTGCCTGCGCAATTCCAAGAAGGCATTCCATCCAGTATTATCTTTCTTGTTCTCTTCTTCTGATTTTTTCTTCATTGTATTTCTCCATTAGTTGCTTGAAGGGCGCATCTTCACAATACTCTTATCTTGCATTTTCAAATTCATTTACCCATTCCTTGACTTTCGCCTGCAAGAGTTTCTTGTCCGGCAGGTACAGCTCATAGGCGGAGGCGTAAATATTCGCATCTTCGGGCAAAGTCAACTTCACAAGGGTATCCTTCTTCTCCTTGCAAAGCAGAATGCCGATAGTCGGCTTTTCAAAATCCTGCTTTACATAGCGGTCGTAATAGTTTACGTACATCTGCATCTGGCCGAGGTCCTGGTGCGTCAACTTGTCGACCTTCAAGTCAACGAGCACATAGCACTGCAACAGTCGATTGTACAAGACCAAGTCCACGTAGTAATCGTCTTCGTCAAAAGAGAATCGCTTCTGACGCGCTTCGAATAGGAAGCCCTTTCCCAGTTCCAGCAGGAATTCCTGCAACTTGCCGATGATTGCGGATTCCAGGTTCGATTCCGAATACGATGCATCCGGTTTCAAGCCGACAAATTCCAGCGTCACCGGATTCTTGATGATATCCTCCGGTTTTTCCACAACATTGCCAACTCGCGACAGGCGGGCGACCTGCTCCTTGTCCCGGCTCAGCGCAAGACGTTCGTACAGGCTTGAACCATACTGCCGCTGCAACTCGCGAACAGACCAGTTCCCGGAAGTGGCCTCAATTTCGTAAAAGCGTCGCTCGTCGGCATTCTTGATGCGCATGAGAACCAGGTAATGGGACCACGAAAGGGTAAAATCGGGCAAAACTTCAGATTGGGGCAACACTGTTGCCCCAATTTGCTGGGGACAATAAATACGATAAAAGAAGCGGCAACGCTTGAGCGTATCAACAGTCCAGCCGCCTTCATAGCGCGCAATCAGTCGTTCAGAAAGATTCAACAGAATCTGCTTACCATATTCCGCTCGATACAGACCTTTTTGCTCATCTTCTACGATTAATCGCCCAATCTGGTACTTCGTGTAAACCTCGGCGACATTCATTGCCGTGGCCACACGCACGCGGGCCTGCTCAATCAAGTTCGACACCTTGTTGAACAACGATTCCACCGCTTTTGCGGGGACATTCTCTTTCTTTTTAGCCATTTTAGCCTCCATTTGCCGCATATTGTGGCTTGTTGATGTTAGAGGCGTCCCCTTTATCCCGAAAATCGAAATAAAAAAAAGACGCATTTCTCCATTAGACGGAGAAACACGTCGGGCATTAATGTACCTAATATTCAGAATCTTGGCTAGGGGAGCAAGAAAATTTTACAAGGCGTTCCCCGGCTCGGTTGGCCCCTGCCACCCTTCGTCGGGTCGGGCTATATCGCAAGGCGCCCCGTGCGCGCCTACGGCACCCCCGCGCCGCTCTTGCAACGGAGCCGCGCAAGCGCGTCTCCGCCCTAAGGGGTCACTATCCCTAACGCGAATAGCTTAGCGACACTGTTACCTCTCATTATCTTTTTTTGTGGGATACAAAATTTCATAACGTGCACTATATGGCGTGGCTAAATGTTGCGCTATTTATATGTTTTCTGGGAACCTCTCACAATCGTTTATTATATGTCCCTACAGCAGAACATCGGCGTGGCCCTCAGGGCGTTGCGTGCGCAAAAAGGCGTCTCGCAAGAAAGACTGGCACTCGAAACCGGCATTGGCCGGCGCTACATGAGTGACATCGAGAACGGACGCAGGAATGTCTCTCTCGAAATCATCGAGAAGATTGCCACATACTTTGAGATGAGCGCGAGCGAACTCGTTGGGAGGATCGAGACTGCCGATTGCCCGCCCCTCACGCTGAACGGACTCAAGGATTACCTCTGCGAGCGCGGCTACGAAGATGCCGTGGTACTCGAAAGCCCCGACTACCTTGGCGCAATTGTTGGCGTAAGTGAAGATGGTCGCGTCATCTACGACTACGAGAAAATGGCGCAGTGCCTGATGGAAACCGACGGCATGGACTACGAAGAAGCGACTGAATTCATCGACTTCAACACCCTCGGGGCGCTGCCCTGCATGGGCGAGAAAAGACCGATAATTTTGAATAAGATTGAGGGGTGATTTGTGAGATACTTGTATTCAGATGTATTTGGCAATTTCCTCCGCAAGGATTCCGAATCTATTTTTGGTGAACTCGTTGATAACTATCATGGCGAGATTATAGGCACAACGAAAGAAGCCTGGAAAGGCGAGATTGCGTTATTAAAGAAAGTGCTTGTGCCGTGGTCTAACGAAAATGCGCAAATCATCTTTGAATACAACATTCCGCGTCTTGGCAAGCGAATCGACGTTGTTCTCCTGTTACGCGGTTTGATATTTTGCCTTGAATTTAAAGTCGGGCAAAAAGTCGCATTGCAGGCGGATGTCGAACAGGTAATGGATTATGCGCTGGACCTCAAAAATTTCCATCTATTCAGCCACGACAAGAAAATAATCCCTATCCTTATCCCGACTCAGCATCAATCTTCGACAACGGAATTTAAGCCTTCCGTCTATGACGATGGTATTTACAATCCGCTCATTACAGGTGAAGAAGGCCTTCAAGAACTTATCGAAAAAGTCTTGGAACATGCTGGTGTTTCATCGCAAGATGAAAATACCGAGAACTGGCTCATCAGCCCTTATTCTCCGACTCCAACAATCATTGAAGCCGCACGGACGCTTTACGAAAATCACTCTGTCGAAGATATAACAAGACATGAAGCGGACAAGGTTTCAACGGATCAAACCATCGACTACATCCTAAACGTCATTGAAAACAGCAAAAACAACCGCGAGAAAAGTATTTGCTTTGTGACCGGCGTTCCTGGCGCAGGGAAAACGCTAGTCGGCCTTGACATAGCCGTAAAACAAACATATAAAGACGGCGTAAAGGATAAAGAAAACGGAGCCGTTTATCTCTCTGGCAATGGGCCGTTGGTCGCTGTTTTGAAAGAGGCGTTGGCACGTGACAACTGGCGCAAATGTAAGGAAAAAGGTGAAAGGAAAAAACTGAGCGATTCACAGCGCGAAGTGGGTGAATTCATCCAGGTAATTCACAATTACCGAGACAACATGCTGGCAAAAATCAAGAATCCGGTCGAAAATGGAATAGTAAAAATAGACCCAACAAAAGCAGTTAAGCCAGACGAAGAAACGGGTTTTGGCGAAGTAGAGCACGTTGCCATTTTTGACGAAGCACAGCGCAGTTGGACGCAAAAACGCATTGCCGATTATCTCAAGCGTGGCGGAACATACGGAAACAAACTCAAGGTTCCAAATTTCCCTATGTCGGAGGCCGAATTTCTGATTTGGTCCCTTGATCAACGCGAAGACTGGGCTACAATAATTTGCCTTGTCGGTGGCGGTCAAGAAATCAATACCGGTGAAGCCGGCATTGCTGAATGGATTGAGGCGTTGAACAATAAGTTCAAGAAATGGAAAGTCTATATTTCTGATAAACTTACTGAACCCGAATACGCCGAAGGGCAAGTCACGGAAAAACTGAAAGGCAACCCGAATGTCAATTTCTCTGACAAACTGCATTTGGCAGTTAGCCTGCGTTCATTCCGAGCAGAAACTCTTTCCAATTTTATTCATTCACTGCTGTCATTCAATGCGAATGCGGTAGATTTGTATCAGGAGATAAAGAAGAGAAAATATCCAATTCTGCTCACGCGCGACATGGACAAGGCTCGCCAATGGCTCAGGGAACACGCTCGCGGCAATGAACATACCGGAATTCTCGTAACCAAAGTGGCCGCGCGATTCAAACCCCTTGCCGTCAACGTGCTTGCGCAAGGGGACGAAAATGCAATCCACTGGTTCCTTGAAGACAAAACCGATATCCGCTCATCAAACTACCTCGAAGATGCTGCGACTGAAATCCAAGTGCAGGGCCTTGAACTTGATTACGCTTGTGTATTGTGGGATGCCGACATGAGATGCGAAAATGGCGTCTGGACATACCACAAGTTCAATGGCAAGGACAAATGGAATCACGAAAACAATGATGAAAACAAGAAATATATGCTGAACGCATACCGAGTCCTTCTCACACGCGCAAGGCAAGGCTTGGTCATCTGCGTTCCCGAAGGCAATTCCAACAAAACGCCAGAAGGTTTCCCTGAAGACCCGACAAGATTGCCGGAGTTTTATGATGGAACTTATGAATACCTGAAATCGCTGGGATTGGATCTGCTTTAAAATTTATTTGGCCGTTTGAATAGCGGCCATCTTTTTTTTGCACACGCCTAGAATGTGCCCTATATGGCGTGGCGATTTTTCTTGCGGATTATACGTTTCAAAAAGAACGTTGTATGAAAATAACGTAAAAGCAAATTTAAACCGCAAGAGATTATTATGAAATTATCCTTCAAAGAAGGCGATTGGGTTGATTTCGATACTTGGACAACTGAATTTGGCGTAAGCGGACAAAGCGGAATCAATGTATCAACGAAAAACAATATAATTGTCTGCGTTTCAAAAACAAAAGGCGATGGCGTCCCTTATGAAGATAAATGGTACAGCCACGAAAACTGGGACGGAGTCCGCTTTACTGGAGAGGGGAAGAATGGCGATCAAAAATTTAAAAAAGGGAATAAGCACTTAGAAGAAATCAAGAAGGCATTCTTTTTCAGAAAGAAAAAAGGGAAAGCCGATATCTTTATTGCGGTGTATTTACACTTGTGATAGAAACAAACAATCACAATCCCCGAATAGAACAACAAGACGGGAGTGACGGGAAAAAGAGAAATGTTTTGATGTTCAACATGAAATACATTGATGGTCGATATCCTGAAAAACTAGCTGAAGCGATGAAGGAATTTTGATTTTCTAAATCACCAAGACGCATTTTTAGCTATCGACAATCCCTCATGTCGTTTAACGACTTTGTCATAGTCCAAAAAATTCACTCGTTCCTTTATGGAATTAAAAATAGAAGCATTCAATTTGTCATCAAATTCTTTTTTTCTCGTTGCCGCTGCAACAATAAAGAACTCTGCCGAAAAATCTTGCAATTCGTAAAATTTGGAGAGAGAGTTCTTTATATCAGTCGTATGTTCTACTTCATAAAAAACTGATGGCATGTTTCTTTCATTGAACCATATGACATCAACCGTTTTTGCTTTTCTTAAAATAGAATCATGGGTAAAATGCGGTATGTCAGTAGTATTAGCAACTTCTACAAGCCTTTTCCCAAGAAACTTGCGATTTTTATCTTGTGCAGGGATATACGTGGTCAATTTCTTAAACTTTCCAATTTCAACCAACAACCCCTGATAATATCCATGGTCAAATGATTGTTCACTTTTTTTGTCACCAATTTTCAAATCAAGACGCAACAAGACCTCCTTTCGATATTTTTCCAGAGCCCATAAACCAGGTCTAATCTTGAAAATTTGGTCGCTGTCTTGAACAATTCTCCGAACACTAGCTTCCGGAGTTTTCGTTTTCCATTTAGAGAAATCAACAATTTCATTCAACCGCTTAAAAGTTGCGAATCCGCCTTCTTTTTCCATCGCTGCAATAACTTGCTCGGTCTGAGAAATTGTTTTCATATACGAACCTTTTTTATTATCCAATTTTTAATTCATGTTGTCGCATGCCAGAACACCTCTCTGAAGAAGGGGTTGCCAGCAAGTCTGTCCCTAATTTTAACAACATTTCGATGAGCTAGTTCTATCAGGATACAATTTCGTTTTAAATTCAGCGCGGCTTCCCCCACGACGCCGCTGCCGGCGAAGGTGTCGAGCACGGTTTCGCCCTGCCTGGTCACGAATTGGAGGATTTTTTCGCACAGGGTCAGCGGGAGTTCGCTTTGGTGAATCTTGTTCTTCCTTGCCACAGGCGGGATGTCGAACATGGCGGGGAGCATCTGCGCGGTGCCGCTCATGTACTGGGGCGTCCCGGTGTCTTTTGTCTTCTTGGCGTCGATGCGCAGGCTGCGCGCCTTGCCTTTCGAGAATATCATCACGTCTTGGGTGTTCTTGGACTTGCGCCCGGTATTGCTGACAAAGTTCCCCTTTTTCCAGGTGACTTTCGAGTAGTAGAGCAGCCCGCACTGTTCAGCGTACTTTTTGATTTGGTAGAGGTAGTCGTAGTTGTTCTCGTTTTCGGCGGGGAGGATTTCGACGAGGAAGCAGCCGTCCTTGAGCACGCGGGCTTTTTCTTTGAAGTCGTCGAGGGTGTACCTGAAGCAGTTGTAAGTGGCGAAGTTGCGGTCGCCGCCCTTGTTGGACTTCTTGTCTAGCCACGGGTGGTCGGTCAGGATGCAGTCGATGGAGGCGTCTTCGAGCATGGAGAGGTCGCGGCCGTCGCCTTCTATCACGACGCAGCTTTCGTCGCCCTCGATTGTCTTGTACAGGCCCTTGGCGACCCGCTCGAATTTTACGCCGAGGTTGTCGTAGATGCGCGCGCGGACGGTTTCCTTCGGCTTGTCGGAGTTTTCGGAATAGGCGTCCTTGAGCGAGAATTCGCCCTTGTCCTTGAAACAGGAGTAAATAATATTTGCGAGTGATTTCATGCGTAGAAATATAGATTCTACGGAGTGACAATTTGTGACATTTTAATGTTCGAAAAATATCGAGAAATCTCTTGACAGGTGCCGCGCGAGGATGTATATTTAGTGAACAAATGTTCTAGTGCTCAAAATTTCAAAAGTTGCGGTTTTACGCTTGTCCGCAGCGAAGGAGTGAAAAAATGGCGAAAATGACTGAAATATTGACCCCCGAACCAGTCGGTGGTGACAACAAGGGCGAAATTGTGCTCTACCAGCCGGAGGGAGAAGTGCGGCTGGAGGTGCGCATCGAGAACGAGACTGTGTGGCTGAACCGTCAACAATTGGCAATGTTGTTCAATCGTGATATTAAAACGATAGGCAAACACATCACGAATGCTTTGAAGGAAGAATGCCAAAATTCAGTTGTCGCAAAATTTGCGACAACTGCCGATGACGGGAAAAAATACCAAGTTGAGCATTATGATCTAGATATCATTTTGTCTGTGGGTTATCGCGTAAAGTCGGCAAATGGCATAAAATTCCGCCGTTGGGCAAGCCATGTTTTGAAGGACTACATGCTCAAGGGCTATGCCGTGAACCAGCGGAAGATTGCGACGGATTTGCAGATTGCGGACCGTCTGCATGAACAGCGGCAACTCATCGAGAGCCAGGGAACAGAAATCGCGGATGTCCGGAAGTCTATTGCCGAACAGAATTCACGCCTTTCTGCGGTCGAACAGCGAATAGATTTCTTCGTGAATGCGGCGCAGGCGCCAACCGGCGGCATTCTCGCGACAGGAACCCGTTTCGACGGGCTCGTATTGATCGCGGATCTCGTAAAGTCAGCCAAGCGTTCCGTGGTGTTCATCGACCCGTTCGCCACCATCGAGGTGCTGAAATTTGCGGCGATGCGAGCGAAGGGCGTGCAGGCGGTTGTTTATTCCGCACATATTACGCCAGAATTCAAAGCGGCGGTCGCATTACACAACAAGCAATATCCGGGCCTAGAGCCGAAGACAATGCGCACGATTCATGACCGCTTCTTGCTCGTCGACGACAAGGTGTATCACTTCGGAGCCTCGTTCAAGGATATGGGTAACGAAATGACAGCATTCAGCGTCTTGGACTTTGTGACCCCCGCAGAAGTCATCGAGAAAATCCAAGAGAGCATGAAAGGGCGGTGAATTTAAACCCCTCGAATTCGAGGGGTTTACACGGGCCGCGCGAAGCCCCCCCCGCCAACAGCACCGCAAGAGCATCCCATAAAAACTAGAAATATAAGGCTCAACATACGTTGTTCATCTGCGTATTTTTGCCTTTGTATTGTTATTAAAGAGAGGTCTTTTATGAGAAATCGAAAGATTGAATCTCACAATATCCATATTGATTCTGATTAAGGAGCGCTGGGGTTCGGGAGTCGTGGAACAGCTCAGCCTGGATATGCAGCGGGATTTTCCCGATGCGGACGGATTTTCGGTGTCGAATCTGTGGTTTATGAAGAAATGGTACTGTTTCTACACGCAGAAAGAGGCTGTGCAAAAACTGCAACGGCCCGTTGCAGAATTAGAAAGCGAAAAACTCCAACAACCTGTTAGAGAATTAGATGAGACTAAGTCTAGCCGACTTGACAGAGAAAAACTGCAACAGTCTGTTGCAGAATTAGAAAACGAAAAACTGCATCAAGGCAGATCTTTACAGCCACCAAGGCAAGATAGTCAACTATTTTACCGAAAAACTGCCCGATTTGCAGAGCAAACTGGTTCAAGATGTGCTGAAAGAGAACTACGATTTCGGCTTTGCTACTGTTGGTCACGAAATTTACGACGAAGCCGAATTGGAAGAGGCTCTTACGAAGAATGTCACCGACCTTTTGCTCGAGATGGGTACGGGTTTTGCCTTCATTGGACGGCAAAAGGAGGTTCTTGTAGGTGGACGAAGCCGCAAAATCGACCTGCTGTTTTATCATATCCGCTTGCGCTGTTTCGTCGCCTGCGAACTGAAGGCAAAGCCGTTCGAGCCGGAGTTTGTCGGCAAACTGAACTTTTACGTGAACGCGGTAGATGAGTTGCTGAAGGCACCCGAAGACAATCCGACAATCGGGCTGTTGATTTGTTCCAACATGGATTCAACCGATGTACAGTGGTCTTTCCGTGGGCTGGGCACGCCGATGGGGGTCGCGACATACAACAACATCCGCATCAAAGATGCGTTGCCTTCGAAGGAACTGTTGGAAGAGCGCATGCGCCTTCTGCAAAAGGAAATGCATACTACGAAACGGCTCATTCGGAAAAAAGGCGAATAGCGCGTTCATGGAGGGCGAGGATTGTCGCACCACTGGTGCGACAAAGGGGATGAATTCGCCAAAGAGGCAAAATTTCAAGATTATGCCGATCGAAGTCAAGTCGGGCAAGCGCTATAGATACGAGCCTCTCAAACGTTTCCGAGAAAAATTCGGTGAACGTCTCAGAGAATCCTACATCATACACCCCAAGAACTTTGCGATAACTCGCGATGGCGTTGTCTGCATCCCCGCCTATATGGCGATGCGCCTCTAATTTCGTGTAGCGAATGAGGAGTACGGGGATGCCCAGAGTACCGCGATGTCGTCCTTGTCGAAGGCGGTGCCGAAGGCTTGCCGGTAGCTCGATTCCAGCGCCTCTCCGGGGGTGCAGTTTTCCCTGAACAGGACCATGCCGCTGTCCAGGCATTCCATGTCAAGCTCGACGGAGGCTCTTGACCCATGCGAGTATCGCGCCGCCGAATGTGTCGTGTTCCATAGTGCCTCCGCTCCGAAAGATAGATAATGCTAGTGACAGAAAATAACTTTTTGAGGGGCACGAATTTTTTTGCGATTTTGTTCGGGAAAAGGGGTTGACAAATTTCAAATGCGAATTTATATTTTATAGTGCACAAATGTATAGAAAGTACTATGCGGTGCCATTTTGTGCTTGTTGGTGCCGACGGAGGTATAGATGATGTTGACCGAACCTGCAAATAAATGTAGATTATGGGGGTATTATGGCTCTTGAAATAAGAAATATCCCGGTTCTTACAGGCTCTACGGCAGAGTCGTTCGTTCGTGCTGCCGAAGAACACGAAAAGAATCCGCGTCGTCTCGGGCTCAAAGTTTCCTTCGCCCAAATCGACGAGATGGCCGCCCGCGCCCGTTCTTACAGAGAGGCCCATAATGGAAAGAATCCGTTTAGCATCTGATTGCACCCTTTACCCCATCGACAAGAATACCGACCTGTCCTCGTTCTGCTGCGGCGATGAGGATTTAGACGATTTCTTTCGGAACGATGCGTACTTGTACTCCGCTCAATTGTTGGGGAAAAGCTATATCGCTGTAACGAATACGGAATCGCCGCAGATAGCCTGCGCCTTCACTTTGTCCAACGACAGCATCAAATCGACAATGATTCCCAAGTCTTCGCGGAACCGCCTGGAACGCAAGGTGCCCAATGCAAAGCATACGCGTACGTATCCTGCGCTCCTGATTGGACGATTGGGAGTTAACGGCCAGTTCCAACGCAGCGGCTTGCACTTGGGGAGTCAGGTCATTGATTACCTGATTTCCTGGTTTATCCACCCGGATAACAAAACTGGTTGTCGCTTTATGGTTGTCGATGCCTACAACAGGCCCGAAACGATAAATTTTTACCAAAAGAACGGTTTCCGTTTTTTGTATTTGGACGAAAATCTCGAGAAAGAAGCCTTCCGTGTTGATTCGAGCCAGTCGTTGAACACCAGGATGATGTATCTGGACTTGATCGACTTCGTGTCGTAGAAATTTTGACACCACTGGTGACACTATGTACGAACACGTTCTTCTTCAATCTCGGTTTTAATGTTACGGAATTCAGTTATATTTAAACATGCGCACTATCTATACTTAAACGGTCTGCAAACTCGCGCACTCTCTAAAAGAGGTGAAAAATGGTCTTTACGGGGTGGAACTTTTCCGTCGCGAATCCATCATCATTTTTGACGAGGTGCAGCGGTTCCCCAAGGCGCGCCAGTCTATCAAGAAACTTGTCAAGGATGGGCGCTACGATTACCTGGAAACAGGCTCTCTCATCTCTATTCGCCAAAATGTCAAAGACATAACTATCCCGTCCGAGGAGCGTTCCATCGATATGCACCCGATGGACTTCGAGGAATTTTGCCTTGCGCTCGGAGAGGCGCAGATGGTCCGCTACATCAAGGACTGCTTCGACAGGCGTAAACCTCTGGAACGCACGCTCCACGAAAAGGCGATACTCATTTTTAGGCAATACATGCTTGTGGGCGGAATGCCGAAAAGCGTCGATGCATTCCTGGAGAACCGCTCCTTTAATGCGAGCGACGAAGAAAAGCGTGACATATTGAAGATGTACCGCGAAGACATCATGAAAATTGATGTTCGGTACCAGTCGAAAGTCTTGTCCATTTTTGACCAAATTCCGTCTTTTCTCTCGCAACACGAAAAGAGAGTCGTTTTCAACGAGGTTGAAGAGGGCTCGTATTTTTCGCAGTATGCGGAGACGTTCTTTTGGCTGGGCGATGCGCGGATGATCAACGAATGCTTCAACTGCACCGATCCAAACATCGGGTTGGCGTTAAACGAGACTCGGGCCTACATCAAGTGCTACATGGGCGATACGGGCCTCCTCGTCAGCCACGCCTTTAACGAAAACGAGATTACCGAGAACGAACTTTACAAACAGATTCTAAATGGCAATCTGACCTTGAACGAGGGAATGCTTTACGAAAACGCCATTGCGCAAATCCTTGCGGCAAATGGACACAAGCTATTTTTCTACACGCATTACAACGAAGAAAAGCACCGCAACAATATCGAGATTGATTTCGTGATACAGAGCGGAGGCAGGTTGAATTTCAAGATTATGCCGATTGAAGTCAAATCGGGCAAGCGCTATAGATACGAGTCTCTCAAACGTTTCCGAGAAAAATTCGGCGAACGTCTCGGAGAATCCTACATCATACATCCCAAGAACTTTGCGATAACTCACGATGGCGTTGTCTGCATCCCCGCCTATATGGCGATGTGCCTCTAATTTCGTGTAGCGAATGGAGACTAAATCCGGGCTTCTTGCATTTTCTCCGGCATGTGTCGCATGCCGGGGGTTCTTGACCCATGCGAGTATCGCACCGCCGAATGTGTCATTTTCCATAGAGCCTCCGCCACGAAAGATAGATAATGTTCATGACAGAAAATGACTTGTTCGTTATGGCGAAATTGTGCTCTATCAGCCGGAGGGAGAGGTGCGGCTGGAGGTTCGTATGGAGAAAGAATCTGTATGGCTTTCTCAAATGCAAATGGCAGATCTGTTTCAAAAAGACAGAACCGTTATTGGGAGGCATATAAAAAATATCTACAAAGAAGGTGAATTGGCAAAGGATATCACATGTGCAAATTTTGCACGTGTGGATGTCGACGCTGATCAAACTTACAAGTTGCCAATGAAAGGACGATAAGGAATGAAAAAATGTTGCTTTTATACATTGTTTATATTATATTTTGTAGTTGTATCAACTACGAGGCTCCTATGGCGATGTCAATTCTGCAAATCCGTGTAGACGAAAATCTCAAGAACGAGGTGAGCGACCTGTTTGAAAGGCTCGGGATGGACATCCCGACCGCCGTTCGCATTTTCTTCAAGCGGGCGATCATTGAGAAAGGGCTGCCATTCGATGTGAACGAAATTCCTTCTACCACTGCGCAAGATAGCAGTCGACTGATGCAAGCCTTGTACGCTCTCAATGAAGAAGCCCACAAGAACGGGACTGCCGGGATGAGCGAAGAGGAAATCGAGGCCGAAATCAAGGCCGCAAGAGCCGAGAGGAAAAAGAGAAATGGTGTACGCAGTCATTGATACAAACGTCTTGGTCTCAGCCGCACTGGCAAAAAACAGAGGCGATTCCATCCCACTAAAGATTTTTCTAGGCGTAGCTCAAAAGAAGTTCACGCCCATTATCGACAACAATATTATTGAAGAATATCGGGATGTTTTACAAAGGGAAAAGTTTAATTTCTCTTTAGATTATCAAAATTCTTTTATTGACGAGATTACAAAATACGCGATCAACGAGCCCGTAAAAGCATCTGAAATTGTCTTACCGGATATGGATGACAAGATTTTCTACGATGTAGCATTTGCCCACCAGAACAAGAAAGCCTTTCTTGTGACGGGTAATTTGAGGCATTTCCCAGGATGCCCTTTTGCAATATCGCCCAAAGATTTTTACGAATTGATTAAGCCCGCTCCATCTGGATTTGTTCTAAATGAGTCTCGCATTGATTATGACACTTCCAAACTGATGCAAGCCTTGTATGCACTCAATGAAGAGGCGCAAAGGAATGGGACTGCCGGGATGAGCGAAGAGGAAATCGAGGCCGAAATCAAGGCTGTTCGTCATTCCCGCGCATCAGGATTATGACATCGTTTCTGTCGAAGTCCGTGCCGAAGGCTTTCCGGTAGCTCGATTCCTACCCCCGCCCTCTTATTCCATTCGTATGAAACATTTTGCCTAAAAACGACATATTTTGTTTCACACAATTGCGCGTATGGTACGAATTTCGCATTTTCACACCATTTATGTGAAACATTTGCACCAAAAACCACTCAATATGTTTCACATATTAACGAAAATAGGCTATCTTTATTAGCATGGAACACCAAGCCCTGATAGCAGATCTGCTCAACAAAAAGAACATCCTCGTCAAAGACCTGAACAGTCTCGTTTGGGGCAGCATCGAAGTTCGGGAACGCAACGGAAAGTCCTACATCTACATCCATAAACGTGACGGAGGCATTTCCAGGACGCAGTTTGTCGGCGTCTACTCGGAAGCGCAATTCAACCAGATAACGAAGAACAACATCGAGGCCCGCAGCCTAAAACGGAAAATCCGCGAGCTTGTCAAGGAGCTAAAAAAGCTAGGATACGAGGAGGGCGAACTTTCCGAAGCCGTCAAAAAGAACATCGATCTCGCCAAGCGCAACATGGTGGATTCCATCTACAAGCAGGCAAAGCTCGAGGGCATGGCCGTCACGTTCCTGGACACCGAGACCGTTGTCGAGGGCGGGCAGATAAGCAACCTCTCTGTAAGCGATGTGCAAAAAATCAACAACCTGAAACACGCATGGCAGTTCATCCTTGACGAGGGCGTGGTAACCGCCCCCTCGGACTACTACATCCTTTGCTACATCAACAAGCTTGTAGAAGAAGGCTTCTATTACACGGCAGGCAACCTGAGGGACGTACCCGTGAGTATCGGCGGAACCGCATGGAAGCCCGAGATTCCTATCGAGAGCGTGGTAAAGGACGATTTGCAAGAAATTCTCGCCATCGAAGACGTGTACGAGAGGGCCATAAAGACGCAGTTGTACATTTCAAGAGGCCAGCTTTTTATCGACGGGAACAAGAGCTCAGCGACACTCTTCGCGAACCACATCCTGATTTCCAACGGTTGCGGCATCATCGTTGTGCCCGAGGAACTGGTGCCCGAGTACAAGAAATTGCTGATTGCCTTTTACGAGACAAACGACAACACGGACGTATTCAGATTCCTTTTCGACAACTGCCTGTTGAAACTCAAATAAAGCGTGTCACCACGAACTTAACAGTGAACTGGTCGAAGGACCCAGGTTCAACTTAATTAGGCGGGCAGACTGACCCGCCATTTTTATTGGACGTTTTTAGGCAGAGTTTTGCACGCAAGAGACCGAATCTGGGCTTGCAGGCAGCTGTTTATTTCACGGCAGTTTTAAAAAAGTCCCCTCCCGCTAAAAAGGGATTATTTCGTCCCTTCCATTTCCAGCAAGTCGGCCTGCAACGTGGCATCGTTCGGGTAGTATTTCAGCGCGAGTTTCAGCAGGCGCACGGCTTCATCATCGCATTTTTGCGCATGAGCGTCATAAGCCATATTCTTGAAGCCAAAGACTGCTTCGGCGTTGCCTTTTTTGGCGGCGAGTTCATAAGCGTACTCGGCGCGGTCATAAAACTTTGCATCGTAAGCAAGATTTCCCATGAAGATGGCGGCATCGGAAAAGTCCGATTTGATTTGCAGAACGTTATTCAAAATTTCCATGGCGACGAACGGCTTTTTGTCTTCGGCGAGGACATCAGCGAGTTTATACATAATTTGCGTATCGTCCGTTTTGATGCTGAGGGCTTCGCGGTAGGCGTTTGCGCTTTCTTCGAAATTCTTGTTCAGGCGATAGACGTCTCCGAGATAAACCAAGAAATCCGTTTCTTCGGGGTGGAGCGTATAGCCTTCGCGAATAACGTCAACGGCGCGGTCAAAGTCGTTCAAAGCGATGTTCGCCTCGGAGAGCTGATAGACGATGCTGATGTCGTTTTTGTCCAGACGATAGGCATTTTCGATGGCACGGAGGGCGCCGACTTTGTCGCCGGTTTTGGTGTAGGCTTCACCGAGATAAAGCCAACCCGAGATGTTGTCCGGATCGAGTTTCAATGCACGGTGATAAACAGCGATGCATTCCGGGTATTGTTTCAAGCGGAAATAGACGCTAGCCATGTTGAACAATGCCGGGGCAAATCCGCCATTGGAATAGTCAACGGCCTTGCGGTAGGCGGCGGCCGCTTCGGGATATTTTCCCATTTGATAATAGCTGTTCGCGATATTGAAGCTTACGGCAACGGGATCAGCGCCACGGTCTTCGGCTTTGCGGTACAAGAGAACGGCCTGTTTGAATTTACCATCGCGGTAGAGAGCGTTTGCTCGTTCCATCACGTCAAACGAAGATTGCGCTGCAAAAGAAACGGAAGCAAGTAAAAAGACGACAAAAAGTTTTTTCAAATATTCAAATTTCATACCAATTCCATTATAGATTGCTTCGCCTACGGCTCGCAATGACGTTTCTATCATTAAATTTTTGCATCCACTCAGGATAACACAACATTCAAACCTCACTGGATCCTTCATTTCGCTACGCTTCACTCAGGATGACACATAATCTCTATTACCTGTTACCTAACCACTAATCACTAACCACTGACGCCGTAGGCGTCAATCTCTAAATTTCACTTCGAAGGGTTGTTCCATTCCGCAGAAGGCGACTGCCTTGCCGTCTTTTTCGGCAGGGGCGAACGTCATGCGGGCGACAGCATCTTTCCCCGCTTGCGCAAGTCCCGAACCCGCAGGAGATTCTTCGATTACCTTGATGTCGTAAGCGCGGCCACCGACGTCAACGCAAAAGCTAAGGCGCAACAGTGCATCGATTTCACGGTCACGAATTTTCGACGGCACTTCAAAATTTGGCATGGAGCGATTTTCCGGTTTTTTATCGACATCGCCTTTTCCAGCGGATACAGCACCGCCACGAAAATCGGCAACAAGTTCATCGCTGATGGCGGCACCAGCTGTTCCCGAAGCAACTCCAAGGTTCATCGCGAAGCGCGGGCCAGCTTTGGGCGAACGGGAATTCGACTTTTGACGATTCGGTTTGCGCGCGGTATGCTTTTTCTCGATTTTCTTTTCGACTTCTTCAATTTTCTTTATTGAGACCTCGGTCTTGACGAATTTGCGTTCATGGAAGATTTTGCCGTTCAAGAACAGATTCGCCATCGTCACGGAAAACACGAGCACAACACTCGCGAGAACCGCTGCGAGAAGAATTGTAAAACGCTTTAATAATTTCTTAACAAGTTTCATTTAATTCCTGGATCCTTCGATAAGTGACTTTCGAGAAATTATGGTTCCCCTACGCTTCGCTTCGAGGATGACTGCTCAGGATGACATCGTCCACATTTTTCATCTTTCGTCTCTCGTCTGTAGCTCGCTTGCGAGCGTTCTTTCGTCTATTTTCACTCCGCTTGTGCCGCGATGGAGACTTTTTTCACGCCGGCCAAATTGCACATGTCAATCACTTGAACGAGAACGCCGGTTTCCGCTTCCTTATCGGCAATCACGACGGCTTCGCGGTCAGGCGCTTTCGCTAGCGATTGTTTCAAGATGTCCTGCAAGCTCGCCAGATCCACCTGGCGTTCGTTCATGTGGATCGTCCCTTCTCGCGTGATGGCGATGAGCAAGTTTTCCTTTTCGAGCTGGCTTGCCGATTGCGCCTGCGGTTTTGTCACATCGACACCGGTTTCGCGAGTGAACGACGAAGTCACCACAAAAAAGATGAGGAGGATGAACACGATATCCATCAATGGGCCCATTTCAATGCCCACGTCTTTCTGTTTTCTTCTCGGTAAGTTAAAGTCCATAACAATTCCTTTAGATTGCTTCGCCTACGGCTCGCAATGACGAGTAATGCGAGAGTCGTCTGCAATAGTCTCATTAATGCGGGAGTCGCTAGCGCGAGTTGCAAAATAGTTGTCAATCACGGTGGCACCAAGTTCCATTTCTTGTTTCAAATTTTCAATGCGCTCGTCCAAGCGTTGTTTCAAAAGCGTGAGCGGGAAAGCAATCAATAGTCCACTCTGCGTAGAGATCAGCGCTTCCGAAATGCCATCCGCCATAAGCACCGGGTTCTGATTACCGTACAACGTGATCACTTCAAATGTGGCGACCATGCCCGTCACGGTTCCAAGCAGGCCAAGCAAAGGTGCCGCAGCCGCCATAACCATGACGATATGATTTCCTTGTTCCATATAACGTACGCTTTTCATCATGCGCACTTGCATATAATCGCGAAATTCATTGTAATTCTTTTGAGCAATTTCCATCGCATACGAGAGTTCTCTCGAAAGGAACCCACCGCGTTTACGGAGCCTCTGGAGAGCCACGACTTCACAATGGCCATTCTCGCGGGGTTCGCCGTTTTTCGCAGCAGCGCCTTCTCCATTCAAATCCTGTTGCATGCGCTTCACGACTTTATGAATATCCTTTCTGAAAAAGTCAACGCCAATACGAAACCAGCTTGCAAAAAGGAAATAGAACCCGATAACACCCGCCAAGAGGATGGGGAGCATCACCACACCACCCGCCTCGTAAGTGTTCCGCAAAGATTCTATGAATATGTAATACGTGTTAGTCATATAACCTTAACTTTGGATTGCTGTTCCTTCGAGCCTAACTCAACTAAGGCAACAAGTTGCCAAGTTTCGTATATCGCCTTCGGCTCGCAATGACGTATTTTACTTACTTTCCTTTCCAAAGACTTTATTCATAAGCGATGTACTTTGCACGTAAAGCTCGCTTGTAATCTTTTCGATTTTTTCGCTCAAGAGTCCATGCAAAATCATCACCGGGATTGCAATGACAAGGCCCATTTCAGTTGTGATAAGCGCTTCGGAAATGCCACCGGCAAGCACTCGGGCGTCATTCGTACCGACTTCAGTAATCACGGTAAAGAGCGTGATAATACCCGTCACCGTGCCCAAGAGGCCAAGCAGCGGAGCGATCGTTCCCATCGCAGCCAAAAGGCCCATGCGGCGTTCCAATTTCGGCTGTTCGCGGAGCAGAGCCTCTTGCAGGGAGCGTTCCGCATTTTCACGTGTATCGTTCACCTTGTTTAGAACGGCAAACAGAACCATCGAAAGACTAGTCTCTCTCTTGAGGCAAAGATTTGCAGCATCCTCGTATTTTTTCTCCGCCACAAGCGCATTCATATTCTTGGTGAAACGGCGACCGAGGTGTCCGCGGTAAGTCAGAACAATGAAACGTTCGAGGAACAAGAGAAGTGCAATAATCGCCACCAACATAAGCGGATACATCACGATGCCGCCCTTCTTGAAGAACGCCTTGAACTCTTCGGTCCATGTGAGTTCCTTAGTATCCGCAATGGAGTTCTTGATGGCCTTATTTTGCAGCACGTCCAAAGGAATCGCAATAATCGAGCCGGATTTTGCCTGCGACGCAGCCATTGCAGAACCGGCCTGGTTCACAGCCTGTTTGACATTCTGCGATATGTCTGTAGGCAAGTTCGCATTCCATTCAAAAATCTTTCCTTGCAGCGTACCCGAGCGCAACAACGCCTGCACATCGCCATTGTCGTTCGCCACTTCGCCGAGGAATACCGTTCCCAAGCGCAACCGGTTTACGTTCACGTCCGGGCGGGACCCAACCTGCGAAAGTTCTGCACCGTAAGATTGCGTATAGGTGAGTTCGTGGCGTGCAAGCAAATCCGCCATATAGCCCTGCACGGCAGCAATCGTATTCGGGACTTTCTTTTCGGCATCGCCACTGGCACGTTTCAAGCTCAGGATTCGTTTGTTCATGCCAACAGGATAATCGCCTGCGACATCACCCAGAGTTTTTTCAATCGAGAGTCTTATCTGCGTATTGAGAGCATCAAAAGAGACTTCTTCGCTTTTTGCTTTTTCATCAGCCTCTTCGGTGACGGTCTTGCTCGCCATCACTTCTTCGGTGACGCGACCCAAATCCGTCGAAAGTTTCGAATAGCGTCCATCAAGTTCACGCGTAACGTTCTGGTGTTCTTCGGTCAGCTGCGATTCGGCATAGCGGTTGCTCCAATGTTTGGCATCGAGTTTCTCAAGAGAATCGGCCTTTTGCATGCGGATGCGTGTGAGCGTTTCGACTTCGCGCTGCAAATTGCGAACTTCGACTTGCAACAGGGAATCCTTGATGCGGGCTTCGTTCTCGGCGTTTTTCTTGTCGCTGCTCCACGGCCACGCAAAAGCAGAAGAAGCGAGCATCATGACAATTGCAAAAAACTTCACTGGATGAACGCCTACGGCGTTCGCAGCTTCGGCTCGGTCATGCCAGAAAAAAAACTTTCTGTCGCGACGCTCGCCTTGCACTGGATTCTTCGCTACGCTCAGAATGACGTTATCCCTTTCATCTCTCGCCTGTAGGGCAAAGCCCGTTCTTTCGTCTAAAATCATCACTTATTCCCTCCCACAACAGACAAACTTACCGGCAGATTCACAATCTGAGGCGGCTTTTTCGCCTGCTTGACATCAATTGCAAGCTTCACGGCAGCGCGTTCCTCTAGATTCAATTCTTCATTCCATTCATAAACGACTTTTCCGTTTTCCAGTTTACGTTCCAGGCGGCCATATTGTGTGCCATTTTCATCAACGTAGAGCATCCACTGGTTGCCAATCCGCAAAATGGTAGCGTTTACGATTTCGCCGTTCTTGCGAGTCAGCGGACTATTGACGACCGCGACTTCATCACCGAACTTTATTTCTTCGTTCAGCAGAGACTTCAAGCGAGAAAAGGCTTCTTCTTCGGTCACGTTGCCGCTTTCGATTTCACGCGTCAGGGATTTTGCACGATCGAGGCGCTTGTCGCGTTCCCACGGGAGCGTCTGCGAGATTTGCAGTTCCAGGTTCTTGCTGATCTTTGCAAGTTCCTGGCGCAAGGCCCTGCGTTTTGCCGCCACGTTTTCGCTACGGTTCTTGGCACGCGCCTGCTTGTTGCGTTCCTGCTGGAGATTCGACGCCACCTTGCGAATCTTGACGTTCAAGCTATCGATTTCCAAATTACGGCGTTCTTTATCCGCCTTGTAACGTTGTTCAAGAGTCTTATGACGTGACGCATCGGAGCGCAACATCGAATCCGTCGATGCAATTCTCGCGTTCAACGTTTTGATTTCAGAATTCAACTTTTCCTTTTGCATTTTCAAGTCGCGGATTTCGGATTCATAATCCGCAAAAGCAAATCCCGAAAGCGAGAAAATCAAAAGCACCAAAGGCAATATATTCAATCTTTTCATATTTTTTCCAAATAGGTTGTATCTAAATTACATTATTAAAACACCTGAGTCCACCAAAAGTGTTACCGTGTTCGGACATTTTTCAAAAAAATTCAATCATTGACATTCTACACGACCATCCTTAACTTTACACCAGTTTTCGCAAATCATGGGTTCGGCGCCAAAAGCATCACACACCTTTTCCACTTCGCGATGTAAAACATTCGATTTCAAATTCTGGAGATAATAGCGGCTCACAAAAGCCGAACGGCACTGTTCATACTTATCCAAATCCCATCCACGGTCGGCGCACCACAGCCATAGATAATTCTTGCAGTTAGTATTCTCCGAATCTTCCAAGCACTCCTTTTCGAGCGCAGAGCAATCCGCAATCTTGTTACTCTTAAAATTGCTTGCCACACAATAGCGTTTTAAACCATCCACATACGCATTCGCCTTGTCTTCTGCATTAATCGTATCCGGCAAGAACTCCGACCACTTTGTCGTATCGAGCATCATCGCCGCTTTTATGTTGGACGCATAGCAAGATTTTGAGCCCCTGTTATAGACGGAATCCCTATAGATTTCAGCGGCATGCTCATTTGCAGTAATCAAGTTCCTTTCTTCCCAAGACACGCTTTCATAATCTTCTATCAAGTAACTTGCAGAACCGGAACACGCGACATCCTGAAAAAGGCGGCACCCCTTGGAATCCCAGGAATCGGCATTATCGCCTTCCGTATCGCTGCAATTACGCCAGCCTATATGCGAAAATCCAACGCCATCCCCATTCACATCTATATGCACTGTCGTTAACGCCATTCCGGTAAACACGCCCATGCCATTTTCAATATTCGATTCCGGAACAAAGCGAGAATCCGAAACAGATTGCTTTACCTTTTCCATATAGTCCGTGTAGGCTTCATCTGTTGCATAAAGGTCCACAGTAATTTCACCTATAGGCAACATCATATTCATAAGATAAAGCGTATCCAAAGATTTATATCCAGCCACAGTGCTGTTTGACATATAGCCAAGATTCTGTTGTTTTTCCAAGGGATCATGCATGGCGATCCCTCTGTACCCTTCATCATCGACATCCGTTATACCCTTGAACATATGGTTCATCGTCGTATTCTGCGATTCCCCATTTTTTATACCGTAATTCATAATAGAGAGAACTCCCCGAACAGACTTGTCATAATCAAGAGCCACCTTGAAAAATTCCATATCCATCGGATATTCCAAAAACTTTAATGTAAAATCTATAACAGAATACCACTTTTTCGTCGTATCATTGTGTGGATTTTCAATCCATTTGTAAGATCCGTCCTGTTGGGGAACGTTCATACCTTTTATCTCAACTTTATTCGGAATTGTCGCAACGGCCTTATACTTTGACCTCGCGGTATGTCCAGCGCTGTCCCACACAAAATAAGCTTCCATCGTGTACGATTCACCGATAATACCTCTGTAGTTGTTCTGAGCAAAGCAATTCGGGCCCTTACTATAAAGTTCAATTGTCGTATCTATATTTCCGTCACGGGTATATTTAAACAAGCCCTGCACTGTCACGCGGGCGCTATCATAGAACGCAAAATTTTCCGAAGACGATTCATCCAGTTCATAAACTTTCGAAAAGCAAATGTTCGTTTCACCATTTGCAAGAATATAACCGTAAGTGTAGATGCCCGTATAGACGTCACGATTCTCGGGATAGTATTCCCACGGACCATGGAAATCGCATGCAACGAGATAAATAGAAACGAGTATCCAGACGAGAGACGAGAGCAATCGCCTACAAAATCCATTGGAGATTGCTTCGCCACTATCGTGACTCGCAATGACATCAGCCTTTTTACGTTTAAAAAAATCACTCATAACATATCCTCAAAAAAATTCAACTAAGTTCTAAGCTCTGCCAACTAAAACATTACTGGATCCTTCGACTACGTCCTTGCGGACTTCGCTCAGGATGACGCATTCTCTCTCGTCTAGAAATAGTATTCATAATTCAGCATAATCGGTAAAAAGGGGAACTGGGAAATCGAAGTCTTTTTCGGCGGGTTCTTGCGGGTATCGTAGAACGTAAAGAACATATTGTCGTGATTCGTCAAATTGATTATAGTCCAACTAAAGTTCCACTTGCCTTCGCGCCCCATGTCAACGGCTTTCAAGTCAATTCTGAAATAGTCTGTCTGGCGGCCCGCATTGCGGCTTCCCGGAAGCACGACGATATCATCCGAATACTTCTGCGTCCCTATTTCTTGTTGCAAATAATATCCTTTATACTCACTGATCGGCATGCCCGACGAATACTTGAGCGCTAAAGAAGAACGGAAATAGCGGCCTTTTTTCTTGTGTTGCCAAAGAGCGTCTTCACCCCCTTTCCAGTTGATTCCCAAATCCATTTTCAGCGCATACGGTTGATGCCAACTCGGAAAATAGGGTTTGGTACCATCATTAGAGCGGGCAACACTTATACTTTGGCTCCAGTTGATTCCGCCAAACCACCAACCTTTATCTTTACGCAACGAAAGTTCATAGCCAAAGGAATATCCCTCCGCCGTGCCAAAATTATCGGCCAGAACAAGTTCGCTCGACGAGGATTCATCACTGCTGTCGGTTTTCATCGCGAACGTATTCAAGTTGTTCTGCGTTTTATAATAAACTCCGGCAGTAAAGTCATAACCTTCAAAAAGATCGCGATGGCTATACTCTGCCGCAAACAACCACGAAGAAGCCGGCTTGATATGCTTGCCATCCGTTGTCGTCGTCGCCGGGTAATAGAACTCGTTCAAAGTTTCCTGGTCGGTATAGACGATCGAGTTCATATACTGCAAATAGTAACCGCCATAAAGCTCCAACGTTTTCGAATCGTCGAGATTCATCGTCACCGAAGCTCGCGGCTCTAGGCCAAAATGTTTCGATGCCGTCTGGTAATTGAAACGCAAACCATATTGCAGCAACAAATCCGGCGAGACTTTCCAAGCATCCTGCAGGTACGCCACATGATGGAATGTTTTTTCGATATCCGCCGCACTGATTGACGCCATTTTTTCCTCATAACGTTCGTAATCGTATTCCAGCTCGTAACCCAAAGTAAAAGTATGGTTGTCGATACCGCGATAGTTCAGCCACTGCTTGCCCGCGAACGTATAAAGGAGCATTTCAATCGACATGAGATCGCTGATTTTCATCGTCTGGTAAAACCTGCTGTAGGCGAATGTTGAATTGTAGTCCCAATCGCCATTGAAACGGTGATAAATTCCAAGCGGGATAGCGACGTTGCCCCAGTCCATATAAAGCGGGTCGAATTCCAGACGGTCTTTGCCCACGTAAAAACTGAGTTTCATGCGGGTGTCTTCAGAGAAGTTGTACATAAACGTTCCCTGCAAGTCCGTAAATTCATAATCCAGACTCAAGTCCAAAAGTCCAATCGCATTGCACAAGTCGAGCACGTAACCGATATAGGTCGTACGCCCCGCAAGCACCCAACGCGCTGGCCCCTTATGGCCTTCGGTATGGAGTTGAGCCGCAAACGTACTGATTTTTACGCTCGTCTTGCTAAACCATTCCTCCACGGAATCCTGACCGCCCGCACGACCATCCATCTTGAGCACGGAACTTAGACGGTTGCCGTACTGCGCCGGGAATCCGCTTTTGTAGAATTGCACATCGTCAATGCCTTCGACGAGGAACGTGCTGAACAACCCGAAAAAATGGACCGGCGAATAAACAACAGCGTTATCAAACAGGAACAAGTTCTGGTCAGCGGCACCGCCGCGCACGTAAATTTTGGAACTGAAATCGGAACTGGCGACAACGCCCGGGAGCGCCTGGATGCTCTTGATGACATCGGCTTCGGCAAGGCCCGGCATACGCTTGATGGACTTCGCCGAAACCACGGACTCGCCCGGTTTACGCTTAGGACGGCGGCGCAACTGCACCACGACCTTCTTGAGTTCGGTCACTTTCGAATTCGCGACTCCAGCCGCAAGAAGCTTTTCTACGTCAACGTCCGAAGAATCAGCCAAACTTTTCGCCAGTTTTTTCGTTTCACTCAGAACGGCGGAATCAAGTCCCTGAGCGGATTCACCGAGTTTGTCAATGCGCTGCCCAAGGGCCGCTGAATCAGAGGTCGACGTACCTCCGGCTTGCAGCGAATCCATTCCTAATTCCGAACTCCGAATTCCGGCTTCTCCCAGCACCATGCTGAACGTACTGTCGCTCCCCAAATAAATCAGCTCATAGCATTTTTCCTTTTCCGCGCCAGCCGTATCGGAATTCGTCACGCAAACGTTCCAGAGCGTATCTTCTGGAAGCACCACGCTAAAAGGGTTGCCCACGGTCGTCTGCAACGCCTCTCCCGTTTCAAGAATCTCGACATTCAGCTTTTCGTCTTTTTCGAACGAATCATCCTGCACGATTCCATTAAAAACGATAAATTCACGGGCAGACGCAAATGCGACCACCATAAAAACAACAGCAACTATCCTCAGCATAAATTTCATTACGATTTCAATTCCTTACCCCTATGGAACACCTAAAGGTACAAAAAGTGTTACCATGAAACTCAAAAAAATTTATCTTTTTTAGCTTATTATGTATTTAACGAAAATCAAACTCGGTCCTTCTGAACCGTTATAAAAAGCGGAATCCAGCCGCAACAGCACTGGATTCCGCAATTTTGTATCATAAAGACACAACATGATACTTAATGCCGTTTATTCGTACTCTAGAATCGTCCGAGAGTCAAACCCGCATAAAAGCCCGGCCACCAGCGTGCATTGTGTTTTTTAATGTGGAGGTCGTCATGGTAATCGGCCATCGGCTTGAGCAACAGTTTGTTTATATAACCCTCGCTCGTCACATTCACAGTGCCACCCACAGAAAGTCCAAAGCCCGGGAAGAGTTTGTACACGTAACCTACGCGACCACGATGATGGAAGCCCCTGTCGCAATGATCTTCATCAAATTTCCATTTTTCAAAAACCTCAAAGAAGGTGTATTCCAATTCCCAATGGCTTCCGTACTTTCCGAACTGGGTTCCGATACCAAAACCGTTTTCACCGAATTTTTCAAACTCTCTAAAGATAGAGCCTTTTTTAAAGAAGCCCGCCCATTCCAAGTTGGTGTAGAAATAAGCTGTTCCCAAATGGATCGATCCTCCGAGCGCTCCCATTTCGTTGATGTAGGGCGTTACACTCCACACGCCGTTTCCGACGATGTTGACAATACCGACTGGGGACTTTTCACAATTACCGCACACATTGACGATACCCCACTGGCGACCTTTTTCATTTGACGCATAATTCACGACGCCGACTTGCAACTTATCGTTTTCATGTGCAATATTGACGCCTGCAGAAACCTGCAATTTGCTCTTTTGAGCCGTATTGACGCCTGCAGAAACTTGCAAATCGCTCTTTTGGGCCACGTTGACACCTGCGACTATTTGACTATTTGTAGACTGGGCCACGTTGACACCCGCAGTAACTTGGAGCTTTGTCGCCTTGGCATAATTGACGCCCGCAGAAACCTGCAAACCCTTAAGAGTATCGACCGCCAAATTCAAAATACCGATTTGTGCACCCGAAGATTTATGTCTCGATAAATTCACGGCTGAACTGACCTGGACACCCTCAAACGATCCGGCATAGTTTGCAGCCGTTGCAATTTGAGCACCCTCGAAATGTTTAGTCGCGATGTTAGCACCCGTTGTCACCTGCAATCCGTGCATTTCCTTCTGTGCAATATTTGCAGCCAAGCTAATTTGCGAGCCTAGCATATAATCTTTGGTGCGAGTCACGAGCAATCCCACCTGCAATCCCTTACGCGGCTTGGCATCGGAATCTACAAAATTGAATGTCGTACGGAATCGTCCACTGCGATCAAGAGAATCCAGCGAGCACGCAACATCATCTCCAATGGAGCATACCCTATTGCCACCAATTTCGCCACGCAACACCGTCTGTTCCGCCTTGACACTCTGGAAATTGTCTAGCGTCATTTTTTCGCGCTTGCCATTTGAAAGAACGACAGACGCACCCATGTATTCGGGATCTTGCTGGAGATTCAACGCATAGCGCCCTGCCGGGAGCCCAAGGCTCATCGCATGTCCACGCTTCTTGTTGAGTTCTGCCACAAGTTCTCCATTGGCATTGCGGATATAAAGACGTCCATATACCCCTTCATCCAAATCGAGCCCGGCATTGGTCGCACGCAAGTCCGTCATCACCACGTCGCCCGTACCGGCAAGATTCATATCTCGGCTCGGATGCTGCGCGCCGCCCATCGTCGTTTCGGTCTTTTGCAACGTTTCGTTAAATGCGAACTGATAGGCTTCGGACAATGTCACTTTACCATCGCTACTCAAGTCGCCAGCGCCACGGAGACCGCTAACAAGCGAATGCGTAAAGAACGAACCCTTGAGTTTGTCGCTTTCCTGGCTGGATTCATCTTGCGTGCTGCTCGTGATGAACGCATAACCTTTCATGTCGCTGCTTTGATCGATCATAAACGCAGGCACGGCCTTACCACCTTTCACGCGGGTAATCGCGCCGGAACCACAAGCATCTATCACGGCAATCTTGACATCGGCATTCAAAGCGTCAATGCGATTGCGCAAATCTTTCCAGGCGTAAGTTTCGCTACCTAGGCGAAGTCCTTTTTCATCGGCGTGGCCGCTATAATAGACAAGCACTTCATCACGGCCACTGGAATTTTTGTCGTGCAAAATTTTTTCATCGAGGTTCGAGAACTCCTTTTGCAGAGTTTCTACGGAGGGTTCCTTCACGAGAATCACGTTCTTGGGCAGCACGCCACCCATTTCCTTGAGCACATTCGCAAAGGAGCGTGCATCGCTTTCGGCGTAACGCAACATCGGGCGTTCCGCACCGCCGTTATTTGCACTCACGGCAATCACGTAACGGTTGATACGATTGGATTCCGCTGTCGCATTGGCCTCGCTAGCAAACACCAACAGAGCAAGGATAAAAGCAAACGACAAAGCAGACAAAATACCGAGATCTTTATTGGAACAGAAAAACATTACTTACCAGCCTTCTTGAGAGTAAATTCCACAACATTCACGTCGCTTCTTTTCAGAAGAGCGTCAATGTCTTTTTCATCCACCGCAAATTCGTTTTGAGACGTAATCAAAAAGAATTTTTCAAAATACGGTGCATTGTCTAGCTTATATGCAAACGGAAGCGTGTTCATACTTCCCGGCACAAGCGCAATGGACTTTTCGCCATCGCCCATGTGGAGCGTCAAGGCTCCGTTCCCGTCCATGCTAAAGAGAATTCCGAAGCATTTTTCAGGAACGGCATAACGCAGCTGGATTTCGTCCCCCTCGTGGACTTCATCGAGATTTTGCAACTGGGCAATTCCCGACGCCGTCTTTTTCCAAACTTCCATGCGGGCTGCAAGTCCCTTGATCCGTGTGTCGGACTGGTTCCCGTCCAATTTTTCCGCATAGGCGAGTTGCGTATTTTCAACATCACGAGCCTGAGCCATATCGCTACCGGCATCATTTCCGCCCGAAACCACAGTTTCACGCTGAGCCATAAATGCAACCAAAGCTACCGCAAGCACGAACACGGCAGCGGCGGCAAATTTCACCAAGTTAAATTTCGGTGCAGTTTTTGCAGCTCCGGCCACATCCGCAACATTCTTCGCTTCTGCTATTTTTCCAGCAAGAGTTTCGAACGGGAATTTATTCAAGATAGCCTTGTTGTCTTCGCGGAACATTTTTATGCGCTGGGCGAGCATTACGTCAGACGCTTCGAGTTCCTGGATTTTCTTCATTTCTTCTTCTGGCAAGTCGCCAGTCAGGAACCGCTCTAATTTCCAATCGGGGATCATCACTTTACCTCCAGATTTTTAACTTTGGCCTGCAACCCGCGCAAACGCTTGCGCACACCACTCACTGAAAGACCGACTTCGCGAGCCGTCTCTTCAAGAGTCATACCGTCAACGTAATGCAGTACAGCAATGGTCCGGCTAGACTCTGGCTCTTTCGAAAACAGACGAGCGAGCATGTTTTTCGTCTCGTAATCGTCATGTTCGTCTTCGGCACAGGCGATATTCAAAAGCAGGCTCGAGGAATCGACGTCAAGTCCGCGACGACGCTTGTCACGAATGCGGTTCAGGCAAAGTCTCGTTGCCGTGTTCCACAAAAGGCTGCTTGGCGATTCCATGTCCAGACGTTCCACCGCAGAATAAATCCGCAAAAAAACGTCCTGCATCAGGTCACTCGCCTCGGCATCGTCACGAAGAAGTTGCAAGCACCGCCTATAGACCATAGGCGCGTACGTCTCGTAAATCTTCGCAAATCCTGCTTTTTTTAAGGTTTCTAGGCTTTTCACGTTTATGTAACACCGGAGGTGATAAAAAGTGTTACCATAAAATTTAAAAATTATAATCATCGGATGTCAGTCAATAGTTACTGGTCAGTGGCAGTTCGTTATTGGCGTTGACGGATAGTTAATGGTCCAATGTACGTTCAAGTGCCTCCGTTTTGAGGCTAACGGCATCAATTTTTAAGACATTTCTGAAGCACGTACCTATAAATCATTGTTTTGCACGTTTTTATAGGTACTTACAGGTATAAAACTGGTCTTTTTCTATTCAAAACAGGTAACTTTCATCGAAACCATACCTATAAACAGCGCAAAAATTAGTTTTTATAGGTACTTTCAATCTTAATTTGTGTATAAAATCAGAAAAACGTACCTATAAATCGTCGATTTTTCAATTTTTATAGGTACGGAAATAAAAAAAAAATTTTTCGGTACCTATAAAACTTAACCATAGCCCTGTTTTATAGGTACATGGTCAATAGGCACAAGACCGTTTTTTCAAACATCATCCGAACTACGCAACGTCAGCATCGATTTACGGAAAATTTCTTTGCCCGACCCCAATTCAAAGAAATACTTGAAAATTCCGAGATCCACCTTGGAAAAATAACCGAGGCGGTGTTTCGCCATCACGCGACCGCTTTCATCCACCGTAAAACGAGCCTTGAACTGGTTCAAAGCCGAAGGAGCCAACATCACGCAGTCAATTCCCTTCTTGAACCAATCCGGGGCCGAGTCGTAATCGGGAGCAATCCGCGTTACAGGTTTCATCGGATGCTGCACGCCCTGCGTTTCGCCTTGGCCAATTGCAATCACCAGTTCCAGCTTTTCGCCATCGTCAATTTCAATCGTCGGCGTTTTCTTGAACGTAAGCCCCACCACGCAAGTATTCAATCCCAAAGTTTGAGCCCAAAGCACAATGTCCGCAGTCGCATAACCCACGCGTTCATCGAGTGAAGATTCGCATCCGGCAACCGCCTTTTGCCCAGCAACCGCAATGTAGTTCTTCACGTTCCTAAACGAGCCGTAGTGCGCCAAGCGCCCACTGAACGCCACATCGTCATTCAAAACAAGTTGCATGTGGAGAGCAAAATTTTCGTTCAACTTCGCTATCCGGGCATGCAATTCTTCCACCTGCTCTTGGGTAAGCGGTGTAGAACAGTACCTACGCACGGAATGGCGTGCAAAAACGGCTTCTTCTAAAGTCATGTTTCCTCCATTTATATCAGCGAAATTGGAAAAAATGTGATCTAAAAGGTCTCATCAACTGTAAAAAAAGATAAATTATATATGTGTTAAGAGAAACAGTTATTTTATTAATTTTTTTTGGGGAGCTTGCAGATTATGAATATCCTGAATCGTTTTTTAAAGTACGTCAATTTTACCACGACTTCTGATGAATCGAGCGAAAGCTGTCCAAGCACGCCACAACAACTTGTTCTCGCCAAATATTTGACCGAAGAACTGGAAAGCATTGGACTTTCGCAAGTGAAAATGGACAAAAACGGCTACGTCTATGGGCTGCTGCCAGCAACAGCAAAGCGCGAAAACGATACCCCCATCGGGTTCATCAGCCACATGGATACCTCGCCGGATTTTTCGGGTGTTTCCCCCAAGCCGCAAATCATCGAAGACTACGACGGTGCTGACGTTTTGCTCAAAGGCTCCGGGGCCACGTTGAAAGTCGATGATTTCCCGACGCTCAAATGGCTCAAGGGTCGCACGCTCATCACAACCGACGGAACGACGCTCCTCGGAGCCGACGACAAGGCCGGAATCGCAGAAATCGTGACCGCCATGGAAGAACTCATCGAAGCCGACCGCCACGCCGAAAGCCGCGGCTACGAGAACCTTTCAGGGCACGGCGACATTTGGGTCTGCTTTACGCCCGACGAAGAAATCGGACGCGGCGCCGACCGCTTGGACATGGACTATTTCAAGGCCAAATACGCCTACACCGTCGATGGAGGCTACGAAGGTGAAATCGCTTACGAGAATTTCAACGCCGCAAGCGCCACGTTCAAAATCCACGGCAAGGGAGTCCACCCCGGCGAAGCAAAGGGCATCATGAAAAACGCAAGCCTCATGGCCGCCGAAATCGCGATGGCCCTTCCCGAAAACGAGACTCCCGCAACAACCGAAGGGCGTGAAGGATTCTACCACCTGACCGATATGCAAGGCGATGTCACCGAGGCGAAGCTCGACTACATCGTACGCGACCACGACCAAACTAGATTTGAAGACCGCCAAAACTACCTCAAGGAAATCGCGGAAAAATTCAACGAAAAATTTGGCGGTACACCTTTTACAATTTTTGAAAAAAATCGCGCAGGCGGCTCCGTCGTTGAAGTGAAACTGAAACACTCCTATAGCAACATGCTACAAATCGTCGAAAAAACTCCAGAAATACTCGACCGTGCGCGTTCCGCCATCGAATCCGAAGGCATCAACGCCGTAAGCGACCCCGTCCGCGGAGGAACCGACGGAGCAAAACTCAGCTTCATGGGCCTCCCCTGCCCGAATCTCGGCACAGGCGGCTACGGCTTCCACGGACCATACGAGCATATCACCGTCGAAGGCATGCAAACAGTCGTGCGGATAATCAAAAAGATCGCCGAAGCAAAAGGATAGATATAAAGCGCCAAGACCCCATGCGCTATTCTCGTTAGTCATTGGCGCAAAGCGCTCCTATTTTTTCGATAAAAAATTGTTCTTTTCTGCAATTTTTATATACATTATTTGATACATACGAAAATAGAGGGGGAAAACTATTTGCAGGTTCCTTCTGCAAGAGTTTTCTTGTAGATAAAGTTCAAGAAAGGAGATTCTCATGCATATATCATTCATTATCTTCATTTTAATTGCAATCGTAGTTACCGCCGTGTCGGGCTACTGTCTCGGAAAAAGAGTCTCCAAGGCAAACCAGCGTGAATCCCCCGAAACCACAAACAGCATACCATTCGAAAATTGCCTGGTCAAAAATGCGGACGCATTCAAATACGATACATTCACAGACAGCCGCGACGGAGAAACTTACCGCACCGTTAAAATAGGCGACCAAATCTGGATGGTCGATAGCCTGCGTTACAACGCCAAAGGCAGCTACGCACCGGATAACGTCGAAGCGAACGTCAAGGATTTCGGACGTCTCTACACATGGACTACAGCGCTCAACATCCCGGCAGAATTTTCAGTGCAGTCCTTGGCAAAAGACTTCGCCATGTATAACAAAATAAGAGGCAAAAACTACCAAGGTATCGCCCCGGAAGGCTGGCACATTCCAAGCAAAAAGGAATGGGAACAACTGCTCAGCAATCTGGACGCAAGGTCTAATGGTTGCGAACTACGCAGCGAATGCCTGTGGCACAAGCCCGGCAAGGATTCCTTCGGGTTCTTTGCGTTGCCGGCCGGCTATCGTTTTGACAATGGAACATTCTGTCACTTCGGTAGGCGCGCGCGTTTCTGGGCCAAGGACGAATACGGCAAGGCAAACGCATTCCGCGTGAGCATCACCGACAATTCCGTTGATATCGAAGGCGTTTATAGGTCCGATGCCGTTTCGATACGTTGTGTGAAGAATACATAATTGAAGGAATGTTGGCCGCAAGAAGTGGGAATAAATTTTTCTTCATAGCAAAATCCCCTCGCAAAAATTTGCGGGGGGATTTTTCAACGCTTAAGCAAAAACATTACGACAACTGAGGAGGGGTGTATTTTTAATTGGATTTTTCATTGCCGTGAACGTAACTTACAAAAGCGAAACGTTTGCTGTCTGGAGCCCAAGAATTTACGTTGATCGTTCCCTGACCACCAAAAAGTTTAAGAATTGTTTGCGGTGCAGACCATTCGTTTGCACATGTCGCTCCATTTTGGTCAGATGGGACAGCGCGACGCATCAAGCGGAGTTCCACGTTTTTATTCGGAACGTGCTCGCCCGGTTTTACGTCGGTTTCCGTATAAGCCAGCATCACAATTTTTCCGCGGTCTGGCGAAACATGCGGGAACCAAGTATTCCAATGAGCATCGTGCGTCATCTGAGTCTGCTCGGAGCCATCAGCCTTCATGCAGAACGTCTGCATGCGCCCGGAACGTTCAGAATTGAACCAAATGAATTCGCCTTCGCTGTCATACTCAGGGCCGTCATTCAGTCCAAACGAAGTCGTAAGACGTATCTCGTTACCACCCGCCGCTGGGATCGTATAGATGTCATACGATCCATTACGTTCGGCGCAGTATGCAAGCGTCTTACCATCAGGCGTAATGCCGTGCAAATAGCTTGGAGCAAGAGGCGTTACCAAACGCGGCATCCGACCGTCAAAATAAATCTTGTAAATACGTGAAAGCCCATCTTCTTTCGTATGATGGCTCACGTAAACGCCGCTACCGTCTGGATCGAGGACATGATCGTTGTTGCAGTTATCGACAAAATAACTTTCAATTTTCGTCACCTCGCCTGTCGCGACATCGTACTTGAAAATACGTCCGTTACTGTTATACGTCAGAAACGTTCCATCGGCGCTCCAGTTCGGAGCTTCAATCACATCGTCGAATTCCTTGAGAACTTTAACTTCGCTAGTTTCAATATCAAAGACTTGTAAAATAGACTTGTCACCGTTGCGGTTCCACGTTTCTCCTGGAGATATTTCAAACGGAAAACTCACGCCTAACATTTCACGAATTTTGTCCATGAACATCATGAATTCCATCGTCTTCGCGTGCGTCATTTCCGGACGTTCCCAAACAATTTGTTTCGCGAGTGCACCACTAGTCATCGCGCCATTCGAGAAGTCGCGGCGTTCGCAAGGCTTGTTCGAGAAGTCGCGGCGTTCGCATGGTTTGTCCGAGAAGTCGCGATGTTCGCATGGTTTGTCCGAGAAGTCGCGGCGTTCGCAAGGTTCGTTCGAGAAGTTGCGATGTTCGCAAGGTTCGCAAATTTCGTGCCGGAACTGCGCTGGTTTTTCAATCGCTTCCTTGCAGGCAAGAACTTCGTACTCGTAGCAGTTGCAAAGACGCAGCGGTTCAACCGTTTCAACGATATTTCCTGCGACATCGAACAACTGCAGTTTTACCATATCGTTCAAATTCTGCACGCGAATTTGTCCCGTCGTTCCGTAAATAACACCCTCATTGTGCGTTGGCGAAACCATCGAAGTCTTGAGATACGCCTTCTGGCCGTTTTCGTACGTGATATTGATCCAGTCCGTTGCATCCACGCCCGTATCGAGTTTGACACACTTGCAATCCATGGACGTCATTTCGTTGCGGACAACATTTCCATTTTCGTCCATACGTTGACCGAGAAACAAATCCGCAAACGTAAGGCTGTAAATACCAAGATCCAAGAGCGCTCCTCCCGCAAGCGCCGGATTCCGTAAACGTTCCACATGGCTCAAAGGCATCGAAAAATCAGCTTCTACAGTCTCGACATTCCCGATACGCCCATCGTGAATCCAACCGCGAAGCGTTTCCAACGCCGGCAAAAAGCGCGTCCACATCGCCTCGCACAAAAAAACACCCTTATCGTGCGCCATCGATATCACTTCTGCAGCAAGTTTTGCATTCGCCGTAAACGCCTTTTCAACGAGAACATTTCGACCATGTTCAATACAAAGTTTTGCAAATTCATGATGGTGCGAATGCGGAGTTGCAATATAAATCAAGTCAACAGAATCGTCCGCTGCCAAGGCCTCATAACTCTCATACGCTTTTTCAAAACCATATTCCTTGGCAAAAGATTTCGCTTTTTCCAAATTGCGAGACGCCACAGCGTAACATTCCACGCCGAGCCCCTTGTTTTGTAAAGTCTTTACAGCGACCGCCATTTTTGTCGCAATGTGACCGCACCCAAGAATCGCGAACTTTAAAGTATTCATAGTGAAAATATAAATTGACCGCTCCCGAAACCGCCAAAAAATTTTGCAATCCTTGTTTACCGCTGTAGCCGAATAACATTGCGCCCGTTTTTACGTTTGCCATCCCTGCCTTCAAGCAGGCTCTCCAGAATTTGATATATTTTTACCATGAATCAAATCAAAACAGTTGCAATTGTGGGTCTCGGGGCTGTCGGTGCCGTCGTGGCAGAACAGCTCTTGAGCATTCTCGGAAACAAGCTTTATTGCGTGATGGACGCCGAACGCAAAGCGCGTTATCAGGCGAGCGGAATTGTCATCAACGGGAAAAAGGCGGATTTCAACTTTGTCACACCTGCAGAAGTTCCCGTGGTCGATCTCGTGATTTTTGCGACCAAGAATTTGCAACTGAACGAAGCGCTCGACGAAGCGAAAAATGCGGTCGGCCCGAACACAGCGCTCCTTTCGCTTTTGAACGGAGTCCATTCCGAAACCGAAATTGAACGCATTTATGGAGCTAAAAAAACTTTGTATGGTTTCATCGTCAACTTGCAGTCCATCAACAAACACGGAAATATAGATTGTGCCGGCAAAGGCATCATCCTCTTTGGCGAGAAAGACAACCGCCGTTCCGAGCGTATTGAAGCCATCCACCAGCTTTTTGAAGCGGCACACATTGTACACAAGATTCCAGAAAACATCCGCTTGGAAATGTGGAAAAAACTTTTGATGAATACGGTATTCAATTCAATCGGAGCCATTTGCCGTTCGACATTTGCAGGTTTCAATTTTCCGGTGATGCAGTCTCTTGTACGTAAAATTGGGAATGAAGTCATTCAGGTGGCAAACGCAGAAGGTTTTCCGCTCACAAGCGAACACCTTGATGAAAACTTGCGACTCACCTGCAATTACACACCCGCAGGGAAATGTTCCATGCTGCAAGACATAGAGGCCGGGCGCAAAACAGAGAATGCATTTTTCTGCGGAACCATCAGTAAGCTCGGGAAAGTACACGGGATTCCGACACCCTATTGCGAATTTTTGAGCGAACTTATCGAAGGTACTGAACTCGCGAGAGATCTTATTACATAGTTCACCAACCTTAGTCCGCCATGGCGTTGTTCTGCCCTTAATTTAATCACCGAAACGATAAGAAAGATGCTTTACAACTTCGACATCGGCAGGGAGCCAATGAACAGAATTCAATTCGGAACGAGATAGCCACTTGGCGGCCTCATGTTCCAAAAGCGTTGGCTTGCATCCACCTGCTAGCGTGCAAAAGAAGCAGTGCATCGTCAGGTGGAATTTCGGATAATCGTATTCCACCGTACAAATTTTTTCGCCGACAATTACCTCGACAGCAAGTTCTTCTTGGAGTTCACGGACAAGCGCCCGCTCCGGGGTCTCGCCCGGTTCCATCTTTCCACCCGGAAATTCCCAGCCGTCCTTAAAATCACCGTATCCGCGCTGCGTCGCAAAAATACGTTCGCCGTCCTTGATGACGCCCGCGACTACTTCTATCATTTTCATGCGTCCAAATCTAGAAAAAACGAAACGTCAAGCAGCAATTCATTTCAACTCATTTCCAAAATATTTAAATTTGCGAAAAACAAAAAAAGTATGATCAAGATTTTATTTGTCTGTCACGGCAACATTTGCCGCAGCCCCATGGCCGAATTCGTCATGAAAAAAATGGTACGCGACCTGAACAAGAGTGCGGACTTTGAAATCGCTTCTGCCGCGACAAGTACCGAAGAAATCGGAAACCCAGTCTATCCGCCCGCAAGGCGCATGCTCGCCCGCCACGACATCGACTGTAGCGGAAAAACGGCACGTCAAATGACTTTCGCCGATTACAACCACTATGATTACATTGTACTCATGGACCAGAACAACTTGCGGAATCTCCGCTGGATTTTACCCCAGGACATCTACGAACGTGAAACAAGAGACCCTCATAAAATTTCGCTACTAATGGACTGGGCCGGAAAAAGCCGTGACGTAGCAGACCCTTGGTACACCGGAGATTTCGAGGCCACCTGGTGCGACGTAAACGAAGGCTGCAAAGCCATGCTTAAAGCCCTCTGCAAATAAAAAAACGGCCTTAGAAACCTAAAGCCGCTCTTTTTTTACAAAGCAATTATTTTGCACAACCCGTGCCAAGCGTTCCCATCATAACGCTTACGCACTGAGCTTCCATGGCAGTTGCTTCTGCGCTACCGGCAGGAAATTCCAAGCATTCACCCATGACGCCCGGAATATCGCAAGAGACCATATTGCCAGATGCCGGCGGATTGTCTACAGGAGGATTATCAACCGGAGGATTGTCTACTGGCGGGTTTTCAGTTGACGGAGTTTGGGTTTCTGGTGTTGCATTTTCGCAACCGGCAACAGGCTTTTCCAGCATCTGCATGCCCCAAGTAGAACCGTTGCACTGAGCGAGTTCAGTAAGACCTTCAATACGGACCGTCTTACACTTGTTCACAGTTTCAGAACAAACGTAGTTATCCGTGTCAAAGAAAGACTTCACAACATCTGGAAGCGTTTCCTGCTTTGTCGATGATGACGGACTTGAAGAACTATCGTCTCCGCAACCAACAAGAACTGCCATAGCAATAGCAGCAATAGGAAGAATCAGTTTTTTCATATTGTACTCCTTAAAAAAGGTGTTCACAAAATACAAAAAAAATGACAAAAAAGTTCATAAATATTCGATTTATTTCAAATTCAAGAAAACAGGGGAAAAAAATTTGCCAAATTTTAAAAATTTCGCCATTTTAGGCAGACTATAATATTTTTTTAACAAACACATCATGCAGTACACAGGACGATTTAAACGACACTTGGACATTTATGTCCTTAGTGGAGTTATCCTCTTTGGGGGAGATTGGGACTAGTTAAGGGTCAAAAATTAGCGTTCTTGGACCTGATATCGTGAATATGACGTTCACAAAAATATTTTCTTTTCTTGCAAAATGGCCAACTTCAATATTTAGTAGAGACAACAAGTCAAAACGGACGGAAGCTCCATAGTCAAATCCTGTTGACGAAAACCAACCCACCTGGGGGCCTACAGCAATGCCCGCCAAAATGACAAACAGGCCCTGAATATTGGGATAAAGTAAAATTCCATGTTCATGGTCGATGTAATCGTAGACATACCTGGTACGAAAAGACCATATCAGTGCATAATGCGGAACCCACAGACCTTCTATACCCTCGGGACGTTCTTGCGCACAGATTAAAAAGGAGGGTATATGCCACCACTCCAATCCGGCCACGAACATATTTCCACCACCCACCTCAAACCCAAAAGGCTGTGGTATATAATCTGTAGCTTTTTCCTTAGGCACGTAAACCGAATCTTCTTCTGCCATGGAAATACTAGGCAAAAGCAAGGCCAAAACGAGAACCAGATTCCGAACAAACTTCATGATGTATAAATATAAAAAAAATTATAAATTTTACAATCATCTATATTTTGATACACATTTTTCCACAACGTCTGAGTCTAAAAATTTATCCCATCGGCATTCTTGGAAATCACCTTCCATAATGCCATCTATTTTCTCGTAAAAAAGTTTATACTCAAAAGACTCAGGATTATTCCTCAAGGCGCTATCAAAACACTTAGGACTTATCATGTCGAAATATTGATATTCATTTCCGTCATAGTAAATGATATTCAATGTTTCACCAACACATTCACGTGGAGGAATTCCTCTTTTTTTAATGGACATCTTTTTTTCAGAAAAATAAGACATAACGAGTCTGTAATCCATAGCGTTAATTGAGTATTCTTTACGACATTTGTCCATGAAAAAATTTTCATATTCCTGGGAAGTGTAACTTTCTCCTACACATAATCCGATATCCGGATATCCAATATCCCAAGATGGAAAATTAAGGAACTTATAAATACGAATTTTATTTGAGTCTAATGGGATAAAGCCAATTTTCTTTTGATGATCTTTTTCAAAAAGGATATAAAACCCCTTATCTTTCCACGATATTTCTTCGTCACTAATACGTGGAACTAACTCCGTTCTATATTCACTTTGCGGAGGGGCTTTTTTCAATTCTTTAGACGGCTCTAAATTACTTGATGCGCAAGCAGCAAATAATATAAGAATCAGGGAATACTTTATAAAGCTCAGCATGGTTTACCACAATACATCAATAAACATTGGAGCAAAACATCTTCATATGAATATAAAAATATCCCCGGAATTTGGGTTCCGGGGATAAAGTGTTTTGGGTCTGGATCCTTCGCCCTTTTGGAATTCGTGGAATAATCCTAAATAGACATCGCTGCCCAGAAGCCCAATGTAATATCAAGGGAAAATGTATAATACACTTTTTTGGAATTGATTAAATAACCAAATTCGTGAGAACCAAAGCCTAATCCCGCAAGTCCTCCTATACGGACAGACCATCCGTAGTCAAATCCAGTTTTGTATGCCCATCCAATTTCTGGACCAGAGGTAACCATGAAAAGCAAGGTTTCAAACATATAGCGCAAATTGGGCTGAAAATAGAATCCCACTTGATCATTATCAAAATCATAGATCAAACGAATTCGATTTGTCCACATGAACTCGTGGGTTGGATCCCAAAATCCTATTAGAGAATCTGGTCTAGCTGTCTCGTACAAAATAGCAGATGCGCCAACTATAAAGTCAATCCCGCCAGAAGCTATATATGGTCCGCCGCCAATAGACCATCCCCAAAGTGTCGGCGAAAAGCCATCTAAAATGCAGTAGTAATTATCTGATTTTTGACATGCCGATTCCTCAGCCAAGGAAATACTAGGCAAGAGTAAAGCTAAAGCAAGAATCAGATTCCTAACAAACTTCATGGTGTTATGAATATACAAAAAGATATCCCCGGAATTTTAGAATCCGGGGATAAATGTTTTGGGTCTGGATCCTTCGCCCCTTCGGGGCTCAGGATGACGATTACGCATTGATGCTTCGCATCCAAGCCTCTTCGGCTCGGTCATGCCCGTGTAAGCACGGGCGCGACTCTCGCCTTGCTAGGCTTTTACCGTCGTGAAGGCGAAGGCTTCGCCGTCGGCGTCGTTGGCTTCGAGACCATCAGCGGTAGCAGCCCACTTGATAGCGACCGCTTGTGTCTCGCCAGCGATGTAGGCTTCGTTTTCGGCAACGGCCTGTTTGAACACGTCGCTTGCAGAGAACAGCGTCACTTCGATCTTATCGGTGATGGCGTAGTTCTGGTCCTTACGGCGGTTCTGGATGCGGTTCACGAGTTCGCGGGCCACGCAGGCGCGGCGGAGCTCGTCGGTAATCTTGAGGTCCAGAGCCACAGTGAAGTGCTGGTTGGCTTCCACGGCCATGCCGTCGGCAACGATGCGATTGAGCATCAAGCAGTCGGCACCGACTTCACCGAAGTCGAACTTGATGGTTTCGCCATTCTGCAGAGCCTTGATTTCGTCAACCGAGAGACTGTTGAGCTTGGCGGAAATCACCTTCATGTTCTTCGCGTAATCCGGGCCCTTCGCCTTGATGGCGAGGAAGTTCGGTTTGGCGGAGAGCTGCACGAGCTTGGTTTCGTCTTCGAGGAACTTCATTTCGCGAACGTTGAGTTCTTCGAGGATCAAGTCCTTCATGGTCTCGGCGACGTTCTTTTCTTCGTTGCCGTGAGCAACGACCGTCATGCTGGCAATCGGCATACGGTTCTTTACGTTGTTCGTAGCGCGAATCACGCGGCCCATTTCGACCATGCCACGCACCATTCGCGCACGAGAATCTGGTAGATTTCTTCGGCGAGGAGCGGGAGGAACGGAGCAAGAATCTTGGAGAAGTCGACGAGCACCTTGTACATGGTGGCGTAGGCGGCGTTCTTGTCGCCATCGTTTTCGCTCTTCCAGAAGCGACGACGGCTGCGGCGCACGTACCAGTTCGTGAGGTCATCGACCGCGGCGATCACGGCGGGCACCACGTTGTACAGGCGGTAAGCCTTCATTTCCACTTCGACCTTGGCAGCGAGATCCTGCAGCGTTGCAAGCATCCAGCGGTCAAGTTCGTTGTCGCTCTTGACTTCCTGACCGGGCTTCCAGTTCAACTGGCCCTTGGCGGCGTCGGCGTTGTGGTTAGAGACAAAGAATGCAACAGCGTTCCAAAGCGGCAGCATCACCTGCTTCACGATGCCCTTCACGCCTTCTTCGCTGAAGCGCAGGTCTTCGGCCTTCAAAGCGGCAGAGTTGATCATGAACAAGCGAATAGCGTCAGCACCAGTTCGTTCGATGAGGTCGTTCGGGTCCGGATAGTTGCGTTTGGACTTACTCATCTTGGAGCCGTCTTCGGCCAAGATAATACCGTTCACAATAACGTTCTTGAAAGCCGGCTTCTGGAACAAAGCGTTAGAAAGCACGGTCAGCGTGTAGAACCAACCACGAGTCTGGTCGAGGCCTTCGGCGATGAAGTCAGCCGGGAAGCTGCGTTCCACGAGTTCCTTGTTTTCGAACGGGTAATGGCGGCTGGCATACGGCATAGAACCGGATTCAAACCAGCAGTCGAAAACTTCCGGCGTACGGCGGTAAACCTTGCCGTTCTTTTCAATCGTGAGCTTATCGACAAAGTGCTTGTGCAAGTCGTCGAGCTTCACGCCAGTGAGCTGCTGGAGTTCTTCGATAGAACCCACAGCAATCATGTCGCCGTCGTCGCTGAGCCACACCGGAATCGGCGTACCCCAGAAGCGGTTACGGGAAAGGTTCCAGTCGCGAGCGCCTTCGAGCCACTTACCGAAACGGCCGTTCTTGATGTGGTCCGGGACCCAGTTCACCGTCTGGTTGTTTTCGACCATCCATTCCTTCAGGGTCTTGGTCACGCCGTCCTTGCTGGTAACAGGAGCGTCAATCTTGAGGAACCACGTCTTGAGAGCGCGGTAAATCAGAGGAACGCCGGTACGCCAGCAGTGCGGGTAGCTATGCACAATCACGTCCTGCTTGAACACGCGACCCTGTTCCTTGAAGAAGCGGATAATTTCCTTGTCAGCTTCCTTAGCGCCAAGGCCCTTCCACATCGGGACCTTGTCGGTGAACTTACCTTCAGTATCAAGCGGGTCGAAAAGGCCGAGGTCGAGTTCAGCACCCTTCTGGAAGTCTTCTTCACCGAAAGAAGGAGCGGTATGCACGGCGCCAGTACCGTCTTCGGTACTCACGTAGTCGGCGGGGTAAATCTTGTAGTGGCGGGACAGCTGGTCCGGCGTCACGAATGCATCGGAAGCATCGGAAATACGAGAAAGCGGTTCGTAGTCCTTGCCCACGAGTTCAGAGCCCTTGCATGTATCGACGATGTTCGGGTTCTTGAAGTAGGCCGCGGTACGGCTTGCGGCAATCCAGTACTTCTTGCCGTCCTGTTCCACAAGGTTGTAGTCCATGTCCGGGCCCACAACAATGCAGAAGTTGGAATAAAGTGTCCACGGGGTCGTCGTCCACACGAGGATGCTCGTGTCCTTGAACTTGGCTTCGTCCGTGTTGAGCGGGAAGATGAGGGTCAGGGACGGGTCCTGACGGTCCTTATAGCCCTGGTTCGTTTCGAAGTTCGAAAGCGGAGTCGCGAGAGCCGGGCTGTACGGCTGGATGCGGTAGCCCTGGTAGATGAGGCCCTTGTCGAAGCACTGCTTGAACACCCACCACACAGATTCCATG
>CADCDO010000018.1 GCA_902800345.1 Fibrobacter succinogenes
CGAACTCGACGAAAACAAGTGCGACCCCATCAGCCACCGCCCGGTGGAATGGCTCAAGGAAAAGAACTACTTCTTCAAGATGGGTTCTTACCAGCAGAAACTCATTGACTTCTTGGAAAGCCACAAGGACTGGATTGTGCCGGACTACCGCTGGAACGAAATCCGCGGGTTCTTGCGCCAGCCGCTAAACGACCTTTGCATCAGCCGCCCGAAGATCCGCCTCAGCTGGGGCATTCCGCTGCCGTTCGACCCGGACTACGTGACTTACGTTTGGTTCGACGCCCTCCTCAACTACGTGAGCGCCTCCACAGCATTCCACAAGACTTATGCCGACGGCACGCCGATTTGGCCTGCCACCTACCACCTCATCGGCAAGGACATTTTGACGACCCACAGCGTCTATTGGCCGACCATGCTCATGGCCCTCGACATTCCGCTTCCGCAGCACATCCTCGCCCACGGCTGGTGGCTCGTGAACGGCGGCGAAAAGATGAGCAAGTCCGCAGGTAACGTCGTGAACCCGATGGACTACATGGAAAAGTACGGCATCGACGCGTTCCGCTATTTCCTCGCCCGCGAAATGGTCGTCGGTCAGGACGCTAACTTCACGCACGACGGCTTTGTCCGCCGCATCAACAGCGACCTCGCCAACGACCTCGGTAACGTGCTGAACCGCGTGCACCGTTTGGTGCTCACGAACTTCGAAGGCAAGCTCCCGGCTCCGGCAGCACTAGACGATGCCGCCAACGAAGTCATCGCCATCGCCAACCGCGTCCGCACGAACGTGATGGAATGGGTTCCGCAGGTCAAGCTTTCCCAGGTCGTCGAAGAAATCATGACGCTTGTCCGCAGCATCAACCGCTACCTCGAAGTCAAGGCCCCGTGGAAACTCGCCAAGGATCCGGCAAACCGCGACGAACTCGCAACAGTGCTCTTCGTTTCTGCCGAAGCCGTGCGCTTGAGCCTTTGCCTCCTCTGGCCGGTCATCCCAGGCAAGAGCGAAGAAGGTCTCGCCATGATTGGTAGCAAGTTCACCGACCAGAACGACCTCGTTTGGGGCATCCTCAAGGGTGGCGAACAGTTCGGCGAAGGCAAGCCGCTTTTCCCGCGTATCGAGGAAGAAGTCAAGAAGGCTGAACCGCAGCAGAAGCCCAAGCAGAACAAGCCGCTCATGGCCGCAGACGTTCCAGCAGCAATGGACCTCCGCGTGGCCCAGATTGTCGAAGTTGCCGACCATCCGGACGCCAGCAGCTTGTACGTCCTCAAGGTCGATGCAGGCGAAGGCGAACCGCGAACCATCTGCAGTGGCCTCAAGAATAGCTACAAGCCCGAAGAACTCCAGAACCGCAAGATTCTCTTGTTCGCAAACCTGAAGCCGAACGCCCTCCGTGGCATCATGAGCCAGGGCATGCTCTTTGCGGGCGACCTCGACGCCGAAGCGCACACCTGCCGCCTCGTAAGCGTCCCGGAAGATGCCAAGCCCGGTGACCGCGCCCTGTTCAAGGGTGTTGCTCCGAGCGAACCGCGCGAACTCAAAATCAAGGACTTCGAAAAGATTGCTCTCACCGCAAAGGGTGGCGCTGTGTTCTGTGATGCGCTTGCTCTCGAAGTGAACGGCAAGCCCGTGACTTGCGACGTCGCCGACGGCAACGGAATACATTAATTAGACGAGAGAACGCCCGCTAGGTTGCTGAGTTTGTCGAAGTATAGCGGGCTACAGACTAAAGACGAAAGAAAACCTACTTCAGACTCGCTTCGGCGAGTCTTTTTTCATCTATAAAAAGCAAAAATCGAAAAAACGTCTAATTTTACGTCAAAACGGCCCCGAAAATCCATTTTTTGACGTAAAATTTTGAACAAACTGCGCAAATGATTACAAGTTAAGCAGAAAAACAAGGTTTGTAAGCGAAAATCGCATCGAAATTTGACCATTTTTGTCCAGCATTCTGCGTTTCAAGGCTTTTTAGCCCATAAAAATCAAATTTCGGTTCCGAAAAGCGCATATAAACTAAATTTTTTACGTCAAAAATTACACAAACGTCCAGCTTTTGACGTAAAAATCGCCCATTTTTCAAAATCAGCTTTTTATCAACACCCCAAAACCTTACCAATAATTTTGTATATTGAACAACATGAAAGAATTCTTTGAAAAATTTAAAAACAACGCTCTCGTCTATCTCAAATCCTTAAATTGGATTGTCCTGCTCGGCATCGCTGCATTCTGCATCGTCCTTGCCATCATCAACAACATCCGCGTCGAAGACTCCAAGTCCGTCGATTGGATTGGCTCTCAAGAAATCCTCGAAAAACCGGCAGACATTCTGTAAGGAGCACCCATGATCGATTGTTTTGAAAAGCAGAATCTCAAGAAGACCATCATTTCGGGCGTTCTTCTCCTCGTTGCCACGTTCTTTGTCACGGTCGGCGTTGCCGAAATCAGCTTCCCCGAAACGTTCCTCACGTTCACGGATCACGACTGGCTTCTCAACATTTGGCCCAAGGCGTACCGCTACAACATTCACGTCGGCGTGGGCGCAGTCATCATCGCATGTGCACTCATCTTCCCCGCCATCAAGATTCAAAGGGACTTCGCCATACGAGCGCTCGAGACGCTCTGCCGTATAGGCATCGGCGGCATGTTCATCTTCGCCTCGATTTTCAAAATCCAGGACCCGCACCAGTTCGCAACACTCGTCGCGCAGTACCATTTTTTCTCGGCTCTGCACCTCGATTTCGTGAACAACTTCTTTGCGCTGGTCTACCCGCAATTTGAATTCTGGTTCGGGCTTGCGATGATTGTCTCGCCGTTTGTCCGCGAATCCTCATTTGCCATCTTCTGGATGTTCGTAAGCTTCATCATCGCGCTTGCCTGGGCGCTTTGGAACGACCTCGGCATCACTTGCGGCTGCTTTGAACTCGACGACGGAAACGCCCACGACAAGGCCGAAGCCTGGACAAGCCTCATCCGCGACCTTATCCTCATCTGGCCCACCCTCTGGCTCGCCTTCCGCAAGAACAAGAGCCTCATCGCCGTTTGGAAAAAAGACAAGGATTAGCCGCACGATAGTGCGGAACGACTAAAGACTAGATTTTCAAGAATTTGAGTTCAAGAACTCAACGACACGTTTACTGAACGATTTCATAGAGCAGTGGTCCAAAAGGGCCGCTGCTTTATTTTCATCGACAACGTTTTCACCGGCGAGGACACGGTCTAAAATGCGTACATACGCTTCGGCATCAGTCGGCGGATCCACCAGCGGGCATACGCCTTCCAGATTTTCCTTGACCGCAGATGTTGCAGCGCCCACCGCCGGAGTTCCACAAGCAACGGCTTCAATCGGCGGAAGTCCAAAACCTTCCAATAGCGAAGGATAAACTATCAAGTCCGCATTGCGGTAAAAATCGCGCAATTCGTTTGCCTTGAGTTCGCTAAAATGAAAAACGTTGTAAAGCTTTTTCACGTTTACAATTTCGCGGAGACGTTCCGAAAACTTTCCGATACGCACAAACGCTACATTCGGCCTCCTAGAAGCCATTTCAAAATAAGTCTCGATGTTTTTCCGCGGTTCGTCGAGGCTTACGTTCAAGCACATCCCGTCAAAATTCTTGATGCCGAACTTGCGGGCGAAGGACTTCTTTTCGTTGGTCGAAGGCTTGATATCGGGCTTATTGAACAGGTCGCTATCGATGGGGCAACCAATAACGGCTCCGGGCTTGTTCGACATTTTTTTGCCAAAATGCATCGCCGCTTGTTCACGCGTCCAGTTGGAATTATAGACAAAGAAATCCGCTTGAACCGTCGGGCGAATATAGAACAAATTAAGAAGTTTGAATTTCAACGAATTTGGATACAGCGTTTCAGCGAACGTATCGTGCACAAACATCACCGTTTGCGCCATGCCCTGGACCACCGGCACCAAAAAACCAAGCTCCGGGCGAATAAAGAAAACCAACTGCGGTCGGAGCGTCTCCACCAATTTCTTTAACGGTTGACGGAACGAAAGAAAACCAGAATAAAGCGATTTAGCCCAAATTTCATGCGATGTATAAAGAGAATCGTCAGAGCCCGATTCGCTAGATGAACGCACGTCGAAAAACTTGGGAGTTTTAAGCCACAACACATGAGGTTCGAACTCCCCCGCAACCGCCTTGACCAAGTTCATGGTCAATCGTCCAAAACTCGTGCATTCGTTTTTATCGCAAACAAAAAGGATTTTCCGATTCATGGGCATACCTTAAATATAGAATTTAAACTTATTGCAAGAATCAAAAAACAAAAACCGCGGACTACGAATTACTATATTCAAAGTATGATTAAAATCGGGATTGTCCTTGCAACTTACAATGGCGAAAAGTATCTCTCGCAGATGCTCGATTCGCTCTTGGCGCAAACACGCCCTGCCGATTTCATCGTGGCTATAGACGATGGCTCCAAGGACGATACTCCGAACATCCTCAAAGGCTACGAGGGCCGCCTCCCCCTGCAAGTTACGTGCCTTCCGCATAACACGGGCCATCGTGCCGCATTTTCCAAGGCACTGGAACTTGCCGCACAGCAACTAGGCGAAGACGACTTGATAGCCCTTGCCGACCAAGACGACGTCTGGCTCCCGAAAAAATTGCAGATTCTGGAAGACGCCATTCAAAAAAATCCCGAAGTGAATCTCGTTTTCGGGGACGCCCAAGTCATCGACGGCGAAGGGAAACTCCTTGGGGAATCCTGGCGGAAAATGGACGGCGTCCCGGAGCACCTCTCATTAAGGGCGATCCTGACCGGATTTACCAACGTCACGGGCTGTATGACGCTATTCAAGGCGAAACTTCTGAAACAGGTTCTTCCTATCCCGGAGCTAGCCCCAGTCCATGACCAATGGATAACATTTTGCGCAAGCCTCGAAGCTCACGACAATGGCGTAAAATCCATCAGCGAGGCCGTCATCCAGTACCGCATTCATGGGCAAAACGCCATAGGCCTCGGCGATACCCACACCTGGACCGGAAACTTGAAACTGAACTTGCAATGGGCCAAAATGGTCTTGCAAACACCGCATTTCAAAATGCTTTCTGCAAGTGACCAAAAATTTTTGAAGCGCTACATTTCCTATACAGAAGACAGGCTGCACAAGCCGTTCATTCCACAATACTTCTTTTGGGTCATCGCAAACGTGGCAAGCCTTTACCCCTATGTTAAAAGTTTCACAGGGTTTCTCCCTCGCATACTGCATGGCATTATCGGGGCCCCCCTCATCATCAAATTTTTCGGAAAAAAATAATGACCGACGTCTGCGTTATTCTCGTTAATTTCAAAAATGAAAAAAAAACAGCCGACTGCATACGGTCTCTCGAGAAGGGCACCGTAAAACCGACACGCGTCTATGTCATCGACAACGCCTCGACCGAGGCCTCGCAAAAATATTTTGAAAGCTTAACGTTTTCCATTGATGTCCGCTGGATATGGAACAAGGAAAATCCTGGCGCAGCGGCAGGATGGAATATAGCCATCAGGTCCATACAAGCCGAACACATGAGGTGCTACGTCTGGCTCCTCAACAACGACACCGTGGTCGCCCCAAGAGCCCTCGAAAAAATCCTCGAAAAAGCGGAGGCCACCAACGCAGGAATCACAGGGTCGCTCGTAAAAAAAGCGAATGGAGATTTTTCGGGCGGAGTCGCCATTGTCCATCCCAAGTTCGCGACCGTGCGGCGCCCCCAATCACCGGAAGAACAAAGATTCGACTATGTGGAAGGGTCCTCGTTCATGATTTCACCAGAATGTCTCCAAAAAATGGGGCCTTTAAGCGAAGATTATTTCCTGTACTTCGAAGAATCCGACTACTGTTACAAGGCCAAACGAAACGGTTTCACTCTCGCATGGGCAACAGACTGCGTTGTCTATCACGATATCGGTTCATCGACCGGGAGCGAAATCGCCAAAGGCAAAGTTCCTTTCTTTATCGATTGCCTTATGATCCGAAATCGAATCCACTTTGCTTTGAAGAACGGATTCCCGACTTTTAGCGTGCTTATCGGTTTAGCAATCAGCTTGGCACTCCGCATCAAGAGATGCCAATTCAAAAGAGCTTTCGTCATACCGAAAATTATTTTATCTGAGACATCATTTAAAAGATTTATCGAAGAAAACGGAGGCAACTATGAAATCCAGAAATAACTTTTCCATGTGGACTTTTTGGGGAATCCTCTCGCTCATGGTGATGAATGCATTTGCCCAGAATGCAACGCGTCCCGTCTTTGATAATCCAGCGCATATCACCTTTTCGGATTCCGCACACACAAAAGAACTCAATATTGGCGCGCAGCTCATGGACTCCGTCGCGATAACGAACCTCACGAACGCAAAGACGCATTACGACAATTCCATGTCGGTCAGGCTTTTCGCGAACGGAAAATTTACGGACGCATTCTTGTTCAACACGCGTGTAAAAATCAGCACGGACTACACGAACCGCTACATCAACTTCAACTTCTACAATCCCGACGAAGGCATTCCCTTCAACAAGCAGAGCGAACACAAGCGCACGTGGGACCTGTTCGCCGCTAACGTGAGCTACAGCCTCAAGCCCGTAAAACTGCTCGCGGGATTCGACTACCTCGAATGGGGGCCTGCCCGCCGGAACCATGTCATTTTGCGCGGCGAACGGAGCTTTTACCGTCCATGGCAAGACAGTTCCAGCCGCATTTTCGATGCCGCCCCGACACCCTATTTTGGTTACCAGTTCACGCTCGGCCCCATTGAATATACGCAATATGCGGCAAAGCTATACGAAAAGAAAGGCTTTGGCAAATACTTCCACGCCCACCGTCTGCACTTGAACTTGCCCAAGGAAATCACGTTCGGCATTTCCGAAACGTCGCTTTACGGCTCTACCACCGAACCCGCAGGCACGAACCCGAACAACGACGGTGACAGCACCGGTCGCGAATTCGAATGGGCATACACAATCCCGTTCATCCCCTTCGTTTTCCAGGAACATCTGCAAGGCGACCAGGACAACATTTCGCTTGCGTTCGACTTGAGCGTAAAGACGATTCCAAACTGGGAATTTTATGCGGAACTTTTATGGGACGATATGAAATCCCCGACGAGCATGTTCGACGACAGCTGGTGGGGCAACAAATGGGCGACAACGCTCGGAGTCGCACGCGACAATCTCGTATTGGGCCCTGCAACGCTTGGCTGGATGTTCGAATACACGCGCATCGAACCGTGGGTCTATACGCACCACAAGGGCGGCGGATACACTTACGCCACTTATGCCCAGAGCCTCGGAAGCGACTTGGGCCCGAACAGCCAAGAAGTCCACACCGAAGTGAGCGCCACCTACAACTTTGTCAAGGCGACGCTCTTCTTTGGCGCAGTCGCCAAAGACACCGCCTTCGGCGGGAATATCAAAGACATCCACACGCCGGAAAGTGCCACGGACAAGAAATTCTTGAACAAAAAGACAACGCTCCGCTACAAGGAACTCGGATTCAACCTAAGCTTGACGCCATGGGACTGGATAAGCTTTAGAACAAGCTACACAAGATTCTTCGGAGATTACGAAGGATACCGCGCCTACGCCGTAGGCAGCGTGCAATGGTAGTCTACTTGTTAGAAGTAGACAGTAGGAAGTAGGAAGGATGTTCGTCATACTGACCCTGTAAAGGGAAGGATCCAGGACAAACATCACTTGATTCTTTTTAGAACAATTTCTTCAATTCTTCCTCGTCTGTCGTGGCGAGGACTTTTTCTTTCCATTCCGGGTTCAACAGGAGTTTCGCGACATTTGCGATTGCGATCGTATGCGCCATAGCCGATTCCGCCGGGGAAAGCAGCATGCACATGAACTGCGCCATCTCTTCGTTTCGCGTTTTAACCCCGGTAAAGCCGTCCTTGCAAACAACAAAAGCCATTAGCGGCCCCTTTAAGCCGGAAACACGCGTGTGCGGAAGCAAAAGACCCTGCCCCATATAAACGCCCTGGGCGATACGCTCCGAAAGCCCTTTCCATGTCGTAATGGCATCAAACGGATAAGGGCCATAGACAAGAGCGTCATAGGCGTACCCCAAGGCACGATTGAATTCGACGGGCTGCGTATAAATACGCGTATAGATGGGAGCCATTATTGCAACGCCCAGTCCATGAACTTGAACACCTCGGCTTCGGTCGCTTTGGCGATAAGCTTGAATTCGCCAAACAGTTCACGAAGCTTAGCCTTGCCCGGTTCAATATACTGTTCGAACTTTTCAATCTTTTTGACTTTCGAGAGGAAACAGTATGCACCGAGCGCCTGCATCAAGCGCTGCAAACTCGCATGGACAAAGCCTTCCCAGGCATCGTCTTTTGTATAAATTCTCGTTCCGCGGTATTGGCGGCGCCAGTATTCAAAGAAATCCTTGATCATCGGCAGAGGCAAGTTCACGTACGGATCCCACAGCAAGGACGCAATGTCATAGAACATCGAACCGCGGCGGGCGCCCTGGTAATCGACAAACGCCACTTCGGAATTCGAGCGGATCATGATGTTCTGGCTCTGGAAATCGCGGTGCATCAACACCTTGGTCTGAGCATCGACAGAAACCGCTATCAGCGAATAGAAATGACGGACAGATTCAGGTATTTCGGTTATGCCCTTGAACCCCTTCAAATAATTTTCTGTAAAGTATTCCGTCTCCCACTTGAGGGCGGCAAAGTCAAAACGACGGAGCCAAATTTCGGTATGATGACTGAAGAGCGGATGGCTTGCATTCTGCCACTGGATAAGCGCGTCAATCACTTCGGGATAAAGTATGCGGACACTCCCCGAGAGCGACGGACTCCCGTTTGGATAAGCTTCATCCAGAAGTGTTCGTTTGCCCAAATCTTCCTGTAAAATTTGGCAAGTTTCTTCATCGACGCTGTAGATGCGCGGAACAGGCAAAGCATATTCCCGGAACGTCTTGGAATATTCGACAAAATGCTTGAAATCCTCGTTCACTTCGGCACTGACCTGCAAGACGCAAGCCTTGTTGCCATCGGAAATACGGAAATAACGCCTACCCGAGCCAGCACCGGCAATGGGAGTTACAGAAAAGTTTTCAGTATAACCATGAGTCAGCAAATACTCATGAATAGACGGAGAAATTTGAATAGATTCGTTTTGCATACTTTTAATATACTTAAAGAAAGAGGAAAGTGATAAAGAAAATTTAGTAGAAAGTAGTTAGTGGTTGGTGGTTAGTGGTTAGAACTGCTATAAGAACGTTTCTTTTACGTTCCTGCACACTAACCACTGCTTACTAACCACTAATCACTGTTTACAGCTTACGAAAACTTGATTCGCGGATCGACGACTGTATATAAAATGTCGCTGAAGAGGCGGCCGACCATCGCCATGAGGCTGCTCAGGAAGATGATGCCCATGACTACGTTGTAGTCGCGGTTCACCATCGAATTGTAGTACAAAAGTCCCATGCCGTCGATATCGAAAACTTTCTCGATAAGGAGCGCGCCGGCAAACATGAGCGTACAAATTTCAGAAAGACGTGTCGCAATCGGGATAAGCGCATTGCGAAGCGCATGGCGCACGAGCGCCTGGTTGAAGTTGAGTCCCTTCGCCAAGGCCGTCCGCATATAATCGCGGCCCAGTTCCTCCAGTGCGGAATTCTTCATGAGGAACGTGAGGAACGCGAACTCGCTAATCATGTAGCAGAAAATCGGGAGCGCCAAATGCTGCGCCAAGTCAAACACCTTGCCGAAGAACGAGAAATCCTCGAAGTCGTCGCTCGTAAGACCGCCCAGTGGGAAAATGTCCAAGTAGGAACCGCCTGCGAGGAAGATAATCAGCAGAATGCCAAGCGCATAACCCGGCATCACGTAACCCGAGAAGATAACACCTGAACTGAGAGAATCGAGTTTGCTCCCGTGATGCACGGCCTTCCAAAGTCCCAGCGGGATGCAGATAAGGTAGCTCAGAAAGAACGACGTCACGCCAAAGAAAAGTGATATCGGGAAACGGCTTACAATTACGTCCCACACTGGGAGTCCGTACGTATAACTTTCACCCAGATTCAAATGCAGTACGTTCCAAAGCCAAGTCAGGTAGCGCTTCCAAGCAGGCTGGTCAAAACCGAAGTACGCCTGGATCTGCGCAATCTGGTCTGGCGAGAGCGCCTTGGACGCATCTACCCCGCCCTTCATCGAAGCCGCCTGCTGCGCACGAGAAATCAACTCCTCCACAGGGCCGCCCGGCAACAGCTGGATAAGCACGAAGCATACCAGCGAAATCCCGATCAAAGTCGGAATCATCAGCAGCAAACGACGGAGGATATAAGAACGCATAGTAGTGGTTGGTGGTTAGTGGTTGGTGGTTAGGATTTATAATCGCGGCGAAGCCGCCCTGTTTACTAACCACTAATCACTGTTTACTTATCTCATCTTTCCAGAGCGGAGGACGTCCATCATGTTGAAGGGTTTGGCGGTTCCGGCGGCAATCTGCTCGGCAAGGAAATTCACGGCGTCCACGGTGCCTTCGGCGTAAATCTTGCGGCCGCACACGTTGTGCTGGAACTCGAAATGGACGGTGCCGTCAGCGCTGTCGAGGCTGTAGGTGTGGAAGGCGTGACCGCCGAGGTATTCCTTGGGCACATGCATGCGTTCCATCTGTTCCTTTTCGTCGCGGACCTTCTCGATATCGTCCGGCGTGTAGGCGAAACCCATCTTCTGGAAGGTGCCCACGACCGCGCGTGCCGTACCGCTCGTGTCGGCCTTGGTCTTCTGATGGCTCTCGACCACGGAAAGCTTGTAACCGTCGAATGCAGACGGGAACTCGTTCGCGAGGAACTCGATCATGCTCTGGAAGGCGACAATCTGCTTCGCCATGTTCGGGGCGATGACACTCGGATGGTTCGCCTTGGCGACAAGACGGGCAAGCGCTTCGCGGTCACCGCCGGTGGTGCCCATCACGAAAGGAATCTTGTGATTCACGTAGAAGGCGGCGTTGTCGTTCACGGCCGTCGGGTGCGTGTAGTCGATGCAAATGACGTTCGGGTACTTCGCAAGCACTTCGCCGATGCGTTCTTCGCGGTTGCTCGGCTTCAAAAGCTGGATAGTTCTCCCAGCCACAACAGATTCGTTTTCGACGATAATCTCGCCCGTCAAAGAATACGGGACAAGTTCCAAACCGCGGGCAATGCAAGTTTCGGCCACGATGCGGCCCATGTTACCCGGAATACCATTAACCATCACTTGAACGGACATATAAACTCCTATTAATCTTTGAAGATAAAAGTAGAAAAAATAAAGGGAATCCCGGCCCCCGGAACCTGGCCGAGGCTGGCTCTGGCCAGGAAGACATGTAAAAAAGGACGGGCAAGACAAGATATAAAACAAAACATGCCCGCAACAATCAAGTGGCGGGCACAGAATGTAATGTCGCAGATTAAAATCTACGAGCAAAATCATTTATTATAAACTACTTCTTCGAATCCTTGAAATACTGCGGAGTATTCTTGGCGCCCTTCTTCTTCAAGGCCTTGATGAGGCGTGTATAGCCTTCGTTCGTAGCCCAGTCGAGCACGGAGTAGCCCTGGCCGCACTTGGCGTTCACATCGGCACCCTTGTCGATGAGGAACATCATGGCATCGTAGTTGCCGGACTTGACAGCCCAATGAATCGGGAGGTAGCCATCCGGGCCACGAGTTTCGAGCGGAGCGCCAGCATCGGCAAGCACTTCGAGAATGTCGGCCTTGCCCGTCTTGGCGGCGATAATCACGGCCGTGCCGAAATTCTGCGGATTAACACCTTCTTTCTTGAGCTGTTCAAGAATGCGGACGACAACATCCTTGTTACCCATCATGACGGCGTTATCGAGAATCATTTCGCCGTTGCCGTTCTGGACGTTGGCCTTTGCGCCGTGATCGAACAAGTAGTTGAGCACCATCATGTTGCCCTTGTTGGCAGCGATGGCGACAGCGTTGTTGCCGTTGTCTGCCGGCTGGTCGATTTCAAACGAAGCCTGGAGGAATAACGTCATCTTGGCGGTATCGCTATTGACCGCATAGGAGACGAACTGGTTCGGCGTAAAACCGATCTGCTTTTTCGTCAGGTATCTGCGGACGGACTGCGGATCGTTCGGATCCATCTTTTCTTCACAACCGGTCATCGAAAAGAGAAGACCGGCAGCACAGAGTGCCAAGATTTTTTTATTCATATTATATACTCCAATGAATTTTGAATTTTCAAGTCTAAAACTAAACAATTTTTTTCATTTTATTCAATGAAAATCACGAATTTACACAATTTTATCATAATAAACGGCATTCCTGCAAATATCAATGGCTAACAAAAACAAATTTCATAAACTCATTACGACGTACTTTTTTACGTTCCAGAAAAATCCCTATTTTTTCTTTTTCTTCGTCGTCTTGATTTTTAGTTTCTCGTTAATCTTGATTTTCGTGTCCTTGAGGCCGTTCCATTTGACAATATCCTCGATGGTCACCCCGTACTGGCGGGAAATGTCCCAAAGTCCCTCGCCTTTCTTGACCACGTGGGTAATTTCTTCGACCTTGGGCGTACTCGGGGCCGGAGCCGAAGAGCCCGGAATCTTGAGTTTTTGCCCCACTTTGATGTTCGAGGAATTGCCCATTTCGTTCATTTCGCGGATGGCGCTAACCGACGTATCGAACTTCTTTGCAATCGCATAGAGGTTGTCACCAGCGACCACCGTATAAATAATCGTCGTGGGTGCCGAAGAATTCTTTGAAGATTTCGACGTTTCGGAAGACTTTTTCGATGACTTGCTCTTGGAATCCGAAGACTTTTCCACCATGGCCTTGGGAGGCTCCACGATAACGTTTCCGTCATCGTTCGCGCCGGACATTTTACGTGGCGGACGGACATATGCCGGAATCGAAAGCGAATCGCCAATCGTCAGGCGCTTTGTAAAGCCCTTGTTCGCCTGCAAAAGCAGGAATACCGGAACCTTGTACTTGCGTGCAATTTGCGCATAGGTATCCCCCGCCTGGACGACATACTTTTCGCCCTTCTTGAGCGCCACGCGCTGCTGGATAAAGCTGGTCGGCTTGAGGTCGGGTTTAGAGACAAAAATGGTATCGCCGTTCTTCACGTTATACCCCGCCTCGATGTTGTTCCAAACGCGCAGGGACTCCTGCGAGATTCCGAACCTCCGGGATATGGACCCCAGGTTGTCGCCCAATTGCACCACATACGTGCGGACCTTGCTCGGTTTCCTGCCAGTCGATCTGCGGGGAGCGACCTTAATCGGGATAAGGAGCGTACGCCCTACTTTCAGGCGAGTGTTCTTCATGTCGTTTGCACGCTGGATTTCGGAAGAACGGACTCCATACTGTTGTGCAATCGAACCTATCGACTCCCCTTTGCGGACTTTGTGCTGTCTCCAGCTCGAATAGCCGTTCTTTTCCATGCGGTCGTAATTCTGCACGAATGCGGCACGCGTGCCATACGGCAAACGCAACAGATAAGCATCGCGATTCGGGGGCGTACACCACATGGTGAGTTCCATGTTCAGCGTACGGAGCGTATCTTCGGGAACTTTCAGGAACTTGGCGATTTCATCGAGCGAGAACGAATCATAGACGGTAACCGTATCGTAATCCGGCAAATGACGTTTCGTAATTTCAACATCGTAATGGTTCGGGTAATGGCCAATCACCATCGCGGCAAGGATTCGCGGAACATAGTGCATGGTCTCCTGCGGAAGTTGCAAGTCCCAGTATGTCACCGGTCGATTTCCCCACGCAGGGTCTTCATGCTTTTCCTTGAGCAGTCGGCGGATTCTCCCTTCGCCGCAGTTGTAGGCCGCCATGGACAAAAGCCAGTCGCCAAATTCCTCGTAAAGGCGGGACAAGTAATTCAGGGCGGCGTCCGTCGCCAGTTCCGGGTTACGGCGCATATCGACCCAAAAATCCACTTCCAGTCCGTAACGGATACCGGTTTCGGGAATGAACTGCCACATGCCGGCAGCCTTGGCGCGGCTATACGCCTTCACGTTGAAACCGGATTCCACCAACGCCAAATAAATAAGGTCGCGGGGCATGCGCCTTTGGGCAAGCTTCGTATAAATCAGGGAATCGTAGGCGGTCTTGCGCGTAAGCGACCTCGTGATGAACCCACGGGCCTTCGTCGTCATGTAGTAGATTTCCTGCATGACACGGTCGTTAAATCGAATCGGCAACGAAAAACGCCCGGCATCGACCGTATCCAAAAAGTTCTCGATAACGCGGATGGATGCGCTGTCCGCCACGTTTTCTTCAAAATCATCGACGCCTTCGATGGAAACGCTGTCGGCAGACGTCGAGTCGCTCCCTTCCCCGGGCAAGTTCGGATAGACATCTTCCAGCGCCTGCACAATGCGGAGCGGCATCTGCATCTTGTAAATGGAATCTTGGGAACGGGTAAGTCCGCTCTTTAGCGAATCATATTTTTCGGTCACCAAAAGGCGCAACGATTCTTCGAGATAATGCTTGGAGACCGCCCATTCATGGTTGTCAATCGCCTGGAGACCATACTGGTAATAGACCCACGAAGGCCTTGTCGAATCTCCGACAATTTCTTTCCCCGGGTCAACCGGAGGTACATCAATAGAAACCTTTTCCGCCTGGATAGGTTTTCCCTGAGGTGACGTCGCTACTTTAGCCTGCCTGGAAGCGCAAGCCGACAGGACCAAGATAGCGAAGGCAAGCCCCAGTCGAAATAGTTTATGCGACCAAATCACTGGTCGAATTCCATATCCTCGCCGTAATCAGACCAAATGGGGTTACGGCCAAAAGACGGCTTGTCAAAATCGACTTCTTCGTCGATATCTTCTTCCAGCAGTTCTTCTTCTTCCTTGTTCAGGTCATCTTCTTCGCCCAAAAAAGTTGGATCCGGGGTATCATCGAACGCATCACTCTTAGGACGACGACCACAATAGTAAGATATGCTCATATAAGAGTTCCTCCTTTTTTTACATCAATTTGTTCATGCCATACAGTATAACCCCGCACATCACAAGCGCAGCCACAATTTGCAGGATGATGATCACCCTGTTCACCTTGTACGCCTTCTGCGATTTCCGATGCCATTCCGGCAATTTGTTTGCGGAGTTCTTGTTTCTCACTTCGGAAGTGAAATATATACATAAATTTGGAAATGCAAACAGTTAATCCAAAAAAATGTCTAAATTCTTTATAAAAAATGAAACAGTTCCTTTTAACAATTCTCCTTTGCTCCGTTTTGCTGTTTGCACAGTCCGGATTTACCGCTGGCAAAAACGGAATCCACGTTCCCGGCGCCCGTCCGCTCAACAGCGGAGAGCTGTTCGTCATGGGCGGATTCGAGATGGCCAGCAGCAAGGAACCCGCTAGCATCGAAGGCTACCTGACCGATGAAAACGGGGTGCAAAAACAACTGGAGAAGGACTCCCCCTCGAACTCCATTCTCGGCTACATCGGCTACGGCATTTTCGACAACCTGGAAGTCGGATTGAACCTGAATTTTCACTACGACGGCAACGCCGCCAAGACGAAACTCAAGGGACTTGGCTTTGGCGACCTGGGACTTGTGGTCAAGGTGGCCCCTCCCAACCAAAAAATACTGGACAAGCTAAACGTATCGGCGGCGCTTGAAATATTCATTCCCAGCGGAACAAACGAAAAGGGACTGCGTCCAAGACACCTTTGGTACATCCACAAGGACAACACCACCCACCCTTACTCCGCGGCAGACTTCGCCATGGCGGGGACGCTTTACCTGACATTGAACATCAACAAGTACGTTTTCTGGAACAACTATGCGGGATACCTCAGGACTTTTGAAAACGGCGAGAACATTTTTGTTTGGGGTTCAGGCCTGACCCTCTTCGCCTACCAGTGGGTGTCGCTTGTGCTCGAAGCGTCTGGCGAAACAAGCATCCGCAGTTCAGGAATGATGCAAGGATTTTTGAATGACCCGCTAAGGTTTTCCCCGGGGGTGAAAATAAGGCTACCCAAACGCACAACGCTCGCCATCAACGCGGACCTCGGGATGGACCTATTCCGTAAACGCAAGCTTCACCGCGGGCACCCCATCACCGTCAAGAACAAAGGTCATGAATATTCTTACACCGTTCCTGGCAGCCCGCCCATTGCAGCATCCATCAAGCTCAGCAGGACGTTCGACCTGAGCTGGATCGATACCGATGGCGACGGCATCGAAGACCGTTGGGACCAGTGTCCCCAGTCCAATCCGTCGTACAAAGTAAACAGACGGGGATGCACGGTCGATAGCGACGGAGACGGCATTGCAGACGACATAGACCAATGCCCCAACACCGAGGCCGCAGTGCTCGTGGACCGTACCGGCTGCCCAGAAGACCTGGACGAAGACGGCATCCCGAACCATCTCGACAAATGCCCCAATACAAAGCCAGGCGACCCGACCGATGAATTTGGATGTATCTATGACGAAGACAACGACGGTGTACACGACGGCAAAGACAAATGCCCCGGAACACCCGCCAATGCAGAAGTCAATGACGACGGATGCCTTTTGGACAACGACGGAGACGGCATTCCCGACATCTACGACAAATGTTCCGGCACGCCCGCTGGGCTCAAAGTCGATGAGAACGGATGTTTCCAAGACAAAGACAAGGACGGCGTCCCGGACGAATGGGACCAGTGCCCCGACAGCCGTGAAAGCGAAATCGTGAACATGTACGGCTGCCCCGTCGATTCCGACGAGGACGGTATCCCGGACTTTATGGACGCATGCGAAAACACGCCGCCAAAAGTTGTCGTCGATAGCGTGGGTTGCCGAGTGGACCAGGACAAGGACGGCGTTTTCGACGATGACGACAAGTGCCCTGAAACGCCCGAAGAAGCGCCCGTGGATTCCACCGGATGCCCGCTCGATTCCGACAAGGACGGCGTATTCGACTACATCGACAACTGCCCCAATACACTCGCACGGACCGAAGTCGATGAGAACGGCTGCCCTATCCGCGAAAAGCAGAACTTGGACAAAGTCGCACGGAGAATTTTATTCCACAAGGGTTCCGAAAAGCCGCTCAATTCTTCTTATACGGCGTTGAGCGATATCGTTTCCATCATGCGACACAACAAGACCATCGCAATCGAAATCCAGTGCAGCGTAAAATCCGGAGAATCCATGGACCCGCAGGAACTCTCGAACACGCGCGCTGCGTTCATCTACGATTTTCTACTGAACAAAGGCATCAAGGAAGAGCGCCTCAAGGCCGCCGGTTACGGGCTGCACTTCCCGCCGGATACCCATGGGCACACCAAGTTGAACCCTGTCGGCGTAAGGCTCTTGCCGTATAACATGGTCATCGAAGAACAAGGCGACAAGAAGTAAACGTCTTTTCGCATACCGTCATTCTGACGCCAGGCATCGTCATCCCGCTACAATTCTTTCTTATTGAACACGAGCGCGATGACGATGGCGACAACAAAGTAAAGTGCCACAGCAGATATCAAACCGAGGACTTCCGAACCAGAGAGCGCCTCGACCTTGATGTAAAGGAGGACGGAGCATGGCATCGCGAGCAAAAAAAGGATTCCGGGAATATTCTTTTTCATGGATGAAATGATAAAAAAAAGAATCCAGTAAAATTTGAAACTTTACTGGATTCCTCGCCCATCAAGGGCCCGGGATGACAAATTTCCGCTTTTATTACTTCACGGACATCTGCGTCTTCTTGTCGCCAATGTTCACTTGGTAGTATCCCTTGAAGCCGCGGAATTTCGCGACACCGTTCTCGTCGGCAGTCGCAGTCAAATCCGTCGTCCAGACCTTGTGCCACAAGTCATAGACACGCTTTGCGGCAGGCTTTTCTCGACCGTCCGAAGCGACCATGCCACCGTTCTTGACCCAGTGACGGTTGTCCCAGAAGCCCCATAGCACGATGCCGTTCACAGCCGGATGGCTAAACGCGGTACGGATAAACGTCTCGAACTTTTGAGCCTGAACTTCTTCGGTATCGTTCATACCGGCCTGCCAGTCGCCCACGTCAAATTCCGTCACCTTGATCGGGAGCCCGAGAGAAGCAAGTTTGTCCAAACGCTCCTTGATAAGGCCCGGCACTACCGGACGCAGCCCAAAGTGGCACTGCACGCCAATGCCCATCACAGGCACCTTGCGGTCAAGCATCCCCTTGATCAGACCATAATAGCGGTCCGTTTCGCCGGCAGCCACGACGTTGTAATCGTTGATATAGAGCATGGCGCTCGGGTCAGCACGGTGCGCCCAGATAAAGGCGCTGTCGAGAATGCCCCATCCGCACTTGTTGAACGTCCACGATTCATGAATCGGTTCGTTCCATACATCGTATTCCGTAATCTTGCCCTTGTATTCCTTAAGGTCACGATCAATGCGCGCCTTGAGTTTTTGCGCCATTTCCTTGCAGTTACCCTTGTTGCTGAAATGCTTGTCAAAACCGTATCCCTGGTGGCTCCACATCAGCGCATGGCCGCGAAGAGCCCAATTGTTCTGGCTGGTGAAGTCGGTGTATTCCTTCATTTCCTCGCGTTTGATCTTGCCTTTTTTCGGTTCGTATTCCGGCCACTTGAACTGGTTTTCGGAGACACCGTGCCAGAAGTATTTCTTGGCGGCATTCCTGTACCAGTTTTCAATACTATCCTTTTTGTCGTAGAGCGCAAGAGCGGTGCCGAACGGGAACGCATGGCGCAAGAGCTTCACGTGGACCTTTTCGCCCGGATTCGCCTTGACCGTAAAATCCACCTTGCGGAGACTATCGATGCGGGCGTCCGCAGCATTGTACCACGCCGGGTCAGACATCGAGTCCATCTTTTCTACCGCGACATCGTCCATCTGGACCCAACCCTTCTTTAGGCCAATCTGAAAAGTGATGTTGTTGAGACCGTAACCTTTTTGGTCGGCAAGGAATATCATCGAGTACGTCGTCCACTTGTCCGTCAATTCAAACGAAGCGCTTTCCTTTTGGCGGTAGTCCGGAGGCCCGCCCTGCACCACCGAGTTGATGGGCATGTTGCCCTTGGCCTTGAACGTAAGCTTGTAGAAGCCGGAATCCGCAAGCCATTTGGGAGGCTGTAGCTGTAAGCCCCACCACGGATTCGGCAGCTCCTTCACCACGACCTTCGCTCCCTGCGAACCGTTGAAACCAAGCCCGGGCACGGCAATCTTCGATTCCGCGACAGCGGGGCCATCCGGGTTGTTCCACAAATACCAGCCGCCGTCACCATATTCCATATCGCCATTGCTCACGCCGTCTGCAAACGACGGCACCGATAAAATCATGGCAAAGCTTGCCGCAACAGCCAAAATATTCCTTTTCTTAAAAATCATGAGGACTCCTCAGTTTTGTTCAGCCCCGAACACACAAACATCCATTGACAACCATTTCGACGTCATCTAGACCGCTGGCAAAGGTTCCAGAGCATTGATTTCACGCCTAAATATATACTCGAACACCGTTCTTATGTGCATTCTAGGCCATTTTTTTGCCGGACAAAAACGCCAACAGAATAAAATGTGTAGCAAGTGTATCAAGCGTACCCCCCATTCGCAGAATCTACAAAAAGAATCCCCGCCGGTGTGGCGGGGATAAAACAATTCGAAAAAAGAACCGAATCATCGTGGCTGCCGCCACTCAAGATGACGGAGCAGCCACTCTGAATGGCAGAATCAAAGACTAGCCCTGGTCAACGTACAGGAATATCATACCACTAGTCTTAGCGGTGAGATAGATTTCGTACGTGCCGTTCGCGCCGTTCGGATGGTCCGGGATATCCACTCTTACATTATTTGTAACGTTCGTATGGACTCTTGTCTCGCCGTCCCAGGCCCAGTCGATTTCAGGAATCACGCCGTTACCGGCATTGTTACCGTAAATGACCACGTTCGGAGTCCACCACTGGTTACCCTTCGGGTAATCCGTGCAGACAAGCTTAATGGTTTCGCCTGCGGTAAGCGAGACAATCTGCGGCGAACTCGTAAGCACCACATCGCCCGTAGTGACGCCACTACCTTGGCCCTCGCCACTGCCCTGGTTGATCGGGTCCGGTGCCGGAGGCGCTGGAGGAGGAGGTTCAACGACAAGCTTTTCCGTACTGTACGAAGCCTGAGAAGTAATGTTCCTTCCCTCGCCCGCATCAATTTGGTCGAGACGGTCATTCGTATTCGGAACAGACGTATCGATACCCGCAATACGGTTCTGGTTGAGCAGATTCTGGAACTGTCCGACGTTCGCATTATCGTTATCCAGATAATTCTGATGCAAGTTCGTATTGATGGTGTGCTGGTCGAGAACGATTTCGGTGTTCGGAGTGAACACGCCCACCGGATTATTGTGTTCGACAATCAGGTTCGCGCTGCCGCCGAGAACAACATCGTCACCGGCACCAGTTCTTATGTCATCCGCACCTTCACCGGCCACGACGACATCGCGGTCCTTGCCCGTTTCGATATAGTCTTCCGTGCTGACCGCCTTGACGACATCGTCATCGACAGCGATAGACTTGGCCTCGATAACTCGGTTCTTGTAATCCGCGATATTTTCGTCAGAGGCGAAAGGCACATCCAGATCGAACCAAAGCTTGGCTTCGTCGCCATAAACAAGATCCTTGTCATGGTCGCCGCCAACGGCAATATCCGCCAACTCGTAATGCTTATCATTGAACTCGAGAGAACCATTTTCGCTTTCTTTATAGCGGCCGTCTCCAGAAACAATCTGCACGGCGGTAATCATCGGCAAGTTCTTCGGACTTTGTCCGTTGAGCGAGAAGACGTTCCTGATGCGGATATCCGCCATGTTACCCGTAACTCCGTGGAACACCACGTAATTACCGATAATCTCGACGCGCGGAGTCGTAAAGTCGGTCAAAGCTTCCAAGGCTTTTTGCTTATTCGTGCAGTAAGCTTCCTTGTAATCACCATCGAACTTATGTCCCGTCCAGTCGTTCAGATAACGCCTGTAAGTATTGCCCTGGGCATCCGTCAACTTAATTTCGTACAGATAGTTGAACGTATCCGTATCGTTGTTGTCGCCACCAATATATACGTACAAGTCATATGAAGTCGTATCGATCGTGTTGCCGGAGTTACCGACAAACGTATCCAGGTTCAGAAGCTTCAGGACAATTTCTTCGCTTTGCTGAGACGCTATATATGTATTGTACAACTTGGTATTCGAAGTATCGCCATCGATTTCGTCGTGATTTTCAATCGTGAAGCTGGAAGGTCCCTGTCGTTGCCCGTTCATCTTTCCGTACATATGGACTTCAACGCCCTCCGCTCTCGCATACGGGTTAGACGAATCCGGACTATTGCAAAGACGGTTCATCGCTTCGTTATAGGCGTTCATATTGCTTTGACTCTGGCTGTAAGCCGTATCCGAAACGATTACGCCACGATCGTTGCGGTAGAAGTTGTGCCAATCGTTATCCACGACAACGCCGGCAGCCTCGCCCGCAGCAATCGAATCCGATGCATTGGAATGTTCGCGCGTAAAGTTGATGGACAAGACATTTATACCGTCCATCATTTCGTTAGCGGCAGCCGTTGCGCCCGATTCGATATGGTCCGCACCGATACCACCCACGACAACATCGTTACCGTCGCCAGTAATGATCGTATCCTTGTACTTGAATTCGTCCTTCAGCTCGTTGCCGTCGCTATCCTTTTCGCTGTGAGAAATTTCTCCCTTCGCGATAGTGACAGATTCTGCGGTCGTAAGCGTCGATGCCGTTTCCGGATTGCCATCGCGTTCCGTGAAGAGCATCTTCGCGTTGTCGCCAAAGACGACATCGTTGTCATAAATGCCAAGGCGTTCGTCACCGAATGTCGTATGGGCAGCGACATGTTCGGCAATTTCGCGTTTTCTTTTCGCTTCGTCGCTTTCCTGCACCTGAGCGGCTCCATCGCCACTTTCGTCCTGCGCCGTGGCACTTGACGCAGTCGCCGTTTCGGTTACACGAGGAACAATTTTACCGTCTTCATCGATAACATTGTCGCCGCCATGGGTCACAATATTATCGCCGCCCGTGCCGCCCACGACAATATCGTCGCCACCACGAGTCAAGATGGAGTCGTTTCCGCCGAACGCGACATCCGTAGAAGCCGCAATATCCTGCTTATGATGGACGCCCTTGATCTGCAGACCCGCAATGCCCGGAATATCCTTGCCGTTCATCTGGTCTTTCGTATAGCCATCTTGGATGGTGATGATAGCACGATCAATGTCATGAGCCACATCAGCAGAGACTTCAAAGACAACATAGTTACCGTATGTATCGACACGTTCATTTGCCGGTTTTGTCTTATTCGCGTTGATGATGTCGATAATCTCTTCAGCCGATTGATATGTTGACTTTTTGAATCCACCGTTGAAATTAGCACCCTGGTAATCGTTCACGAAAATGGATTGTTTAAAGTCACCCACTGTCAAAGTAACCTCGCGGATACTCTGTTCCGCCCACGAATTAGCATCCGGGAGATCGAGATACACAATCACCTGGTAGCTATCGTAGTACTGCTTGAGTCCATCGATAGTCACTTCCATGACATTCTGCATCATGTTATTCGGCGCAGTCGTCATGATACCCGAAGTCATCAACCTGTTGTTCGCGGAATTGCCCCACAGCCAGTGGTTGTAATTCTGGAGGTTGATGCTGTTGTCCGTAGAAGTCGTACGGTGGGCTTCGCGACCCGCATATGTTACGCTCACGGAACTTGCACGAGTACCGTCGTTGAAGCGCACCATTTCCTTGTCGTCGTTGCCGTACGTACCGGCAAGGTTCCCTGTAATATTATTCCACTGCAAGGCCTCAAATTCGGACACACCGGCCTTTTCATCCGGGTTGATCCCTTGCTGCGCAGCCCCCTGGAAGTTGAAGCTGAGCGTCGAATCCGTACGGACTTCAGGAGCATTCGTGAATTCAAACACACCCTCAAGATCTGTAAACGTATTTTGCAAATTATTTGCAAGGTCGGCATTGCCGCGGAATGTCGCATAACCGTTATCGCCAAATACGACATCCTCGCCCTTACCCGATTCAATATGATCCTTGCCGAGACCGCCAAAGATGACATTGTCGCCATCGCCAGCGTAGATGAAATCACCTCCGGCAGACCTTACAGGCGGTTTAACCGTATCCGTCTGGTCCACAGAACCATCACCAGAATCGTCAGGCGTTCCCGTAGAATCGCCATCCGTCTGAACGACCTCTTCGTTCTTGTTAGCTTGTTCACGTTCGTATTCTTCGGCAGCACGTTCTTCGTCAACGTTCTTGCCGGAGTTCGTCACGATAAGCGGATTATGTTCATCGTCCATGACAACTAAGCCACCATCACCGACGATAACGTCATTACCTCTTCCAGTGAGAATCGTATCTGCATCGGTACCGCCAAGAATCGTATTCTGACCATCGCCAGTCTGGATGTAGTCTTGACCGCCAAACGGTTCATTCTTCGTTTCTACTGTCAGGCATTCTGCACGGACCGTGTAAACACCGGCATCACCCACGACAACGTTGTCCGCACCGCCAATTTCGATTTTATCGCCATCGGCACCGCCCATAGCAACGTTTTCGCCACCAGAGATATTGATTGTATCAACGTCACCAACACGGTCATCAATTGTCTGAACGATTTTGAGAGATGCATTCAACAAGTTATTATCACGCCAATCAGCACCAACAGACTCATTCGACGAATAGTTGACTTCACCGTTATCACCAAGGACAACGTTCCTTTCACCATTTACCGTAATCAAATCGCTATCGGCACCGCCAACAACAACGCTGTCAGCACCACCCGCAGAAATTACATCATGTTTACCGTCATTCGTGTCAACAGACTTAATGGAAGTCGCACCACGGGCGATACCGTCCGTCTGCTTTTCGATATAACCGGTCTTCTTGTCCTTGGAAATCTTTGTGTGAATGGTCTCGTAAGTCTTTACTCCATTTCTTTCAACTTCCGCGTAGCCCAAGCTCGTAACAACTTCGCGCTTAGTCGAATCCTTTGCGTCAATCGGTTTTGAATATTCGATGTGGCCCTTATCGCCGAAAGCAATCACGCCTTGAGACACGTTAATAGTATCCCGACCTTCGCCACCAAAGATTATCATGCCATCTTTGGTAATATTACCTGAAACAGCATTGATTTTATCGCCACTGTCTTCAGTGTCATCGCCACCTTCTTCGGCATTGATAACAAGCTGGCCATCATAATTATCCTCATAGCTATGGACAGTGATTTCATCTTCGCCATCACCCGTATTCACAACAGTGAAGGTCTGGAATCCATCTTTACGGTAAAGGGTCTTCGAGATTTCGACTTGGTCTTTGCCAGAACCCAAATTGTATTCACCATATTCGATATGGTTCGCAACAATTTCGCCCTGCCACTGTTCTGCGGCCTCGACGACAGTCTGATCCTTATTCGTAAACTTGAGGGAGTCAATAATTTCTTCCTCTTCACCATCCTCATTTTCAGCGGAATAGCTTTCAAATATACTGCGTGCTGCAGCATCGGAATCCTGGTTATTCACGAAGATTCGGTCAGTATTGTCGTCCTCATCCGTGAAGAGGTAATCCTTCTGCCCAGAGAACATCAAGCGACAACCCTCTTCTTCATAACCATAGATTGATTCATTCAGCAATATATCCAGCTTTCCGTCTTTTTCAGTTACATCTTCAATGCGGTACCACTTTGACGAAGCTTCATTCTGGATAATCTTAACGGTATTGCCCTTCTTCACAAGATCATCAGGCGTCAGATCAGACTTCGTAATCGTAATCGTCAAGCCTTCATCACTAATACGGGAAACGACAGGCAACTTAGAAATATCAAAGCTATTCTTTTCATCATCCTTACTTGCCTGAACGACATTGCCTCTGTCATCAGCGTACTTGTGCTTGTAATGGAGAACTTCAGGATTACCGAAGTCTGCATCCATGCCGACACCTTCACCATAAGCATACACGCTGCCTTCGATATCTTCAATCGTCTTTCCACTTTCACCTTCACCCGCCGGAATCGTGACAATGCCGTAATCTTCAACAGAATCATCATGATCCGCAACCAGCGTAATAACGTAGCTTTCAATCGGAGTTCCGCCTTTCACGCCCTTAAAGGCAAGGATATAAGAGCCATCGGCTTCAGGATTAAGATACTTGGAGCCATCGAAAACCGTAAGGGAAAGATTCTTGACCTTCTTGCTTTCGTCATCGACTTCAGACATCTTAGCAACGATAGCAGCAACATCAACCTTTACATAGACAAACCTGTTTTCCGCAACAGCTTCATTAAATTTAACTGTAAACGAAGTCGAATTGTACGAATTGTCTTTTTCAAGAACCTTCTGTCCAGGGTTAGCCTCATCATCCACAAAACTCTTTTCAACGAGGTAACGTGAAGATTCGGATATCGTCAAGAAGCTCTTCTTTTCAACAGGATCTGTAGCGGTTCCGTTGGTATTTTGTCCATCAGCATCATCTTTAAGCCATTTCGATGCCGTGATGTTTATCGTACCATACAGATTGACAAGCTGCTTATTTGTACTGTTGTAGAATGCAAGAACATTGCCGTTCAGCGCGTAGTAAACAGAAGTATCAATACCTGTAGTATCAGACTTATTCTTCAAAGCCTCTTCGAGAGCAGTCTTGCTTAAAACGGTCTTTTCAACCAATTGAGGATTAGACGGGTCTACAGATTCAGCTTCAAAAATGTATTTAACTTTAAAATTCGTAGAAGGATCAACGTTATCGTAAGCCAAGCGTATTCTGGAGTCGCTTATTGCCATCGTGTTAGAACGATAGTTCACGACAAGAGTCCTACCTTTATACTCATCCTTCGTATATTCATCGCCAATCAACGTCAATGTATAAACAGTCTTTCCGTCAACCGTTGTTGAATCGAGCTCATAATCCGAAGCAGCAGTCAAGAATCCATCAACACCTTGGATATAGACTTTCATAGATTCATTATTCAACGCAACTGGGATCTCGCCCAATTCAATCGGCAATCCAGAGATGATGAACTCTTCGGACCTAGTCAGGAGCTTTCCAAATTCGTCATCAGCTGTGACTGCCTTAGAATCCTTTACATTCACCATAACGGAATTTGCAGACTTTTCAAGACTTTCGTCTTTACTGTCATGAGTCCACACGCAATCCATCATGATTGTCTTGACGGTATCTTCTTCGGACAAAAAGTCGTCAAGAGCCTTAACATAAATGGCTACAGGTTGAGACGCTTCAGTAATTACGATTTCTTTGAACGATTCATATGACGTTCCATCCAAGCTAATCAAAATTTCCCTATCGCCACTCTGCAATGCAGATGTCGAAAGCATCGGAGCAGTCAAAGTAACCTTAATTTCACCACCCTTCAAATCACCGGAATACGCCACATAGAACTGAGGTTCATTTACCTTATCACCTTCAGTTACCTGAATGACAGAATTATCAACAACATAAGCACCATTTTTCTTAGTTGCAATAAATACAGCCGGAGCCTCAGAAGTATCGAGAACCGTATAAGATTCGTCAATCGTCCGAGTCTTTGCAGAAGCATTTGGATCAAAATTATTTTTCCTGTCACCTTCCAGTTTATCACCAGCCAACAGTTCAAATGACAGGGTATTCTTTTGTCCATAAGTATCGGCACTGCGAAGCGTTGCTTCTTCGTCAAGGCTACCTCCAATTGATACGGTATCGTTGCCATGGCCACCTTCAACAACGGTTTGTTCATCCTTGTTATTGCCGATAACATAGAATATGTCGTCGCCACCAGCAGCACAGAACGTCGATTTTTCAACACCGACAGCCTTAACGCCGACAGAGTTGCTAAGCGTTCCTTCCTTCGAAATGACAGCCGTATCGTCGCCATTCGTGCCTGAAATGCTCAAGCGATCGAATCCACGGCCACCATCGACAGAGAGCGCACCACCGGTAATCGGCTTGTTCCTATATGTCGTTTCGATTTTTGTTTCGCCCGTTGCAGCATCCGTCGTTTGTTTTTTTATTTCTTCTCTTGTTTCAAAGTTATGGATAGCAAACGTATCGTCACCAAGACCGCCAGCCATGTTCAGCTTGCCCTTGTTGTGGAGGGAGATGATGGTATCCATACCAACACCACCTTCAACATTCAAGGTCGTACTTTCGGTAACACCGTCGCTCAGATATTCTTCATCAGCAGTCTGGATTGTTTCAAAGCCATCATCAGGAGCGATACCCTGCGTTCTGGCCTTGCGTTTGGAATTATAGAGCTGGCCGATTTGGATTTGATCATCACCGGCACCGCCATCGACGTTCGTCATCTTGGCCGTACCATCGATGTAAATCTTATCGTCACCACCATTGGCGTTAATATTCACGACATTGATACCCTTCGTGAAGTTGACGCGTTCGATATTCGTGTTGGCAAATGTTTCCGTTGTCTCTGGGTTCTGCGGTGTCAAGGCAACAAAACCAAGCGTATGTTCATTTTTTTCATTTTCACCAACAATTTCCTCGGTATTCATACGCATCAACATGGTATCGTCGTATTCAGTACCTTCGATGGTAAGCACGTTCTTTTCGGTATCCTTACCGGAATCAGTAATGTTGGCATAGCTGGTATCGCCACCGCCCATGAACGAGACCGTGACCTGATCGTTACCCCCCTGACCGTCGACAAAGTCCATGCCCGGCCCCGTGATAATCTTATCGTTACCATCCTTAATACCAGTAATTTCTTCACTTACAGCATCTTTATAGAGAGTCCCTGACAAGCCAAGATTTTCGCCAAATGTAATCTGTTGGTTACTAAACTCTCTAAATTTATCTTTATTTACATACTGACGAATTCCTTGGTCGCCATACAAGCTATCGTTACCGGCACCGCCATCAATACGATCGTCACCAGAACCACCGTAAATGATATCGTTACCAATGCCACCGCTAATGGTATCATTACCACCGTTACCATCCAAGATGTCATTGCCAAGACCGCCTTCGATAATGTCATTGCCATTAGATACATTAGCAATTTCAGTACCGTTGTCGCCAAAAATCAAGTCATCGCCTTCACCACCATAAATCTTATCGGCACCGGCAACTCCGTCATCAGCGCTTTGCGTAGAACCGACAACATTGAATTCAGACTTGTTTATAACATAGCCGTTCTTAAATTGGGCAGCCTTGAACTCATCACTGTAGAACTTTTCAGCGAACAAAGTTTTAACATCTACAAAATCAACAATAACTTTTTCTGTTTTGCCAGGAACATTTTGTTCGCTCTGGATTCCGTCACCGAAGACGATATCATGACCCACGCCACCGTAGATAGTATCGTTACCGGAACCACCGAGGAGACGGTCGTTGCCACGTTCGCCATAAATGGTATCGTTACCGGCACCGCCATCAATACGGTCATCGCCAGCACCACCGTAAATCACATCGTCACCAGCACCGCCGATAATTACATCATCACCACCATCAACACTGATATCGGTACGGGTAGCTTTAACAATGTTACCATCAATGCTTGATGCCGCAACAAATTTAAGTTCATTAGCAGTAGGTATTTTCACTTCTTCAGTATTTTTTTCCGCGTCTTCATCGACTTGATTATCCGTAATAAGATTATTCTTTTCAACTTCTGTTACATTGAAATCAATCTTACCACCGTCACCGAAGACGATATCGTTACCAGCACCAGCGTCAATCTGGTCGACACCGGCACCGCCAAAGATGATATCACGACCGGTACTTCCAATAATTACGTCCTTACCAGCAACACCAGCGTCAACATTAGCTTCCGCTACAAATTTACGGACAAAATTATCTTTTTCATCTTTTTCTTCATCAATACGGACCACGCCCGTGTCACCAAAGATAATGTTCAAGCCGTGAGCAGCCTTGATGGTATCGTTACCGGCACCACCCCAAATGATGACTGCATAACCTTCCTTAATGATCAACCCAGACAAATCGATAATATCGTCACCATCACCAGCCATGATTTCGATATTACATTCAGCTTCACCTGTTACAATGATTGTATCGTTCCCATTTTCAGAAGGGATGATGAACTTACCATTTTTACCATTTTCATCCTCAACGGTTGCAGAACCGCCATCCCATGTAATAGTCTTACCTGTAATCTTATACTTTAGCGTTTCATCGCCATCATTAAGTGTGGGGTTCGTCTTGTCGGTAGATATACGTTCGCCAGCATTCTGGCCAGCATTTGCAACAACACTGCCATCATCATTCTCTGATGCCAACACCGGAGATGTCGAATGTTCATAATTGAAGCTGAACAGAGTCTTATCGCCCGTGATGTTCCACTTCTTGGTGTAGAACAGCAAATCAACATATGCATAGAGCTTAGCCGTAATCGCACCGTTCACGTCGAACATACCGAACAGGCCATCATTCTTGATAATTTGACCCATTTCGCCAAGGCGAACCTTGCCATCGTGGTTCGGATCGTAAAGGTTGAAGCCCACGTTGATATCAACGCCGCCACCGACACCGGCAGATACGCCCACATTGATTTCGGCAGACGCAGAGAGGCCTCCATGGAACGAAAGTTCGTTAACATCGTTGTCATTTTCGTCCTTATCCGCAACGTAGAATCCGTTGATAAAGCGACTATAGTCCTTGTAACCGCTGCTAATGAACTGGCGAATGCCAAGCGTATCGTAACCAAAGCCAAGCTGAATGGACGCACCGAATGAAACGCCCAAACGTGCACCAAGCGGACCCCAGATGCGGATAAACTTATCCCAGCTAAAATCGAAACTGAGCCTTGGCATTGTGTACTTGACCAAGTCGATATCTTCGCCAAGGAGGTACTGGAATATCTTCTCGGGTTTCTGCCAGAAGAAATACCAGCTGCCATCACCGACGTTGAAACCAGCACTGCTTACAGTACTTGATGCCTGAGTGGAGAAGTTGGCTTTATCAAACTTTTCGACATAATTGCCAAGATCTGCATAAAGAGATGATCTAGGAGCCCTCCCTTCAAGGAAACTTAATGATTGAGTATAATCACCTTTTTCTTTGACAAGTATAAAATCGCCCAAACCAATCGTCAACTCTTTGCCAACAGCAGATATCGAATTGGAGATTGTAATCAAGTCCTTGATAGCCTTGACCATGGAATCATCGAACTTGCCCTTGCTAAACTGCTTGGCCAAGTCAAGCGGCGTAATTTCAACACCGAGGTCATCCAACACTGGGAACGGAGTCATCAAGAAGTCAATGAGCGGTTCCAACGGCTTAATCACCGTCTGTATCTTTGAAATGATCGGTCCAAGTACGCTGCCGATAAAGGAACCCATGTCGAATTTCAATTCAGTGAAACCGAGTTTGTTTATACCCAAACTATTTTCATGGTCTGCAGACGCTTGAAATTCAAATTTTCCTTTAATGTTCGGGAACCTCGGAGCATCTCCATCAACTTTACCTTCAAGATCTCGTGCAATACCAACAGACATCCCCGCTTCAATCGTTAAATCGGCATAATAGGAGAAAGCCAATTCCGAGAACGCTTCTGTTACGGCAATTTTGCCAATATTCTTGGTCTTATTGTTTTCTTTGTAATTCGCAATTAAGGTATCAGCACCCGCTTTACCCTTCAGCTTTTCAATTTCATGTCTATCTTTCCCTCTTTCCTTGAGCGACAAATCAGCTTCTGTCATGGAAATGGTTTGATGACCAATATACTTACTTTGCTCTTTTTTAGCATTAGCAAGATCTAAACCAAAGCCAACTTCAATACTTGTTGTTTGATCAGGCTCAAGAAGCAAACCTAATCCTGCAAAAGAACCCAATATTTTAGAATTTGGTTTAAAGCCAGCAATAGCTGTCACCGTAATTTCGTCACCATCCCTAAAGATGAAATAGAAACCTTCTGTTTTAGAAATGCCAAATCCAAAGTCCAAAGTCCAATTCAAGGAAAGCGAAAGACCAGCTTCACCTTCAATTCCAAGTCCCGGCAAACCCAAATCAAAGCCTATATCGGCACCACACTCATAAGTTTTACCCAACTGGAAGAACCATTCCGCAGAATCCCTCGTTGAACGATACCACGTTCCATTATTTTTTCCATCAACGCTCTGCCATGCTTGACCACCGAGCCACTCAAAAACATCAGAAGCGTTCAAATCTAACGCAGAATCATTGAAATAGCCATTAAGCAAGCCATTCATCTTCTTGGCTAGCATTTCTGCAGAAAGGCCCGATGTTTCGTACACGAACTTCGAGAACGGATCAAGGACCTTATTCTTAAGCACGCTCAAGAAATCTACACCACTGCTCAACGCACTGCCAACAACAGGCACGGACTTGAGCGACTTGGCCATATTGCTATTGATGTGACTTTCCAAATAATCAAAGAGGTTGTTCAAGCCTGCAACAGCAAGCCTAATTTGGGTAAACCAATCCAAATTGGCAAAATCAGCAAGTTTTGTGATTTCGTCGTACACACTAGAGAAATCAACGACAAACTTCTTTGATGCGGCTGCGTTTCCAGTCGTTGCAGCGGTATTGTCACCCGCATCAGATTCACCACTCTTAGCATCATCGTTTAACCAAAAATCGAAAGCCAAATCAACGTCAGACGTAGCAACAAAGATAGACTTATCGAGGATTGGCGTAGTTGTCGTAGCAGTAGCCGCACGTTGCTCATTCCAATCATTCACATAGTTTCGCATTACGGCGTTAACGGCTTTTTCGCACTCAGCAAAGCCATTATACTCGCTAAACGAGACCTTGCCATTATCGTCAAGGCCAATCAGCACATCACCAAGAGACATGCCACAAACATTAATCGGCAACCTACCAAAGACGGCTATCGGCAATGCAAAATCAACACGAATATCAGATTCTTGATCATTGAAAAGCTTAAACCCAGTTGCATCTGCATCATTCACAATGGATCCCAACAGGCAGGCCTTTCCATACATGTAGGCTTTCTTGTTTTCGTCACCCACAGAAATCAAGTTACCCAACAGCGAATCATCTTTCTTATCAATACCCAACTTAAAGCTAAGGTTATCACCGATAAGGGCAATATCAGCACCGAAGTCTATTGACTTATTGACGGTTAATTCTACACCTTTATCATCTACAGACATGGTTGCATTCAAGGTAAACCAGAAGCTTCCCTGAACTTCTATAGCCGCTTCGCCACTGACGCCCGCTCCAGTCGTACCAAAATTGAAATTGTGGCTAGTCTTAAAGAGTTTTTCGACATTAAACACAACATTCACAGAACTTGTGTTAACATCATATTGCAAATCAAAAATCTTTTCACCATAATGAGTCCTGAAATGGCTCTTTTCCATGTAGGTATTCAAAAGATTCGCCAAAGACTGGATGCTGGTAACCTTCTGTGCGCGAAGTTCCTTGATAATATCACGTAAGTCATTGGCAACATTCACCAAGTCGCCAACAGACTTGTTGATAACAGGAATTTTTACCTTCTTGGTACTTTCCGTGATTTCATTCAATTTATCAATAATCTTTTCCAAAACAGTATAAAGCTGTTCTATGGAGAATTTTTTGAATTGATCAATAATATCTTTCCAATTTTTAGCAAATTCAAAAGAAGATTTAACTTTAACTGCACCATTATCATCAACAAGTGTAATATCACCACTAAGCAGTTCAGTATTTGTTCCAAACACATCTGATTTTGCACTTAATGAGAAATTACCGCTAGGCTTAATATCCGGCGTCATAATAAAGCCCATGAAATTAGGCTTTTGACTATCGTTTTCAGGAGTCTTCAGCTTAAACGAAGCATTCAAATCCAAATAACCATTTGCGATAGCATCAATTCCCAAGAATCCAAACGTAGCATTAGCGCTTGCTACATAAATCAAGGTCTTATCATTAACAATATCTGCAAGTGAAGCACCACCATAAGATTCAACTTCGATAGAGATTGCAGAACCTTCCGCATTATGCTTTACATTTGTAATTCTGAAGAATTTATCATTCTTAGGGTTATCATCTCCATCATCAATCTTAATGAACCCGCCAACGCTATAGACATGGCTATCAGGTTCTGAAAGAACGAGAGTCCCTTTATCGGAGTATTTATCCTGCTTAACTTCCTTTACAGAAACCTTCGTGCCAACCTCAAGTTTAGCATTTGCATAAACCTCAGTATTTAGGTTACCTAAGCTAATAAGTTTAGACCAATCATATCCAAGTATGGAGCCACCACAGATGTATTGATATCCAGAGGCATCCGCAACAGACTTTTGGTGAGAAGAGAATCCCAGCAAATGCAAGATGTTGCTTGTGCCAATATTTTTTATTTCGAAAGCAGCATTCGATGGATCTTCTTTCTTATAACGAATTTCGAGATGATCTAAGATTGTACCATCTTTACGCGTACAAATGATTTCGATATTATTAGATGCAAACACAGTACTAGAATTAAATACATTACTAATACCGTCTAGAACATCACTCAGTTTTGTAGTAGATTTAAATACAATACCGAAATCTTGGAAGTCAACTTTAGAAGCTTTATCTTCTTGACCTGTAGCAAACAAAATAAAGTCTGTCTCTGATTCAACAGATTTTTTGCTCAAATCACCGCACGTTACAGAAACATCATCAGCTGAGGTAAATACGATATTTCCATCAACGATAGAAACAGACACTTTGGCTGTAGATTCAAGCCATGCTTCATTTTTTGCAGTACATATAATAGCTGAATCAATAGCATTCGCAAGGCTTGAAACATCTAAGCAATCACTTGTATTTACATAAACTCCAGTATTATCTTTATTCTGTCCAATATTCACCTCAAGAACGGAGTCTGAGTTCTTGATAATGCACGTTGTTTCTCGTAAGATTACAGAATATTGTTTTTCACTTTTACCATTAACGGAAACAACAGATTCCTCTAAATCAGCATAGAAGCACTTATCATATTCAGATTCAAGAGTTGCATTCAAATTTTCAACAAATTCTTCAGCAATATTCTTTTCATTTTCTTTATATGTTTTTAAATCATTCTGATGAGCCTTGATAGCGTCAGCTAATCCATTCCCATGAACAATACTAATAACATACTTTTCTTGATTATCTTTGGTTTTAACACTCGCACAAGTAGCCTCAACTAAACCATGCCATTTTTTAGAAAGTTCATTATTCAAGGCATCGACAGCTGATTGAGCTGCAGTTTGTTCTTTGGACCCATACTCTTTTTTCGTTATTTTTACAAATTCATATTTTTCATACGAATCTTCAATTTTAGCAAATTGTTCTCCATTTCCATCTTTCTTTAGATATATAAACGCCCCAGTCAAACCAAAAGTTGCCACCTTACCAGAAGGAGTGATTTTACCAGAAAGGCGCATATACTTTACTTTTCCAGCATCATCACAAAGCAAGTAGTATTCGGACTTAACTTTGCCCTTTTCGTCGGTTGCATAGCCTTGAACCTTTCTTGGATCACAGCCGAACTTAACGGTTATAGAACCCGCCCCATCATCTTTCGCTTCAAGAGCATATATGCCATAGGTATTCATAATCGAATTACCTTCAGCAACACCACTATCCGAAATCAAATCATTAATTGTCTTATCGGACAATACAAGTTTGTTATCTTCCGTTTTCTGTAAAGACAGGTATTCGTTGATTTTTTCAACCAATTTAGTATCAGCATCATTCGAGATAATTCCTGCCAAGCAGAGTTCCTCAATCTTTCCCAAATCAATGCTAATCGATTTAACATTATTCGTTTTTTTACTTTTTACGTTAAAAACTAGATTTTGATTAGAACCTGTTCCATGGGTTTGACAATCAGCATTCAATACAGTTTGCAGATTTGATCCCGTGAGTTTCAATTCTGCAAAAGCATCCGCACTACTACTGCCATTGATATCAAATTCCTGATTGAATATAATGCGGAGTTGATTTGATTCCGTAAATTCAATTGTTGCAGAGCCACCACCCGAATGTACATTCCAAGAATTCTCAGTAAGATTGGCATCCTTAACAATTGTAAAGGAATCCAATTTTTTCGAGGAATCAGAAGGATCAACAAGATTTATATCAATCGATTCATCGAAACTAATAGCCTTATCGTCAAACGAAAATTCCGTATATTTTTCATTATCATTCAAGGTATCAATTTCTTCATCTACCACAACTTCCGCTAAAGTAGTTTCATCATTAAGCTCTTTTTTCTTAAGATCAATAGTCAAACTAAATTTCATCCCCGCCTTACCACTGGCAGAGACATAGCCACTTGTGCTTATATTGGCAAGTCCATTTGACGCCTTAGCCAATGACGAGGAGAAATCCAAGCCAAATTCTTTTGCAATTTCAAAGACAAGTTCAAAATTTAGATTAATGGCAATAACATCACCTTTAGTATCCGTTTCATACACAAGATTTAATGGTAAAACGTCTTTATCATCTTTATCTTTAATTTTATAATCAGCGTCAACCCATAATTCATCTGATTTATTTAATACTGCATCTTCTCGCAATTTAAACAATCGAATCCATTCACGATTAAATCTATTCTTTAATTCATCCAACGAATCAAAATTGGGGACATAAGAGCCATTGACGTACTTCAGCAAACCGGCAACTTTATCATTGCCGTAAACAAAAGTTTGAACCTTGTCCACGATATCGACAATCGTATCAATCGAGCCATCCAAGAAATCAAGCTTTGTCTTTTGCTCAACAAGGCTACGCAACGCAGTCTGCATCGTATTTACAATAATATGGATCTTATTGACAAGGGATGCACCAGAAAGCGAAGTAAAGCTCTTTATTTTTTCAGGAATGCTCCATTCGTTAGAACTAAAGTTGTACGAAAATTCACCATCAGCCTTCGAAAGCGAAACTAAATTAGCCTTCCCAGCCTTCAATGCAATTGAATCATAAGTAAACAAGGCACTAGATTTTGATAAATCAAGGCTTAAATTTTTATCCAAAACAAGGTCCAATTTAAAATCACCTTTTTTTACATCAGCTTCAAACAGCGCCATCGAAATGCTTTCTACTGCATTTTCGCCTATTGTCTTATTAATATTCAAGCCAACAGAATCAAAATTATAGTCGACGTCAAACTTCTGGCCATCCCAAGTCAACTTTACATTTAGGTTAAATTTAAAATCAATATTTACTTTCTTTATTTTAAAGGCTCCCAAATCAAGATTATCAAATCTCAATGTTTGGGGAGTAAAAGCAAATACAAAATTTTTCGATGTATTCTTGTCAAAACTGATAATATCTGTAATTGATGTATTATTTAAAATATTCGCATACGTTTTTGCACCATCAACAACCAAGTCAAGCTGTTTCAATAAGCTTTCTGGCACCATATTCGTAGAAGTAGCCAAGAAATTAACAACATTCCCTAATTGTATTTGTGCAATCTCAGAATTATCAGCAGACACAAGGCAAGCACTCGGAAGATTAATTGCCTTAGACACCATTGTCCAATACTTACCCATTGTTTCTACAACAGAAGGTATGCTATATTCAACTTCGCCACATTTAAACTTAACATCATTAAGGGACTTATTAATAAACGGTATTTTTACATTACTAATAGATTTAATCAAAGTCGCAAAATCAATCGACGCCAAGTCTTTTAGCAGATTTCCAACAGAAAATGAAGGATTTGCAATAACGTTATGTTCAAATCTCCAGCCATTTGAATCATCTTTCACGACTTTTATCCATAAGCATTGAGGTATACTACCTTCGGGCTTTACCACAAACGGAGATATGGTATTAATCGTAGGATCACTCGATAAAATATTAGGCACAACTATCGCAAATAAAAGTTGTTTATCAGTATCAAACGAAAATTTGCGGGAATTGCAATCGAAAACAAGTCCAAAACCAATATTAACAACAGGGTTGCAAGGTGTATTTAAAATGGTTATGGGGGCAACAGTTAAAGCAAAAACAAAGTCAAATTTCAGAGAACTCGAAAGCGCTATAAAGCCATCCTGTGTAAAATCCGCTACCAGTTCTTCACCCGTCTCCGTCACCTTCGTGACCGCTCCAGTCTTCAAATCGAGTACAAATTCACCGATATTAACCTTTGATGTACTAAATCCGTTAACCAAAGTTGAATAAGAGTTCCCCAACTGACCTTTAAATCGATTATACAAATCATTTACATTAATAACCGATTTAGATTCTGCAACCAGACTTTTCAATGCAATAGACAAATTGGACCGAACAGAATCAACATTCTTGGCAATATCTATAACAGAGAGTTTCCCCACCCCAGCAATTTCGATTTTTTCACCAATATACGGAATATTCATCTTTTCTGCAAAACTGAGTATAGTCTGCAAAGAAAGATCCATGTTGAAAATTTCGTCAAGACCACTCGGATACGTCAATGCATTCTTTTCAAAATCATAACCAAATTCACCGCTTCCAAATGACAAGGAATTGATACTAATTCCATCATATCCAAGTTTAACACTTCCAGCCAACGGATTATTTGCATTTTTGAAATCAATGTTCAGAGTTCCATCTAATGTCAAATTAGTTATTGACGCATTAGCACCGAATAAATCAATTGTTTTCGATGGTGCTGCAGAAGCAGACAACTTTATTGAGAAATCATTTACAGCAACTCTATCAAAACTAAATCCACCATTTTCATATGTTATAGATAATTCGGCATCAATAGTCGCATTCATTTGAGCGCTAGATACTTCGAGCGGACCAAATTTAACACTATTCGCCAATGACAATTTAGGCGTAAATTTAAACTTGAGAGTCTTGGTATCACCATCTGCAAATTCAAGAGTTTCACTTAAGGGATCTGTTCCAAAAAGGCTAACAGGAACTTCACCTAAAGTACCGGCATCCACATCAACAACTCTTTGAACAAGTACACTTATATCGCCAATATAATTTTTGAAGGCAATTGTTTGACTACCAACAAGTTCACTAAACGCATTTCTCAATGATGCAAGATTCAATTTATGATTGTCTTTTGCATTATTCACAGCTAAACAAACGTTATTCCAAACGGTATTCACCTTAGTTATGACATCTGCAACAGAAATCGTTTCGCCAGCAACAGTAAATTTCCAATCTTTCAACAACGGCAAATTAGCGGCGCTTGCAATCAATTTTTCAATCGACAGATTCTCATTATTCATATGGAAATCTGGCAGCTCGACATTCCAAGGATTAGACGAAGCTCCCGAGTAAGAAATTCGGATATTCTTGCTGTCGAACGTGATGGGCAAACCATCAACCACACTCGAAGAGAGATCGATATTCAGCGCAACGCCCGTCAATGACGGAGTAAATACAATTTCTCCAGCTTTTTCAGAGACCGTAACTTTAACGGCAACATCCATGCCGAAACCAAGGGAGCCTAGCGGAATCGAGTACAATTCAAACTTGTTCAGATATGCCGGTTGAATAGAATATACAAACGTAAATTCATGACCCGTCAAAATCGAATTAGTCGTGATATTGTCATTTGCCAACAATTCATAAGCATTGGTCAACTTTCGATACAAACCGACATCATCAGCGGTTACTTTCACGTTACCAAGCAGAGCAGCAATTTCAGATCCACTATTCCTGCACAATTCATCGAACATTGAATTCAGCTTATTAATATCAGCATCAAATTCACCTATTTCCGTTTTGCTCTTTTCTATAGCACATTGTATCGCCTGCGAAGAACTAAACCAAAAATCTTTAATAGATTCAATAACAGAAGCAACATTCAATTGCTGCCCAGCAATTGTAAGATTCAAATCCTTGATGTAAGGAATATTCGTGAAATCGATACCTTTGAAGATATCACCTAAAGGTTTCAATCTCATTTTAGGGGGTACCCACTCACTCCCCTCAAAGAAATCAAAGCTCACATGATTATTTTTCACTTCAATCGGCAACATAGCAATATTGCTATTTTTCGAAAGATCAATATCCAATTTCAATTCATACAAACTCGTTTTGAAATTCGAAATCTTTCCATCATCAGAAACGTGGAAACTGACATCAACCTGAACCTTGAACGAACCTGTAATATTATCGATATTTACCGAGTAAATTTTCAGATCATTGCTAAAACTGTTTGTATCAAGAACAAACGAGAGCTTATTGTCCCCAACATCAAGCCCAATCGTCTTTGGGGAGGTAACCCAAATATCCTGAGCCCCCAAATTATCATTATCAAAACCTGATCCAGTAATATTCTTCAGGACACCTATGTGAGAGAACAAGTTCTTTACATCATCGCCAACGTATTGTCCAAATATTGTCGACAGTTCTTCGAGTTTGAGCGAAATCTTGTTTTGAGCCTGATTTCCAATATTGTCTGAATTATCCATACATTGTTGAATGGCTATTGAAAGATTATTCCAAACATAATCCACCTGTTCAACAATATCGGTAATCGTATAGTCTTTAGTTCCAATATTGAACGTACGTGTATTCAATACAGGAATATTAAAGGCCTTGACCGCAGTAAGCAAATTCGAAAGCGAGAATTCACCATTTTTCAAAATAGAAACGAGCTTATCGAATTTATTTGGATAAACCCACTTGCCGTTCTGGTAAGCGAATTTATCGTCTTTACCCAGCTTCACAAGTGATGTTGAGCCTCTCATTATCTCAAGCTTATCAAAATTAAATTCAATATCGCATTTCTTGAGATCAAATTTACGACCGCTTACAGAAACGTCAAAAGTAACCGATCCATTCTCGACAATCGCCTTTTGACCCATAATTTCAAATTCGGAAGCAATATCCTTCACCACTTTCAAATCAAATTCATGGAGCGCAACACCAGCAAATGTAACATTCTTACCATTTACATTCAGTGTAAGGTCAAGAGCAATTGTGGCATCAAAATCCACCTCACCAAGATTTAACAATTCAAGGTCAAGTTTTTTCAGACCAAGTTGTTTCGGAGTAAAGGCAACAGTAATCTTATTCGTCCCCTCAACCAATTCAATATATTTCTCAGACAAATCATCTACATTATCAAGATTTCCGAGAACTTGCTGCGTCCCCTCCACGCCACTTCCAGACACGGCTTTAAATATATTGGCAAACATTTCACTTGTTTTGTCAATTTTATCATACTCTTCAGCTTTAAAGATTCCTATTTTCTCAATAAAGTTGCCTATCTTGCCCTGTTGCTGTTCAAGAGCAGCACTGAAGTTCGTTGCGAGATCACTCAATTTCAACAAAATTTTCTTATCTGCATTCTCAGTACTCTTCACGGCCTGATAGAACGAGCCGGAGAATGCGCTCCAGTAATTGTTGATATTTTGGGCAATCTTTACAACGTTATAGGTTTCATCCCCAATTTTAAACGACAACTTATCCATGAAAGGGAAATTGGCGTCTTGAAGTCCGTTGAGAAGCGTTTCAAGCGAGAAATTGCTCTTCCACTTGAGTTCCGGAGTATTGAGATTCCACCCATTCTCGCCATCCCAAGAAACACGAACGGTTTTATCATTCCCTTCAAAGGCAAACGGAAGCCCCTTCGGAAGATTATTATCCACAGTGGCGTCCAAAGCCACGAAAGCGGGATTGACGTCAAGTCTCACTATACCATGTTCAATAATCACAGAAATATTCAGAGCAATAGAAGCTTTCAAGCTAGGTTTACCCAATGAAAATCCATAAATATTGAGATTATCTAAAACAGCATCTTTCGGAGTAAACACCACCGTAAATGATTTATCATCATCTGATAGTAACGAATCAAGATTGCCAATATCAGCACTCAAGATGTCAATCCAATCATTTTTAGCGTCTTCAAATTTATCAATAGAGCCAGCCGCAATCTTGATATCCGAAAGCCAAGAATTTATTTCATCCTGTTTATCTTGAACGAGATTATTGAAGGAATTCTTTAAAGCGGCAATATCCAAGCTAATTTTATCAGCAACACCATTCTTTACATCAACAGCATCCTGGAAGGCCTTACCAAAATTACCCCACAAATCGCCAACATTTCCAATAAGTTCACCAACACCAAACGAATTTTTGCCAATTGTAACGCGAAGTTTATTCAGATAAGAAATTTGACTAAGTGCAGAAGTTACCAATTCAAATTTTAGTTCAGGCAAAATATCAATGCCTTCCAGGTTCCATTCATTATTTATGAAAGAAACAACAAATCCGTCATCGGCGATGGTAACAAGTGGATTACTGCCAGAAGGCTTTAAGCCAATTTTAAACGAATCCAAATCAAATTCGATATTGGTCATCAAACCCGAATCATTAATTTCAAAACTAAACGTTACTGCAATTTCCGTATTGATCGTCACATTCGGCAAATCAATACCATAAACGGACAAATTATCCAACATTTTGGAAACAGGCTTAAAAGTCATATTAAAGACATTTTTGCCCGACTTCAGACCAATTAAGCCGCTATTAGCCTCTTGGCTCAAAAGGTCAAATATCTGTGTTTCAGAATTTGCAACTTTAAACTCAACAGATTCAAGGAAATTATTGCACTTATCTTCTGCAATTTCCACAAAAGTATTTTTCAGGGATTCAACATCAATGCTGTACAAATATTCCGTAGCAGCATCAGCCTTTTGCATTGTATTTGCAACAGCTAGTGAGATATCATTTCTAACTAAATCCACCTTAGACGCAAGATCAACAACCTTAATGCCATTAGCAATTGGAATTTCCAGATCATTCAGGAAAGGAACATTTTGCGCAACGCTAATAACGGTTGAAATTGAGAATGAATCGGCATTAAAAAGCGATTCAATATTTTCTATTTTCGAAGGAAGAGTCCATTTACCAGAATCAATATCGTAAACAAAAGCTTCTTTTTCGCCAGAATCCAATTTAAATCCATTAACCCATAAATCATCGTATTCTAATTGAATTATCTTATCGCTAATAAGCTTACTAATATCATCAACTTTAGGATCAATACCCACTTTAAAGCTGAGTTTTCCACAATCTCCAAACCCAACCTTAAAAACACCAAGATTTAATTCATCAATACCAGCATACAATTCTAAACCGATCTTATCTAAAGAATTCCCTAAAAGAACAATATTACCGGATTTAGTTCTATATAAATCAAATTTGAGATACGCATCAAAATCAACACCAAATTTACTAAAAGAAACCAGCCCCAAATCTATGCACTTCGTATAGTCCAATTGTACAGGTGAAATTTTGAACAAAATCGTATTATTTCCGTCACTTAATTGAAGATTACTTGAAGAAGAAGATGCATCTAATATATTCACAAAATTATTATCATCATAATCTTGTCCTGAAAGAACTTTTATTCCAATACTACGCAATGGAAGATTCACACTAAGTTTACTCAAATATTCACTTACACCGCTAAGATCAATAGATCCATCATCACAAATAGAATAATCAACAACGAATTGCGTAATTCGATTATAAGCATCAACAACATCAAGGATTTCTTTTATATTAAAGTCCATGCCTCCCTTAGAAAAAATAAATTCATCAAGAAAAGGCACACAAATATCATCTAATATTTTTACATCATAATTCATCGAATCATAATACAAATCAATAAAATCATCTATTTTTACATTCGATGCAACCTGATTTTCTGTTATAACAATTTTTAAATGTTCATTTTCGACACAGATTGGTAAATCATATTCTTTTGTATTTTCAGCCGTTATACCAAGCATTTCTATTTCAAACGACTTAAAATGATTATCTCCCAAAAGATCGCCACCATTTCTGCAAATTTCAACATCAATCGAAACAGTAGTGTTAATCTCCGTGTCAAACTCTACATACGAAAAATCAACATTCTGACGTTGTGAATTTAAACGAAATTCAATTGAAAGGCAATCGCTATCAACATCTACACAAGAAACATCATCAAGTGAATTTAAAATATTTATTGATTCACTCACATAAACAGCAGATAAGAAATCTTTTATCGTTCCACCTTTTAGAGACGATACATTAGCATTCAACGAATCAAACTTTGTCTTTATTGCAGACAAATCCAAATGAATAGTGTCACCATTATCACTTATATTACCTTGCATGGCATTCAACAGATTTAAACGCACTTGGTCAACAACATCAATAATTTCGGACATGCGATATGCTTCATTACCAATGCTTAAAGTTTTCCCAACATACGGAATTTCGAAGCT